>NZ_JAQOUE010000002.1 GCF_032191465.1 Candidatus Nitronereus thalassa | reverse complement strand
GAGGCTGTTTTGCCTTCTGGATGTGGCTCCGATTGGACCGCTCGCCTTGGTGGGCGACAGCAGGCATTATATCCCTGGTGATCTTTGCGGTCATATTGACCCGCTCAGAAGCGGCTTTTGCCGGACGAACCTATGCAGCCTATGGCGGGGTTTATATTGTATCCTCGCTTTTATGGTTATGGGCTGTTGAAGGTGTGAGCCCTGATCGGTGGGATGTCGCAGGAGCAGGAATGTGCTTGGTTGGAGCTGCCATTATACTTTGGGCCCCACGACCTCTTATTCAATAAACAAATGGTCTCCCGAAGGCTGGAAATTTCCTGGAAGATAAATTTTAGATATTAAATTTGTTTCGTAATACCTAGTGAAGCACTGGTTTAGAAAACTTGTGTCTTAAAAAAACGTATTGTCTTACCCTCCACCATACTAGATTAGGAGAAATGAGGTTCTGACTTCGTCTGGTCTCCGGAAGCAGGTCCCGAAACAGGTTTTTTCGACACCTGAAAATCGCAAGCACTTGAAACGCATGCCCTTTCCCCCTCCAGGCCCGCTGACAGAATATCAGTGGGTCTGTTTCTCAGGTGATCGTCCGCCTGGGTAGTCCGGACCTCCGCGCGCGCGAGGCCCCCGCGCCTGAACCAGCCACACATGGAGAGGCTTTCTGACGCATTAGTCTTTCTCCATCTTTTTGTCTGAATGAGCAATGACACATTTGCGTGCAAGTCGACCCGAAACGAGTCCAGGCGGCACATTATGTGCCTGGGCGAGTCGGGTTGCCTAAACATCAGACAGGGTTGAGTTATGCACAAAAAAAGGCCCGCATGGGGGATACCCGCCTGCCATTTTTCCTATGAGTCTTGGTGGCCGTGAATGAGTGGGATCGAATTCAGTCGTTTTCTATCCACCTGAGGGTTGCAGATGATGAGGGGGTGGAACAGGGGTGGATAAGGGGCCCCTATCCAAGAAAACGGTAGTCGAGACAAGGACTTGAGCCGTTTCGAGAGGACGGATAGGGGGTAGAGACTGAAAACCTTTTTCCAGAGTTTTTTTGAGATGCGCTCCGCCGTTGTTGTCCAATTTTAATGTATATATATTTTTTCCCTTTTTAAAAGAAATACCCCTTAGGCCCCCTATCTGTTGTTTTCAACGCCTTGAATCCATTGCCGTTTTCATGGATAGGGGGACCCTATCCACCCCCTATCAGCCCCCTATCCAAGAATGGGGTCCCATTCGTCTAGGCCAATGTCTTGGCCCTTTACTTGTGCGTCGTACTGTCGGCCGATCACCGTGCTCGTCTTCGAAGCCCAATCGTTCTGATTCCTCCATATCCAGACATTACACTTCCGCCTGCCGTTATCGACGGGGACCTGGGAGCGTTTGGTGGCCCCAAGCTGGTCCCGCAAGAAGCCCGTGAGTTTCCCGTTGAGGTTCCTGACCCGGCGCAATCGTTCCGGCAAGGCCTGTTCCAAGTCGGCCATGCTCACGAGATCACAGCCGAAGGGTGGCTGTCCATTGTCCAGCAGATCCAGCAAGACCTGGTGGACCTCGTCGAGGTTGGCGCGACGCATCTCGCGCTTGGCGGCGGTCTGGGGTGCCACGCCCTTTGGTTTGAAATCCGAGAGGTCTCGTTGCGACAACCGGTGCGCGACGTGCGCGGGTCCGTCCTTCTTGAGATTAGAAAACAGTGCGGCGTAGTACGATTCCTCACGGGGTTGGGCGGGCGAGAACACCACGAAAAAGCGACGGTCGTGCATCTCGACTTTGAGCGCGTCTTTGTAATTCGTGAGCATCAAAAAGTTGAGGCAGTTGTTGAGCGAGTAGGTATTCCGGTATTTCTCGTGAATCCGGATGGTCTCGTCCGTGATCACCGACTTCAGTTTGTTGATCAGCTCCTGCCTCCCGATCGTCATGAGTTCCTCCACGACCACCAACTGGGCCTGCCGCTGCCACGTGGTCCACTCCGAGTGGAGTTCCTCGTTCGACGGACGGCTGGTGTTCTGCTCGCCGATGATCCGCTCCATGAGCTGGCCAATAAAACTCTTCCCCGTCCCGGGCAGTCCCTGCACCACCAACGCGAAGTGAATCTTTTGTCCAGGATGTTTGACAAGGAACGCGAGGTAATCCAGGACGAGATTTCTCTCATGGTCATCGGGGATCAGGTATTCCATGTGCGTGAGGAACCAATCCACCTCTCCCTCTTTGGGCTCGACCCCCGACGGCCGCCAGATGTTGTAGCTGCCATCATCCGGAAACTCGGGTTGTCCGGGTAAATAGGTGAGGCGTTCGAAGCGTCGGATGGATGATTCTTGTTTAAAGATTTGATTCGACAGCAGGTACTTGTCGGCGAGGTGGCCGTAGACGCTATCGAACTGGTCCCGGTCCCACATCTGGCAGTCGTGCCGGCGGACGAAGCACTTTGCGTCCACCGCCCAGACCCACGCATCCAAGGCTTCGCGGACACGCCTGGCCCGTCCGGCTTTTTTATTCACGAGTGGGCTCTCACACCCCGGCTGATTGTTGTGCATATAGGTGAAGGCGTTGGCGACTTTCTCCTTCAACTCCTCGTCACTCCAGGGTGGCCGGCAGTGCGGATTCCAGTGTTCTTTCATCAATTCAAAAGATTTGTCCTGTGAGATGCCGATGTCTTTGAGGTGTGCGGCAACCTGCACGGTTTGATCATCACCGTGTTGGTGTTCAATGGCCATGGGTGCCTCGTGGCGCAGGTAGGCGATGGCGTGCTCGATGTTGACCTTGAGGTCCCACTCCACCAGAGGCGTTTGGTCGGTATCTACTGTTGAGGGTTCCTTCGAGGCCTTGGTTGAGAGTTTGACTTCACCCGGGTAGGCGGTTTCCAACTCTTCCAATGTGAAACGTTGGACCTTGCCGTTTCTCACATCATCGGCGGTGGGGCATTGAATTAGTTTGACGAGGAGGGGCTCGCCCTTTAGATGGAAAAAGCCCGGCACCCGCATGACCCGCGGCGGGTCGGAGATCGAGGGGTCCGTCTTTAAGAAATTCGCGAGGCGTTTCTGTGTCATCGTCCATGCGGCCAGATCGTCGGTCGGTTGGATAAGCCAGTACGCGTGCCATCGATCGGAACTCCGCTGCACGATGACGTGGGGTGGGATTGGCCATTGCTCGGGCAAGGGGATACCGTCAGCGTCGACGAAGACGGCGGTAGCTTTGAGCACGTTTGTTTTCCTCCGACCTTTGCCATCTGTTCGGTTTACCGTGATAAAGATTCCACACCCATTTCGCTGTGCCTGGATGAGTTTGTCTTTCACCTCCTCAAGAGTCCCATGAAATAAGGTTGCTCGGCCTTTTCCATTTTTATCGGGAATAATCTGCCAGCAGTACGGGCTATCTCCTTTGACCACGTCGAGAAAACGTTGGAGCGTGTCAAAGTCAAAAGCGGGTAAGTCAGATGGTAGATGATGTTGCGGATTCATAGTTACTTTTCCATTTCGGTGCCTGAATGTTTTTTCGGTATCCGTCATTCGCTTGCGCCCGCGAGGCTTCTACACACATGCCAACCACACATGGGGTAGTTGTTTAAATGTGGTTGCTTCGACAGATATTTCTGTCCTTTCTGGGTGACCGCCTCTGTCGAGATCGGTCACCCATTTCGTCCGTGTCGACTTCGGTGATCGGTTATCAGGTAGGGTTGCCGAAAAGGCAATACGCTGGGTCCGGGCTCAAAACATGAGTCGTTCTGGTCCGTCGCTCCAGGCGCACGGTCTTCGGTGACCCCATGGTCCTATTGCCTCTTTTTCCTATTTTTTGAAGATAAATTTTCATCGTGGTCTATTTCTTCGGTACAATTCCTCTGCCAAGCCCGTAGCCACGCCAGTTTTTCCGGCGTGGCTTTCTGAGTCGAGCGCATACGTTGTCTTCGTTTCTCAATCCACAGCCGTCCCTCGGCGGCTTCCTCCTCGGACCGGCCTTCCTTCCAATGGAACTCTGCCATTTCTGACATCATCAGTCCTTGGTCCAGCTCGTGAATAAAAGCGGCTCGTGCCACCCAGATGGCTTCGGGGTCTGGGCCGAAGTGCCGGAGCATCGCGTCCGCACACTCGGATGCCAGTTCGACGGCACCGGGTCCGGATATCAACATGTCGCCCGAGTGGTTTCCATTTTCATCCTCTTCCCCGAAGACGCATAGTTGATACTTGTAGCCGGCCAATCGTAAGCAAGGATTCCAGTCGAACTCTGGTACGATAACCTTTGCTACGGTCTTGGTGCTGGTGTTGTCGGTCGTATTCGTTTTCATTAAATTTTCCTCCGTAAATTTGTTGAATATTCTTGAAAATCCTAAACCGCAAGATCGTAGTCGCTTGGTTTTTCGTGGTTACCTGGAAAGATCTTGATCGGCCCCTCGCCATCAGCTTTGGTCGTGGACATAAATCTGATGAGGTCTTCTTTGTTGTACCGGATGTGTCGGCCCAACTTTGTGTAGGGTGGCCCTTTGTCTTCACCACGCCATGTCGCTAGTGTGATCGTGGCGAGGCCTAAAAATTGACTTGTCTGTTTGGATGTTAAAAATCGGGCGGGAATCGACGCCTCTTCCAGCGCTTTTTTTGCGCCGGCGTAGGCGGCAGCGATTTGCTGCGCATGTGGAACCGAGTAACCAGGCTCCTGGGGTGGTGGTTGGAACTGATTGAAGTGTTGTGCCATGGCACACCTCCATTAATAATAAAAGATTTTGGAGATGCCTATCTTTTTGGGGATTGGGCCATAAGGCTTCAACCCGAAGAAAGATAGACGTGATCGCCTATTCCCTTCGGGCCCGTGCCCTCTAGCCTAAGGAGAGAAGCTTTAAAAAACCTGCTTCATTCACTGGTAGGCCGTCAGCAAGTCCAGACGAAATCTCCCCGTGGAGTCTCGCCCTTCTTGCCATCGGGATTTCGAAATTATAGATTCTTAGAACATTTGTCAAACAAATATTATGTAACAAATGAACCGAAATTTATCTTGATAGATTATTTATATCACCATATATCAAGATAAAAGATCGTTCTCTTCCGGGAAGCTTAGCCTTCGGCTTGCTCAGGTACTGACACACTTTGCCAGACATTATCTTGGCCATATTCAAGGCCCAATGATGGCTTCAGAAGTAATCACCTTTCATCCGATTTCTTTCCTCTTCAGAGAATTAGTCATGGACCTCAAGGCTTCTCGTGAATAGAAATTTTTTGAAGTAACTCAAAAATGGGAATGGTTGGTTCTTGTCCCTAACCAAAAATTGACCCTCTGACATTTTGATTGTCCAATACTTCGATTGACTTGTTTTATCTACTCTTGGGCTTCCTGTTGGAAAGGAATCTCCTGAGATTGTTTATTGAAGTCTTATAAGGCTTTAACTGAATTACTGTTCGGATTAGCCGCTTACACGTAAATGTGCGGCCACTCCCCGAAAGTATCCAGCTGCTTCGTCAAGAATATGAAGTTGTTTGTCTTTGTCCTGTTCGTTGGCAGTGCCTAATTGAGCATGCATCCCCTCAATCTGCCATACTTGCATGACCCTATCTGAATACTCTTCAGCCTTATCCTGACCAATCAGATCTCCTATTGTCTCTTTCATATTTTGAGCGTGAAACCGTAGTTCCTCACATTTGCCATGTGGATATTCTCCCTTCTTGAGAGATGCTCTGGTGTCTTCAATGGTTTGAGCGAGATTCGAAAAATAGTCAGAGATTTTCGCCGTTCTCTTAAGGCGTCCTTCATCCAAATTGGTGAAAATCTCAAATAATTCTTTTGCAACATTGAATATAGTTTCCGCGATTCCAAACATATATCTTCTCCTTTGTTGATTTTATCTAAATTATGAGAGCCAATTAGGTCGAGGAACTCTCTGGCAACTTTTTCTTGACTAACTCTAATTTGTTGGAAATTGAACGAAACTTTCCGATCAGTTTTGTGTATATAGATTCAATAATTGCAAAATCCTTATCACCAAAACTTGCTTGAGCCTGTTCATTATTTTGACAAATTTCCAGCCTTTTATTGCCCGCTTCAAGAGTGGAAATTTTCCTGTTTACTAAATTTTTGAAGTCAACGAGGTCAAGCATCAACACATGTGCGTGTACAATGTCAGAAAGAAGGGCATTGTCATACAATATAAAATAGTCTTTAAAGGTATTGGCTATTTTCTCCAATACAAAAAGGTCGTGTGGGGAGATTTCTTTTTCAGAAAAGCGTTTGACGCAGTATGAATAGTTGTTTGAATTTTCATTGATAAGTGTTTCCAGGTCAGGTTTTATGAAAGTCTCCCACCGTTTGCAGATTTCATCCCTGAGAAGATGAAGGGTGGTTGACTTCATCCTATCTCTATCTTTACGTTCACGCTCAACTTGTTTTCTAGTAACCCATTGCGACGCTCCATAGCCAATTAGAGCACTCAATAAAATAAAAAGCGGGGTAAATGAAGGTGCAATTCTTACCCATAAATCTAATACCTCCTGCATGGCAGTTCTCCTTCTTCGTGGAGTAGGAAAATTGTAAACAAATTATGGGAACTGGGAAATGAAGAAATTAGCTACAACAAAGAGTTGATTTTCTTGGACAAGGGCTTAATGAAGTCACCGTCTTCCCAATAATTCCCGTGGCTGAATGGATTCCACCCCGTTACTATTGATTTAAAGAATCCACCCCCCGCGTTAATTTCCCTATCTTCAAAAATGGCTTTCTTATAGGAGGGACTTAACGGTTTTAACGGCCAACCCAATGCATCGTCCCTATCATAAAAGTTGTGCCAGGAAAAATTATAGCCTTTTCCCGATGTGCTTATTGCTTTTATCTGATCTTTCGAAAAGCCTGCGACAAACACAGGAATGTTGCAACCAGTGGAAAAAAGGAATCTTAAGCTTTTTAATCTCCTGAACCGGTCTTTGGGAGAACCCTTCGGTTCATCATCAGGCTGGCCATCTTTCCAAACTCCTGTATTGGCTTTGACCTTTTGAGAATCCCAAATGTAATTGGAGATTACCTGGCAACCCAAGGACTGAGCCACGATTACTACCGGTTTGAATTTTGAACCCAAAGCTGAAAAGGAACGGTCTAGAGCGTTAAAAATTTTCTCCTGGGCTTGTTTGTAAGGACTGTTTTTCTCTCCAGCATTCCTCTCAAGTCCTGCGGCATCTGAAAACCCGAATAACAGAAATTCCCTCAGGGTGATCCAGTCTATCTCGTCCTTCTTCATTTCCTTCATCACCCGATCTTGGTTGGGCTGCAAAATATCCTGATAGAAAATGGATTCAAAATGTATCTGAGCCCATGATTCCTTGCCTAAATCATCAGCCAGTTCTTCCCTAATACCGTTTGCATAATCCTTTTTGTTTTTTCCCATGCCATGCAAGGTTATGATGGCAATGTCTTTTTCCATGACGGCCTCCTTTTAAGGTTGGTTGAGAACGAGTGAAATGAAAAGCTAACAAGTTCCGTTTCTTGCATTAAGTTGAATAGGACTGCCTTTCATCCTCACCATCTTCTCGAATTAACTTTTTCAATAATTGGTTGTATTTAAGCTCTTCTTCTGTCTCATTCTGTCTTGGTTCAGAATATCCCATGCCTTCCCTGAATTCCTGTATGCCTTTCCCTATGGATGGAAGCTCAATGTCGAATTGCCCTTTTGGAATTTCCACATTAATTTTTCCTCCTGAAAAGGCCACGGCAAATGTGAGGAGAAGCAAGGATGCCGATCCTGCAATTTTAAAAGGACTTTCGCGGGTAATGCTGGCAATGAACAGTTCAGACTCGCCAAGGTCTTGATCAACCCAATCTAGTATTGGACGAGAGTCTGAGTAAAATGCATCCATGAATCTGCGCAAATAGGGTTCAGGGTTATTGCTAAATTGTTGTGAAGTTAAATTAAGTTCTTTGGTGAAAAGACTTGCCCGAACATAGGTGGTCCGAAAATAGGTTAGATATAAAGACAATTCCTTCGAGCTAAGCATTTCTCTTTCTTCAAGGAAGGTGATGGAAAAGGGTATGGAATTTAGGGTGTTGGGTCTTTGTTTTGTTGTCGTCATTAAGAAATTCTCCCTAAGAAATAGGAAAATGTGTTTAGTCTGCGGCCTTAGCACTGGCCTGAAAGTTGATCTATAAAAAATGATTCACGACAACATGAAGCAGGTTCCGTGCCATAAGGTGAATAGCACAGGCAATCAAATTTGAACTTTGGCGATGCTTAGGAAAGGAATGAATTTAAAAGGCAAGCATAGCTCTGAAGGTGTAATCCTAATTAAATGGTGTATCTGATTAGATACATTGTTGGCACAAAAAGATACGGTCAATTTGGAAAAGAGAAATTTGGGAGATTCAAACCATTAATGGGCGATCATAAGTGACTAACCTTTGTTGATCTAAGGCAGGTCAACGGCTTATTTGGCGGATAAATTAGAGAATGCAAGAAAGAATCTTTAAAAAACCTTTCTTCAGTTTTTGAGAGTCTAAGGGAAGGGTAGGCGTGTATTTTGCTTATTAAATTCAGACCTTTCCCTAGCTTTCGCGAATGACCAATTTGGATACACTTCTGTATTCGATCGATACACATTCATTCATTAAATCTTCCAGCCATTCATTCTGCCAGGTGAAGAATCAAAAGTTTTCGATACGTTAGTTCTCCCAAGGTTACTTCAGTCGCTGGGTCACAGATTTCCCTTTATGCAGAAGGTGGATGACAGATGCAGGAATTGTGCGCAAAAGTGAAGTCCCAAATTCTTAAAGAGGCAGTTGTGTTGTAAATCAAGATAAAAGTTCGTTCCCTTCGTGGATCGCATCGGACAGGTATTGGGACATCTTTTCTTGTTGGGTTTTGAGGTGTTGAATGAGCGCGTCCCTGGTGATGTAGCCGTAGGAGACGTCCCTGCGTTTGTGGTTCATCAACAGACAGGTCTCCGTAAAGGGGATGCCAGCCTCAAGCGCGAGCGTGCGGTACGTGTGACGGAGACTGTGCGGGTTGGGGAGGCCACGTCTTTTCGGTTCCTCGATGTGAGCGGATCGAGAATTTGAGGGGAATACCCACGGGCTGTCCGGGAAGAGTTTCTCGTTCTCCTTGCGTCGATACTTCAGAATCCCAACCAGTGTGGTGCTAAGCGGCAAGGTGAAGGCTCGCGCCGCGCCCCCCTTGGGATTGGGAATGTGGAGAGTGCCCTTGTGCTCGTCGAAGTGCTCCCACCTCGCGGTGCAGGCTTCCGATCGGCGGAGCCCCGTGAATAACAGGACCATATGCAGGTGGCGAACGATGGGGGAGAGATCGTCGAGTTTACGGAACCATGTCGACAGCTCTTCACGCGTCAGGGAGGAGTCGCGTCTGCTCTCCTGGTTAAACGTGATCGCCACCGAGGGGTTGGGTGGGAGGCTCGGGTCTTCACGCAACGCCCGGTTGTAGAGCGCCCGGAATGTGCGGAAGGCCGCATTCGCGGCGTAAGGCCCGTTCTTGGCGGTGAGCACCTCGTGTTTCTCCCGGACCATGCGGCGGTCGTTGCCCAATTCGGATAAGGGAATGGTCAACCAGTTTTTGAAGTCCCGTCTGAGATGTCCGCTGTATTCTTTCTTCGTCTTCGGCGACAGTGTGCCGTTCTTCCGGTAGAGTTCCCACGCATCAGCGAGAGTAAATGCTTTTACCTTCAATGGTGCCGTGGGGTCCTCGCCTCTCGAGATCGCGGCCATCAGCTCGCGAGCCCGGCTTCGGGCGTCGCGCAACGACACCCAGTCCGTCCTGCCGATAGTGATCCGAATGCACTTGACCTTGCGCTTGTTCCGCCAGATGTCGCCCTGGACCGCGTAGGACTTGGAGCGCTTGTGGCAGAGCACCATCAACCCCTTGACCTCCGTGTCGCGGACGGCCTTCCCGCCGAACGGCAACCCGCGGACGAGCCCCTCTGTGAGTTTCTTGGCCATTCGTTTCTCCCCCTGTAAGTGACCAGCTCAAGGTCTGGACAGACTCGCTTAGTTCTATTTTCGGTGTCAGCCTAAATAGTATTAAACCGCGCAATTCATATAACGGGAGCTACCCAAAAGGGCTAGTTGAAGAAAAAGATTCTGTTTAAAGTGAGTAGGTTGGTAGGCGATTGTCTTCGGTTGGTACTAGGCCTCTGCGGTAATCAGTCGATATTAATCTCTAAATTCGCTGATGAGGATCCAGGGATCCCCCATCTTTAGCTCCTAGCTATTACAATTTACGGTATTCCTCGGAATGTGCCCTATGACTCAAAAAGTTCCACACAAGATCGAAATTTTCCTAATTTTCATTTGCGAATTGCCTAATTTCATGCGAAGCCTCCATGGCCTGGAACGTTTTGCGAAATAGATCTTCGTGGAGGGCTTTAATTCGCCTTTCAAAATTTGAAGTGCGGGTAAACATATTTCCTTCGTTAGCTCTGCCTTCTCCCCTCACAGAATCTATCCATAAAATGTCCCCTTTGACATCTTTTAGGGTCCACTCAAGCGTAGCTGTGAGAACCGCTTCATGAAAAACAGTTACCCCTGATGTTTGATCAACGAAAACCATTTTGGGGGTAAGAAGTGCATCAAATTTTTCTATCTCCTGAGAACGTTCATCGTTAATAACTACTACTCTGGAAAATAGGTGTCGGGTAACGGATTCTGCATTCTTGGAAAAATCCTCCCCGAGGGGAATAATGCGATTTTCCTTCTCCCATTTGGCACTTCGAAATTCCTCGGTCAAATTAAGTGCAACACTCATGTCAAATTTCTTGACAACCGGGTAGTCTGTAATCGGTTGCATATCAACCTTGTAGATTTGAGTGCAACTAGCAAGGACGAAAGTAAGAAATATAATAGTTGGGCGAGATTTATTTATTAAAGCGATCATTTCGATACCAACCTCCGGTTCCATTTAAAAGATAGATTGAAATCTGTTATTTCCTTACTTTGAAGATTCACCGCTTCAAGATGGATTTTCCATAGTTTTTGGGGTGCAGTGCCCTTTGGTAGTCGGAAATAAACGAACCCTTGGGTTGACTTTCCCGGGGATATGGTTTCCATATGAAGTTCCTTTACTAGAAAATTTTGTTTCACGACTGTCGCATCAGACTCCATTTTCCCTCCTATAAACATTAAGGGAAGAGAAATTAGCATAGCACCTGCAAGGCTTAAGGCTTCCCCGCTAGCCTCTGATCCCAATCGCTTTCGATCATTGGTGCTGTCCGACACGGGGTTTTTACTCCCAAGCGAGAATCTTTCCTTTTTTAGGATGAAGCTTGAGGGGCTTTGGTTTTTTGCCATTACCAAAACAGGAAGAATACCCTTATTTAAGAGATCAACCCCAAAGTATTTTTTATTTTCTTCAACATCCGTTAAAGGATGAATGGCTACGGAAAGGCCGTTTTTGGAAAGGGAAGCCGAGTAGTGATCAATTGATTTGGCCTGGTAATCTGGTAACTCCAAGGTTGTGCACCCTTGGAGTCCAATCATTGAGAGTGTGGAGAGGAACATTAAAGGTATAGGGAATACCGAAAATAGGTTTATAGGCAATAGACGGCAGAGTGGAAATCTCATTGTGTCTAAGGCAAGGCAGTGAAAGCTCATTTTTACCTCTTTGGGTCAAAAAAAATTGACCAGTAGTCCAATGCAGAGTGCGAAAAAGGTTATAGATGCATTAATGATCAACCCTTGTCCCGATGAAAAGGCACTTTATCTCCCCCTCGAAAAACAAAGGTGCAACTATACAGCTAGATTAAGAACAAGACCCACCATCTAAAGAGTATGGCCATTTCCAGAAGTTGAATACCCCAAGAATTTGTCTATATATTTGTCTCTACTCCACTAGGTAAACTTATAATCAAAAGTTAGTTTATTGTTCAAGGACGAAGAGGCCACATGCAAAGAGTAAGAAGAGTCATCTTATTTAGCTTTTACCTTTTCCTTTTTGGGTTTGGAGCAATTGGGGAGGCCCAATCAAATGGACAAGAAAATAAATTGGAAATCCCGTCCTCTAATTTAGAAGCCAATTTCGGTGAGGGTGATGAGAGAAAAGCGGTTAAAATTAAAGGAACAAACGACTCACAAAATTCGCTACAGTCTGAAAAAAAAGCTGCAGGGTCTACGGGGGTACCTGAGACCGAATCGCCCTCAATTACAGCACTGTTAAAGGCAGCAGAGGAAGGGAATTCTATAGCTCAGTTCGAGTTGGGATCGCGTTTTTTGCAAGGAAAAGATGTAGGGCAAGACATTTCAAAAGCCGCGAAATGGTTTAATAAGGCCGCAATTCAAGGTGAGGCAAAAGCACAGTACCTTCTGGGGTTTCTTCATGAAAGAGGTGAAGGTGTTTCTCAAAGTTATAAAGAAGCTGCAAGATGGTACACCATGGCAGCCGACCAAGGGCTTCCTGCTGGACAATTTTTCTTGGGTCTTCTGTATGAGTACGGAAAGGGAGTCCCGAAAAGTTTACAGGAAGCTGCAGGGTTATACCATTTGGCCGCAAAACAGGGTATTGGTTTAGCCCAGGTTCAATTGGGTAACTTTTACATCAAAGGAATGGGCGTATCACGGGATTTTATGAAAGCCGAGAAATGGTATCGCTTGGCTGCAGAACAGGGAAATCCTGATGGCCAAGTCGCATTAGGAAAAATGTACAGGGAAGGGAAAGGGGTACCCCAAGATTCAATTGAAGCGGTAAGAAGGTATCGACAGGCAGCGAATCAAGGTAATCCAGATGGACAGTTCTTCATGGGAGATGCGTACTTTAACGAAAAGGGAGTCCAAAGAAGGTATCGACAGGCAGCGAATCAAGGTAATCCAGATGGACAGTTCTTCATGGGAGATGCGTACTTTAACGAAAAGGGAGTCCAAAAGGATCTGGATGAAGCTAGGAAATGGTTCAAATTAGCTGCAAATCAAGGGCATGGAATGGCTAAAATATTTTCACAGATTACAGAAAATTCCAAGAAGGAACCTCACAGGCCTATGCCTGATCCTGAAGAATGTTCAATAAGGCCTGTTGAAAGGCTAAAAGAAAACTCTCAAATGCCTTTAAGAAATGCCATCGAATCTATTGATGAAAAGTTGGGCTCAAAAAGAAGAAACTATCAAAATATTGTTGAAGAAATTAGGCGTTTTGACTTCGAGCTTGAAGAGATTAGCAAAGAACATAAGAGATTGATGGAGAGGGGAACCCTCGCAAAAACACAGGAAGAAAAAGATGCCGTGCTTGCTGATTTTGAGGTAATAAAAAACAGGCAGGCTGAAAATAGAAAGCGGCTTCTTGCCCTAAGGGATCAAACAAAAAAGAGTTTATTGGAAATTCAAAATCTCAATCAGAAAAAAACCAAGATATTAGCGCTCATAGAAAAAAACCAAATTACATGGAATGAAAAAGCGTTCACCAAGAAACGACCAAAAACCTACGTAGCGATTCTAAACGATATCCCTTCCAAAGAATACCGTAATGTGTTCGAAATGATAGTAGGATATGCTTCCGAGTTAGTTAAGGATTGGCCGTATCGGTTTAAAGAAGGTTTGGTGGAAAATAAAATACTTTCAAACGACGTTTACGAAAAACTCAATGGAAATCTAGTGGCAATTTGGCAAACGCAGGGATTGGAATTTGCTAAAACGTCAAAACTTGCAGGGTTTTATTCGCCTATAGTCGTTTCTGACCAAGAAATCACACTGCCTGAAAAGTATTTTGGCTATTGGCTTGCTAATGCTAGGAGTACGGCTGCCGTTAAAGGAAACATGGTGATATCGGGCAATTGCATCGAATTCGAAAAATCCGGCAAGAGAAACTATATCGTTAGGTTGCAGGAAGATGACGCTTTTATTCTTGAGCTAAATAAAGAGTTATATGGGGACAAGTTCCTTCGCATAGGTCCTAAAAAATATAAACTTATCGGTGCAGATATTCTTAGGTTAACATTTTTTTCCGAGGATTTTCTTACACCTCAAGCATTAGAAATTTCAGAGGACTGGGATGTATATAAAGTTGGTTCAAAAGATTCCTATACTCGCTAAGGGATATTTGAGTTTAACAGAGAAAATGCAATATCCCAAAATTCGATAGAGGTAGCATGAGAAAAATAAGAGTAATTATCTTTTTTTGCTTTTGTCTTATCTTTTTTAGTTTTCCGCCGGTTGGGGAGGCCCAAACAACAAGGGTTGGTTTGAGTCATACCATTCCGCCGGTTTACCCAAGAGAAGCAAAGGAAAAAGGGTGGGAAGGTACGGTTTTAATACGAGCCTACGTAGATGAAAAAGGAAAGGTCGAACGTGTTCAAATTAAAAAAAGTAGTGGCCAGGACATACTAGATTGGGCAGCTTATGACGCTGTTTGGAAATGGAATTTCATTCCAGCCAAAGAAAACGGGACTCCAACCTCTTCTATCGTTGATATCCCCATCAACTTTGATCTTCGTTCCGAAAGAATTAAGGAAAACTCAAACACAAAGGGCCAGGTCGTATTCAAAAACTTAGACCAAGAAACACAAAATATATCCGAGCAAGACCCTAAAAATAGAAATGTGATTGTTTTAGATGCGCCGGTACAATATCCCGGCATAGCAAAGGCGAATGGCCTTGAAGGAACCGTGCTCCTAAGAATTGTTGTAAACCAAGGTGGGAATGCCGAAAGTGTAAGAGTTGTGCAAAGTAGTGGCCATGCTGTTTTAGATCGGGCTGCATCAGGCTCAATATGGAAATGGGTTTTTCGACCTTCGGAAAAAAATGGGATTACTCAAAAATCAACTATTGAGATCCCGCTAATTTTTAAATTGGATTCATCATTGCCAATATTGGCAAAAAAGACATACCACCCTGTTTCCGAACAAAAGAGTGCATTAGGTGAAAAGACTTATGCTAAGGTAAAAAGGGATTCAAATCTTGTAACTAAAAAGACTCCACCAAAAAGAAAACTTAATGAAAAATTGGCATCTTTAGTTGTTCCGGAGGCTAAACCAAAGTGTAAAAAGGGCGGTTCAAAGCTTTCAAGCGATGGGAAACCCATACAGTATCTACAATATTCAAATGCAGAGAAGGTGCGATTGCAGCTGGATTTAAATCTGGTAGATTTTGGAGTTCTAATCCAACCTCGAGATTCCCAAGGATTGGTGCTTAGTGTGACGAATATTGTCCAAAAAAATGGGATCTGGAACAGAGCCCCGCGCCTTCGGCAAGTCCGCGATCTTATTAGTCAGAATGGCATGCCTGCTGTGATGGTTTTGATATTGGATAATATTCCAAACAGTTCAGCAAATGGGCTTTTTGTTCCAAGGAATGTACTAAGCGAAGATAATGGTGAGGTGCGTGTGCTTTACTATGAAAATAATAAGGTGGAATGTGTGGACCCAAAGATAGGATTTATTCCAAAGAAATATGTGCCAGTGGAGAGCAAAGGTTTTGTAGGGAGACCTGATGCTTTGAAGGGTACCTTTGAATCCTCTAAAAATTTATCTGGTTCATTTTCAGATGAAACCCCTTTTGGGGTTGCTTATAAGGGAGAAGACGATATAAGTATGGTAAGCTTTATCAATCAGAAAACCCTTAATTCCATTCTCGAAATTTTTCCACAGCATAACACAAAAGGTCTACTCCAAAATAAATAAAAAGAATTTTTATTTGCTCTAGTGTATTTGAGGAGATTCACTAGGCGTTCATGTTGCGAATTTCTTGGAATGATACCTTTTGGCAAACTTCATTGACGAGTTATTTAAACCTGTTTTAAAACCTGTTTCCTTATAAATCAGGAGAAAACTCAGAATATCAATGGAAAACTAAAGTCGTCCGCAAGTTCTTGGTGTACAAGAGAAACTATAGGGATATATAATTAGAAAAATCAGGTAACGAACAACTCTTAATCAGCGGGCCACAGGTTCGACCCCTGTACGACCCACCATCTTTCTCTCTCAAGGAAAAACCCGTTTTAGACCTGTTTCTGGGAGTTGGCCTCAGTTCAATAATGTGGCTGGGTCGGTAGGCTAACTTTCAGTTATCCTGTAATGTAACCATTCATTCCAATAATTTGGATCCCTTAGAAACACTTGATTCTCTCCGACTTCAAGGCTAGGGGGGCATATATTTCTCGGACTGTTTTGTCCCCTAAGACGTAAAAGGGAAAATTTATGGGGGAGTAATTTGTTGCAGTCTTTAAAAACACATAAAAATTCCCAAAAGGTTCAGGAAGGATGAAAGCTCTTCCTCTCATAATTCAGAAAAACCTAAGAGATGTTGTTACTCTGGGAAGCTTTAGTCTCCAAACATTCCATATCAATTTATCGACCAAGTATGTCGACTCATTTCAAGAATTGCCTCGAGAGGCACATTTAACACTCAGGCACGAATTTGGGCATTTGCTCCACTACCTCACTACTTATATTGGCCTAAAAGATTTAAGCTTTTGGGTAGAATCAATTGATGTCATTCAAAAAAAGATGCCGAAAAAAACTGCAGAACAGGAGTTAACGTGGAAAGCGGAGCAAATTCTTCGCATTGCGCGGACCAAACAGATTCTCTCTATTGATGATGAATACTACTACGAAGAACGCCCGTGGGAATTTGAGAATGCTTTATTGAATAAGGAAATTTGGCAAGTAAAAGAAGTGACGGGCCGTCTTTTCCGTGTGGATGGTTCATTATCAGGACATAGTTTTTGGGCAACCCGATTTCATGTGGGGCATCCTGATACCAGCCCTTCCTTTTTGCGGATTCCAGTAGGAATGCGAACTTTGCTTGAACACATGGCTAAGGCTGTTGACTTTTTGGGGGAGATGAAAACCCAAGATAGGCACAGTATCGTTGAAAAATTATCTCAACAGGCATATGTGCCCAGTTTACTCCATTACTATTGTCTGACTCATTGGCTCGCCCCGTTGCTAGCGCGAATTTATGGAAAAGAAAACATTGACAAAGCCTATCTTGTCTCAGGCCATTTGGTCCTTCTCTTAACCGAGATTCCATTCGATGACCCGGATATATGGAGGGCATTAAGGTCCTTTGCTGAAATCCATCGTCCAGATTTGTTACCTCACCTTGACGTGCCTCACCCTTCATTTATTTTTCCAATTTTTCGTGCTGCTTTAGAAAAAAGCTCTCACTCATTTAATACTTTCCAAACTGATGATATAGAACAAGGCATGAAACACCTATTAAAAGAAGTGGGCCTGCCACCCTTAAATGAACTTCAAAAACATAGGGATGATCTTTTAAAGAAAATCTTGGCCCGGCTAGACACATTTCCACTTGGGCAAAAAATAAAAAACCTTTTGGAGTGGGTGAATAATTATTCTGCTGAGTTAAGTCGAGAAGACAGGCTTGCTGATCCCCTAAAAATTTTGAATGGACAGGTTCCTGTCCCGGTAATTTTTAATGATGACTATTTTTGGGAAGGCGGCGTGCTTCAAATAAAAAAAGTCGAGGCACTCAGCCACCTAGTTGAACGGCAAGGCCAAATGCTTAGATTTCCCCATACACGAAATTTAGTAGATTAAGAAGAAAGTACCCTGAAAGTTTCAAGAATTAATAAAGCAATTCCTATTAATCACATTTTTCCATAAATCCAGAAATGGATTCGCCTATCTTGTATTGAAAAAACATATCTGCCTTTTTCACCAATCCAAACTGACCTGGTTCAAACAGGTTCTAAAACAGGTTTCCCAAATGTGCGCTTTTTTCAAACCTATGAGACCAAAAGTCTTTTCCTCTTCAGTTTGACTGATTCCGTATCAGCTGCTCTCAGCTATTCAGCTGCGTTGAGTCTCTTCAACACCGCAACCGAGTTCCGCAATCAACTTACCCAGCAGTAATCCAAGGGGAGACATCAAAACCAAATTTTCACCGTCTGATCAATGAACATAGTTTCAGCATGAAAAATATCACTGAATGGCTACATTTTGACTATGGTCCTGGTATGTTGAATAATCCACAAGAGATCAAAAATATATTTTCTAATTTTGGGCCGGAATGGGTTCATGAACATGCCAACAAATGACCAGCAAATAGACATGGCGACCGTGGGAGATCTTGATCCCGTGGAAACTCAGGAGTGGGTCGATTCCCTGGATTATATTTTGCGGGAAGCTGGGAAAGATCGAGCTATTTTTATTCTCAAGCGTCTTCAAGAGGAAATGGACAAGGCAGGACATCCTCTGCCATTTACGGCGAATACGGCGTACGTCAATACGATACCTGTCCATCAGGAGCCGAAGTATCCGGGAAATATTGCCCTGGAAAAACGGATCAGAAGTCTGGTGCGTTGGAATGCGATGGCGATGGTCGTTCGGGCCAACCGTGTGTGCCCGGGCATTGGTGGGCACATTTCCACCTTTGCTTCATTGGCCATGCTGTTGGATGTCGGGTTTAACCATTTCTTTCGTGCATCCAGCACCAACTCCTCTGGGGATCAGGTGTACTTTCAAGGACATGCCTCTCCCGGAATTTATGCCCGTGCGTTTCTGGAAGGACGGTTGTCAGAACAACAATTGGAAAATTTTCGCAGGGAATTGCAGCCAGGGGGAGGGCTCTCTTCGTATCCCCATCCATGGTTGATGCCAAACTTCTGGCAATTCCCTACGGTCTCCATGGGGCTGGGGCCTCTCATGGGAATCTATCAAGCCCGCTTCAACCGGTATCTCGAACAACGCGGGTTACTGGATACCTCCCAATCGAAAGTGTGGGTGTTTGTGGGAGATGGCGAAACCGACGAACCCGAAAGCATGGGAAGTCTGACGCTCCCTACCAGGGAGAAACTGGACAATCTCATTTTCGTGATCAATTGCAATCTGCAGCGATTGGATGGCCCGGTTCGGGGCAATGGCAAAGTGATTCAGGAATTGGAAGCCGCGTACCGGGGCGCCGGGTGGAATGTGATTAAGCTCGTCTGGGGTGCTGACTGGGATCCACTGCTGGAAAAAGATCAAGACGGATTACTTCGGCAGAGAATGAGCGAAGTGGTGGACGGATGGTATCAGAAATACAGTGTGGAGTCGGGACCATTTATTCGGGAGCATTTTTTCGGGGCAAATCCCGAGTTGCTGTCACTGGTGGAACATCTGACTGATGAAAATCTGCCGAAATTGAGACGCGGAGGACATGATCTGGAAAAAATTTTTGCGGCCTATCACGCGGCGGTCAAATTTAAGGGAGCCCCAACTGTGATTCTCGCCAAAACCATCAAGGGATATGGATTAGGCGAAGCCGGAGAGGGCCGGAATGTGACTCACCAGCAAAAGAAATTGAATGAAGAGGAATTGAAGAATTTCCGTTCCCGGCTCGGCATTGAGCTTAATGATGAAGAGGTTGGGGACGCTCCGTATTTTAAACCCTCGGACGACAGTGACGAAATCCGGTATTTGCATGAACGACGAAAAGCGTTGGGAGGCTATCTTCCGAATCGTGGCGTCAAGAAGGCGCCTCCCTTAAAAACCCCGGACCAGGAAGTCTTTAAGGAGTTTTTCGAGGGATCCGGGGAACGAGAAGTCTCCACCACCATGGCCTTCGTCCAGATTTTTAATCGTTTGTTACGACATAAGGAAATCGGAAAGTTGATTGTCCCGATCGTTCCGGATGAGGCCAGGACTTTTGGGATGGAGTCGTTATTCCGGCAATATGGCATCTATGCCAGCCAGGGCCAACTGTATGAGCCTGTGGATTCCAAGCAACTGTTGTATTACCGAGAAGCGAAGGACGGGCAGATTCTGGAGGAAGGGATCAATGAAGCCGGGTCAATGGCTTCTTTCATCGCGGCCGGAACAGCCTATTCCACGCATGGTATCAATACGATTCCCTTTTATATTTTTTATTCCATGTTTGGCTTTCAACGCATTGGCGATTTGATTTGGGCCGCAGGGGATATGCGAAGCAAAGGGTTTTTGTTGGGAGGCACGTCCGGACGGACCACTTTGAATGGGGAAGGATTACAGCACCAGGACGGTCACAGTCATTTGCTGGCTACGACTGTTCCTAATCTGGTCGCATACGATCCGGCTTTTGCCTATGAAATTGCGGTCATTATTCAGGATGGCATTCGAAGAATGTACGAGAAGCAGGAAGACGTTTTTTATTACATTACTCTGGGCAACGAAAATTACGCGATGCCCCCCATGAAGGAACACAATCACGAAGGCATTTTAAAGGGAATCTATAAGTTTCAGCCTGGGCCCACGGATGCCAAAATGATCAAAGCGCATCTGTTTGGCAGTGGAAGCCTGATCACGGAAGCCCTTCGGGCCCAGACCATTCTGGCAGAACGTTATCAAGTCTCTGCTGATGTCTGGAGCGTGACCAGCTATAAGGAACTGCGAAGAGATGCGTTGGAAGTCGACCGGTGGAATCGTTTACACCCTTTGGAAACCCCAAAGGTTTCCTATATTGAATCCATCCTGAAGGAAGAAGAGGGGCCTTTTGTCGCAGTGTCGGACTATATGAAACTGGTGGCTGAGCAAATTACTCCATGGGTTCCAGGTGGATTGATTGTTCTGGGTACGGATGGGTTTGGTCGGAGTGATTCACGGTCCGCGCTCCGACGGTTTTTTGAGGTCGATGCGGAATGCATGACACTGGCCACGCTGGATGCGCTCCGGTGGCAAAATAAACTTGACAAGAAAACCGTTCAACAAGCCATCACAGATTTGAATATTGACCCTGAAAAGGACAATCCGTTGACATTATGAACGAAGAAATTGTGCTTCCAGAATTGGGCGATGGCATCGAAACTGGCGAGGTGGTGAATATCCTGGTTTCCACAGGTGATGACGTCGCCCAAGATTCCGTTCTCTTGGAATTGGAGACCGACAAAGCGGTGATTGAACTCCCTTCACCTCAAGCGGGAAAAATTGCGAGTGTCCGTATCAAAAAAGGAGATACGGTCAAGGTTGGTCAGGTGTTGTTCACTCTCGAACCTGAGGAAGCCTCCAGCGAAAAACCAGAAACCGAACCTCAGGAAGACAGAAAGCCCGAGGAAGCGAAACAAGATACAGAAGACAAAAAGCCAAAAGATGACAAACAGCCTGTTGCTGAAGAAGGTCAGACCGCTTCCGTGAAGGAAGAATCCCAAAAAGTCTCTTCCCAGTCTGATGACCAAACGCCTAAAGCCGAAGATGGCAAGACGACAGGAACATTAATCCCGGCCGGGCCCGCCACGCGGAGACTGGCCAGAGATCTGGGGATTGATCTTTCCACGGTGAAGGGAACTGCCCGGGGAGGTCGAATCACTCCAGATGATATAAAGGCCCATACCAAACAGCTGCTTCGAGCTGGGTCATTTTCAGGTGCCCAAGCGGTTGAGGAATTGCCGGATTTTTCCCAATGGGGTGCGATCGAAACGAAACCCCTGTCATCCTTACGCCGGAAGGTCGCCGAGAATCTATCATCTGCCTGGCCCAGAGTGCCGCTGGTCACTCAGTTTGATGAAGCCGACATTACTGAGCTGGAAACCATGCGAAAGAAGAATCTTGAGTATGTAAAGCAGAAGGGCGGCAAATTGACGATGACGGTGTTTGTGTTGAAAACCGTCGTGGCTGCGTTAAAGGCTTTGCCACAATTCAATGCCAGCTTGGATATGACTCACAAAGAACTCATCTATAAAAAATATTTCAATGTCGGGGTGGCGGTCGATACCCCAGCGGGACTGATCGTGCCTGTGTTAAAAAATGTAGATCAAAAAAGTTTCACTGAACTGGCGATTGAATTGACCGAGTTGTCCGAGAAGGCCCGGAGTCGCAAAGTCGCACTGGAAGACTTGCGCGGAGGCAACATCTCTATCTCTAATTTGGGTGGCATTGGCGGAACCGGGTTTACGCCGTTGGTCAGTCCGCCAGACGTGGCGGTGGTGGGGCTCTCGCGGAACAAGCTGGTCCCAGTCTGGAGGCACGGCCAGGTCCAGCCAAGGTTAATTCTGCCTTTCAGTGTTTCTTACGATCACCGGGTCATTGACGGGGCCGATGCCGTCCGTTTTTCCCGATTGATTGCGCACGAACTGGAAACCTATCAGGAACTACTTTTGGAAGGATAATTGAAAGGGTAATAATGATGACCTCTATGAGCAAAAAACACCTTCTGGTCTTGGGTGGAGGTCCGGGGGGATATGCCGCGGCATTTCTTGCGGCGGACATGGGCATGACCGTGACCCTGGTGGATTCCGGACACAAGCCCGGAGGAGTCTGTCTTCATCGGGGTTGCATTCCTTCAAAAGCGTTACTTCATCTGGCAAAACTGATCCATGAGACTCGGCAGGCAAAAGAGTGGGGAGTCGTCTTTGGAGAACCCGCGATCGATATTGGACAAGTGCGACAATGGAAAAACTCAGTGGTGGATAAAATGGCCAGCGGCCTGGTGACACTCTGTAAACAGCGAGGGGTCAAATTTGTTTCGGGACATGGAGTATTCCAGGATTCTCATACGATCGTGGTTTCGGGTAAGGATACGATACGTTTTGATCATTGTATTCTGGCCGTGGGGTCCAGGCCCATTCTTCCGAAAATGTTTGAAGCCCTCGATCCACCGGTGTTGGATTCTACTTCTGCGCTGGAAGTGGATGAGATCCCAAAGAAAATTCTGATCGTCGGAGGCGGGTACATCGGTCTAGAGATGGGAACGGTGTATGCGGCGTTTGGTAGTAAGGTGACGGTGGTGGAGATGATGGACAGCTTGCTCCCTGGAGTGGATGCGGATTTGGTCAGACCACTTCAGTTGAGATTAAAAAGGCAGTTTGAAAATATTTTCCTCAAAACCAAAGTCGAATCCATTGAAAAAAGCAATTCCGGTTTTACAGCCGTTTTAGAAGGAGCGGTCTCTGAAAAAGAACATACGTTCGATCAAATTCTGGTTTCCGTGGGCCGTCAACCCAACTCAAAAGGAATCGGATTGGAACACACCAAGGTCAAAACTGATGAACATGGATTTGTTGAAATCGATCATCAACAGCACACCGCAGACTCAGCGATTTCCGCGATTGGAGATGTGGTAGGGGGGGCGATGCTGGCTCATAAAGCAACGGCAGAGGCCCATGTGGCTGTTGAAGTGATTGCTGGAAAAGAAGAGGCCTTTGATCACCGGGCGATTCCCGCAGTCGTGTTCACTGATCCGGAAATTGCCTGGGCTGGGGTTACGGAAACCGAGGCGCGAAAAAGTCATCGAGAAATCAAAATAGCAAAATTTCCCTGGGGAGCCTCAGGAAGAGCGCAGACTCTTGGAAGACCGGATGGCTTCACTAAATTGATTCTTGATCCTGAGACCGGGAAAATTTTGGGTGTGGGACTAGTCGGTTCCGGAGCAGGTGAGTTGATCGGGGAGGGCGTGTTGGCCATTGAAATGGGAGCTTTGGCGGAAGACCTGGCTTTCTCGATTCATCCCCATCCTACGTTGTCTGAAACCCTTATGGAAGCCGCAGAGGTGTACCTCGGAAAATCCCCGCACGTGTATCAAAAGCCCTCCCGGGTGGCAGAGGATTAAACGCCGATCACATTTACATTTCACAAAACTGCGCGATGGGTTCAAGAACTGCCATCACTTAACGGCAAAAGAAAAGCGGCGTGGCTGGATTTTATAACCAGCCACGCCGCTAATATAGGAATTACTTGGTGACGATTAAAACCGGTTGCCCCGGCCGCCTCTATCGCCTCCACCACCAAATCCACCACCACCGCCAGAGCGTGGGGCCATTGGTTTGGCTTCGTTCACGGTTAAGGTACGACCACCCATCTCCGTAGAGTGCAAGGCCGAAATAGCGGCTTCCGCTTCACTTGGAGATGACATTTCCACAAAACCAAACCCGCGAGATTGCCCGGTGTACTTGTCTGTGATGACTCGTGCAGACTCTACGGTGCCATGCGCGCCGAATAAGGTCTCGATCTCAGATTCGGTTGCAGAATACGGTAAACCACCAACATAAATTTTAGAACCCATGCGGTTCCTCCTTTGAAAATTTTGACACTGTCTTGTTTTAGAGATAGCGAATGGGGAAGGTGGAATCCGTTGACGCGAAACTGATGCGATAAGGGGCTAACTTCCGAATGAACTCTATGACAAAACAATATCGGTAAAGGACCTCGTTTGCTTATTCTTTATCACCAGGTCCAACGCGATAAAGTAGGGCCAGCATAGCATGCACTTTGCAGAAAAGATAGGGTGCATGTGTCAGGGAAAACTCGGGACGGATTTTGGTAAGGCCTTGATTTGATTGGCAAAAGTGAAAATTGACAACCTGCTAAATTTTGGTTTCTTGGATTTGTCCCGCCTGCATCTCGATCCCATCCCAATTCTTGACCTCTTCCTAAGAGCGCATACCGCATTTGACCCTCTACGGTTTCTTTCGCTACTTTTTGTTTGGGATAAAACTTTTGGCTTTTTTTGTATTCCCTGACGCAGGAGATACCAGGCAGAGGATCAACAAACGCAACGTGCCGTTGGGATTCTCAATCGTATTCCAATCATGTCTTGGCTCACGAGTAATGCTGATTCGCTCCTAACCCTTCATTTACTTCAACGCCAAGGAAAATTCTATGGCCAGTCCAGGTGAACGAGTGGAAAAATTTATGCAGCGGAATCTTGTCTCGGTCAAGGCGGCGACGACTCTCGTGGAGGCAGCCAAAAGGATGGCTGAGCAAAAGATCGGATGTCTCCTGGTTCATGGAGAAGGGCAAGCAACCCAATCATCTGCCATGATTGGGTTGCTTTCAGAAACCGATCTTGTGCGGAAAGGTCTGGCCCAAGGTTTGTCCCTCCCGGCCACCAAGGTGACTCAGATCATGACCACGCCCCTTCAGACCATTTCCATCGAGTCCACGATGTTGGATGCCAGTCATGTGATGGAGCAGTCAGGAGTTCGTCATCTTTGCGTGTCTAATGGAAATGATATTGTGGGGCTGATTTCCGTTCGTGATTTGGTAAAACATTTTGTGTATGCCGCGTCTGGGCCACTTCGTGATTTGGATGATGTCTATCGGCCCTTGAGTATCCTGATGCAGAAGTCGATGGTGACGATTGATCGAGAGGAATCTCTTTTACGCGTCGCCACCACCATGACCCAAAAGCGCATCGGCTCATTATTAGTGTCACAAAACGGGGTTGTCGTAGGCATTGTCACGGAACGTGATCTTGTCCAAAAAGTCGTTGGTTGTGATCAGGATCCCAATCAGGTCACGGTTGGTAGCGTCATGTCTTGTCCCCTCATTGATATCGATATCAATCGAACCGTGCATGATGCCAGTGATCTTATGGCTGAAAAAGGTATTCGTCATTTAACGGTAACCGAAAACCATGCCATCGTAGGGATTCTTTCTGTTCGTGATCTTATTCGGATGATCTCGGTTCGCGATCGCCCACGGTTCTTGCGTGAACAACGAGGCCACGAACAGGGATGAAAAGATTCTTCCTGGGCGATTTGGGGAGATCAGAATGAAGGTAAGTCCCCTTGCCGGGAAACCCACTGAGCCTTCCATGCTCGCCAACATTCCTAAGTTGGTGACTGCCTATTACACGGGCCGCCCAGATCCCTCAATCCCCGAGCAACTGGTGGGGTTCGGTACCTCAGGCCATCGAGGGTCATCCTTCAAAAATTCTTTTAACGAAGCGCATATTTTGGCGATTACCCAAGCTATCTGCTTGTATCGTCAACAACAATCCCTTGTCGGCCCACTCTTTCTGGGCATGGATACTCACGCGCTCTCTGAACCTGCCTTTACAAGTGTACTCGAAGTGTTGGCGGCAAACGGTGTGGTGGCAATGATTGATCAGGACCTCGGCTACACCCCAACACCAGTGATCTCTCATGCCATTCTTAGCTATAATAGTGAGCGTAGTGAAGGCTTTGCCGACGGCATCGTCATCACGCCCTCACATAATCCTCCCGAAGACGGTGGTATCAAATACAACCCTCCCCACGGTGGTCCGGCCGACACTCTAGCGACCAACTGGATTGAGGAACGTGCGAACGCGTTCCTTGCCAATGACCTGCGCGAGGTCATGCGTGTTCCGTATGAGAAGGCCCTCCGCGCTGCGACGACCTATCGGTACGACTACGTGGGCTCCTACGTTGGAGACCTTGGAACGGTGATCGACATGGAGGTGATTCGAAGTGCAGGCCTCGCCATCGGAGTCGATCCGCTTGGTGGTGCGGGGGTGGCATATTGGGGGCCCATCAGCGAACGTTACGGTTTTGACGTGACCGTGGTAAATGACGCGGTTGATCCGACCTTTCGCTTCATGAGTGTGGACTGGGATGGAAAGATCCGCATGGACTGTTCATCACCCTATGCCATGGCCGGACTGATTGCCATGAAAGACCGTTTCGAGATCGCCTTTGCTAATGATACCGATCACGATCGACATGGAATCGTGACACGCAGTGGTGGGTTGATGAACCCCAATCATTATTTGTCTGTGGCCATTTCTTATCTCTTTACGCACCGTTCGGATTGGAAAGAGGATTCGGCCATCGGAAAGACAGTGGTAAGTAGCAGTATGATCGATCGCGTCGCCGGCAAACTCGGACGACGTCTCGTTGAAGTTCCGGTCGGGTTCAAATGGTTTGTGGATGGGCTTCTTAATGGCTCCCTGGGTTTTGGAGGAGAGGAGAGTGCAGGAGCATCCTTTCTTCGTCGTGATGGATCGGTCTGGACTACCGATAAGGACGGTATCATTCTGGATCTTTTGGCCGTGGAAATGATGGCCAAAACAGGAAAAGATCCCGGCCAGCTCTACCTCGATCTCACGAAGGAATTGGGAGATCCAGTGTATGAGCGAATTGATGCACCCGCCACGCGAGAGCAGAAGGCCAGTCTTAAACAGCTCTCACCGAAACAAGTGCAGGCTTACCATTTAGCAGGTGAGAAGATCAAAGCTATTCTGACTGCAGCGCCTGGTAATGATAGTGCGATTGGGGGGCTGAAAGTGATTACCGAGAACGGCTGGTTTGCTGCTCGCCCTTCAGGCACCGAAGATGTCTATAAGATTTACGCCGAGAGCTTCAAGGGGCAGGATCATCTTCGAAAGATTCAGGAAGAAGCGCAAGCACTGATTGAGAAAGCCTTTGCTATCCCCGCCTCTTAATTCTATTTTCCCAGACTGAATTCCTTGAACACGTCGGACCGGCTACAATGCCAATTCGGTTCCGTGCATTCGAGCGAACAATTCCCAATCAAAGGGTTTGGGTGCCAACGCATGCAGGGGAATCGGTTGAATGGTTCCTGAGTCTCGGTACGCTAACATGCATCCGATGACTTCTTGGGGCTGTTCGACCAAACTTCGAATGGCTTCGTAGGCGAGGTGTTGAGCCATGGTTTTGTCCACCGGTGTCGGGGATGCACCTCGGAGTGTATGGCCCAAAATGGTGGCCTTCGTGGCAACGGACAGTGGGTAAGATCCGGATCTTGTTTGAAGGTGGGTCCACTGGGAAATCCTATTGGCGACATAGTCGACCAGACCATGGACTCCACCCACGGGATGATGGCAGTGAGGTGTGCGTTCGGCCACCACAATAATGTGGCTTTTGTTTTGGACCCCCAAGGTTTGTTTCAATGTTCCCAAAATGACTTCTTCGATATACGCATCAGGGTCAGGATGTTCGTTGACCAACAGCCCTTCCGCGCGTGCCTGATAGGCACACATTAAGGCTAAATGACCGGAGCCCGCACCCATGACTTCCACGAAAAATACACTTCCCATAGCCGCACTCGTCGCTTTCAGCGACTCGATGGATTGATTGGCCAGAGCTACTGCTGATTGAAGCCCAAGGGAGGTGGTCCCGGCAATATTGTCATCGATCGAACCTGGAATCCCGATGACCTGTATTCCAAACCGTTCAAAGATGGCACGAGCCCCACGCATACTGCCGTCACCGCCCATCACGACCAATGCTCCATCTTCCATGTATGGTTTGAGATGATGAATAGCGGCCAGTTGCACCTCTTCATCTTTAAAATCTTCAAAGCGGCTACTTCCAATTGGGCTGCTGGCATGATTGCTCATGCCACGCGTGTTTTGTTCGGTTACCAGTTCTATCCAATTATTGGCCAACCCCAGAAAGCCATGTTGCACGAAATAGACTTCGAGACCTAATCGATTTCCCGTGACGCGAAGTTCCTTCAATGCCGCTCCGGCACCTGCAAAATCTCCACCTGAGACCAAGGCAACCACCCGCCGAATTTGGCGTGGGTGAAGTGTGACCTTATCACGACGTTCTTGTTCTACGGTTTTCCAGGCCTCGCGGGCTGCACGTTCCCGTTCTGAAAGTCCGACTGCCGTGGAATATCCCGACAATTGACCGTGCTCAAAGGTCAGGAGCACGACGTTATCCTGTCCTTCCTTATAGGCGCCAAATTCAGAAAAGGCCTCGCTGAATGGACGAGGATCTAGAAATATTAAAAGTGCCCGTAATGTCGAGCTGTGTGTATACAAACACAGGACCTCTCCCTGGTGGGTCTGGCCCAAATGATGGAACCCATCTACCAAGTCCACATAGAGTTCAAAAAACGAATGGCCCCCCGGATAACTATAAAGTGGGTGTTTAATCAGACGCTGGGCTGTCTTCGTATCCACGCCAAAGGCTTTAGCGGCTTCTTCGAGTTCGGCGGTTTTTTCAATGCCGGTGGCCCATCCGAAGTCTTGTGATTCTAATGCACCTTCTACAATGGGTTGAGTCGTCTTGGCTGTATCCGGGGACAGGATGGAGACGACCCGTTCAAAGAGCTGACGAGTATTGGGACTGCGACTTACCATATGCACAAATGATTTTGGGTCCAGGTAGTTATGCAGGTGGAGGAAGTCCAGTTGTTTTCCTACCAGGCCTAAAGTTCGGGCAAGGGCGGTTCCAATGGCCTCTGCTTTAGGGATTCCTCGCTCGGGATCAAGCACGTTCTTCAACCGGCGTCCCACACGAAACTTCTTACTGTCGACCTGTGAGACTCCGTGCCGCATGGTCAGAAATAATGTGCGGTCGCTTAAGTCCTTGGGCATCAACCAAAATTGATCGTTTCCTATGTCCAGGACGATCCGGCCTTCAGCCAAATTGGGAGTCATGTGTTCGCGGGGCACGATCGCCACTGGGCGACGTCGTGTTGGTTTGATTGTGGCGCCGATTGGCGCTCGCATCAAAGCGGAAAGCTCCCCTTGAGCCAGGAGCTGATTCCAGGCTGCGAAAAACACCAAATCATCTCCTCCACATGCTTGTTGGATCAGCTGGTGCCTGGCATTTCCATATGCTGCTGCATCGGCAAAACCCTTTTGGGCATCATGGACAAACGCTCTAATTGCGGTCATAGCCACCAGCACCCGTTTTGGGCGATCTTCTGATGGACCTGGAGCGGGAGGGAGTTCTGCACCCTCCACTGACGGACGTCGGACTAAGGCTTCCCCGTAAGAGAGAAGACCATTGATGGTCACAAAATTCAGATTTTCGGCTTTTGCATTCATCCTTTACCTCGTTTACGCGTCCAGCTTTCAACTACCTAAACGCGGAAAATTCTATATCCTATATGTTTTTTGGCTTCGTCGTAAACAGAGAGTTTGACTTGGAAAATACCTGTATCCTTGGTCATACGCCAGGCCTCTTGTCTTTCACATTATTGACCAATTTGGGAAATAACTCCAAAATCAGAAAGATTTCATTCTTCCAAGAAGGGCTTATGCAGAAAACACGAATTATTTGTACGATTGGTCCGGCGACAGAATCTTACGAGATGTTGCGCAAAATGTATGATGCCGGCATGGACATTGTTCGGTTGAACATGTCTCATGGCACTCACGAATCCCATACCAAGGTGATCAAGCATATAAAGACCCTCAACAAAAAGGTTGAATTTCCGATTCCGATTCTCCTGGATACCCAAGGCCCAGAAATTCGAACAGGGGATCTGGTCCAGGATCTCAATTTACAGGAAGGCACGATCGTATCGATTGCTGCACGCGGACCTCTGGATGTGGAGGAAAGTTCTATTCACATCAACTATGCCGAAATTATGGAGTCGGTAAACGTGGGTGACAAAATTACTGTGGATAATGGGTTGATTAATTTTGAAATCCTGGAGAAAAGAGATCGTCTCATGCAGTGTCGTGTCATTGATGGGGGGGTGTTGAAAAGTAAACGCCATGTTAATTTGCCAGGCATACGTGTCAATCTTCCGGCGATTACGCAAAAGGACGAACAGGATATTGCGTTTGGCTTGGCGGCGGATGTGGATTTTATTGCCCTGTCGTTTGTTAGAGAAGCTGAGGATATTCGACGGTTACGACACCTCATGGGCCACAAAGCCGGGAGGGTAAAAATTATTGCGAAAATTGAAGACCAGGAAGGGGTGCGCAACCTGGAAGACATCATTCAGGAAGCCGATGGCATTATGGTGGCTCGAGGAGATTTGGGAGCAGAAATCAACCTGGAGGATTTACCAAACGTCCAGCGTCGAATCGTCAGACTCTGCGCGGAATATGGAAAGCGGGTGATTGTCGCGACCCATCTTCTGGAGTCGATGATTCACAATCCGATCCCTACTCGCGCGGAAGTGACGGATGTGGCCAATGCGGTTTATGAAGAAGTGGATGCCGTGATGCTTTCTGGTGAAACCACGGTGGGGAAATATCCGATTAAATGTGTTGAGCACCTACGAAAGATTGCAATCAAAACCGAAGCGATCCCTGGATTGCAATTTGCGAAAAATTTGCAGCGGACAAAAGATAAACAACAATTAGCCATCGCAGCCGTCCAACTTGCAGGAGGCTTGCAAGCCAAAGGGATTGTTGTGATCACGAGAAGGGGAATCATGGCCGACTTCGTTTCAAATTGTCGCCCATTTTTCACCAATATTTATGCCTTCACTAACATGAGTCAATCCCGTCGGACCATGACACTCAATCGCGGAGTGTTCCCCTTCAGAATTAATTTTAGCTCCGACCCTGAAAAGACGTTGCAAACGGCCTTTAGGATTTTAAAGGAACGGGAACATTTCCAAATGGGAGAAAAAGTCGTGATTATTTCAGATGTCCTGGCGCAACATCGGGTCGATTCCATCCAAATTCGAGACATTCCATAATGTAAACCGATTGGCCAACAACCCCAGCATTTCAGGTTGTTGGAAACCTACTTAAGGTATTTGGTAAGATAATTTTATCCGTTCACCAATAGTCTGGGACTGAACGCCTGTCCCGTTTGTTCCGCCTTTTCCGCGAACACTTCCAGCCTATTTTTTCTTTCTTACGTCGGTGTGATTACAAGGAGAGTTGTCCCATGTCCCTTCGCGCTCGGATTCAACGTGTCTTAGTTGTCTTGTGGTTGGTTGTGTTTACGTTCAACATCAGTTCCCTGAGCTTGGCCCAAGCTCCTCAGGCCTTGACTATTTCTCATGGCAAAGAAGTATCGTTGGAATATACCTTACGGTTGGAGGATAAAAAAATTGTGGATACCAATGTCGCGGCCGAGCCTTTGGTCTTTACGCAGGGCTCGATGCAAATTATTCCTGGTCTTGAGAAGCGATTGGAAGGGATGGCGGTTGGCCAAGAAAAACAGGTCGTGGTCACGCCGGAAGAAGGATATGGGCCAGTGAATCCGCAGGCCATAATTGAAGTGCCGAAAGAACAGCTTCCTGGTGATTCATTAAAGGTCGGGCAAGTCTTGGAAGGCCAAGATCCAACTGGAAAACCGATGTATGCCAAAGTGACGGAGATTCGCGACAAAACGGCGATCCTCGACCTCAATCATCCCCTGGCTGGGCAAACACTGTATTTTGATGTGAAGGTGTTGAATATTAAAGAGGGGGGCACGCACTAGGCCAGGTCGGTTCTCTTGTGGTCAAGGAAAAGGGCCAACCTCTCGCACATGGTTATATGTGTTTGGGGTGTTGGCCTTTTTTCATGTTCAGGTGTTAGGTCGACGGGGTGGGTTCGATAATGCGGAACCGTACTTCGTCGGTGTGAGTATAGGCCGTGATCGTATTGCCCACAAACAATCCGCAGCGGTACAAACCTGGAAGCCAGCCTTTTTCTGGTGGAGATAGGAGAAAGTAACCAGTTTGTTCACTCATGGCCATGACGATGCGATCTTGTGCCAATGGCTGTTGCTCCAGGGTGATTTCTGAAGTTTCTAGGTAGCATTGGGTAGCCAGGGCGACCTCATCATAGGATGCGGTTACGAGCCCGAATACTAAAAATATCTCTTCCTGTGTCGTGGGAAATGTATCCCCAGGGTTGATCGGAATAAATTCATGAGCCCCTCCCGGTAAATCATCTCGCATGACGCGACCAGCTGGAATCACATGTCGAAATAAGCTGAAATCCGCATCTCGACCCATTAAGGAAGCCCGTGTAAAAATAGGGTCCTCGGGTTCCAATCGTTTCGAGGCGAGTTTCTTGTACAGTTCCTCCTCGGATTGACCTTCGGGCTTCGAGCCATTGGCCAAGGGAATACGCTCATTGGCGTCATCCTTCGGTAGTTCGGCCGCGGGAAGATGTTCCCGAACTTCTTTTAACCGCTGCTCAATTTTTTTGATATCCAGAACTGTCAGTCCTCCAGGGACTGGGGCCTCTTTTGTACTGAGCTCAAATTCCAGCGCAGCGTCATGAAGTATTTGGAAATGAATCAGCGCTTCCTTCCAGTGTTCCAACTTCATGAGGCACAGCCCCATGCGGTAAAAGGTGTCGGTATACACTTCATCCGAGGGGTTGAGCCCCACCATTTTTTCAAAGATATCGACGGCCTCTTGACATCGATCCATGCCCATAAGGGCTCGTCCCAAATCATGGCTGGCCCGATAGTCGCTGGGCTTGAGTTCGATCACGCGGCGTAACAGCGGTTCGGCTTCGGCATAGCGTCCTTCTTCGACAAGTCTCCAGGAATCGGCACGGATTGCGGCCCATTCCTTGCGTTCTGCTGCTGTGCCTTCGGGGCTGAAAATGTACTGATACCGTCGGCCCCGTTCTTTGGTGGCGCCATACACAACAGAAAGCAGATTGCGAGCAGCGGTCTCTTCCGGCGACCCGGGAGCAACCATGGCGAGCACTTGTTTCACTTCGTCACGGGCACCTCGACCATCCAGGATATCAAACTGGGCGCGGGCTTTGGCGAGTCGCCAGCCAGGGAGGTCAGGGCCGAGGGCCAGCGCTTTTTTGTACCATTCAAAGGATTCTTCCAGACGATCAATCTTTCTCAGCTCTTGGGCCAATCGCAGGGGTACTAAGGGATTCGTGGGATCATATTGGGCAATGCGTTGAAACTCTTCGATGGCCTGGTCGCTCTGCCCGGAACGTAATAAAGTACTCCATTTGGCCCAAAGGGCATTCAGCGCGTCCGGCGCTTTGTGAAGAACTGCGTCATAGGCCTCAAGGGCTTCTTGTGGGCGACGAGTGGTGACGAGAATATCGCCACGCAGTTTTTGTAACTCTAGCGCGTCTGGATGGTCTTGAATTCCTTGGCGGAGAATTTCCAAGGCAAGTGGTGTCGTACCTTCCATCCAAGCGGCTTCCGCATCCGCCAGGATTTCTTGTTCCGGAGTCATTGGCAGGTCTTGGGCCAAGGCCGGAGTGGTCGAACAGAGGAGAAGGGCCAGGGCCAGAATGGGGTCAAGGACCCGTGAAGATTTTTTGTCGGTTGACAAATTATGTTTGTGAGAATTGTTGTATGTCGTGGTGAACATGGATTTTACCTATGGTTGGAAATTCATGGTGCAACATGTCATGGTGAAAAAGCCGGACTTGTCGAGAGTTTTTGACTGTTGTATCAACATGCGTGGGTAAGTCTGAAAATTCTTAAAGGAAAAAACTTTCATATGCAATCATGTATTCAGTATAGCATAGGATAGATGGCCGAAGGCGGGGGAGCCGGGGTTGTCTCCCCTTAGATTAAGGGTGCGTTTTAATATGAAAAAGGCATGGAGCCAATCTTTTTATTCGAAGACCGTCTGCGCCATGGTAACTAGATGGGCCATGATTGTTTTTTATGCCGTGGTGTTTCTGGGGGGGCTAGGAGTGGCTGGGGTTCCTTCCCTGATCCCTGCCGCAAATTCGGGCGATGATCCTGAAGAGGAACCCCGATTGCCTTTGGCCTTAGAGGTTTCGTTAAAAAAACCTCAGCCAAGCTTGTATGAGTTTCACGTTCACTTAACCAATGTCAGTGCGGAGCCAGTTTCTGTCGATGTTCATGATCTTCCATGGACACCTCCGAATGATTCCAAATGGTTTAAAGCGTTTCGTCTGGAGGGAGAGCACCTTCCTCTCATCCAAACCTCCTTTCTCGGAAATTTTGGGTCACGAAGTATTCGCCTGCTTCCTGGAGAGTCGGTTCAGGATAGGATTGTCTTGAATCATCAGATTCGGTCGTTATTGGAGAATATTCAGCAGTCCGGAGTCCTTCTTCAGTGGGATTGTCCACCGTCTGGCATAAAATTCGTTTGCCAAAAGGATGCACCACATTCAGTCACGATTCCCAAAGGTGATCCGGGACAGCCTGATGTCTACATCATTGATGAGCTTCTGTGTCAGAAGTTACAGGATGCGATTGGACTTATCCGTATTCCTCACGACCACGATGTGCTGTTTCTTCTGACGAGTGAAACCGTCATGATGGATCTGACGAAGGCGCAAGCCTTGCTTTACGAGGTGGATGATTATGTCCGGCATTGTCAACCGAGGTGGACGAATAGTTGGGCCGTGAGTTTTTTTACAGAAAAGAAATTCGCGGGGTTTGTCAGTGATTTGGAGAATCAACCCTATTTTGAAAAAGGGCTATGGCAACAAGCCAATATTGGGCAATATGCCAGCCAGATTCGGACCCTCTTTCGATTTCCGTGGATTAGAAAAAAGGCCAATTCCGTGTATCTATCCGTATACCGGCCTGGACGCCTTAACTGAATGAGGTTGTAACTCAGAAATCATAGCTGGCAGTTTATTACTGGCCTTTTGATGTAGGCACCTTCTGCATAAACGAATCAACAATGTCTTGTCGCGTAGCGGTGGGGACGACAGCTACATCGGTCGATAGGTTGGTCGAGGGAGTTTTTACCTGCCATCCGCCACCGAGGGCTTTATAAATTGCCACCAAATTCAACGCAACATTAATCTCGCTGTTAGCCAAACGATCTTGCGCTTCCAGCATCGTCGCCTGAGCGACGAGTACATCCAGAAAATTATCAATTCCAGCGTCGAATCGTTCCTCTGCAAACTTTGCGGCCTTCGCGCTTGAGACCGCGGCGTCTTGGAGGCGTGCGCGGCTTTGTTCCTGCCGGGAAAAATTAACCATCGCGGATTCAGTTTCTTCCAGAGCTCGCAATACGGTTTTTTCAAAGGACGCCAAGCGGGCCTTGGCCCGCGCATCTGCGGCATCTATCCTAGCGAAGACACGGCCAAGGTTGAATGCGGCCCAGTTGATTTGTGGGCCGATGAGATATGTTCCTGCTGATCCTGTGACGAGATCGGAAATCGACGTCGAGGAAAACCCAAGACTTCCTTTAACCGTGACATTAGGATAGAGATCCGTCACGTTCACATTATATTCCGCAACTGCGCTTGCAAGGTCTCGCTCGGCTGCCCGGATATCCGGCCGGCGTTGAAGCAGGGCCATTGGGTCTCCAACGTCGACGGTGGTGGGAATGGACGGAAGCGGCTCTACGGACTGTAACATTACATGAAACGTCGTTGGGGGTTGTCCGGTCAGCACTGCAAGGCGGTTCATGGCCGAGTTCACTTCGGCTTCGAGTGGTGGAATTGTGGACTTGGTCAATTCTAATTGCGTTCGTGCGCGTTCCATGTCCAGCCCGTCACTGGCGCCGGCTTCAAACAAGTCCTTTGTCAGGTTGTAGGTCTGTTGTTGATTGTCCGCGTTTCGCCTCGCGACCTCGAGACGGTATTGCCCACCACGGAGTTCTACATAGGTTCGAGCGACTTCCGCAGCGATCGTGACATAGGTGGCATCAAGATCTGCCTCCCGTGCCTCTAAATTGGCTTCGGATGCGGCGATTCGCTGGCTGACACGGCCAAACAAATTGAGTTCCCAGAATGCATCAAACCCGGCGTTATAGGTGGTCTGCGTCCGGTTGCCAAATGGCGGAAATATCGCTTCTTTACTTTGTAATTGGCGTGTCACTTTTCCTTGAGTTTCCACTGTGGGAAAACGATCGAAAGTGGTCTCACTCAACAAGAAGCGAGCTTCTTGCAGATTTGCGAGGGCAATTTGAATATCCAGGTTATGCTCAAGCCCCTGTTCCACCAACAAGGTAAGTTGGTCATCCCCCAATTGTCGCCACCATGCGGCAACTGGTTCCGTTGCGCGAAAACGTCCCTGGTCTTGTTCCAAGAATTTGTCTTGAGCCAAGGTCTCGGTTTTCGGTGTGTGGTATTCCCTCCCAACGGAGCAGGCCGACAATGCCAGCAGACTTCCGATCAGGAATATGAGCCTGGGATTATTAATTATTCGGAACCACATCATGACTCAGCTCATCTTTGGTAATTTCCGTTTTAGTCGTGCGGGTTTCCAGCTTGCGTAAGACGACATAAAACACAGGCGTGAGAAAAAGTCCGAAAAAGGTCACACCCAGCATGCCTGAAAACACGGCAATACCCATGGCATTTCGCATTTCCGCTCCCGCGCCAGAAGAGATGGCCATCGGCAGGACACCCATAATGAACGAAAATGAGGTCATGAGAATTGGGCGTAATCGCAAACGACAGGCTTCCAAGGCAGCTTGGACAATGCTTTGGCCTTGATGCTCCAGCTCGCGTGCAAATTCCACAATGAGGATCGCGTTTTTCGTCGCGAGTCCCATGAGTACAAACAAACTGATCTGGGTGAAGATATTATTGTCGCCTCCTGACAGCCACACACCGATTAAAGCCGACAGCATACTCATCGGAACGATGAGTATGATCGCGAGCGGAAGAGTCAAACTTTCATATTGTGCAGCCAACACCAAGAACACAAGGAACAGCACCAAAGGTATCACATACATTGTAGTATCCCCGGCCAGTATTTGCTGATAGGTGAGGTCCGTCCACTCAAATTGCATGCCCTGTGGAAGCGTTTCTTCTAAGATTCGCGTGATTGTTTCCTGTGCCTGGCCTGAAGAATATCCAGGCGCGGCATTCCCATTCAGATCCGCGGCGCGGAAGGCATTATATCGTTGAGCCGATTCCGGTCCGAAGGTTTCGCTGATGTGCACGATTGATCCTAGAGGCACCATTTCCCCACGTTGATTTCGAACCTTGAGATTCAGAATATCGTTCGGTGCATCGCGAAACTGTTTTTCGGCTTGGGCAATGACCTGATAAGTGCGTCCAAAGGCATTGAAGTCATTGATATAGAGCGAGCCGAGATAGACCTGCATGGCTTCAAACACTTCATTGATATTGAGCCCAAGTTGCTTGGCTTTGGTACGATCCAATTCCGCATACAATTGCGGCACATTGATTTTGTAGCTGGAGAATACTCCGGTCAGTTCTGGAGAGGCATAGGCTTTGGCCAGGACGTTCCCCACGGCCTCCTGCAAGGCTTGATAGCCTTGGTCGGTTCGGTCTTCGATCTGCAGTTTAAACCCTCCAATGGTGCCGAGACCTTGGACTGGTGGTGGTGGAAAAATCGCCACAAAGGCTTCTTCAATGCCGTTATATTGTTGTTGAAGGGTCTGGGTGATTGCGAAGGCTGACCTCGACGGATCGGTGCGCTGATCAAAATCATCAAGTGGGAGAAACACGATCCCGGCGCTTGAACTATTGGTAAAGTCATTGATCGAGAGTCCTGGAAAGCCGACGGCCCCGGCCACGCCAGGGATGCGTAGTGCCATGTCCGACATTTCGCGAAGGACGGCTTCCGTACGGTCCAACGTTGCGCCATCAGGCAATTGCGCAAAACTGACGAGATATTGTTTGTCTTGCACTGGCACAAAACCGTTGGGCACCGTTTTGAACATGCCGTAGGCCATGACGAGTAAAACTACATAGAGGGCAAGCCCTGCACCTCGACGGGCCAGAGTTTTCCCCACGCCACTTGAATATTTTTCTGAGCTAAAGCGAAAAAAACGATTGAAACCCTGAAAAAACGGGCCAAAGGCTTTGTTCATGCTCCGTGTCAGCCAATCATTGGCTTGGCCTTGAGGTTTGAGCAGCAAGCTTGCTATGGCGGGGCTTAAGGTCAGCGAGTTGAACGCAGAGATGACCGTGGAAATGGCAATGGTCAAGGCAAATTGTTTGTAGAACTGTCCAGTGAGCCCGCTGGTAAACGCAATTGGCACGAACACGGCAACGAGGGTCAACGTAATGGCGATGATCGGGCCGCTGACTTCACGCATGGCTTTGTACGTGGCCTCTTTGGGTGAAAGGCCATTTTCAATATTGCGTTCCACATTTTCCACGACCACGATGGCATCATCCACCACGATGCCAATGGCGAGAATCAGTCCGAACAGCGTGAGGACGTTTATGGAAAATCCGAACAGGTACATGAGCCCAAAGGTGCCAATAATGGAGACAGGCACGGCGAGCAACGGAATGATCGAGGCCCGCCATGTTTGAAGAAACAAAATCACCACCAATACCACTAAGGCGACGGCTTCGAGTAAGGTTTTAATGACGGCTTTAATCGAACCCCTGACAAAAACGGTCGGATCGTAAACCACGCTATAATCCAGGCCTTCAGGAAAGTTTTTTTTCAACTCTTCCATTTTGTGGCGGACATTATTCGAAATATCCAACGCATTGGCGCCTGGTGAAGCAAAGATGGGGATGGCGGCGGCATTTTTGTTATTCAGGAGCGAGCGCAGAGCATATTCCGAAGCGCCCATTTCTACCTTTGCCACATCTTTGAGCCTGGTGATTTGTCCATTGAGACCTGTCCGAATAATGATCTCTTCAAATTCTTCTGGAGTTTCCAGTCGACCTTTGGCATTGACGGGCAACTGAAGTTCAACGACATCCGCATATGGCGCACCACCGATGATGCCAGCCGCGATCTGCACGTTTTGCTCTCGGACTGCATTCACCACATCTCCCGCAGTGAGATTGCGTTCGGCAATTTTTTCGGGGTTCAGCCAAAGGCGCATGGCATAGTCGCCAGCGCCAAAGAGCAGGACCTGCCCGACGCCGGGAATTTTGGCTAATTCATCTTTGACATTGAGGACCGCATAGTTACGGAGGTAGAGCATGTCATATCGGTCGTTGGGTGATTTCAGATGGACGACCATGGTCAGGTCGGCAGAGCTTTTGATTGTGGTGACCCCTAACTGGCGGGTAACGGCAGGGAGGCGCGGCAGAGCCTGGGATACGCGGTTTTGCACGAGCTGTTGAGCAAGATCTGGATCTGTCCCCAATTCAAAGGTGACCGTCAACGTCATCTTTCCGTCAGAGGTTGATTGCGAGTACATATACAGCATGTTGTCCACGCCATTAATTTGTTCTTCCAGAGGCGTGGCGACGGTTTCGGCAATAACCTTGGGATTGGCGCCAGGAAATTGCGCGTTCACCAACACGGAGGGGGGGACGACATCCGGATATTCCGAAATCGGAAGTTGAAACATGGCAATGAGGCCGCCCAAAAAAATAAGGGTGGAGAGCACTCCCGCAAAAATTGGGCGATCGATAAAGAATTTTGCGATGTTCATGATTCAAATTTCGGCGTGATGGAGTTCGAGAGTTCGATTGGCTGGACTTCCATATCTGGGCGCACACGTTGCAAACTGTTTACCAGGACTTGATCTCCCGCTTCGAGACCCGAATGGACCATACGCTTTCCTTCAATGGCTCGACCGAGTTTGACCTCGCGGTAGGCGACAGTATTTTCAGGTGTCACCACATACACGTATTTCTTATCTTGATCCGTTCGCACTGCTCGATCATTAATGAGCAACATTGATTGTTCTGTCGGAGACCCCATTTGAACTGTGGCAAACATTCCTGGAACCAGGACGCCATCAGTGTTGGAAAATATAGCCCGAGCCCGAATCGTGCCAGACGTGGTATCGAGTTGATTGTCGAATGAGTGAATGATCCCTTCATAGATCACACTTTGATCACTCGTCAGTGTTAACTGAACAGGCATTGTGTCTCCAGTTGCCTGGCGTCTGGTGCTGACATAGGTCTGTTCATCCACATCAAACTCTGCGTAGAGTCGATCCACGGAAACAATTGTGGCCAGTACTGGGGCGTTAGGACCGGCTTCAATGACATTGCCTTCGGTAATTTCGGCGCGACTGATTCGTCCGGTGACTGGTGCCTTAATATGCGCATATTCGAGATCAAGTGTGGCGCGTGTGATTCGTGCCTTGGCTGCGTTGATTGAGGCTATCGCAACTTTATAGTCATTGGTGGCCGCATCAAAACGGCTTTGAGAGATAGCGTTCTTTTTTACCAACCCTTGCGCACGGCTCAGTTCCTGTTTGGCCATAGTGGCGCGCGAGCGGGCCGATTCTAACTCCGCTCGCGCACTTGCAAATTCAGCTTCAAAAGGTCTTGGATCAATCACAAAAAGAGGATCCCCTTTATGAACGATGGCCCCCTCTTCAAAAAGTACCTGAGTAATGGTGCCTCCTACCTGCGGACGGACTTCGACATAATCCACTGCTCGTAAACGGCTTGAAAATTCCCTCCACGTGCGCACAGACTGTGGTTGTAGCGTGACGACATCAACAGTTGGTGTAGGCATGTGTTCCGGAGCCTGGTCCGTTTTTGAAGCATAGGCTTGAGTCAGGTAATGGAAAACCGCACCTCCCATCCCGAGAGCAAGGGCAATAGTCAGGAGGGTGAGGGTCGTATAGGTTTTCCAATAATACTTCATAGCGTACATGGGCATTCTTGTACTCCGATTAATTCCTAGTTTATCTTGCCTTTTTGCCTGGATTCATACTAGCACAGGGCATGCCAATACAAACTCAATGTAACGCATTGATTCTATTGGTGACTAGGCACAATAAAAAAAAGAGGAACCGTGATATTTCAAGAAGTACACGACATTTCGTTGTGGCGGATTAAGAAATTTCTTGAAATGCCTGGAATGGAGACTTTTGACTTCTCTTTCTTAGGGAAGTACAAGAAGACCATTTTGGTCTAACCTTCATTGGAGTGTCGAATGGAATGTCCATGTCAAAGTGGGGCGAAGTACAGTCAGTGTTGTGAGCCGCTCATTAAAGGGAAAAAACAAGCTGCGACGGCCGAGCAACTCATGAGGGCGAGGTATACCGCCTATACGCAGATTGAAATGGATTTTATCGAGCGTACCCATGATCCGAAAAGCCGTGCCGATATTGATATGCAGGGGAGCCGGCAATGGGCGGAGTCAACGAATTGGCAAGGATTAGAAATTGTTGAGACCAAGCAGGGAGGTCCGGATGATGAAAGTGGTACGGTTGAATTTAAAGCCACCTTTCTCACAGATGAAGGCCCACAAATTCATCATGAACTCAGCCTATTTCGAAAACAGGATGGGACGTGGTATTACCATGACAGTGTGCAACCCAAAGGACAGACGGTAGTTCGTGCCCAACCCAAAGTCGGACGGAATGATCCCTGCACCTGCGGAAGCGGAAAAAAATATAAAAAATGTTGTGGATCCAATTAATAGCGTCACCCGTCCCTCTCTAAACCTGTCCCTGTGAGTTTAAATCGCAGCCGTTCTTTTTTCATTTCCAACCACTACCGCTTCCATGCTCGATATTGTTCTCTATCAACCGGAAATTCCTCAAAACGCGGGGAATATTATCCGGCTCTGTGCGAACACAGGCTTCCCCTTACATTTGATCCGGCCCTTGGGTTTTAAAATCGATGACAAAAAGGCCAGACGAGCGGGGCTTGATTACCGTGAATTAGCCAACATGGCGGTTCATGAAAGTTTGGATGCCTATCTGGAAAAAAGAAAGCCTGGCAGAATATTTGGAATCACCACGAAGGGCCGGCAGCCCTATCAGGAAGTTTCCTTTCAGATTGGCGATGCTTTGATCTTTGGACCAGAAACCCGAGGCCTTCCTGTCGATTTTTTGGATACCTTGCCACTTTCACATCGTCTTCGTATTCCCATGAGACCCGAGAGCCGGAGTCTCAATTTGAGTAATGCCGTGGCGGTGGTCGTCTATGAAGCCTGGCGGCAGTTGGGGTTTTCTGGCTCTCGGTAGTGCCGGGAAATCAATGAATCGGGGCATCTATTTGTTTTAGGGATGAATGCTTCTTTGCGAATGTCAAATAGAGAGCTGCGGAAATTCCAGAACTGCCAAAGACGGTGCACATAATGACTATTTGATACTTGGCCGCGATGAGGGGGGAAATGCCGGAAAGAATTTGACCAGTCATCATGCCGGGCAAGGAAACTAGCCCGACGGCAAACAATGAATTGGTTACAGGGATAAGGGCTGCACGTAGTGCCGTATTTCTGGCTTCGGCATAGGAACGGTCTCTTCCGCATTCTGCCTCGAAACGTTCAGCAGCTAAGCTGACGGCGTTCATGGCACTGGCAAAGAGCATTCCCGCCAAAGGGACTACATACCGTGGCAAGAACCAGGGTTGGACTTCGAGGATGACTTGAGTGACTAGCCCCAGAGTGAGTCCTCCGCCAATCACAATGGCGAGGAGTGCATCTTGGTAGAGCCGAGGGTGTTTATTTTTGACTGGTCGTAATGCAATCCAGCTTGCCGCAACTAGCATCACCCCTAACACTGAAAGAATTACGCCGGCATGTTCGGTCTCAAAGATAAACACGAGGACATATCCGATGAGCAGTAATTGAACAAACATGCGTGTGATGGCATGCAGTGTAGCGTTTAAATTGAGCTTCCATCCATACAGAATGGCCAAAACAATGAGCGTTGGCGCAAAGGCCCACAAAATTCCTGATAATGAGATGGCCTGAAGAGAGTTATTCATCGTATGGTTTTGAGTTGCTGCGCCTGTTGGGAAATGATCAACCCCAACTCTTTGCCATGATGGAATTGATTCGAATCCTTTTGTCTGGAAAGGAATCCTAAGGCCTTTCGTATGGCTTCGCAACACGAACGACCATGGTGGTTGGAGGTGGAATCTCGAGAAATTGGATAACGCGATCGGATATCTGGCCGAGCAATTTTTAGCGACAAGTTTGACGGCCTTTAGGATGAAGTTGCGAACTCTCTGCCATTCAAAAAGACGGATTTGGGGGAGGGTAAATGTCTGGGAAGGCACCACAGCAGAGGTGTATTTCTTCTCTCCTATGGTGCGTATGTTTTTTCCCTGTAACGGTGTTCTTTTGTGGACCTGCTATGTATGGTTTACATCCTCATGGCCAGGGTCAGTGTGTTTAGAGCTTGGCGATTTCCCGGTGATCCATGGCTTGGATAATCACGGAGTTAATTTTATCTTCTTTTACAGGCTTGATGAGGTAATCAAAGATCATTCCAGCCTTCATGAGATTAGACATCTTTTCCGTTTGGAGGACATGGCTTTGCATCTGTGATTCGTATCGGACCACATCCCAGAGAAGTTTTGAGGCAGTCCCACTAAGAATTTCGGCTGTATCGCTTTTATGTTTTTCAATAATCTGAGCCATTTCAGGGTTCCCGGTGACATCCACAATCAGATTCACGTCCTCCTGGGCGATAAGTTCTATGATATTATCCCAAACAGGGACCCCAAGTTGACGGGCGCTAATTAATCCAGGAGCTGAGGCGACTTTATCCGCGATGCCTACAATTTCGACTTCGGGAAGGTGATTCAATAGGTCAAGAAACGCAGAGCCACCTTTTCCTGCCCCGAGAATGACCACTTTGGTTTCTACTTGAGTGGTCTTTAACTTCTCTTCCAATCCCGTTAATGCGATCACTGACACACGGGGATACTCTTTTTTAAGGAAGTTAATGGCTTCCATGCCCTTGGGTTTGTCGATATCAGCAATGACCACATCGACTACCAAGGGGTTCTCTCCAGATCCAATAGTTTCAATGGCCTTTGTGCCGTTTTCTACCTCGATGACGTCATACCCTTTTTTCTCCAGAAGTTTGGACACGTGGTTTCTGATATTTGGATCGTCCTCCACCACCATGACGCAACCGTTGGTGGTTTGGGTTGATCCAAAAAATGATGAGGATTTGGGAGTTGACATGATACACCTCCTTTGAAGAATACAGATGGTTATTGATGGCAGGGGGTTCTTCCCCCACTCACAACCTTCCCATCATTCTCAATGGGTGCTGTGCCGACTTGCGAGTCTTTGGCCGCGTCTCTCCTTCCCTTTCTATAGGCAAAATTTACGCGGTTTTGAGGGTGACATAATATTGTGGATGACATGGGGGAATTAAAAAAGCCTTTTCGGTTGTCATCACCGAAAAGGCTTAGTTTTGTTTCTTCAGACGTAGTGCTAGGCAGAAGCCCGAGGATTATCCCATTAGCGACCCCCCAAGCCATGTTATATAAAAATCATAAGCCTCCGGGGAAGTGGAGTCAAGGTGAATTCTAGAGAGGATGATGCAGAACGATTAGAAGTAAAGAGCGTAGTATGCTGAGGAGCACAGGAATTCCATGATCTTTTTGGAGTGCTGCCTTTCTGTTTCGCAGGGAAAGTTGTTTCTCAGAAATGGGCGGACAACATTTGGATTGTTAAGAGAAAGGTCTAATTTCGATAGAGAGGAAGATCGGCGACCCGTTGGTCAATTTTGGCGACCACCTTGTTATACCGTGGGCTATCCACTCCACCAAAACGTTGGAGAAATTCTGATTCGGATAAACCTTCAGGAAGGTCTTTAGTTTCCGGCATGAAATCTTGTTCGCGAATGGCGCGGGCGAGTTTTTGCTGGAGCTGTGGACCTGACTTAGATGTGGTTATCAGTTGGCCGAAACGTGTGCCGGCTTTGTCAGCGCCCAAATCGGTGAAACTAAACCCGCTGCCGCCACGGGAATCATCCACTTCTTTCATGAGGCCGATGGCATTGGAGATCATATCGCCACCTTCCATGGCCAAGGCCGCGGAAATGATAAAATGCTGGGAAAAATCTTTTCGTCCGGACAAGGTGACTTTATGCTGAATGGGTTGCGCCCAATGCTCGGAATCGGGAGCCAGCCGCCGCAACCCTCGGCCATTAATATAATCCGCAAGTACCAGAATGACGGCCCGGTTTTCTTGAATGACGTTGCCGTCTTTGGAACGTTCTTGTGCCAACGCAAACAAGGGCTGCATGAGGGTGACGAGAGACACGGTGGATTGTGATCCAATGGTGGTGCTGACCTGGGTGAGCCGTTGATGATAGGCCTTGAGTCGCTCCTGGTCTTCCGGACTCACCAAGGTACTTCGTACAATTTCCGTTATGGAAGAATTCCATTGATAGGTAATTTGAATGTGGTCAGGGTGAATGGCGACCTGGTGAATGATCTCACTAGCTGCTGGTGACCCTGTGTCATGATACGCTCGGCTAAGAGCGAGCTGAAGGCTCTTTTCGGCCAGCCATTGGGGAATTGTGAGTTGTCCGATTCGTAAATGGGCTAACTGTGGCCGGTCTTTTGTTTGGGCAATTCCCAGATCAACATTAATGAATTCTCCCACGGGATTCTTGGGGAGTTTGACCGTGGTTTTGCTCATGAGATATCCATCCGTGACGGTCACGATGGAACCGCCGTTCCCAACCAAATGCACCAGGTAATTGAGTGCCAAGTCTAAATCCTGCCTGCTCACCGTGATAGTTTTCACTTCGCCATGTTGTAATGATCGAGGATCATGTTCCTTAAACAGCTTTTTCGCTTGTTGCACTTCTTTCGGCGTGAGTCGAACGTCGCGTTGGATTAAGGGTTGGTCTTCGATTGCCAAATAGGCTGCCCCAACTACGGAAACCGGGATGAGAATCAGAATGAGGAACACCGCTCGAAATATCCACCGCATATCATTGGCCTCGCAATATCAGAGTGACACGGATGAAGGGAACCAGGGAGAATCCTGTCTTCATGTTCGGCATTTCGAGTGGTTCGCTTAATATCTTAATTGAGAGGTGGTAATGGAGCGAATGCTACGTAGGCAAAATGGCATGGCGATGTGCCATCACTGGGTGGAGTTAAGATTTAGGTGATTGTTTTCTTCGGTGATTTGGTATTTTCTCCTCTAGGTGGTTCGGTCTGGCGGTAATGAGAAAGGAAAAATAGGTTTCTGCATTGAAGCAAACGCGTTTTTCTTGTAGGGTGTCTCCGAATTGGGGATTTTGAGGGTATCTTTCAGGATGAAAGGGAATTCCATGGATAATGAAAAAAATGAAGACTCCAAACGTACGGCGGGTAGAACTTTGTCGGAACTCGGAGATATCGTGGCGTTTGTGGGTCACGAGGTGCAGTTTTCTGGAGTTCTTACGTATAAAGGCAATGTTCGAATCGATGGAACCTTCGATGGGGAAATTGAAACAACCGACATTCTGTTTATCGGTGAACAAGCCAACGTGAAAGCCCAAATTCGAGCTGGGTCGGTTATTGCCAGCGGGCGAATTAAAGGGGAAATTACCGCCAGCCAGCGAGTCGAACTTAAATCGCCCGCGGTTATCGATGCCTCTATTTCCACCCCGAAACTTTCCATGGACAACGGGGTGACCTTTAATGGAAAGATTAGTATGGGTTCCTCAGCCGGTCAGAATAAGGTATCCCAGGGATGGGCAGAGTCGAATAAGGGAAATCAGAATAAGGGTGATCAGAATAAAAATGTGAAGGCGGTGGACACGGAAAAGAAAACTGAAGATTCCTCTCAGAAGACGAATGATGGAGTATCTGATGCCGGGGGGAAAGAATCTAGTGATTCAGAGAAATCAGAAACCCAGGCAACGGAGGTCAAGAAATCATAACCCCATTTTTTCAATTTGCGTGAGCTCTTGAGAGGTAAGGTCGAAGTGTTCGCTATGTAAATCGTCTTTCATATGCTGCTCGTTGGTGGTACCGGTTAAGGGGAGCATTCCGATTTGTTGTGAGAACCGGAAAATGACTTGTATCGGTCCCGCCCCGACTCGTTGAGCAATCTTTCCTATCTCCGCAGTTCTTAATACATTCTGATTGGCTGTCAATAGGGAAAAGCCCTGATAAATGATATCCTGTATCTTGCAAATTTCTCGAACCTCATTATCCCATCCCAAGGCCGCATAGCACCGATTCTGAACGACCATCGGTTTCACCGTGGCTTTCTCGCAGAGCAGATTGAGCTGGCTAGCTGTCATATTGCTGACGCCGATCATTTTTGCTCGACCTGATTGGTAAATTCCTTCAATAGCCTTCCACACCTCCCAGTCTTCTTTTCCTAACCCGTATCGCGAATAGGGCCCATGTAACATGTAAGAATCGAGGTAATCCGTATGCAGATGTTGAAGAGAGCTCTCGAACGATTGCTCAACTTGGTCTGTAAGAGAGGCCATCGGGTCATATGGGGTGCGATGGTCCTGGCCTGAAACTGGGGTGAACTTAGTTTGAAGAAATAAGGAGTCTCGTGAGATGCCTTGATTGGCCAAGGCAAGTAGGGCCTCGCCAACTAGGGCTTCATTATAGTGGACCAGTTGGTTGGCGGTGTCGATGGCTTTAAAGCCCGCACGGACCGCCAATTGGACGAGATTGGCTGTGGCCTCTTTTTTCCAGGCTGTTCCATACATGAAAGCAGGTATGGAAATGCCATTGTAGGTTGTGATTGTTTTCATGATTAATGGTTGAGGAAAATTTTTATCGTTATTGTGCCGCGGAATTAAATTCGTTGGCAAATTCTCGTTTCATATATTACGCCTTGCGCATAACGTCTTCCTAGCCTAGGAAAGAAACCTCATGAATCCCTGTTTGTTTTCAATGGGAGTTAAGGTTGGTCTTCCCAAATCTTTTCTTGCGCCTTTTTTGACACGGATTTCCAGTAAATGCGGACCTGGGGATTTTCGAAGTGTGGTGAGTTCGTGTTTGATTCCTTCAGCCGATTGTACCTGAGCTGTTGTTTGATAACCTGCGGCTTTGGCCATTTGGAGAAAGTCTACCTGGAATCCCACAGTAGGTTGCCCCCCCACGGAATCGTGGGCCCCATTATTCAGCACGATATGGTGGAAATTTTGTGGCTGGAGGGATCCATTAATGGCCAGGGCTCCCAGATGCATGAGTGTCGCACCATCGCCATCCAAGCAAAAGACTTGTCTGTGGGGTTTTTGAAGCGCAATACCCAAAGCGATTTGTGACGCATGCCCCATCCCTCCGACGGTTAAGAAATCGCGTTGGTGCCCTTGATTTTTGTGGGCTCGGGTTTCAAAGACTTCTCGAGAGGGCATGCCGGTGGTGGAGACGACAATATCCTGACCTCCAAGTTCCTCAAGTATTTCGCGAATCGCATCTTCCCGGGTCAATTCCATGGCCGGGGTTTGTGGTTGCTGAAGTTGAAATGAGCTAAACGTGCCTTTTCGCACGATAAGGGCATAGGGGCCCTGGTTGGAATGGGCTTCGTGAAGGGCTTGTTTGATAGCTACTTCGGCCTCGGCCATTTCCAGGCTGACAATGGCATAGGGAATCTCCATTGAATCCAGCATCGGGAGCATCACGCGCCCCTGTTTTTTATGTTGCGGCTCATCATGCACGCCTGGTTCTCCTCGCCATCCAATGACGAATAACATAGGAATGGCATAGACTTCAGGGTCGCCCAACGACAACAGCGGATTAATAATGTTTCCTACCCCGGAATTTTGAAGGTACACCAACGGAATTTTTCCGGTGGCGAGATGATAACCGACCGCGAGGCCTACGGCTCCCCCTTCATTGGCGCTAATAATATGTTGGTGGGCGGCAGCCTTCTCCGTGACGCAGGCACAAAAGTCTTTGAGAAGCGAGTCGGGGACGCCCGTAAAAAATGACACCCCATGGTGTTGAAGACATTCAAAAAATTGTTCGGGGTTCAGCATGGGGGATTTCTATTTGAGACGATGGTCTCGTGTCAATGAAAATTGAGGTTAAAACTCTCCAGCCTGTACGACATCTTCAAGGCTGTTAATATCAAGCCAATGCCCGACCGTATACAGTACGCGGATGGAATGATTCCGCCGGAGTAATTCTTGAAACAATTCAGACATGCCGGCTTTCCGGTTGGCCGGATCGGCTAGTAGATGCTCTAAAATTTCTTGGAGTTGTTCGCATGCTTTGGAAGATACTTTGAGGAACCCCATCCAGACGCCATGGATCGAGCCTTCCGTGACATCGTGCCCTAATTTCGTGAGATAGACTTTGGAATGAAAGGCCTTCCGGGAATTTGGAGTAGTACATTCGGCGAACCCTCCAAGGCGGCTATAGCTGGTTCTCCCTTCCCATTGGCTATCCACGGAGATGACAAAGTCTTCCGGTGCATGGAAGAGTGTTTGGGGAATGTATTGATTGAACAAGACATCACCGTAGGAAATAATCGTGTCTTGGAAGGTGCCTTTTTTTGTGCGAAGCGCCTTGAGTAGGGAATCTAATTCTCCAGTGCTGGCAAAATCATCGTTGTCCGCATAGGTGAGGTTTGGGAGCGTAACCGCTTCTTTTTTATACCCGCGAACGACGGTAATATTTTTGACGCCTACGGCGTTATAAGCATCCACAATATGCGAAAGAATTGGCATGCCTTGAATCGGCACCATCGTTTTCGGCTTGTCTTCTGTGAGCTCGCCTAGTTCATCACCACGAGAGGCGGCAAGAACAATGGCGGCCATGTTCTCGGCGTTCTGTGGAAGATAGCGTTTCTCTGCTTCTTGGAGTTCGGCCGCGCCTTGTAGACGAAATACCTCAGATACTGGGGCGATACGATCTTCGATGGCTAGCAGGTGCTGGTTTTCCATTAACGTTTGAGCAGTTTTTTGCATAGTAGTCACTGCGGACCGAAGGAGATGATTGGCCCAAATGACCATGGAAAATCCCGATTGTCTGAAAATTTCTGTTGGCGTGGAATAATACTTGGTGGGGACAATGACCACCGGGCTACGATTTCCCCATTCGCGTTTGAATGCTAAGATCTCGTCGGGAATAGCCAGGGCACTATGAATCAAAATGCCATCGGCCCCAGCCTGATGATAGGCTTCGGCGCGTCGTAACGCCTCGGCTAATCCCCAACCGCAAATAAACGCTTCGACTCGTGCAATGATACAAAAATCATCGTCGGTTTGCGCATCTTTTCCGGCTTTAATCTTCCCGCAAAATTCATCCATGTCCGCCATGGGTTGGGCATCGCCCTTCAAAAAACTATTGGTCTTTGGAAATAGTTTGTCTTCGATGCACACGGCGGCAATGTGGCGTTGTTCCAGCTTCCGAATGAGCCGTTGCATGTTGTTGAAGTTGCCATAGCCGGTATCACCATCGAGTAAAATGGGAATCTGTGTCGCGTCGGACATGAATTCCAAGTTATCCAACACTTGGGTCCAGCTCGCCTCATTATTGTCCCGCACTCCAAACTGAGCGGAAATCGTCAGCCCACTTCCCCAGATACCTTTGAATCCCGCCTCTTCTACGATCTTGGCACTCAGCCCATTATGCGCTTCGCAAATAAACTCCAACTGATCTGAAAGAAGTAGATTTTTAAATTGTTGTGTTTTGGTTTGATTAGTCACTGATATCTCATGTGCCCTGTTGGGTCTACTTCAGAAGATATAGACTTTCTATAGGATGTCCGTCCGGATGTCTAGGTGTCAATTCCGAAATATTAATCTATCTGTTGTCAGGAATCTATGGATTAAAACCCTTTGGTTTTTTCTGGTGACAGGGTTTGTCTTGGAGGGTGTCGGGAAATAGTAGAATCCAGAATGGGTTGCCATTCGCTTAGGCAAATGCAGGAGAAAACCAAAAAACTGTGATGGGTAAGAGGTACGTCCCTCCCTTGACGTACCACTTCTAGGGAGACGTGTTATTCGTCTAACACGGATTTAGACGCCAAGGTTTTGGCATCATCGGAAATTTCCACTGAATCACCTTGAGCAGGAGGTGGCGGTGGTGGGGATTGTTTTTCTGAGGCAGAGGCTTTGGTATGAACCTCGTGCCCGGCGCTCGCTGCACTTACAGCTGAAACATCCATGAAATGCCTCCTTTTATGGATGGGTAAATAATGGTTATTTCAGTGACTTCGGCCTTTGTTGGTGAAACTTAACCGCGTCTATTTCTTCTTCGATGGAGTTTAGTCAAATCTTTCCTGGGTGATGTGCGCAGATAAAGTGACTTTCCTATTTTTTCTCTTATGTTTCTGTATTGAGCTCTGCACAAAATTTCTTACGTGAGAGGAAAGTACTACTGGCTGGGTTTGAAAAGGGGGAGATATACACCGCTGATCTGATGTGAATTTCCAAATTATTTATTCAGAAATCGGAGAATCGGACACTTCAATGTCAAAAGGAAGTTCGAGTTGGTCGTCTTTGGCGTGAATGGTTTGGTAACTACAATAGTCTGAGAGGTGGGAGTGGAATCCAGGGCCAAAAAGTTGAATTTGCCAACTTCGTTGTTGGTCACGTGAAATGCCCCAGGCATCCCAGGCCTCTAACAGGCGAAGCTGGTCATGGGGGGTAAAATCAGGTTTAACCGTAAACATCGACACGCTCATGCCCCACTTATCGGTAGGGGGGCACAAAAACTCCAATGTGGGAAGGCTTCGGTCTAGGCAGGTGCTTTCCTAGGTAGAATTTTGCTTTTCCCCTAGTTTGAGATTGGTAGGTCTTCACCAATTTCTACTTCAAACCGCGTATTTACCGAATTCCTGGAGGGGGGCACACTTGCTTAGAGAAACTCTCTCCCCTCGGATTACGAGCGGTGGGAAACCCTACTCTATTTCTAGCAAGGAGGTGTTGGATGTCTATGCTTCGACAAGTGTTGATAAGGACAGGAATGGTTGCCGGTGGCATGGCCGTAGGAGCTGGCTTGGGAATGTTATTTGCGCCTCATTCTGGCCGTGTGACGCGTGGGCAGATTCGGGTGCAACTCAACAAAGCTCAAGACGAAATGACCCACATGGGTGGTCAAGTCATGCAACATGTGGATTCCGTACTTGAGAAGGGAAAGCAAGTCCTGACCAATACTCACGCCTATTAGCTTCACGGATTGAACACCTAAAGATCTCATGCTGGATTCAAAAGGTTTCCGTGAATGGATGAAAGATGAGCGATAAGGAAACGAGTTAAAGTATGATTAGCCCACTTAAGCGGTTTGTTGGTGGACTCCTGATTGGGTTCTTTCTCTCGACCCCAATTATCTTGAGCCGTGGTGAATTGTTTGGTTCACGGTTATCTGAAAAAGTGATCGTGTTGCCGTTGTTGTCTTTTGATGCTTTTGCGGCGGCATGCCTGGTCTTATTAGGATTTACTTGTGCATGGGTGGGTATCATAGGGACTCGTCAATCTCAGCCTTCTTTTTCCTCACTCTCTACGATTGAAACCCTTCGGCGACGGAGGCAACATCGTCGAAAGCAGTGCAGTTCCCCGCGACCCAGGCTTGATTTGTTTGGTCAAAGTCATTGACATCATTCTTGATTCGGCGTAGCCTTTTTCTTGCCTCATATTGGAGGTATTTCCCGAGGGGAAATCTCACTCCTCGATTCGACACACAAAGGAGGGTCTGGCAATGCAAGACGATACTCCACCTGACCAGTTGGTCCCGCCTATGATGAAGAGTGCCTTCCTCTCACAGCGGGTTTTTTGCTTTTAGCTGGCGTTCGTGCTGTCTGTTTGGTGGTCATGCCCGTTGGCATGTGCTTAAGATGAGCAGAAAAAATACAGACGACTCCACTAAGAATAAATGATATTTCCTCGGTGGCGGGAAGCAAACCCCAGGGCAACTTTCGGCAAAAAGGCTCGACTGTCCATGATAGGCGGGTCGAGGTAAGCGAAGGCAAGTCTGTTTGTGGCGTGTATGCGCCGACGAAGAGCCGCCTTTCCATTTGGGAAGGCGGCTCTTTTTATGTTCCGTGTTGTTGCGGTTGCTGAATGAATCTCAATGAACGCTTTTGCGTTTAATTTGAAAGAATAAGAACTCATGGAACTTGCCCTATCAGCTGACTGGTTCTTGGCCGGCGACCCAGCTTCATCACTAATTGCCAATAGCCTCTTATTTTTGTTGGGAGTATTTGTGGGAATATTAAATGTGGTCGCGGGTGGTGGTTCTTTTCTCACCTTGCCATTGTTGATTTTTCTTGGTCTGCCGCCCTCTGTGGCCAATGGCACCAATCGTGTTGGAATTTTTTTTCAGAACCTAGTTGCAGTGTGGAGCTTTCACCGGCATAAGGTGCTTGATTGGCAAGCCTTACGATGGGCCGTGATGCCGGCGGTGGCCGGTGCCCCATTAGGAACGTGGCTTGCTCTTTCCCTTCAAGAAGCGACTTTCCAAAAGTTGTTGGCTTTTTTTATGGTTGGGATTACGCTGTGGACTTTGTGGGGTCCCCAAGGAGGCAGGCCTATGGCTGGGACTCATTCTTCTCCGGTGCGAGGAGTTATCACGGCATCCGGGTTTTTTTTGATTGGAGTGTATGGCGGTTTTGTCCAGGCAGGAGTGGGGTTTTTAATTTTGGCGATGACATCGGTGTTGGGTTTGAATCTGGTCCAGGGCAATGGGGTGAAGGTTTTAACGGTACTGGGGTTTACAAGTCTGTCTCTCCTGTTGTTTGTGTGGCAGGGAAAGGTGCATTGGCCGTTGGGGCTGGCTTTGGCGGGAGGCACGGTATTGGGTGGGTTGATTGGAGTGAGATTGACGATTCTCAAAGGGCATGAGTGGGTACGTCATGTTGTGACCGTTATGGTAATAGTGTTTGCTCTTAGACTTTGGTTTACGGCGTAATTCGCCGATCGAACATTAGGAATATTTTGAAGTTCTCTTAAGACTAAAATTCCAATTCGCTTGAAAACACATTGAGAAGCCATCGACGTGCAGGAGGTTGCATGAAGAAAAAAACCAAGGCAAGCAAACACCGAAACCCCAACCCCAAAAAGTCCGTGCGGACCTTGGCCATTGATATTGGGGGGACCGGAGTGAAGGCCATCGTGTTGGATGATAAAGGCCACCCTGTGACGGAGCGTGGGCGTATTGTTACGCCTCGGCCTGCGACGCCTCAGGCCATTTTGGATACCATTGCGGAATTAGCCAAAGGCCAAGGCGTGTTTGATCGTGTGTCGATCGGATTCCCTGGTGTCGTTCGCAAGGGTGTGACTATCACAGCGCCGAATCTGGATCCTTCCTGGAAAGGGTTTGATCTGGTTCATCATGTTGAGCAATGGCTCGGAAAGCCGGTTCGAGCTGCCAACGATGCTGACGTGCAGGGGTTTGGCGCGATTCAGGGCGAAGGAGTGGAATTAGTCGTGACCTTGGGGACGGGCTTTGGCTCGGCGTTATTTGTGGATGGAAGGCTCGTGCCGAATTTGGAAATTGCTCATCATCCCTTTCGAAGCAAAAAAACCTATGAAGAGGAATTGGGAGATAAGGTGCTTAAAGAGATAGGCAAAAAGAAATGGAATCATCGTTTGAAGTTGGCCATCGAGTCTCTTGAAGCGTTGTTTAATTATGACCGGTTGTATATGGGTGGGGGCAATGCCAAAAAGGTGACCTTGGAGTTGCCTGAAAATGTGACGCTGATTTCTAATGTGGCGGGGTTGTTGGGGGGCATTGCTTTTTGGCAAATGGATGAGAGCCCTTTGGTGAAAATGAAGGTCGCACGTTCTTGATGATTCTCTGTCTCAGAATTGATTGATGGCATTTCAAATATTTTTAGTGGGCATTGGCGGATTCATGGGGTCGGTGTTCCGATTCCTCTTGTCAGGATTCGTTCACCGGATGGTACCGCTCGCAGAGTTCCCTTTGGGAACCTTGGCGGTTAATGTTCTGGGATGCTTGCTCATTGGCGTATTAAACGGCCTATCTGAGACTAGACAGATAATTGGACCGGATCTTCGAATTTTTTTAATGATCGGTATGCTTGGCGGGTTTACGACTTTCTCGACCTTTGGCTCTGAGACCCTTGCACTGATTCGAGATGCAGCCCTTGTGCAAGCCATGGCCAATGTGACAGTACAAGTCTTCTTTGGCCTCATCGCAGTATGGCTCGGGGATATGCTGGGTCGGGTAGTTTGATGATTTCTCATTGACCAACGCTGTTCTAATCCCCATCCCTTTCTCTTATTTTTCTCCCCTTTGCTATTCTTAACTCTGAACCGGTAAGAAAATTATGATTCTCTCGAAAGAGGGGTGTAGGAAACGTCTGCCAATTTGATTTGAGAAACTAGGACTTATGAAAAACGGACAAGATAAAGACGCGATCATAATTCAGGGAGCGCGACAGAACAATCTTCGCAATGTATCCGTGAGTATCCCTCACAATGCGGTCACGGTGGTGACGGGAGTGTCGGGATCCGGAAAGTCGTCGCTAGCGTTTGATACGTTGTTTGCTGAGGGGCAATGGCGGTTTGTCGAATCGCTTTCTACTTACACGCGAATGTTTATTGAGCGACTGGATCGGCCTGAGGTTGATCACATCGAGAACATTCGTCCAGCGATTGCCATTGAACAGAAGAATTCGGTTCGAACGGCGCGTTCGACTGTCGGGACCGCCACTGAAATATCTGATCATCTACGCCTTTTGTTTTCCAAAATCGGTCGTCCCATTTGTCCAAAGTGTCAGGTCGAAGTTCGTGCTGATCTGCCGGATGCCATTGTTGATGAGTTACTTGAGCGATATCCGCAGGGCCGGGTAATGGTGTTGTTTCCTTTTTCAGAATGTAAGGCCCTGCCCAAATCTTCAATTGCTGAGGTGTTACTTCAACGGGGATTTGTCCGTGTTCTAGTAAAGGACAAAGTGCTCTCCCTCGATGGCTCGGATTCCCTACCCCATCGTTGGCCAAAACAATTTTTTGTGATCTTGGATCGATTGGTGTTACGCCAGGATAATCGCACTCGATTGATGGAAGCGGTAGAGGCCGCCTATCGAGAAGGCGACGGCCAATGCCGCGTGGCTGTAATTGACGGTGGCTCATTTCAATACAACGCAGAAGCGCAATGTCGATCTTGTGGATACAAGGCGGTGCCGCCACGGCCGGTTTCGTTTTCATACAATCATCCTTTGGGTGCCTGTCTGGAATGCAAAGGGTTTGGCAATGTGCTGCAGTATGACGAAGCCTTGGTCGTGCCAGATCAAACACGATCATTGATGGCAGGGGCGATCGAGCCCTGGACCAAGCCATCTGCTGCATTGTGGCAACATCAATTGCTTCGTGGAGCCAAAAGGTACGGGATCGATATCACGATGCCATACCAAAAACTCAGTGAAGAACATCGGGCGCTGATATGGAAAGGGGCGAAGGGCCTGAAAGGAGTCGACCAGTTTTTCGAAGCCTTGGAGAGGAAACGATACAAGATGCACGTGCGGGTATTCCTGAGCCGGTATCGAAGTCCCGTGCAATGTCTGGTTTGTCACGGAAGTCGGCTCAAGCCTGAGGCGCTTCATGTCACCATCCATGGCATGAATATTCATGAGGTTTCGCAGCTTTCGATCGGGCAAGTCAGCCAATGGCTGAATGATCTTCCTATCTCGGACTTCGAGTCTTCCCTCACGAAGGATCTGATTCCCCGCTTGCAACTTAAGTTCGATTTTCTCGTGAGGGTCGGGTTGGAGTATCTCACGCTGTTGCGTGAAACCCGTTCGCTCTCCGGCGGAGAAGCACAGCGGATTGCTCTGGCGAATCAATTGGGGGCACACCTTGTTGGCTCATTGTACGTATTGGATGAGCCAACAATCGGCCTGCATGCCCGAGATACGGCCATGTTGGCCACAATTTTGCGAGAACTGGCGCACCGTGGGAATACTATTGTGGTCGTGGAGCACGATCGTCAGGTGATCGAGCAGGCCGATCATGTAATAGAGCTTGGCCCATTGGCTGGTGAACAAGGCGGCACAATCGTGTGCTCAGCCCCTCGCAATGAATTTCTTAGACATCCTGATGCGTTGACAGCTCGGTTTCTTCGAGGTGACGAGCAAATCCTTATTCCGCAGATGCGTAGGCCAGATAGCGGACAATTTATCATTCTGCACGGGGCTCAGGAGAATAATCTTCAACACCTGACCGTTCGATTTCCATTGGGGATGCTCGTCTGTGTAACCGGAGTCTCTGGTTCTGGAAAAAGCACGTTAGTGGCGCAGACATTATATCGGGCGATGGCGAGGGCGTTTGGGCTTGAGTTTTTGCCGATGGGTCGTTTTGACAAAATCGAAGGGCTCAGTCAGGTGTCGACAGTTCGGATGATCAATCAAGACCCCATTGGACGAACCCCGAGATCAAATCCCATCACTTATATGAAAGGGTTCCAACACATTCGGCAACTCTTTGCCTCGACGTTTGATGCCAAGCAACGTGGGCTAACGGCATCGCATTTTTCGTTTAATTCAGGGTTAGGTCGGTGCCAACGGTGCCAGGGGAATGGGTTGGAAAAACTCGAAATGTATTTTTTTGAAGATTTATATGTGACGTGTGAGGCCTGTGAAGGCCGACGGTTTAATTCCGACGTGCTGCACGTTCGCTGGCGTGGTTATTCCATTCACGACATCCTCGACCTGACAGTTCGAGAAGCTCAACAGGTGTTTCGCGGGTCCTCTGGTGCATTATCACGTGTGTTGGATCTTTTGATTGACCTGGGTTTGGGGTACCTTCGCCTCGGTCAATCGGCGCCCAGTCTTTCGGGAGGTGAAGCGCAGAGGCTCAAAATGGCGGCAGAGCTGGCTACGGTGAATGGAACAAAGAAATCTGGGAAGGTGCAGAGTTTTTCTTCCCAGGCCAAGGGAGTATTGTATATTTTGGATGAACCAACCACTGGGCTTCATCTGGCCGATGTGCGAAATTTATTGCAGGTGTTGGAAAAATTGGTCGATGCCGGGAATTCAGTGATCGTGGTCGAACACCAGCTCGATGTTATCAAGTCAGCCGACTGGGTTATTGATCTTGGTCCTGGAGGTGGCCATCAGGGTGGAAGAATTGTGGCGGAGGGGCGGCCTGAGGATGTGATGGAAAATGAGTTCTCTTTCACTGGGAAGTTTTTACGGAAGGCTGTGGCCTAAGAAGAATTTGTCTCGGTAGTGGTAGAGGGGGGCTTCTAAATTGAACCATTGAAAAGGCCAATTTGCCAGAACTGTTTTAGTTCATATTAGGATCGACAGGCATGTCCCCATACATTTCATATTGGTTCCCCAACGATCGGAGGATATCCCCCCAAAGCCGGGTATGTTCTCGGTCAAACATAAAAGAAGAGTCAGCCGGCAAGGTGAGCCATGAGCCGGTTTCCATTTCAGCTTCTAGTTGCCCAGGTGCCCATCCGGAGTACCCCATGAACGCGCGAAAATTATCTGGGCTAAATGGGTTTTTCACAATTTCTTCTAGTATTTCCATGTTGCCCCCAAGATACACACCATCAAACACGTGATGTGTATTTTCAGGTCCTTCGGGGGTTTTGTACAACACCAAAAGATGATTTTGCTGAACGGGGCCGCCTGAAAACACCATGTGGCTCTGGCCTTCTAAAATCGGGACCTGAGGCAAGACTTCTGTGATGTTCATTTCCGTTGGACGGTTGACCACCACCCCCAATGCGCCTTCGGTTCCATATTCACAAAGTAACACGACCGTCTGTCGAAAATTGGGATCCCGGAGGCTTGGGGTGGCGACCAAAAAAATGCCTTTTCCAAGTGGCGTATTCATAACACTAACGGTAAAAGTAAACTCTTATCTGTGGTAGTTATGAGTGAACCCTCTTTCCATCTTCGGAGTTGAGCCAAATCCTCATAATGAGTTTCTCTTTAGCTAATGAAGTGAAACTTGTTAGGTAGTTTAACGGTTTTTACGTTCGATAGTCCTTAAATTCAACACCTGCATCGGGAAGTTTAAAAAAGGCTCGCATTTGTTTTTTGAGTGCAGCGCGACCGTTTTCATCCCCTAGATTAAGTTGGTATTCATTGATGACCATGGTCTTTACGCCACCGGGTTTATTCCATTCCGTCCAACAGGCCTCGCAGACGCTATTTTTTATCTCTTGTTCTAATTTTCCCATAAATAAGGGTTCAGTCATCATTTCTGAAGTCTTTTCGCATTTTAAACATTGAATTTCGGCCATGAACCTTCTCCTTTTTTCTCTTTGAATGAAGGCAAATAATGGTAGAGGCTGTGTTGGAAAAACAGTAAATCATATCACGGGAAAAGAATTTCTGAAAAGCTACCCCGGCGTTCATTGACGGGGTTTGGGGATCATGCTAGAAATTGACCCTTGTCAACCCATGCCCGGATGGCGGAACTGGCAGACGCGCCGGACTCAAAATCCGGTTCTCGCAAGAGAGTCCGAGTTCGACCCTCGGTCCGGGCACCATTTTTTCGGAAATTTCATAGGGTTAGATTGTTTTGAAAGATTACGTGTGGACTCAAGGGAACAATAGTTATATAACCGATTGAGTAAACTATAGGATTTTCATCCTTTGCTTCGAAGTTTACACATAGAAATATGGGGGAAAATCCCCTTGACAGCGGGGAATGAGATCACTATAGTTACCAACCCTAGGACTGAAAATGTTAGTGGACCGGGTATCATTCGTTATTAATTTTTTAGATTATTAACTTACACTTCCTAAGGAGGAGCCACATGCGGAAGTTAGGGTATTTTGGAGCAGCTATCATTCTTGCAGGCTCAGTCGGCGTGGCCGTGGCGCAAGAGCGGGCGCCTCAGCACTCTGGATTCGGAACGGGTGTTGGTGATTCACAAGGATCAGGGACACGTGCTCGGGTTATGGATGAAGGTGACATGTTACGGTATTTGTCACAACCTGAAACTGTTCAGGGAGAGGTGGTTGGAGTAGATTTGGCAAGTGGTCGATTGTTTCTTGACATGGGCGGAAGTTCACAAGATGAACGTCAGATGCAACGAGGGTCCATGAATATTCAAGAATTGTATTTTGACGACCATACCAACCTCGAAAATTTAAAAGCCATTAATAAGGGCGACCATGTCTCGGTTCAATTGGTACAGGAAACAGATCGGGACCACAAATTTAGCACTGGGAGAAAGCTGGTTCGGTCTGTGTATGTCCTTAAAGGATCCCAAGTTCTTGGTGGCCTGAATAACACTGGCTTCGGAGGTGGTTTAGGTCAACGACCAGATCCGTCGACTGCTTCTGTTCTTCCAATCGGTAGTGGTAGTTACACGGGAGTGCCTGAAGGCGGGATCCAAGAAGGTGCCTTGAACTCCGGGATTACTTCCAGTATTGGTGTGATAACGGGTGCCGCTCCTTGTTGGCAATGTGCGCCACAGCCGGATAATGTAAACAAACGGGTTGCGGATACCATTGCGACAGACTATGGTTCTGACCGGGCAAATTTCAGCAAGGGAACGGTTCAGTAATTACCTGTTGAATTATTCCGGTTTCTTTACATAACTATGGAGCGTGTCAGCGGTTGTTGACACGCTCCTTTTTTTTAAGAATCTTATGTCAAAATGAAGATGTCCTGAGTCATTGGTTAATGGAATTGGGGTAACCCTGGGTCTTGGTTGATGAGTAACAAGATTAAAGTTCAAACGGAATTAGATTTGCGAGGAGTCATTTGTCCATATAATTTCGTAAAGACGAAATTGCAATTGGATAGGATGCAGGCGGGGGATATTTTAGCGGTGGTCTTGGATGATGGCGAGCCAATAAAAAATGTTCCTCAAAGTTTACGTAATGAGGGGCATGCTGTTCTTATTCAGGAGCCTTATGGAGTTCATCATCGGATTTTAATCCAAAAGGGTGAGGATTAGGGCCCATTTTCCGTTTGGGAAGTTTTTTTGCCTTTGGTTTTCCCGCGATCAGCAAAGTCATCTCGCCCTTTGGTTTTAGAGTCTGGTATTTTCCCAATATTTCTTCAGCACTTCCTCGAATGATTTCCTCATAGGTTTTTGTCAATTCTCGAGCGAGGACTAATGGTCGAGTCCCAAAACATTCTTGGATTTCTTCCAATGTGGCTTTAATTCGATGAGGGGTTTCAAAAAGAATAATTGTTCGGGATTCCTCCGCTAAAGTTTGTAACATTCGAGACCTTGCCCCTGATTTCTTTGGCAAAAACCCTTCGTATCGAAAGGCATCTGTGGGCAATCCTGATGCTGCCAGAGCGGTGAGAATTGCTGAGGGGCCTGGGATTGGAACTACCGTGAAACCGGCGGCTATAGTTCGAGTCAGGAGATAGTATCCCGGATCGGAAATTAATGGTGTGCCTGCATCAGACACCAGAGCAATGGATTGGCCTTCTCGAATTTTTTCCAGAAGCACCGGGGTTTTCTCTTCTTTGTTGTAATCGTGATAACTTGTAAGCGTTGTACCAATTCCATAATGAAGGCAGAGTTTTTGTGTATGCCTAGTGTCTTCAGCCGCAATGATATTAGCCTCTTGGAGAATACGATGGGCCCGGTATGTCAGGTCCTCCAGGTTCCCGATAGGGGTACTCACGATGTATAATTTGCCGCTCATAGTGTTCTCGTTATCAAAAGGTTTCCTAATCTATCTGTTGGTGCTTTCTGACAAACAAAGTTTTTCCAGCTGAGAAATACCCGTGTTTGTTTCAGGGGGCATCAATTCATAAAAATCTGTCGTTGAGAAAGCTAGTTTTGAAACATTCTGGGAATTCTGTCATCCCAAAATAGCATGACCCTTTAGGAGACACCAAATTATGCTGAAAGATCGTGTGGCCTTGATCACGGGGGGCGGAGTGGGAATTGGTTGTGGAGTGGCCAAAGCCCTTACTGTTGAGGGGGCGCGAGTCGCTATTTGTGGGCGGCGTCCACAACCTCTTGAGGAAACAGTGACGGCGCTGAAGGAAATGGGCACTCAAGCCATTGGTATTCCTGCGGACGTGACCAACCGTTCGGATGTCGAAAGGGTTGTCGCAACCATTGTGGCAGAATGGGGGAAAATTGATATTTTGGTGAACAATGCCGGAATGTCGGGGCGCACTCCAATGGATGAAATGGATGACTCTCGATGGCTCAGTATTCTTCAAACTAATCTTACTGGGTCGTACCTTTGTTCAAAGGTCGTATTGCCACATATGAAGGCTCCCGGTTATGGCCGAATTATTAATCTTTCTTCGGTTTTGGGCCGATTTGGCGTTCCCGGTTATGCGGCCTATTGCACGGCCAAACATGGCATTATTGGATTTACGAAAGCCGTAGCCTTGGAGGTCGCGGAACGAGGAATTACCGTGAATGCCGTGTGTCCCACCTGGGTCGATACGGCCATGGCGCGCCAAGGTATTGAAGAAACGGCCGAGGTTTTGGGAATGCCAGCTGAAGATTTCAAAAATCTCGCTATTGAAGCGGTTCCGATCAAGCGCATGGCAGATGTGGAAGAAATTGCCGCGACTATTCTTTTTCTGTGCTCGCCAACGGCTGCGGCAATTACCGGTCAGGCAATTAATGTTTGCGGTGGCGCTACTGCGGCATCTGGCGGGTAAGGCTTCTGGAACTGGCAAAGATTTTACATTCTGCTTGGCAACACGAACGGAATTGTTGGGACTTCCAAATTCAATCCTCAGAGTGTTCTGTTTATAAAATTCAAAATGGGCATTTTATCAGAAAGACGAACCTGCCAAGGATCATGATCAGCAGCAATCTTTTCAGAAGTCCTCTTTTGCTCTCCTAGGACAATTCCTTGACCTCCCTCATGGGCGTAACTATACTTTGATACTGGGTCTTTAGGACTATTTTAAAAGGATTTCCACAAGTTATGACGGTTGTTTTTTTCCAAATCACCTTGGGGTTGTACTTCCTCGGGACAGTTAGCTTTTTGATTTGCTTGGTACGCCGTTCCGACCTCCTGGCTAAAATGGCTGTGGGAATGACTGGACTCGGATTTTTGACCCATACCCTAGCTCTCGCCTTACAACTTTGGTCTGGCGATGAATTGAAATGGGTCACCTTCCCAAAGGCCCTCTCTTTTTTCTCCTGGTCCTTGGTGTTGGTGTTTTTGGGCGCTGCGATTCGACCGCATTTGCAAGTTCTCGGGTCTTTTATCCTTCCGTTGGCATTTCTTTCCTTAGTTTCTACGGCCATTCTTCCTGCAGAAGCTCCGGTCTTGCACCCGATGTTTCAGGCGGTGTGGGTCCACGTGACGCTGAGTATGTTGGGCACGGTGGGGTTTGCCGTCGCCTTTGTGGCGGGCCTGATGTATTTAATGCAGGAGCGATTGCTCAAATCCAAACAATTTAATGTGCTTTTTTTTAAACTGCCCCCCTTGGACTTTTTGGATATGTTGAACCAGCGTTCCATTTTGCTGGGTTTTCCTTTTTTAACACTGGGGATTTTGACTGGGGCGATTTCTGCCCAGATTACGGTGGGCGCTTATTTGAGTTGGAATCCTGAACAAACGTGGGCCATGGTGACTTGGGTATTTTATCTTATTGTATTGCTGGGGCGAGTGACAGGAGGGTGGAGAGCGAAAAAAGCCGCCTATTTAACGGTTGTCGGATTTGCTGGAGTGCTCCTCACCTTCCTAGGAGTCATTCTAAAAAGTAGTGGGACACCGGTGAGCTAATGCACATTATTGCCGTAGGTCTATCTCACAAGACTGCACCGGTAGAACTTCGGGAATTATTAGCCGTCCCGGATAGCCGCATGGGCGAAGCGTTGACACGGCTCATGACTTATCCTGGCGTGAAAGAGGGCATGGTGCTGCAAACCTGTAATCGCGTGGAGGTGTATGCCGTGGTGGATCAGGTCGAGTCCGGGTTCTCCTCGATTCAGGAGTTTCTTGTGGATTCACATCTTTCTCTTTCGGCAGAGCAGCTCTTGCCCCACTTGTATTGGCATGCTGGAGATCGAACTATCTCCCACCTTTTTCGCGTGACCTCAAGCCTAGATTCCATGGTCGTTGGGGAACCACAAATTTTGGGGCAAGTAAAAAATGCTTTTCGATTGGCATTAACCCATAACGCGAGTGGAATCATCCTCAATAAGCTTGTGAAAAAAGCCATATCGGTGGCCAAACGAGTTCGAACAGAAACGCGTATTGCAGAAAATGCCGTGTCGGTCAGCTATGCGGCCGTAGAATTGGCCAAAAAAGTATTTGGCAATTTATCAGCCCGGACCGTGATGCTCGTGGGGGCCGGAGAAATGGCGAAGCTCGCGGCCCAACATCTGGTAAATCATGGGGTCAGGCAGGTGTTGTTGACTACCCGTGATCCTTTGCGCGCGCGAACGGTGGCCAATCGGTTTGAAGGTTCACCAATTCCTTTTGAGGATTTTCGAAGTGAAATGGGGAAAGCCGATATCGTCATTTGTTCTACAGGAGCATCACATTATTTAATCAGCGCCGAAGATGTAAATCGAGCAGTGCGCGAACGCAGGAATCGGCCCATTTTCCTCATTGACGTGTCGGTTCCTCGAAACATCGACCCGGCGGTGCGTGAAGTGGATAACGCGTTTCTGTTCGATATTGATGACTTAGAAATGCACATCGAGCAGAATCGAGAAGAGCGACGAGCCGAATCCACCAAAGCCGAGGCCATTGCGAAGGAGGAGGTGGTTGTAATTCAAAAATGGCTACAATCCCTCGTGGCAACTCCTACGATTGTGGCGTTACGAAAACGGGCTGAGGAAATTAAAAAAGTGGAGGTGGAGAAAGCTCTCAATCGGTTGAGCGCACTCTCTGATGTGGATCGTGAAACGATTGAAGGGTTGGCCTCAGGGATTGTGAATAAACTGATCCATGGGTCGTTAGTGACTCTTAAGTCTGCGGCACAATCTTCCAATGGTTCGATCTATATTGATGCGGCCCGCCGTTTTTATGATCTGGATACTGGCGATATTGAAAAAGAAGGGGATGAGCCATCACGGGCATCATCTGAGTGTACTGAGAACTCTAACCCAAAACCATCTGTGGATCAGCTCAATGTACACCCTTCAGTAAATCCTCAACTTTCTCAGGAAACCAAAAAGTTAGCCTAGCGGGGTGGCAGAAGGTTCCCCTCTTGAAGGGCGGGGAGAATCTTCTTAGCCCAAGAAGTCTGGAGAGCAATGATCGATCAAGGTGTGTGTCAAAGGGAGAACACGTGAGTTCAGAAAACGGGTCTCGAAGGTCATTAGTCATTGGGACTCGTGGCAGTCAGTTAGCGATGTGGCAAGCCGAATGGGTGCTGGCACGGCTTCAAGAGGTGGCTCCGCATCTTTCCATTCGTTTGGAGCGGATCCAAACCAGTGGGGATAAAATTCAAGATGTACCGTTGGCTAAGATTGGAGGGAAGGCCCTATTTGTTAAAGAAATTGAAGAGGCGTTACTGAGGAAAGATATTGACCTGGCGGTGCATAGCATGAAAGATGTGCCTTCGGTCTTGCCTGAAGGGTTAACTCTTCACTGTGTGCCGCGTCGTGAAGATCCACGGGATGCCTTATTGAGCCGTGGGGGCTGGTCGTTTCGGGATCTGCCCTCGTCAGCCAAAGTTGGCACAAGTAGTCTTCGGCGACAATCCCAATTGTTAGCGCAACGGCCAGACTTATCCATCCATATGTTGAGGGGCAATCTCGATACCCGGATGCGAAAACTTCAAGAAGGGCAATTTGATGCGATCATTCTCGCCGCCGCCGGGTTGAAGCGACTCGGCTGGGCGAAACAGATTACGGAATGTCTTTCCCCGGATATTTGTCTTCCAGCTGTAGGACAGGGAGCGTTGGGTATTGAGGGGCGGATGGATGATTTATTTGTGGCAAATCTGTTGGATTCGCTCAATGACCCGCCTTCTCGAATAGCCGTGACCACAGAGCGGGCGTTTCTTGCGCGGTTGGAGGGTGGCTGTCAGGTGCCTATTGCCGGGCATGCGGCGCTTGATGGTCAACGACTGACTTTCCATGGGTTGGTGGCAAGTGTGGATGGTCGGAAAATCATTCATGAAAAAATCTCTGGTCCAGTGGAAGAGGTTGAGTCCTTGGGAGTGACCGTCGCTGAACGAATTTTGGCTGCAGGCGGGGATAAAATTCTGCACGAAATTTACGACCAAGCGTGAATGGTGTTGGTATGCGAATAGGAAAAGTCTATTTAATTGGTGCAGGTCCTGGAGACCCTGGATTGCTTACTATTTATGGAAAGGCCTGTTTGGAAAAGGCCGACGTGGTGCTCTACGACCATCTAGCCAATCCTGCGTTGTTGGACTATGCGCCGTCCCAGGCAGAACGAATTTATGTCGGGCGCTGTGGGCGAGGGGCGTATCGTCCTCAAGAAGAAATTCATCGTTTGTTGATTCAAAAGGTTCAAGAGGGAAAACAGGTGGTTCGTTTGAAAGGTGGGGACCCGTTTGTTTTTGGACGGGGAGGTGAGGAAGCCGAAATGTTGGCTGAACAATCTGTGCCTTTTGAAATAGTCCCTGGTGTGACATCGGCAGTGGCCGTGCCCGCCTATGCCGGTATTCCGGTGACACACCGAACGCTGGCTTCCACCGTGACCTTTGTGACGGGTCATGAGGACCCCAGCAAGGGGGGGACGGTGCTGGAGTGGCCACGATTAGCTACTGTGGATGGCACGTTGGTGTTCCTCATGGGCGCAAAAAATTTGCCGACTATCGTGCATCGGTTAATGGAGGAAGGCAAATCAGGAGATACTCCTATTGCCCTTATTCAATGGGGGACTTATCCCAAGCAACGAACCGTAGTTGGAATGTTGTCAGACATCGTGGCGAAGGCCGAGGTCGCCAACATTCAACCACCGACTATTATTGTTATTGGCCAGGTAGTTCAGTTGCGCGAGCACATGAATTGGTTTGAATCCCGTCCGTTGTTTGGCGCTCGGATTTTAGTAACTCGTGCACGTAGTCAAGCCTTTGAACTCTCTCGGCTTTTGTTAGCCTATGGCGGGGAGCCGGTGGAATGTCCCACCATTGAATTTCTACCACCCGACAATTGGAAATCCGCTGATGACGCGATTGGTCATCTTGATACGTTTCAGTGGTTGGTTTTGACGAGTGTGAACGGCGTGCAGCATTTTATGCGACGGTTGTGGCATCTCGGTCGGGATGCTCGGAGCCTACATGGCATGCGTGTATGTTGTATCGGCCCACGAACTGCTGAGGAATTAGAAAAATTTGGTGTGCAGGCTGATGTAGTGCCTTCGAAATTTCAAGCCGAGGGTATCCTTGAAGTCATGAAAAAGGCGGGGGTGGCCGGTCAACGTGTGTTGATTGCTCGTGCGGCACAAGCCAGGGAAATTTTGCCAGAGGAATTGCGTCGTTTAGGGGCAGAGGTCCAGGTTGTGTCGGTCTATCAAACGGTAATTCCCCAAGCTGCCGTCGATGCCATCGTCGGCCGGCTGCGTTCTCAAGAAATAGAGATTATCACCTTTGCGAGTTCGTCCACCGTTCGAAATTTCGTGGAGTTGTTTGGTGGGATGAAGGAATTGAAAAAAAATCTCCAACACACCATTATCGGGTGTATTGGGCCTATCACTGCCGAAACGGCCAGAGAATTGGGATTGCAAGTTGATGTCGTTGCCGGGCAAAATACCATTCCCGCTCTGGTTGAGGCGCTGGTGGAATATCGTCAACGACAGACCCGCGCTACCGTGTCAAGCTAGGATCTGGCGAAAGGTGAGGTTGTCATTCACACATGAGAGAAGAGACTAACCATTACTAGGTTGTTAAACGAAGGAGACACTTATGGTTCCCGTGAAATCTTTTATGGTTCCGGCCGACAAGTTCATTACCGTCGATCGTGACGTGAATGTCCGTCAGGCAGCAGAAATCATGCGTGCTAGCGGCATTGGAAGTATTTTCGTCACTCGTGAGGGTAAAATTATTGGGATCCTCACGGATACCGATCTGGTGAGGCGTTTGGTGGCCGCTGGGTTGGAATCAACTCAGACGACCGTTGAACAAATTATGTCTGCGCCCATCTTATGTATTGACGAAAATAAAACGCTTCTTGATGCCAATGATTTGATGGCCAAAGAACATATCCGGCACTTAGGGGTGTCCGGAGCAGGGGGTGAGCTCGTTGGTATGATTTCAGTGCGCGACCTTGTGGTATTTCTTACAAACCTTCCCCGGAAATAGTACGGGATAATGCCGGGGGCCGGTTCCGTTGCTTGGGCAGCCTGATGTCCCAAGGCATCTCGTAACGCAATAGGATTTTCACGATTATGGCATTTCCTCGACACCGCATGCGGAGGTTGCGGCAACATGAATCGCTGCGTCGTTTGGTACGCGAAACCCATCTGACTCCGAATGACCTGATCTATCCCCTGTTTGTAACGGTAGGAAAGAATCAGAAAACGCCCATTTCCTCCATGCCCGGGCAATACCGATGGTCCATCGATCTGCTGGTGAAAGAGGTTGCAGAAACGCATCAGTTAGGAATTCCTGCGGTCATGCTCTTTGGTATCCCCGACCGCAAAGATGCTCGGGGAACCGCGGCTTACGATCCCAAGGGAATCGTTCAAGAGGCGATTCGGATACTGAAGAGTCAGGTGCCCGATCTCCTCATCATTACGGATGTGTGTATTGATGAATATACGGACCATGGGCATTGTGGGGTCGTGCAAGACGGCAAGATTCTCAATGATGAGACTTTAGAATGTTTGCGACAGATGGCTTGGACCCATGCTGAGGCGGGCGTTGATATGGTGGCACCTTCCGACATGATGGACGGTCGAGTTGGGGCCATCCGCGAGGAATTAGATCGATCGGGGTTTTGTGATATGCCCATCATGTCCTATGCCGCGAAATATGCCTCAAGTTTGTATGCGCCGTTTCGTGAAGCTGCGGACTCTACCCCGGCCTTTGGTGATCGGCGGTCCTATCAAATGGACCCCGCCAATGCTCGTGAAGCTCTTCGCGAGGTCGAACTCGATGTCGAAGAAGGGGCGGATATTGTAATGGTGAAACCAGCGCTGCCCTACCTCGACGTGATTGCTCAAACGCGAGCACAAGTGTCGGTGCCCATTGCCGCCTATCAGGTGAGTGGCGAATACAGCATGATTAAGGCGGCTGGACAACAAGGGTGGATCGATGAATCCAAGGTGATGATGGAAACTTTGCTTTCGATTAAACGGGCGGGTGCGGATCTGATCCTGACCTATTTCGCCAAAGAGGCCGCGCAAATCCTCAATCGTCGATACACATGAAGGTTTCGCGGGGTCTTCCGAATCCTCCCCTCCCTCCTCATCCTGTATTAACTATTGGTAATTTTGATGGTCAGCATCTTGGTCATCGTCATTTGCTTTCCACGGTGGTCAATTGGGCACGTGAATGTCATGGCACCCCCATGGTGTTGACTTTTGATCCTCATCCGGTTCAAGTCCTGAATCCCAAATTCAATTTTAAATTTTTGACAACTCAGAACGAGAAGCTCCAATGGTTTGAGACTGTGGGGGTAGAACACCTGGTGATTCTGGAGTTTACGAAAGCCTTCGCTGCCTTGAGTCCTAAAGAATTTGTGCAGTCAATTTTACGTGATGGATTAGGAGTGCGGGATATTTTTGTTGGAGAGCATTTTGTCTTTGGGAAGGGACGAGCTGGGAATGTCTCCATTCTGACCGAATTAGGAAATCGTGCCAATTTTCAGGTCCATCTCCTCAAACCCCTCGGTTCTGCAGACAAGATCGTGAGCTCGACCAGAATCCGCACATTGATTCAACAAGGCCATATGGATGAGGCGCGGGAATGTTTAGGAAGACCCTATGCGTTGGAAGGGACCGTGATTGAGGGGGAGCAGCGTGGGGAAGGTTTAGGTTATCGAACCGCCAATCTTCGTTTGCCGATCGATCGGGTCATCCCTCCTGATGGGATCTATGTGACAACCATGCAGTGGAAAGACAAGGTATTTCCTTCGGTGAGTTACATTGGGACGCGGCCGACGTTTGGCCAGGGAGAGCGACTATTGGAAGTCCATTTGCTCGATGAAGAATGTCAATTATATGGGGAACACATTCATGTTCACTTTCTCAAATATGTGAGAGGAGACGAAGTGTTTGACTCTTCTGAGGCCTTAGCTGCCCGTATTGCCTTGGATGTTGAAATTGCCAAAGAGGTGTTGGCAAACGAGTTGCCTCGAAGTTAATCCGAAATATCTAGTTAACTTTCATGGAATGTGATGGATTCGATGACGCGATTTGAACAACAGGTCCTCGCGAGTGCCCGTCGACAAGGAATGTTGTGTGATCATGACCGTGTCTTGGTAGCGGTGTCGGGCGGGGCAGATTCGGTGGCTCTGTTGCATGCCTTCTGTGCCTGGCAGGAAGCGTTGAATTTGTCACTTCATGTGATCCATGTGAATCATAGCCTCCGAGGCGAAGAGAGCGAGGCTGATGCGCACTTTGTTCACAGGTTGTGTGAACAACTCCGAGTGCCGTGTGTGATTCAGCGGCTGAATGTCAAAGGGAAAATCCCAACACGAAATGGAGAATCTCTTCAGTCTCTGGCACGTAAGCTTCGGTATGAAGTCTTTACGAAAATCGTCCAAAAACTTGGTTTCACAAAAGTGGCCCTCGGGCATTCCAAGGATGATCAAGCTGAAACCGTGCTGATGTGGATGATGAGAGGGGCTGGATCGTCTGGACTCTCAGGAATGCCTGCCTTTAGGATGCCATATTTCATTCGCCCCTTCCTGGGAAAGTCGAGGGCTGAGATTGAAGGCTACCTCCTAAAAAACCGATGGCCCTATCGTACCGATTCGAGTAATGCCAACTCGAAATATCATCGGAATCGTATTCGTCAGGAGGTTTTGCCGATCTTCAGAAAATTCAATCCTAATATTGTTCAAGTGTTGTCCCGCCAAGCGAGTATTGTACGGGATGAATCAGATTTTCTTGATCATTTGGGGGCGGAGGCGCTGGTGGCGGTGTGCCTCAAGACCTCCACAAATGGCCTAGTGTTAAACCGAACGAAATTGGTGGAACTTCCTAGAGCCCTTCAGCGAAGAGTTGTGCTGTTGGCCTATCGTCAGGTGACAGAAACCGAGGTTCATCCACGATTTGATTTTGTCGAAGGCGTGTTGGAGCTAGTGAATCGTGTCGGCTCCGGGCAGATGATTCATTTCTCAGGTGTGCAAGTCTTTCGAGACTATGAAGAAATTCATTTTTGCGTTGTCAGGACAAATGAAGAGGTTTCTGCGACGCTTTCCCTGCCATTATCTATCCCAGGGTTAGTTTCTTGGCCTTTGACGGATCACACCCTTAGGGCCTGTGTCATGGAAAGACTTCCAGAGTCATGGAACGAGGGTCCATCCTTAGCCTATCTTGATGCAGACCAATTTACTCCGGACCTTATCGTTCGCCAGTGGGCGCCTGGCGATTCGTTTTTCCCATTGGGCATGAATGGCCAAAATAAAAAAGTTCAGGATTTTTTCTCTGATATTAAACTGAGTCGAAAGAGACGCTCTGAAGTCCCATTAGTTGTTGCGCCGGAGGGCATTGTCTGGGTGGCTGGGTTTCGAATGGATCACCGGTTTCGTCTGGACAAAGGAAAAACCAAAAGGATTGTAGCCTTGAGAATGAGTCCAGATTTTTCTACTTCTGCTTCATGAGAGAATGGAGGCAGAACGGCATTGCCTTTGCGGCTTTTCTTTAACCTTTTCCTTTCGGTATAAATCGTTGAGGGATGATTAAGAATCAATGAAAATTCAATGGGTTGGGGGTAGCATGGGTCGGGGATTGGCCGGGTTCAGTATAATCTGGCATGGAGTTGGTTGTCATAGAATCCAGCTGCATGGTAATATTCGTGAGATTTCCTAATTGTTTTTTAGGATTACTTATCCAAGCAAATCTAGATAGAATTGAATATTTAGTCTAGGAGGAAGAGAACTCGAATGAATTCTCGGGTAAAGAACTTGCTTTTTTGGGTCGTAGTTGGACTATTTATGATCCTACTGTTCAATTTATTTACGGTCCCGACTCATGCTCCTGAAGAACCAGTGATATTTAGCGAATTTATGACGCACCTGGAACGTGGAGAGGTTTCTAAGGTGGTTATGAGAGATAGCCAAATTAGTGCTGTCCTCAAAGATGGAACGAAGATTAATACGTATACCGTTGAATATCCTGATTTAGTGAAAGCCCTCAGGGAGAATGGAGTTCAAATTGAGGCCAAGCCACCTGATGAAAGCCCCTGGTATATTACCTTTCTCGTGACCTGGGGCCCCTTTGTCTTGTTCTTGGGCCTTTGGTTTTTCTTAATGCGGCAAATGCAGATCGGGGGCAATCGTGCGCTGTCCTTTGGAAAAAGCAGGGCCAGATTACTTACTGAAGAAAAAAAGAGAATTACCTTCGCGGATGTCGCAGGCGTCGATGAAGCCAAAGAAGAAGTTGTTGAAATTATAGAGTTTTTGAAGGATCCGCAAAAGTTTCAAAAATTAGGGGGCCGGATTCCCAAGGGAGTCCTTGTGGTGGGCCCTCCTGGCACTGGAAAAACGCTTCTGGCCAAGGCTATTGCTGGCGAAGCGGGCGTTCCCTTCTTTAGCATCAGTGGGTCTGATTTCGTTGAAATGTTTGTAGGGGTTGGTGCCTCCAGGGTTCGTGATTTATTTGAGCAAGGAAAAAAGCATGCCCCCTGCATCATTTTTATTGATGAAATTGATGCCGTGGGTCGTTTACGGGGCGCTGGCCTCGGTGGTGGTCACGATGAACGGGAACAAACTCTCAATCAATTACTTGTGGAAATGGATGGGTTTGATACGACGGAAGGTGTAATTCTTGTCGCCGCGACGAACAGACCTGATGTGTTGGATCCTGCGTTATTGCGTCCGGGTCGGTTTGATCGGCAGGTAGTGGTAAATCGCCCTGATGTTCGGGGTCGGGTAGAAATTTTAAAAGTACATACGAAAAAAGTTCCGATTGGGACCGATGTCAACTTAGAGCAAATCGGCCGAGGTACCCCTGGTTTTTCAGGTGCGGATTTAGAAAATCTGGTCAATGAGGCCGCATTATGGGCAGCTCGTCTCAATAAAAAAGTCGTGGAACTCATCGATTTTGAAAATGCTAAAGACAAGGTCATGATGGGGGTTGAGCGAAAGAGTATGGTGCTGAGTGAGGCAGAGAAGCGGACGACGGCATTTCATGAAGCCGGGCATGCGCTCATGGCGAAATTGCTGCCGGGGACCGACCCCGTTCATAAGGTGACTATTATTCCGCGTGGGCGGGCCATGGGCATGACCATGCAGCTGCCGATCGATGACCGGCATAGCTATTCCCAAGAATTTTTATATAATACCTTGTCGATTCTTTTGGGAGGCCGTGTGGCTGAAGAGCTCGTGCTCAAGGATGTCACCACTGGGGCTGGGAATGATATTGAACGTGCGACCGAGTTAGCGAGGAAAATGGTCTGTGAATGGGGTATGAGTGCCAAACTTGGTCCCATTACCTTTGGGAAAAAAGATGAAGAAGTGTTCCTCGGGCGGGAAATCGCTCAGCGGCGTGATGTCAGTGATCAGGTGGCTTTAGAGATCGATCACGAAGTCAAGCGCCTTATTGTCGAATCTTATGAGCGCACCAAACGCATGTTGACGGAAAATATTCATACCTTGCGAGCGTTGGCTGAAGCGTTGTTGGAAAAAGAAGTCCTGGACTCTTTGGAAATTGACCAGATTATTTCTTCAGGCTCCATCGTTCAGGACCCTTCGCCCGTTTCGGGGTGAAACGGCGGTGAAGAAGGGGCTGGCCCCACCCTGATTCCAGCCTTCTGTAAGAATACGTGAGGGTTGCCTGGAAGTGAAATAATCCAGGTCTTCACATTTCATCAAAATTTTTATACTCTTCTCCAGCATCAAGGATGTTTTCCTGACATCCGAATAATCTTCATCCCCATTTCCGAGGAGCAAGTCTTCATGGCAGGTTCAGTCACCGAAGTTACTGAACGATGGATACGTGCCGGAAGCAAACGAATTTTGCTTGGCCCACGTCCGTTGATCATGGGGGTCTTGAATATCACTCCTGATTCCTTTTCAGACGGAGGCCGGTTCCTTGATCCTCATCAGGCTATTGATCAGGCTCAAAAGATGGTTGATAGTGGGGCAGACATCATTGATGTGGGAGCAGAATCGACTAGGCCAGGTTCTCAATGTGTTGATGTGCAAGAAGAACTTCGTCGGCTCAATCCTGTCTTGGAAGTGCTAGGAAAGCGGTGCTCTGTGCCCCTGTCAGTCGACACTCGGAAGGGGGAGGTAGCGCGAAGAGCCTTGGAATTAGGGGTGCATGTCATTAACGATATCAGTGCCTTGCAGTTTAGTCCGAACATGGGAAAGGTCGTGGCTGAATATCAGGCTGGGATCGTGTTGATGCATATGGAGGGCGATCCCGCGACCATGCAGGATTATTGTCACTATGACAATGTGGTCGATGACGTGAAACATTTTTTGCAGACTCGAATTGAGATGGCTGAATCCTATGGGATCGACCGTGAGCAAATCGTGATTGACCCTGGAATTGGCTTTGCAAAAAATACCGAACAGAATCTCCAATTGTTAAATGGGTTAGCGGCGTTTGAGAGTTTGGGGCAACCAGTGTTGGTGGGGGTTTCCAATAAATCGTTCATTGGTTCCATTGTGAAGAGGCCTGTGGCTGAAAGAATGATGGGCACTGCGGCGGCGGTGGCGACTGCGGTATTTCAGGGGGCTCACATTATTCGAGTGCATGATGTGGAGCCGATGCGGGATGTCGTAGCTATGGTCACGGCAATCAAAAACGCTCACTTGAATTAGGAAATCAGGGAGGGTTCATGCGGAAGTTATTCGGGACAGATGGTGTGCGTGGCGTGGCCAATCTCGAACCCATGACAAGTGAGACCGCCATGAAGTTGGGTCGTGCGGTGGCTCACTTGTTCAAACGGCGTGAAGGTCGCCACCAAATTGTCATTGGCAAGGATACACGATTGTCCGGGTACATGTTGGAGTCTGCCTTAACTTCCGGGATTTGTTCAATGGGTGTGGATGTGTTGCTGGTGGGGCCGATGCCGACTCCTGGAGTGGCGTTTTTAACTCGCAGCCTTCGAGCCGATGCGGGGGTCATGATTTCGGCTTCTCATAATCCGTACCAAGATAATGGGATTAAGTTTTTTTCAAATGACGGATTGAAGCTTCCGGATGAAGTTGAACTACGAATAGAAGAACTTATTCTCACCAATGAAATAGAACATCTTCGTCCAACAGCCAAGGAGATTGGGAAAGCCTATCGAATTGACCATGCCGAGGGCCGGTATATCGAATACGTCAAGCGATCACTGCCGCGTGAAATGGACTTCCAGGGGCTCAAGGTTGTGCTGGACTGCGCTCATGGGGCGGGCTATTCGGTGTTTCCCAAGGTAGTGCGGGAATTGGGTGCTGAAGTGTCAGTGATTGGGGATGAGCCAAATGGGACCAACATTAACGCCGGTTATGGCGCCATGAGTCCGAAACGATTGCAAGAGGAAGTGTTGCTTCAAGGGGCTGATATCGGCATTGCTTTGGATGGGGATGCTGATCGATCAGTGTTTGTTAATGAAGAAGGGCACGTGGTCTCAGGAGATCAGGCGTTAGCCGCATTCGCCTTTGATCTTCACGAACGGGGGCGTCTGGAAAAACAGACGGTGGTGGGAACCGTGATGAGTAACTTTGGTTTTGAAGTGGCGTTGCAGAAAGTCGGAATTTCTCTCCTTCGTACCCCCGTGGGTGATCGTTATATCCTCGAGCAGATGTTGGCCAATGGTCATAATCTCGGCGGCGAACAATCGGGACATTTTATTTTCTTAGATTATAATTCGACCGGAGATGGATTGATTTCTGGCCTTCAAATGTTAAAGCTGATGAAACGAGCTGAACAACCCCTGTCGGTGGTGACCCAGTGTATGGAAGCGGTACCTCAGGTTTTGCTGGGTGTTGAAGTCAGTCGAAAGCCAGACCTTGATTCAATTCCTGAATTGCAAGCTGCCATACGGTCGTGTGAAAAAGCCTTGAATGGGACGGGTCGCGTCCTTGTTAGGTATTCCGGTACCGAACCCCTCGTTCGTGTCATGGTGGAAGGACAAAATGATAATCAAATTCGGCAAGTGGCCGATCAGTTAGTGGGGGTGGTCAAAGCTGCCATAGGCTAACGTGGGTGTCTTTCTCAAGTTTCGTGCCGCCATTTCTTCTGCTTAGCATCCTATGCTTCCTTGCTGGACTCTGGTGTGGGTCCTATCTTCTATACATTCCCATCTCAATCATTTCCATTTTGTTGCTGTGTGCGGTTGGACTCACGTGGTGTGAGCGTCATTCGGTATTGACCTATCAAAAGAGTCTGGTTCTCTATGCGTGCATAATGGCTGGTGTGGGCTATTGGGCCATCAATCAATGGGATCAATCCCCACGTGCGTTTCGCCACCTTATCAGCGAACAAACCACTTTTCTCTCCGGAGTGATCGTGGAGCCTGTTCAACATTCGCCAGGGCGAGTGACGATGCTCGTGTCCGTGCAATCCATTGGAGAGAAAAATAATAAGCAACCTGTTACAGGGATACTTCGATTAACCTGGCTTGATCCTCAGGGGGCAGTGTATCGGGGAGATGAAATACAAGTGAAGGCCCGTATTCGAGAACCGTTTGGGACTCGAAATCCCGGTGGATTTGACTATGGTGCATTTCTTCAACAACGCGGGGTTGACGCGGTGGCCTTGGTGCGCGGGCCGGATGGAGCTCAAGTCAAAGGCTCAGGTTCGGATGCCACTCTGTTAAATGCTTGGAACCGGGTTGATCGTTGGAGAGATCAGGTTCGCCAGGCTGTGTTACGAAGCATTGGCGAGCCCGCGCGCGGTCTGTTTTTAGGGATGATAGTGGGTGAACAAAGTTATCTTGACCAGGCGGTTCGTGATGATTTCATGACGACTGGGACGGTTCACATTATTTCAATTTCTGGTTCACACCTAGGCCTGTTGGCATTCCTTTCCTTCTTTATCGTAAGGGGGGGTGCCCGACGAATTCCGGCGCCATGGTTGGAACGTCTTTCCTGTCGGTTGACTCCCAAACAACTTGCCGTGATTCTCACTCTACCTTTGGTGGGATTTTATACGTTGCTATCGGGAGCTCATGTCGCAACGGTGCGATCGCTGATCATGATCGCGTTATACTTATTGGCTGTGTGGTTTGGCCATGAACGGCAGATGATGATCGCGTTGGGCCTGTCGGCTTTATTTGCCACGCTATTCGATCCCATGGTGATTTATGACCTGTCCTTTCAACTATCCTATGTATCAGTCTTTGCCATTGCGTTGGCTCTGCAATTGACATCCCCTCCTGAAGACGACTGGGAATTTGTTTTATCTTCGAGCGAAAAACTAAAGAACTGGATCAAACAATACTTTCTCATATCTGGTGCGGCTTCGCTCGCCACACTCCCCCTCGTGGCCCTGTACTTTAATCAAGTGGCCTGGCTGGGAGTTTTAGCCAATATGGTGGTGGTGCCGTTCGTGGGATTCTTCGTGGTGCCATTGGGCTTATTTTCCTCGATCCTTACATTGGCCTTGGATATGGAGCACCTTCCTTTGGCAGGGCTCAATCAACGTTTATTGGATGGGCTCAATGTGTTGGTTCATATCATTGCGGAGATACCTGGGGCTGAATGGCATGTGGCTTCGCCGGCCCCCTTAGCTATTGGCGCATTTTACTTCTGTCTCTTTTTGGTATTCAGAGATCATCGGCCCATGCTGCGATGGGGTAGCACATTTATACTGGTTGGACTTATCAGTTGGTGGCTTTGGTCTCCTCGGCAATTCTTCAGTGATGATACCTTGCGTATAACGTTCCTCGATGTTGGGCAAGGTGATGCCACGCTTCTTGAATTACCTGAAGGGCAAGTCCTACTCATTGATGGGGGAGCCGCTTATGAACGGTGGAATATGGGGCGGTCGGTGGTTGGTCCGTATTTGTGGGATCAAGGTATCCGCAAGATTGATCATCTCATTGCCACCCACCCGCAACTTGATCATGTGGGCGGATTGGCGTGGATTATTCGGCACTTTGAGGTTGGGTATTATTGGACCAACGGGGTGCAACGACCAGAGCCGTTTTATCAAAATTTGATTGATGCTGTAGAAGAACAAAATCTTGTGTCGCAGGTTGCATGGGCTGGGAGCAACCTACTAGAAGGAGAAAGCCCTTGTCAGTTGCGGTCGCTCAATCCATCGAGAGAAATCAGTAAAGTAAGACCGATGGCGAAGGAGCATTATAGTGGGGCTGACCTCAATAATCTTTCGGTTGTCTTGAGTCTTACCTGTGGAGATCATTCTATCTTGTTCTCGGCGGATGCTGAGGTGGACGCCTTGGAGCGAATGGCCCAGGACCCTCAGGTTCAACGTGCGACAATGATAAAAATTCCCCATCATGGGGCAAAGAGTTCGTTTAGTGAGGAATGGGTTAAACAATTAACGGCAAAGATCGCAGTGGTATCTGCTGGGCAGCGGAACCGATATGGGCATCCAGCGCCGTCGGTCCTTCAACATTATGAACAACAAGGCATGAAGGTATACCGGACTGATCAAGACGGAGCTGTTCTTGTCAGTCAAAACCTCTATTCGAAGACCACGGAGATTCACACAGCGCAAGAACAAAGGCTTTTGATGGTAAATCCAAAGGGTGATGTGTTGCAACAAGAAACTGAAAATTTTGTTCGATTGTGGAAAAACTGGTCTGGTGCCTATTGAGGATTTCTGATTTTTTCAAACACATCTCGGGGGTTGGAAAGGGGCGCCCAGTGTAAGACCTTGAGTGCTTCTTCAACATAGGCAGATGTTCTCATGCCGTTGAGGACACAGGTAACTCCTGAGGTGCTGGTTAATATCCAGAGAGATTTGGAGGAAATGGATTCGGAGCGTTTATCCTTCGGTAGATGGGGATCGATGAGTCCTGATATTGCAGAAATCGCCTCACGGTTTTTTTGTGCAGATTCTTTTCGCAACACCAGAAAAAAGGTCAAAAGTTTTGGAATGTAGCGGTGTTGCCAATTGCTCCAGGCATTCGCGTGGTCCTCGCCAAGGTGTTTGGAGACGACTTGAAGCGCTTGATTGACATGTGGGGCGATCATCTGTGATTCAATCTGATCCCAGTGTTCAAGTCCCTGGAGGCGGGGTCGTAGATTTTTCAGTTCCTCGGTGAATGAGAAAAAGTCTTTTGGCTCGAGGCCCTTGCCGGAGTAAGGAATATGCGGGACGAATTTTTCCCGAAATTCCTCTTCCAAGGTTCCAAGTTGTTCGTATAGCTCCTCAAAAGTTGATTCCACGGGTTCCGTGTGGGGATTGGCCAATCGAATCATGCCGCGATGTTTTGAGGGGATGGCATTGAGTGGTCGATTGACAAGTATGGCGATCTGTTCTTGTTGTGCAAATTCCAAAACTGTCTTGGAGGTGTCGCTGCCAGTGTTGGGAGTGAGTAATGCCCCTGATTCAAACAAGTTCATGGGGAGTTGCAAGACTCGGAATGCAGGGAAAGATTTTCCAAGAGTGTTGCCCGCGGCTTTGGCACATTCATAGATGCGAGAGAGTGAGGTGGCTTCGGGATCATCGGGAGAGGTCGTCGAGGTGTTGGATGAGACGCCATAGTATTGTAGGCGTCCTGCGGTGACTTGCGTCTCAAAATACTCGAAGGCTTGTTGTAGTCGACGGTAAAATTCGTTTCGCAGTTCTTGGAGCTTTTCGTTATCCACGATGAGCTTCTGGTTTTTAACGTCGGAAAGAAAATATTCAGGGTTGTGCAGTAAGCACACGTCCAGTGTTTCCAACCCCAAACGATCCAGTGATAGCGCAAACTGATCCTCAAGAAATTCAGGGTGGAGGCAATGCCACAACCCTTCGCCATATTTCACCATATCAGGATATGGATGTCCGGTTTGCTCTTTGGTTTCCGCGCGAGCCAGGTTCTGGCCTTGTACATAGCCAATCTTCGAAACCACGATCACTTCTTCGCGAGTCATTTCTTGAGCCTGCAGTAATTCCTTGATCACCTGCCCAATCAAACGTTCACTGCTACCATCCGTATAGTTCGTTGAGGTATCAATGATATTGCATCCCTCACGCAAGGCTTTACGTAAGGCTTCTCGGTGTTCATCGTGACCTTCCGTAATACGGTATCCTCCAAATCCAATTCGAGAGGTCGTCAACCCCGTTGATCCCAAAGGACCATACCCGGAAGCTGATGGGCGGTTGGACTTGGAGTGGGACAACATGCGTGAAACATAGGCTGCCGTTCCCTGTGCCGTCGCTTTTCCGGTGATGCCGGAAGTTTTGAGTGTGGTGGTTTGGGTTGTTGGTTGATCCGGATCAGGATGAAGCTGATGGGCCAAAGCCTGTTTGATCAGTTTCGGGTCGGTAAGGGGAGCGGCACAGGCGAAATTTTTGCAGATATAAAGCGCTGGCTGTCCATTAACTAAGGTTTTGTCTTTCAGAAGAGGATGCGAGGTTTTGGAGTTTTGAGGATCATAATGAGCGATAATTCGATTCGGCACGAAATGACGCCTCAGTTCTTTTGAAAGGGCTTCCAATGCCTGGTGGCCCTCAGGGCTTCCGACTAACGCTAATTCAATTGGGCCTTTGAGTAGTAAATCAGAGGCAATCAAGGTTTTCGCAAAGCCGCGCGGGATTTGGGCGATTTGTTGGCCATAGGCACGAATGGCTTGTGTTGCGGCGTCACGTAAATCTTCTCGTCCGAAATGAAACGAGAGTCTGGCCAGCGCCGTGGCGGCCACGGCATTTCCGCTAGGAGTGGCGCCATCGGGGCCTTCACGGCTTCGGAGGATGAGGGTTTCATGATCTTTTGCCGTGGTGAAAAATCCACCGTATTCTTGATCGGAAAAATCTTGGAGCAGCCGTTCAGCCAATCGAACGGCCTCGGATAAATAGTGTTCGCTTCCGCCTGCTTCATAGATATCTATCAAGGCTTCGATGAGAAACGCATAATCTTCAAGATATGCATCGAGATGGGCTTTGTTCTCCCGATAGGTGCGAAACAGACCACCATCTGGCCTTGAAAGCGTTCGAAGAAGAAAATCCGCGGCGTTGGTGGCAGCTTGCAAATATTGAGGGTGACCAAATACTCGACTGGCTTCGGCCATGGTGCTGATCATCATTCCATTCCACGCGGTGATGATTTTATCGTCGAGCCCTGGGGGAACTCGAGTTAATCGGGCCTGATAGACGAGGGGACGCACACGGTCTATTGTTTGTTGCAGTTCCTCTGGCGAGCAGTCTATTTCTTGAGCGACAGCATCAAGAGCACGAGGGGTATTGGGGATACTATGATGTTCCCAATTGCCTTCATCGGTAATGTCATAGTAGGCGCAAAAGCGTTTCGCGTCTTCTTCAGATGGAACAATCGCTTTAATTTGTTCGGGGTCCCAAACAAAAAATTTTCCTTCCACGCCTTCCGAGTCCGCATCAGTGGCTGAATAAAATCCTCCCTCCGGAGACGTCATTTCTCGAATTATGTAATCGAGAATTTCAGTGGCGACTCGCCGGTAGTTGTCCGCTTGAGTGACTTGAAAGGCTTCGACGTAAGTTTTGGCGAGAAGGGCATTGTCGTACAACATTTTTTCGAAATGCGGGACTAGCCAACGTTCATCTGTGGAATAGCGAGAAAACCCACCGGCAATGTGGTCATACATTCCGCCAGCGGCCATGGCGTCCAAGGTTTTTCGAACCATGGTTAGGGTATGTTCGTTGCCCGTGTGATGATATTGGCGAAGTAAAAACGAGAGTCCGGTGGCAGGAGGGAATTTTGGGGCTTGCCCAAATCCGCCAAACACGGGATCGAAATGTTTCGCAAATTGTTCAGTTCCGGCATCCAGTTCATCCTGCCCAATGGTAGTGGGAGAGGGAACTTGAATGGATTTCTGGAGTTTCGCGGTAAACCGTGAAGCAGTGTCCACAATTTCGGCTCGGTCTTTATGCCAACCTTCCGCGATTTTTTTTAGCACAGTACTAAAACCCGGGCGTCCCCATTTATCAGTCGGTGGAAAATACGTGCCGGCAAAGATGGGTTGTTGGTCGGGGGTGAGGAATACCGTCATGGGCCATCCCCCGTTGCCTTGGTTCATGGCCAACGTAGCTTGCATGTAAATTTCATCGAGGTCGGGGCGTTCCTCTCGGTCCACTTTGATACAGACATAGTCCTGATTCATGAGTTTAGCGATTTCCTCATTCTCAAACGATTCACGTTCCATCACATGGCACCAATGGCAGGCCGAATATCCTATGGATAAGAGAATAGGTTTGTCTTCAGTCTGGGCTCGTGAGAGTGCGTCCTTGCCCCAAGGATACCAATCAATAGGGTTGTGCGCATGCTGAAGTAAATAGGGGCTGGTTTCGTGGATGAGACGATTGGGTGGACGATTGGTGGTGGGTGAGGACATAGGGGGACGGTAGCACTGGCCAAGAATATCGGTCAACCGATGCCTCGTGACTTTCTGTCCCTCTCTCGATCCTGGTGTAAGCTGAAGTTGAAAATTCATATCAGCGAACTTGAGAGTCCATCTCAGCGAAGTTGAGAAAGAGAATCATGATTAAGAATAAATACCTAAAGTATTCTATTGACATATTCCGAAAATGAGATGTAGCATGAGACTAGGCTGGTAACTAAACATATCCAGATTTTCACCGGGTTTTCACTAAATTGTGATGAACAAAATTTTTTAAAACTAGAAATTGGGAAAGGAGGCCGGTATGAAAGCCAAAGAAGGAGTGATCAGTTTACTCAACAAGATTTTGACGGAGGAATTGACCGTCATTAATCAATACTTCTTGCACGCAAAAATGTGTAAGAACTGGGGATATGAGCGACTTCATCACCATGTGCTCGGCCGAAGTTACGGCGAGATGAAAGATGCACAGGCAGTGATTGATCATATTTTATTTCTTGATGGGCTGCCCAACATGCAACGATTGGGCACAGTCAAGATTGGGGAAAATGTCCCGGAACAATTGAAGGCGGATCTCGACAAAGAAAAAGCCATGGTCAAGTTGATGAGCGAGGGTGTCGTTCATTGTACCAAGGTTGGAGATTTTGCCACACGGCATATGCTTGAGGATATGATTAAGGATGAAGAAGAGCATATCGATTGGATAGAAACACAATTAGAAACCATCAAGCAGGTGGGTTTGCAAAACTACCTGAGCGAGCAAATTAAAAAAGAAGAGAGCTAAGCGTTCTTGATTCCCAGGGTTGAGGCCCTTCCCCTTTTGATAATGCCTAATGGCATTCTTAGTGAGGGGGAGGGCCTTTTCTGTTTCTTTCCTCCATAAAGATGAATCCTTCCGCATAAGCCCATTTCCCAAATTCCTTCAGTTTGCATGCTCGGGGTGTTGGTGTATGAAAAAAGGGGGAGCCAATCATCCTCGTTCATTCACGCTTGTCTTATTGCTGTTTGTTAGGCGCCATTGTGATCCTAGGGGAAGTGATGACTTACTTGCTGAATATTAAGTAACCGTTCTGCCTAGCCGACTACACATCTGGGAATACCAATCATGGGGTGGTTGAGAATTCCCACGGATTTGAAATCGGCATTTTCCATCAACTTGGGGGCCCTACCTGAATGGTTCGTAAGGCATGCATGAAACAATGTTCCACGCCAGTTTGATGACCAGGAATCGATAAGTAATGACTCATAAAGTATCCAAGCAACAAGCCAGTGTAAATACCGAGGTTTTCCTCGAAAAAATTGTGGAAAAACGTGCGGTCCCTGGGGTGCTGACGTTAACAGGGTCCATGTGTCTGTTGTTTATGAATTCCGAGGCAGAGGACATATGCCATCGTGTGTTACAAGAGCAGGGGAACTCTGGTCATGAATCGACAGGAAATGGGGGCATTCCAAAAGATATTCAAGACTTGTGTCATGCCCTGCAGCAGGAAATTCAACCTGGGGGTGATTCAAAGGAGGACGAAGAAATACAGTTGCGTCGAGTGATTGGTGAGGCCTCTCATCCCATTTTGCTTCGGGGGTTTTTGATCCCTGGCCAGGATGAACATGAACCTCGGTTTTTAATTCTCTTAGAAAAACTTGGCCGGCGGACCCAAGTCCCTACTGATGAAGCCAAAAAACACTTCAATCTCACTGATCGTGAACACGATATTGTGATTCAACTTGCGGATGGGCGGACGAACAGGGAAATCGCCGATTCATTGAATATTAGTGAGCATACTGTGAAAGAACATATTAAACATATTCTCAAAAAGACGCAGTCTTCCACGAGGACTGGAATCATGGCACAGATATTGAAATTTTCTTGATTGCTAGTCATTTCGGCTTGCCTTGCCCACCCCATTTTGCCGAGTTGTATTCAAGCTTTCCCTTCTCCGTCTGTTTATTTTTTTCTGATATCAAGAAAGCTGATGGGGGCTTACTCCAATCCGCTTGGTCTTGATTCATCACCCCTCCCTAGCCATAATGCTTCCGGCTCATAGCAGACTCGGTTCCTTTGCTTGAATGCGTGCCGGTATCCCCCACGTGTGCCGATGGATGAGAAAATCGGGAAGGCATTATGCAGGAAGAGGATACTCAACAATCGTCGGGCTCCCCTTCCGGAAAATGGAAGGAGGAGCAGGTGCTCGTGGAAGCATTACGACAAGGGAATGAATCAGCCTTTGGGTTTTTGATTGAGACATACTATGGGGCGTTGTTACGCTTAGCCATGGCCTATGTGCCTTCTCGAGCTGTGGCTGAGGAAGTGGTGCAAGAAACTTGGCAGGGCGTCTTAGAGAGTCTCCCACGGTTTGAAGGCCGGTCATCGTTGAAAACGTGGATGTTTCGGATTTTGACGAATAGGGCCAAAACTCGCGGCCAGCGGGAGCGGCGGTATGAGTCTCTGGATTCAGGCGATGGACAGGGAGAGGGTGATGATGAAGGATGGAGAGAACCAGACCGATTTATTCAATCCGGTGCCTTAGCCGGTCATTGGTCAACTCTGCCCAGTATGTGGGATGAGGAAACCCCTGAAAGGCTCTTACTTTCAAAAGAAAGCCGTGTGCTTATCCAACAAGCCATTAATGCCCTGCCGCCGGTTCAGCGCCATGTAATGACTTTGCGGGATATCGAAGAACTGGATGCAAAAGATGTCTGTAATATTTTGGAGATTACGGAGACCAATCAACGGGTTTTGCTCCATCGAGCCAGGGCCAAAGTGCGGAAATTCATCGAACAGCAACTAATTGAAAAGAAAGCAACCCATTGATGTCGAACGAACTGAAAGGTCAAATCATGCATTATATGGCGGGAAATTTTTCCTGCCAGGATTTGGTGAATTTAATGACGGATTTCCTGGAGGGAAGTTTGTCCTTTTCAGAACGACTTCGTTTCCAAATCCATTTGGGTTTTTGCCGAGGTTGCCGCGCGTATTTGTCTCAAATGAAGACAACGATTCGCACGCTTGGGCAGCTTCCTGCGGAACCCATACCTGACGATATTCGAGAAGAATTGCTTAAACGATTTCGGACATGGAAAAAGGAGTAACCATTGTAGCGATTGGCAGCCCGATTTCCTTGGAAGTGATAGCTGGGGCTGCCTTCACTCTCGCTCTTCCCTGTTTCCAATCTTTTTGTAATTAGAAGGAATCATTCGCGATGGCTTTGACCAAATCCACAATGTTGCCACTAGGAACTTCCCTCCCCCATTTTGAGTTGCCGGATGTGGTGACGGGAAAACAAATATCCTCAACTCAACTTGCTGGATATCCTGGCACCCTAGTGATGTTTATCTGTCGGCATTGTCCCTATGTCATCCATGTGCAAGAAGAGATTGCTCGGTTGGGAAAGGAATATGGGGAAAAAGGGATTACAATGATTGCCATCAGTAGCAATGATATAGAAAATTATCCTGATGATCGTCCAGAGCAATTAAAAGCGATGGCGCAGGAGAACGGGTTTTCCTTCCCCTACTGCTATGATGAAGGACAGGAGGTTGCCAAGTTATTTACCGCAGCTTGTACGCCAGATTTTTTTCTTTTTGATGACAATCAACAGTTGGTCTATCGTGGACAGTTAGATGACAGCCGTCCTGGCAATGGCAAGCCGGTCACGGGAAAAGACTTGCGAGCTGCGATGGATGCGGTGTTGGCCAAACAACTCGTCTCTCAGGATCAAAAGCCTAGTGCCGGATGTAATATTAAATGGAAGGCAGGGGGATCTCCGAATTATTTTTAGCAAAACCTCTTGTTGGATAAACAAAAAAGGCTGTGCGTCTCGGGATGATGCACAGCCTTTTTGTTGCCATTTTGGAAAGGGTTAGCCTTTGTGTTTCATATTCTCTGGCATCGCCTTCCAGGTGCTGCCTTTAATATCGCCACACATAGCTTTTGACATTTTGATCCAGCCCTTACCTTCACAAGAGTTTTCACCGGAGCAATCGTGTGTGGCGGACGCACAGTCTCCCTTGCCTTTACAGGCATTGACGCCGTGGCATTGTCCCAGGGCGGCATGGGAGCCCCCTTTGCCATAGACTCCATGGCTATCATGATGGGCACATCCAGCGGCAAGTAAGAGACCCGTGAGTGCAGCGCTGGTCAGTAAACGATGTTTTGAATTCATAGTCGGTCACCTCCTGATCAACAAATATTTTTCGATGCTAACCCTGCTCCAGAATTAGCTCTTTTGGGGCATGGGAGTCCACTTCCCGTCTTTCAATTTTTCACACATTTCCTTGGACATCTTTAGCCAGCCTTTCCCTTCGCAAGAGTTTTTCCCTTCACAGGAATGACCGGCCCCTTTACAGGCACCATGTCCCTTGCATGCGTTCACGCCATGACATTGGCCTGCGGCAGAATCGCCATGCCCCCCTTCGTGGCCAGGCCCTGCATGGGCGGTTGAGGCAAGCAACAGACTGGAGAGCGCAGTGCTCACAAGAATAGATTTTGTGGATATCATGATGAACTCCTCCTTGTGGAATGATAGGTCCCTCAAAATGAGCGATGTGGTTAGGGTGATAATACCCCACAGCTTTGGGGTTGGGCTCCTAGTGTTCCTGGTATGTCAATAAAAAGGATTATATGTTACGCCCTTCATAAAAATATTTCTGTGAAGAACCTTACAAATTCCAGCAGGCGACGGTTTATTCTGATGTGGCCGATTGTTTGAAAAGAATATCTCCAAAATATGCGATGGCGGATTCTTTGGTGTTGTCGGTGTCTGTCATGATGGCCACACCGGAAATATGTGTCGGTTCCTCCCCAAAAGCTTTCTTGTAGTCTTCGTACACATTGTGTTCCTCCATGACCCATTCGCCGACGCGTTGGCTTCCGCTTTGCGTCACGATCATTTGAACGTAATCCGTATAAGGGTTGGGCACTACAGCACCAATCGGAGCCTTACTTTCCCAGATATAATTGATGGCCCCGGTTGGGGGATATTGGCCATAGGCAAGGCGAATCAGTTCGAATTTGGCCTTTTCGAAAAATCCCACCTTGCTGCTATCGTATTCAAAGGTAATGTAAATTCTGGCAGGGTAATCGTCGCCTTCTTTTTTAGTGACATCACTACCTTGAATAATGTTTTCTATTTTCCACCGCCATTGAACGATGGGAAATTGTTTAGGATCAATCTTCATCTTTCGAGTGAGCCCAGATGATGACTGCTTGCTGGTGGCTTTGACCACGACGGTGCCACCATCTTTGACTAACTCGTAGGCGGTGTGTTGAGGAATTTTTTCAAAGGTGAGGGGTTCCCATCCTTGAGGAAAAGATCCTTCCGGCTCGGCAGATGAAAATAATCCTATTTCTAATTTTTCTTCAGCTATGGCACTAGGCAGCCACAAGGTACTAATGAGACAGAGGAAAAAGCCAAAAATGCTGAGAGGTTGAGGGCTATAGCGATGGAGGTCAGACATGGTTTAGGCCTTTTTGCCATAGGGCATTGGGGGTTATCGCATGCGGGCAAAGAGTTTCGTCAGGAATTTTTTCTTGCCTTCGGTGAACGTGGTTTTTCGCCAAGCATTCGCCACTTTTTTTATCACCTCAGCCTGCGTGGGATACGGGTGGATCGTGCCGGTAATTGTGCTTAGGCCTAATCCACCCTTCATGGCCAAAGTAATCTCGCTTATCATATCGCCCGCATGGGCTGCGACAATGGTGGCGCCGAGAATCGTATCTGTTCCTTTCTTGATATGGACTCGTGCAAATCCTTCATCTTCCCCATCTAAGATCGCACGATCGACTTCATCCAGTTTAAATGTGAAAGTGTCCACCTCCAGGCCCTTTTCTTTTGCCTCCTGCTCATAGAGTCCCACATGGGCAATCTCGGGGTCGGTATAAGTGGCCCAGGGGATGATGAGGGAGTCCGTGCTCGCATAGCCCAATCCAAAGGGGTGGGGGAATAAGGCATTTTGGATCACAATTTGCGCCATAGCATCCGCTGCGTGGGTAAACTTAAAGGGAAAACAGATGTCGCCTGCTGCGTAGATTTTTGGATTGGATGTTTGGAGCTTGGAATTTACTTTGACGCCGGATTGTTTGTCGAACTCGACACCCACGGTGTCCAGGCCGAGGTTCTCGACATTCGGCGCTCGTCCGATGCCGACAAGAATTTCATCAAACACACGTTCCTTGTTTTCTCCATCTTGTTCGAAGTGTACGATCTTCTCTTGTCCGCGCGTTTCTATATTTGTGATGTTTGAATTAAATACGAAACATTGCCCCTCCTTGGACATTTGTTTTTGCACGATCTCGGCGGCATCGGCATCTTCACGCGGAAGGATATGATTGGTTCGTTCGAATAAGCACACTTGGCTCCCAAAACGAGTGAAGGATTGGGCCATCTCGCAGCCGATGGGGCCGGCGCCAATAACGGCAAGTCTTGGGGGAAGTTCCGTGAGCGAAAAGATCGTTTCATTGGTGAGATACCCGGCCTCTTCAAGGCCGGGTATTGGTGGCGCGGCTGCGCGAGCTCCCGTGCAAATTACTGCCTTGGCATATTCGAGGGTTTTACCGGCGACTTCCACGGTTCCCGGTCCGGCAAACCGACCTTCCCCGATAAACACATCGACGCCCAGCCCCTTGTAGCGATGAGCAGAATCGACATGACTGATCTTGGCACGCAATTTACGCATTCGAGCCATGGCTGTGCCGAAATCCCGCTTGACTCCCTGTGGAATATGCAGACCGAACTCTGCGGCATGGTGTATTTCCGCCCACACACGGGAGGCTCGAATCACACCTTTTGAAGGCACGCATCCGACGTTGAGACAATCGCCACCCATCAAGTGGCGTTCAATCAACGCCACTTTTGCTCCCACTGCCGCTGCTACCGCTGCAGTCACGAGTCCCGCAGTACCCGCCCCAATGACGACCAAGTTGTATCGTCCAGTGGGCTCAGGATTGAACCAGGTTGGCGGATGCACATTGTTGATTAAGGCATGGTTGAACTCATCCATGGGGGGTATTTCGACTAAGTCGTTTCTTTGGGTACCTGTTTGCATGAGTCATCCTTCCTGAAAGGACCTTACTGCGCTTTACACCATGGCTTGTTGGTGTGTCGTTACTATTCTGGAAATGGTTGTCTTCATTGGGGATTTTTAGTTTGATTGAATTTCCGATAAATGATGGGCATCAAAGCTAAGACGCCAAGCAGTGTAAACGCCAGAAGGACGGGAGGAGACGCAATCTCTCCCAATGAATTTATGGTACCCAGCTGCCTGCCGGCAAACGCAAAGACGAAACTACCTGGAATGATTCCCAGGGATGTTGCGGTGATATAAGTTCCGATGTTGATCCGGGTTAACCCGGATACCAAGTTGACAAGAAAAAAGGGAAACGCAGGAATGAGCCGCAAGGTCATGAGGTAACTAAAAGCATTTTTGGCAAATCCTGCTTGAATAGATTCTAGGCGGTCGCCAAATTTCTTTTCTACCCAATCGCGTAACAAGTAACGGGCGGATAAAAATCCCAGCGTAGCTCCTGTGGTGGCCCCGACATTCACCAACACTGTTCCTAGAAAACTTCCAAAGAGGAACCCCCCGGCCAAAGTCATGATCGCGCCACCTGGCAACGAAAAGCCTGTTTGAACAATATAAATCAGAATGAATAAGGCCATGGCCATGCCAAAATTGGCTTCGGTATAGGCCAGAAGTCTGTCCCGATTGCTCTTTAAGGCCTCAAGAGAGAAAAATTGTCCCAGGTCAAAATAGAAAAAAGCTCCAATGCCCAGCCCAAGAACGCTCAGGAGGACGATTTTCCCAAAGGGATTGGGAGCGGTATTGGGTAGCGAGGAGGTCGTCATGATTGTCTCCGTAGTTGATGGCGACATGGGTAAACCTCGTAACAATTATTGGTAAGAAATGACGGTGACGAGTGGGGAATGTCGGCCATTGTTCCTACAGTCTTGTCATCGGGGGAGTTGTTACAGGTTTTCGCCTTGCCGTGAACGTTCATGATTATGACAAAACAAAGTAAAAAAGCGTAGGCTTTCCGCTTCGAGGACGCAAGGCTCATCACAAAAGCTGGGTCACAGTGGTCTATGATTATGTATGGGAGTTGAATGCTTTTGGATTAAGGAATGACTTAATGAAAACTGCTCATGTGGTGAAACTGATAATTTTGCTCCTCTTAGTTTTTGGTGCCTATGGGATCGTTGAGTTTTTGGATGTCGATGTCCTGACCGAACCAGATTTCATCGTGAGTCAATTGGCATCCCTGGGGAGCTGGGCTCCTGTGGTATTCATCGGGCTCATGGTATTGGCAGTGGTCGTGAGCCCAATACCTAGCCTGCCATTGGACATTGCAGCAGGAATCACGTTTGGACCTTTTTGGGGTATGGTGTATGCCGTGACGGGAGCGGAGATCGGCGCCATTCTCAGTTTTCTCATTGGACGAGGATTGGGCCGCGAAGTGTTGGGCCGTTTATTCAAAACCAACGTCACTTTTTGTGAAAAGTGCTCTGATCATCATCTCCTGGGTCTCGTCTTCTTAGCCCGTCTCCTGCCCATATTTTCTTTCGACATTATCAGCTACGGTGCGGGTCTGACCAAGATGTCCTTGAAAGCCTTTGCCATCGCTACGCTTTTTGGAATGATTCCCCCGACGTTTGCGTTGACCTATTTGGGAGGAAGTGTGCCTACGTTACAATGGCCGGTGATTGTTTCTGGTGTGCTGTTGGCCGGACTTTTTCTTTTCTTGCCGAAGTTGATTCTTCGGAATCGATCCGCTTGGTGGGTGCGACTCATTCAAGGCGAGGCTCCTGTTGGGGTAGAGGTCACTTCAACTCCACCATCGCGGGCCCAAACAGAAGGCATCTGTCCATGGTGTGGAGCTGATGATTTCAAAGAGAAATAAATGGGATGCTGTTATTTAGGGATGCGTCCCAATAGTTCCTCTGCGGGATAGGTGATGATTTCGGCCAAGGTGGGATGATAATGGGGAATACGCATCAGATCATGAACCGTGCCGTAGAAATACATCACGGCAATGAGTTCATGAATTAACTCCGCCGCTTCTGGCCCAACAATGTGTGCTCCAAGGAGGGTTCCAGTGAGAGGATCGGCCAGGAGCTTCACATGCCCATGGGTCTCACCCAGCGTCATGGATTTCCCGTGATCGTTAAACGGATAGGATGCCGTCATGTAGGAAATATTCTCTCTCCTACATTCTCTTTCGCTCAATCCCACGCTGGCGACTTGTGGGTCGGTAAAAACGACCTGTGTTTTGAGTCGATCGTCATAGCGGCGTGGAGAATCATTGGCATGCATCGCATTCCATCCAGCGATTTCTCCTTGTTCAATCGCAATGTGTACAATCTCGTGTAGGCCATTCACATCGCCGACGGCAAAGATGTGGGGGTGATTGGTACGCATGGTCCTATCCACCACGACCCTACCCTTTTCTGTTTTGATCCCGGCCGCTTCAAGATGTAATCCATCGATATTCGGTCGTCGGCCAAGCGCTTGGAGGATAATCTCTGCCATGACGGTTTTTTCTTGTCCGTCATGGGTAAAGTGCGCGACTTTCTGTGTGCCATTCTTGGTAAACCGATGAAGTTGGGTATTGGTATAGACGGTCATGCCTTCCTCGCGGAATCGAGCCTCGACCGGTCGTGCCAAGTCTTCATCGCCCTCGGACATAATGTGCCGGCTGCGTTGAATGAGCGTGACCTTGGTGCCAATGCGTGAAAAGAATTGGGCCAGTTCCACGGCGACCGCCCCCCCGCCCAGCACGATCATGGATTCTGGTAAATCACGTAATTCCAATGCCTCATCACTCGTGATGTAGCCAACTTCTTCAAGGCCTGGTAGGGGAATGCGCGAGACAACCGAACCAGTTGAAATGATAAAGGCTTTCGCGGTCAGGGTCTGGGTTCCCACCTGAACCTCATGGGGTGAGACAAACCTTGCCCGCTCTTCGTACAGGGTAAAACGTGAATCCTTCAATGCCTGAATGCGGTCATCGGCAAATTCACCGATGAGCCGGGCTTTACGATCGATGATGGCGGAGAGATTGGCTTTTGGGGAAACGGAAGAAAGGCCGAATTCGTTGGCTCGCTTGATGAGCGCTATAATGTCGGATGACCGGAGGATGGTCTTGGTGGGCATGCATCCACGGAGAATACACAGACCGCCTAACGGGCCATGGTCGATAATACCGACATTCGCACCTTCGTCGCGAGCGGTTCGAGCGGCGGCGTAACCCGCCGATCCTCCACCGATGATTAAGACGTCATGCGTCATGGGTCGGCATGGTATCGTAATGTTGGACAGTCTACAATGGGGTCATGGTGAAAGGTAGGAGACTGCATTTTGCTGAGAGGTTTTGTAGGGAGGAAAAAGTATGCAACAGAGAATAACTCACTGCCTGATGATCTTAGGGAGTTTAGCTATGCTTTCGGGATGTGCCGCAACTACTGGTCCGCTCGCGGTTCTACCCATCTCAAGCCCAACGGCGGCTCAGCATAATCTTGAAGGGATTAGACTGTACAACGATGGAAAATGGAAAGGCGCGGAAGCACGATTCTTGGCTGCCGTGCAGGATGATCCACGATTGCCGGAGGCACATTTCAACTTGGCTCTGACGGAGCACAAGCTTGGTCATCATGATCAAGCGAGGAAACATTTCCAAGCCGCCGGAGAACTCGCCCCGAATAACAAAGAAATTGTGGAATCAACTATCTATCGCAATCACCTTGGCCTTTCCTCAACCTTCGAACGTCACCTTAGTGGCGGATACAGCTATTAGGGTTCCGCAAAAACTTTCGTACTTTTTGAGGACCTGGTTTTAAGAAACGCCTATGAGGTGCTTCGACTTTTTTTCTTTTCTTTCTCAACTTCGTCTGGTGAGAGGCTGCCGGCTCGGACGTTGGCGACTTTTTTCAGCAAGTCAAACCAGAAGGGGGCGCCTAAGGAAATGGCTATGGCAGTGATGAGGAGTCCCATGAATTTTTTGAAACCAAGATCCGCTATTGGAGGCGGAAATGTTTCCCATCCAAGTTGCAGGCCAGTTTTTTTAAGGTTCTCGAGAGTGAATGTTGGAATCGTGGTATCGGAGGCCCCGTTTTTGAGTTGTTCCGTCTGGGCCACGAGCATGGCTCGTAGAGAAGAATTTTGCGAAAGGGTTTTGGTGATCTCAAACGTATCGGCATTGGTACCAAAGGCCACGATGATGGCAATGACAAAGACAATGGCTTGAGTTCTTGCACGGAAACGACCCGAGGTGCCGACCATGGCTTCGTTGTACCACGCCTCAATATTCTTCTTGAGTTGCGTCATATTGTTGTCCGCCTCATTCGCGAGGACTCGTAAGGTTTCATAAAGCATGGACGGCGGGGAGGCTTGCCCTGGAGTTTGTGGAGGAGTGATAACCTGGCGAATATCCTGCATGGTGGTGGGGGTCTGAGGATCGGCTTTGGGCAAGAGGTCTAACAAGACGGTGGAGAAAATATGAGGAGGGACATAGGATGCCTGAAACTTGTTTCCATACATACTTTTGATGAGGGGGTGATTTTTAAAATTCTCCACGGCGTTTGAGTTGGGAGTATGCGTCAGAATGAATTCCAGTCCTTTGAGGAGGTTCCGGCGTCGCCGTTGAAAGATGCCTGCAGCAAATTCGTTCAGCCCGGTGCATACGAGACTCAGTACCAAGTAGATAAACATGAGGCCTAGTCCAATATCGAGGGCTTGAAAATTTCCCATCATCTGCTCCTTTCGGTCTTATGATATGGAACATCTCTCCGAGGAGGGAAACAGGTTATATGCCATTTTTGGGAAAGTAAATGAAGAATTCCTTTCCGGGGAAAGAAGCCAGTTTTAATGAGTTTTTTTAAGATTTGAATTATGAACGGGCGAGCTGTTGGGTGAAAAGAGGGATTGCTTCGTGTATCTAAACGGAAACACAGATTTAACTATCTGTATAGGCACTTAATAGGTGATGGTTTCATACTCAGGGTTTTCGGCCACCGACGCCTTGACCGAAAATTCTATGCGGTCGATGATTCGCTCATCTTCGGTTTCGATGGTGACTTGCCAGTCTCCAGGATTTACATGGTTTTTGACGGTATAGCTGCGATACCCGGCTTCTCGGCCACCGGAGATGGTGATAGGAATACGATCAGTAGTGTGGAAGGGACGTGCCTTTTCGGTTTCTATGGTTGACGTGGGTCGGTACTGCCAATGGTGGTAATTCGTGGTTTCTAATCTGACCGGGGCAAAGACTGAGATGAAGCAATAGGCTGGGCCTTCGCCTCGGATGACATCATCGGTATCTTTCCAAAAGTTGTACCAGGGCCCCTCCTCGAATGTCAGGTGGTAAGAATCTTCGATCTTTTCCACTTGATGATAGATGCCTGCAAATTTTAGTGAGAGTGGGACGGGTGGAATCCAATTCAAGAAATAAAATCCGGTGAAGATGGCGACGAGGCCTATGGCGGGAAGTCCAGTCAAGACCGGACTCCATGGATTTGGCACGGAGACTCCGCGATACGTCAACATGACCACCCGGAACACTACGGCGATGCTGAGCCCAACGCCAAGGAGGAACACCAAGGTGTTCATGTATCCTGTTACCACGGGCAGGAAAAACGTAAAGAAACTGAACGTGACTAATGCATATAAGGTGACTTGAAGGGTGAGGGTTGAGAAACGATGATGATAGAATTCATTGGCAACCAAGACAATCACGATAACGCCTAAAAAGATGGCCGAAGAATTCAACGATGCGCTTCGTGAGTATACGATTGCGTAGGCACTAAACAGGCTTCCAAATAAAAAATGGAGCGCCGGAATGTGATACGTTTTGGTTTTGTGTAGCAAGGAGAGTGGAGACCATGGGGACCTGTGGAGGGGAGCACTTGGCCAATCCTCCAATTTGGCGCGTCCCGTGAGGATGATTAGAGTGCCCAAGAGTGCGACATAGAGCAGCAAAATAAGATTGTCGAAGAGGCGATCAATTCTTGTGAGGGTGAGCGTGTCATACGTGACTCCGGCGCAAAACGAGAGAATTGGAGTGTAGGGTTTATCCAAAAAGGTTCGAAATGTTTTCAACGCTGGTACATTGAGGGACACGTTTCATACTCCTCTTGGCTGTTGGCACACCGTTTTCTTTCGCCGGATAGAAAGGGGGGCTTGAATGGGAGACGGAACATGGTTGGAGCCATAGGCTGGTTATTGAAATAATGTAATGAGGGTCAAGAGAGAATTCCAGGATGTATCAATCCAAGCATCAGGTCCAGTCCTATATATTTGTCGGCGTTCAATTTATCTGTTTGGGGTTGCTGGTGGTGACCGGCCCTTGGTTGGCATCGATTCCAGGGCTTGTGCTTTTGGAAATGAGTGGTGTCGTCCTTGGGTTGTGGGCAGTCCTAACCATGAAACTTCGGCATCTCAGTGCGTTCCCGGAGATCAAAGCCAGTAGTTCTCTCCAATCCCGTGGACCCTATCGATGGATTCGGCATCCGATGTATTTGGCCCTTCTCATGGTTACCTTGGCTATTGTGTGGGAGGAGTTTTCTTATGTCCGGGGCGGAGTCTGGATGGTGTTGTTCATCGATTTGATGTTGAAACTTCAATATGAAGAACGGTTGTTGGAAAAAACATTTCCTGATTTCCAGGACTATCAAACCCGTACCTTCAAATTGCTTCCTTGGATCTGGTGAACTGCTGGTTGGGTGATAAGGAAACCCTTAGGGTTTTTGAAGGGTTTGGAGTCGTCGTCGAGCATCCTCCGCATCAGCAAATTTGGCATTGAGCTCCAGGGCCTTTTCGAGTGCAGCCACGGCTTTCTCTGTATGCCCACGTTCGGACTCGACCACACCTAAGTGATAGAAGATATCTGCCTGCTCTGGTTCGAGAGTCGTCGCTTTACTCAGAACATCTGCGGCCTCATCCAGTTCTCCCCGTTTTCGGTGGACCCACCCTAATGTATCTTGAAAGGCGCTGACCTTGGGAGCCAGGGCCACCGCCTGTTTGGCCCAGGCTACGGCTTCGTCGAGTCGAGTGTTATGCTGCACGGAAATCCAAGCCAAATTATTAAGGGCAATGGCTTGTCTTGGGTCGAGGGAAATCGCGGTACGAAAGGAATCGACGGCTTGATCAAATCGCTTATTGCGTTCGTGGAGCAGCCCAAGTTTAACGTGAAGGGCTGGGATATTCGGGGAAATGTTGCGAGCCGCTTCATAATCTTCCAAGGCGTGAGTGTCCCGTTCTTGAATGATCGAGACATCACCCCGCGCAATATAGGCTTGTACGAATTTGGGTTGCGCATAAATGGATTGGGTGAATGCTGTGTGGGCGTCTTCAAATTGCTTTCGCATTAGGTGAATTCGACCCAACGCGAAAAAGGGAAGGGGATTATCTGGAGCAAGTTGCCCGGCCTCCTGAAATTTTTGGATGGCCTGTTCAATCTTTCCGGTATTGGCTAGGGCTGAACCCAGGCCAAAATGAGCCCCGGCATGCGAGACGTCTAATTCAAGGGCGGATTCATAGGCTTCGATGGCTTTTTGAGGTTGATTCGAACGTTGCAGATAGAAATCTCCCACCTCTAGCTGCAGATGCATAAGTTTGGGTTCGAGTTCAATGGCCTGTTGATAAGCGTTCTCCGCCTCCTCAAGACGGCCTTGTTGTGCCAGGTGCCGGCCCAACATTTGATGAATGAGGGCGTTTTTCGGAGCCACTTTCATGGCATCATGAATATATTTTTCGGTGACATCGGGGGTGCCTTCTTTGAACGCAATTTCGGCCAACCCGATCATGGCTCCCACGTGTGAAGGAGTTTTTTCAAGTGTGGTACGAAATGCCTGTTTGGCCATATCAAGGTCGCCCTTCGCGAGGGCCGCGACACCTTGTCGGTAGTCAATGGCTCCGGCCGGTGTTTTTGGTTGGTAAAGTGGGGTTCCGATAGTAGCGCTCCCGACCGGAATGGCTGCGAGCATAAAGACCATAAGCAAAAGAAAACCTATCCCAATGTTGACGGAGAATATTGGCTGGAGGCGATTCATAAGAAAACCTGATGCTAAGAGTTTGATAGCTGCGATGACTTCATTCTTTCAGAATACGAGATGAGGAGCTAGGCCGCAATGCCAATTTTCTGAAAAAAAGAAAGATTTCCATAAAAAGTTTTATGAGGTCGTGAAGAAAAAACCTGCTTGAAATTAAGTACACAAATACTTAAATCGAAAGGGGAATTCTAGATTTTTTGTAGGTATAATTTGCTAGTATAAACCTTTAGAAAACTGTTTTACCCAACATTAACGGGTAGCAATAAACAACAACGGCCAAATCCCAAAGCTCAAGGTCGAGGGTGTTTAACCGAAAAATTGATCAGTGGGGCATCCCTTCTTTTCAGCCCACAATTCTTGGATCATTTTGGTTTTCATTTCCATAACATCTTTTTCTTATGAAGCGTCGCATCTCTATTGAACAACTCAAACCCGGAATGCATTTGGTGGGATTGGATAAGTCTTGGCTTCAATCCCCCCTCTGGATCCATCGTGGGCAAATCAAATCCCAAGCCGACATTGTGAAACTCCGCCAATCTGGAGTTCGTGAAGTCACGATTGATATTCAACAGGGGGCGGATGTCGAGAATTCTTATGGCAATCTGAACACAGGTGAAGTTCTCGGGGAAGGGGAAAATTTGCCAGTGGGGGGTGCGCTTAAGCTCCCCCAGGAAAGCCAAGCAGGTGGGGATTCATTGGGGGCGGCTAGAAACACCTTTACTCTGACTGCCTTTGAAGATGAACTTCGGGTGGCTCAGGAAGTCCGCACTGAAGCTATTTCTGCGATCAAGCGGGTCTTTGAAGGGATCAAAACAGGTGTGGTGCTGGAGTCTGGACCCTTACGGGAAGTCACTCAAACTATATTTGATTGTTTAAAGGTTCGAGAAGGCGCCTTATTGGCTGATGCACAACTGCAACGTATGCGACAATTTGATGCCACGCTATTTTCCCATTCTGTGGATGTGTGCGTGTTGGCTTTGGTTGTGGGCTATCGTTCCCAGATGTCTGCGCTTCAATTGCACGACTTGGCGCTCGGTGCATTGCTCCATGATGTGGGCCAACTCCGACTTCCTCGAAATCTTCTTTTAAAAAAGGGAACCTTTACTTCGGAAGAACGCAATTTGTATTTAAACCACCCGAAGCTTGGCTCGACGCTCATGTCCAAGGCAGAGGACGTTTCGGAAGTCTCCCGACGTATCGTGTTGGAACATCATGAACGCGTCAATGGTAAGGGATATCCTTGGAAGCGACAAGGCAATACCATTAGCCTGCTTGCTCAGCTGGTGGGATTAGTGGATCGATATGATGCCTTGGTCAGCAAACGGGGAAATCGTCCACCGCTTCCCCCCGCGCTGGCGGTTCGCCGATTATATCAACTGGGGTTAGAGGGCGAGTTTTCCATGGAGTGGGTGGAAGCCCTTGTGCAAAGTTTGGGGCTTTATCCCGTGGGAAGCTTGGTTGAACTTACCACTGGGGAGCGGGGATGGGTGGTGTCGGTGAATCAAGCAGATCACATGCTGCCTATGGTGAAACTTGTCTGGAATAAAGGCAGAAAAAAGTTAGACTCACCTTATCTAGTGGAATTATCCGAATATAAAACCGGCAGTAAGCCCGTACGAGTCGAGCGAATTCTAAATCCTTTTGAAGAGGGCCTGCAGGACGATTTGTGTTTTGTGTCCGAGATGCAACACGCCACCTCCTGAACACACTGTCTTTCCCTTCCAATTAATCAAGCGATCCGCACAAGCTGCGGTTTCATTCATCACAATTGTTGGAGTACACATCCTTCCCTCCGGGTATTTCCATACACGAAAAGCATTCGAAAGGAATCACTGATTCGTGTACCCTATCTCCTGGGTTGTTCATGGTGCGTCTGAACGGTAGGATATCGTGGGCGTGAAATCGGCAGGTTTCAATGATGGATGTTCCTAGGATGTAACGTGTCACCGTGATTTACTTTCAAACCAAACCTGATGTCGTATTTGAAGCCATCTTGCAAGAAGCCTTGGTGAGTGAAATGACCGAAGTGAGGATGGTGGCCGATGACGCGGCGATTGATTCGTGGGAAGGGCTCTATCCTGAAACTTCCACCTTCTGTGGCCCCTACAAGGCCGTTCGTCTTATGGCACAATTATTAGCCGCGATCCGTGATGCGTCGGTGTATCAATTGACGGATATTCATTGGCTTTTACTCTACGAATGTCTCAGGAATTTTTGCGCAACCCATAATGATTTGGTGGAAGATGACCCCCAGGCTTTACGACCGATCGGTACATTTCAAATTGGTTTCTTGGATGGAACGGCCATCGTGGATATTTATTTTTGGGATACGGATTTTTTACTGAGGCCCATTCGGGGTGATTGGAAAAATATTGAATGCGATGTTCTTCGTGAAGAGAACATCGAGGTGCAAACCCAAGATCTTTCAGTAGATTCGATCGAAGATGATGTCCCTCTGTTGGAAATGGTGGATGAGGTGGCCTGGATTGTTCCCGAGCCTTCAGCGTTTTTTCGTGCAGGTTCCACCCAATATCCTGATACGAGAGGGTAGAGGAACCTTCAGGCACATGGGTAAAGTAACTTTCAGGAATGAAGTTATAAGTGCAGGCAGGTATTATGATGGAAGAAGTGTTCAGCTTAGAATTTGTGAATATCTAAAAATCCAATAAGGAATATAGCTTATGGAAAAACCCGCTGATACAAATTACTCGCTTCACGATCCCATTCAGCGACGGTGGAGTCCTCGCTCCTTCATCGATCGTCCAGTTGAAAAAGACGATTTATACCGTCTTTTCGAAGCTGCGCGGTGGGCCTCTTCCTGCTTTAATGAGCAGCCCTGGTACTTTATCGTGGCTACCAAAGACACTCCCCAGGAGTATCAACGAATGCTGTCGTGCTTGGTTGATGGTAATCAAGAATGGGCCAAATTGGCTCCGGTGTTAATGCTGACAGTGGCCAAGTCCACCTTTGATCATAATGGCAAGGGGAATCCCCATGCGTGGCATGATGTCGGGTTGGCCGTCGGCAACTTAGTGATTCAGGCCACGGTCTTGGGCCTCAGCCTGCATCAAATGGCCGGGATTCTTCCAGATCGTATTCGAGAAGTATATGGTGTCCCGCAAGGGTTCGATCCCGTGACGGGGTTGGCCTTGGGGTATATGGGAGATCCCAACTTACTTTCAGAAGAATTAGCTGAACGGGAAAGAGCGCCACGCACAAGAAAGCCACTGGAGGGATTTGTTTTCACTGGCAAATGGGGAAATGCCTCGTCGATAGTGAAGTGAGGAAATTCTAGAGACTTTTTTTGTTAGATAGGGACAAATTTCTAATAATAGAGAAACAGTAATAGCCCATGATGATATGGATGCCGTTTAGATATTTGTGATATAAGGATTTATGGCTCCTAAAGTTCCCGTCGCCGTTATCAAAAACGATTTCAAGCATGAATCGAAGTTTCTGGAGACTTTTCAGGAAAACCAGGAATTTTACGCGTGGCAATATCATCTCAAATTTTTGAAGCGACAGGAGTTTCTTCGTCGTTCGGTTGCCAGGTGGCGGCCGGTTCCCGAACCTCCTAATTCTAATTAAATCTCCTTTTGGTTTTCTCCACATCGGGTTCCCTTTTCGTTTTTTTCTACAAGGCCTACAATGGGCCTCATGGCACCCAACATTCCTCCCAGGCAACATTCACGTTGGATTATCCATGTGGATATGGATGCATTTTATGCGTCAGTAGAGCAGCGGGATTATCCGGAGTATCGTGGGAAGCCAGTGATCGTTGGGGCTGATCCTAAGGAGGGCAAGGGACGAGGTGTGGTATCGGCGGCGTCTTATGAAGCCAGGAAGTTCGGTATTCATTCGGCACTTCCCATTGGTCAAGCCTATCGCCGATGTCCTCACGGTGTGTTCTTGCCTGTTCGCATGGCGAGGTATCAAGAAGTGTCCTCGCATATTTTTTCCATTTTTCATCGCTATACAGACTTGGTTGAGCCTTTGAGTTTTGATGAAGCGTTTCTAGATGTCACCGGGAGTCTACGATTATTTGGAACTCCGCAAGCCATTGGCGCGCAGATTCAACGGGATATTTGGAATGAGGAACATTTGATTGCGTCTGTGGGTGTAGCGACCACGAAATTTGTCGCGAAGGTAGCTTCGGACCTTCAAAAGCCACAAGGATTTGTGATGGTGCCGGCAGGAAGAGAACGAGCGTTTCTTCACGATTTGCCCATTGAACGGTTGTGGGGGGCCGGACCAAAGACGGCAAAACTTCTCCGTAGACGGGGATATGAGTCTATTGGCCAAGTGGCTTCGGCTTCTTGTGCGGAGCTTTCAGTCTGGTTAGGTAAGCAGGGTATGCATTTTTGGGAACTGGCAAATGGCATTGATGATCGCGAGGTGGTGCCGGAGGAAACGGCGAAATCCATTGGCGCGGAGTTGACGTTTGCGTCCGATACTTCGGACCTGGCGGTGATTCAGCAAACCCTGTTGGACTTGGCCCAACGGGTTGGGAGTCGGTTGCGGGCCGAAGGTGTTTCTGCCAAGACATTGACTTTGAAGTTTCGGACGGCCAAGTTTCACACGTTCACACGATCCTCTACCCTTTCGAGGTCCACCGATCAGGATGCCACTATTTATCGGATAGCCCTTTCCTTGCTGGATCGTCTGCCTTGCGCTCAGGAATCCGTCAGACTATTGGGCATTGCTGGTTCTCATTTGGGTAAACCAGAGGACTCTTCGCAATTAAACCTTTTTTCTTCAGCTCACGAAGCTGCCGTTCCGATTTCAAAAGCCCTGGATAGCATTCGGTCACGATTCGGGGACCAAGCTATTCAACCAGCCACACTACTTTCCTCCACTGATGGTGATGCGAGAAAGGAAACGAATCGCCAGAATGTTCATCCCAAGTCGGTAGACAATCTTCATTAGGATGAAGGGGATGAGTTTTCTTCAAGGAGTTGTCGTATTTGATGATCCGTTTCTGCATATCCACCTTCTCCGATTTTTACATATTGAATAATGCCCTGTTTGTCTATGAGGTAGAGGGTTGGCCAGTATCGGTTTCGATATTTTTTCCAGGTTTTAAAATCATTATCGATAGGGACAGCATAGGGTAGTTTGTGCTCGTTAATATATTGTTGGACGCTCTCCGTGGATCGTTCGTAGCTAAATTCAGGAGAATGAATGGCAATGATAACCAATCCTTTGTCGGCATACTTGGCGTGCCATTGTTTGACATAGGGTTCGATGTTACGGCAGTTGTAGCACCCGAAAGTCCAAAACTCGACCATAACCACCTTGCCGCGTAAATCCTTCAACCGCTGTGGCGGAGAGTTGAGCCATACGTCATTGAGTATGTCTGGCGCTGGGATTCCGGTTTGGGCATGAAGTGGAGGGGAGAGGGCAAGTATAGCAAGTAGTCCACCGAGGCAGACGAGGAGCACCATTTTAACTTGTTGCGTAGAGAATAAATTCTTCATGAGGGTGCCTCCTTCAAGCCCTGAGGGTTGCGTCACATTTTATCAATAGTCATAACATTGTCGCATTTATTACATGGCGACACGGTATAGTTGTTGGAGGCTGTTTGCCGATGTGCGGACGGTATACCTTAACCACTACCCCCGAAGTCTTGGCGGATCAATTCCAGTTTGAGGAATTGGCAGATCTGAAACCTCGGTATAACATTTCTCCTTCGCAAGTTGTGGCCTCTGTGAGAAAGCCTTCTGATTCAAAGACCCGTGAAGGTGTCGTGCTGCGCTGGGGATTGATTCCGTCCTGGGCAAAGGACTCCGCCATTGGAATGAAGTTGATTAATGCTCGTGCCGAAACGGTGGCGGAAAAACCCTCCTTCCGAAAGTCTTTTCAGCAGCGTCGATGCCTAGTCCTTGCGGATGGGTTTTATGAATGGCAAAAAAATGGCCGTGTGAAACAGCCATTTTACATTCGGATGCAAGATAAACGGCCCTTTGCCTTCGCCGGTCTATGGGATCATTGGACCAGTTCCGACGGCCAAGTCATTGAGTCTTGTGCGTTGCTCACGACCGAACCTAATACGCTCATGGCTCCTATTCATCATCGTATGCCGGTCATCCTTCTACCCACGTCCTATGACGAGTGGCTGGATCCTGAACTCAAAGACCCGAAGCGCCTTGCTCCCTTGCTGCAAGCGTATCCTTCGGAAGAAATGGTGGCGAATCCAGTCAGCCTTCATGTTAATAATGCTCGTTTCGATGATCCTCGTTGTATTGAGACCTTGGCGGAATAAACATGGCCAAATACTACCTGTGGCTCACGCCTGAGGGTGAGGCTGGTCATCTGTTGGCTCAAGTCATTCGTCAATTGAGCCAGCAGTACCAGGGGCCATGCTTTGACCCCCATATCACGCTATTAGGAGAACTCTTAGGAGATGAATCTCTTTTCTCGGAACGAGCCAATTTATTAGGAAAAAAACTTTGCCCCATTTCAATTGAACTTCAAGGGCCTGCTTTTGAAGATGAATATTTTCGCTGTTTGTATTTCAAGGTGAGAAAAAATTCAGAAATTCTTGACGCGCGAGAGCAGGGGATAGACTTCTTTTGCCAAAAGCTTCCGTTACCCTTTAATCCCCATGTCAGTGTGTTATATGGACTGTTTCCCGCAAGAGTTAAAGAAGAAATTATTGCAGCGCTTCCTTCCGACCTTCCAAAAAAGTTTATTGTGGAGGAGCTGAAATTGGTCCGAGCAGAATCCCTAAATCCGCAGGATTGGTATCCCGTTGAAACGATTCGGTTGCAGGGGCTATCGGATTAAGATTTTTTCTCCGGGCGTTTGGTCAAGAGTGTTTCAAAATCCTTGTGCCTGTTCTGTCGAGTAGCAAGAACTCCTCGGGAAATGGGGTCGGGTTGATTAAACGGGAGGGTCTTTCCAAATGAGTCAGTCACGATGCCCTGGCCTTCTTGCACTAACAGCCACCCTGCCGCAATATCCCATTCGTGCAACTGATCGTAGTTAATGGTGCCATCGGCCTGGCCGGCTGCCACGAGCGCTAAACTATAGGCGATCGAACCCATCGGTTGAAGGGTGGCATGGGCTTCGAGGGCCTTGAATTCCTTGCGGCCCAATCGAGATGGGTTTACTAAGATTCTCAGGGGTTTATCCGCTAAGGCGTTGGTCGTTACGGGCTTTCCATTGAGATGCAGTCCCTGTCCCTTGAGTGCAGAAAACAATTCCTCGGTAGCCGGATTATAAATAACTCCAAGAATGGGTTCCTGGTTTTCTATCAGGGCCACGGAGATGGAATATTGGGGAATGCCTTTAATGAAATAACTCGTACCATCGATAGGATCAATGATCCACACGCGGGATCGTTGTAAACGTTCATCCGTATCAGGACTTTCTTCTGACATCCACCCGTCGTTGGGAAATTGTTTCGAAAGGGTATCGTGCAAGATCTGGTTTACGGCAAGGTCTGCAGAGGTGACGGGTGAGCGATCTGCTTTTCGATGAGTTTCAAAACCGTTCTCGGCCAGTTCTAAGGTCCTGGCTCCCGCTTGTTTGACGGCATCCAAGACAATGTCGAGTTCCGTATTCATAGATGGCCTGGGTCCTTGGTTAAATGGTGCATGTGAACAAGATTTCGAGGCGGGGAGGAACAATCAGATGGTCTTGATGGATTTGAGGGAGAACCTTTCTCGTTATTGCCGAGTAAACATGAACGTGTGTGTGACCTTTTTTTTCCCTTTATCGTATAACGTCCATTGGTGGGTCATGTGGGAGTCATCCATGATCGTGATGGTGACTTCATGCATATGCATTTCATGGGGAGAGCGCATGCCAGTCCCGTCGACGTAGGTTAGGGTGATGTGTTTGGATGGGGCCCGTCCTTGAGTCTTCATTCGTGGTTGATTGCCGAGCATGCAATAATGCGTCATGACAAGGTCGTGGCCGTCTTGGGTGTACACGGATACCATTTCCTTGGGAGTGCCTGGGAATAATTGCTCCATCACCGCGGTGTCTTTGGCTGTGAGAGAATAACGTGCTGTGATCGTTTCTTCCCCGTCATAGGCTTTTCTCGTGCCTTGCCAAGTACCAACCAGCCCCTTAATTTGTTCAAATGGCGTGGGAGTGAGTGTGGGATGTTCGGCCCGCACCGGAGTTTCGGTGAGCGCGAAATTTCCAATCACGCATAGGGTAAAAAAAAGACGGGTGATGATGGAGTTTGAAGTGTTGTTTTCTGGCCGTCTGGTAGGACAAGCTATTCGATCGCGCATAGTGTTCATAAGTTAATATAAAGCTCACAACGGGTTTGAGTCAAAAGGAACCGAGTAAAGGTAACATTATCTTCAGTTTGTGTAAGAAATGGAGCGTTACGGGAAATGGGCAGGGTAGTCGCTCAACAAGATTCCAAGATTTCCGGGACACTTGAGGCGATTTGGATCAAGCGTATGAAGCGTGGCCCCATGGATTCGGTGGAAATGGCGACGTTGGAAAAGGACGTTGGGCTGATTGGAAATGCCAACCAAGGGGGGCGGCGTCAAGTGACCCTTATTGAGCGTGAAGTGTGGGATGGATTGATGAACGAAGTTGGAGGTGACTTGCCCCCGTCCGCGCGTCGGGCCAACTTGTTGCTTCGTGGCTTGAGCCTCCTGAAATCACGAAAACGAATTCTCTTAATTGGGCGATGCAGAATTCGAATTTTAGGCGAAACCAAACCTTGTGAACGAATGGAAGAAACTCTTCCAGGATTACAAGCGGCCATGGGGGCCTCTTGGGCCGGTGGGGCATTTGGGGAGGTGTTGGATGATGGAGAAATTTTGGTTGGGGATTCAGTGTCTTGGGTAGAGGAGTGATTTATTTTATGCGGGCTTTCGCGCCCACGCGACGAGGCACTTTTGTTTCGGCAAAAGTGCCCAAAACCATGTTTGCCTGTGCGCGGAACGACAGGGAGCTGGGCCATCTTCCCGAATCAGGATGGCGAGGAAACTCGCTCCGAGGTGCAAAACCACCTCTCCGCTCACACAGTCCTCGCCGAGATGTGGGATTCGGAACGGCGGCCCAGCCGCGCCCAACGCAGGAGACGGATTGAAACTTCAACTTCTAAATAAACGAAGGTCCACAGGAAGGTGTGTTACGCCAGTTTTAACCTCGTCATTCCCGCGGTTGTAAGCGGGAATCCAGGTTTTTCGTGGATTTGGATTGTGTTGCGAGTTCAGGTCATGGTGGTTCGTTGTTTGGGAATTATTATGCGGGCTTTCGCGCCCGCACGACGAGGCACTTTTGTTTCGGCAAAAGTGCCCAAAACCATTCTTGCCTGTGCATGGCCCTACGGGTCCCTCCGCCTCCGTCCCGAATAAGATGGCTCGGGAACTCGTTCCGAGGTGAAAAGCCACCTCTCCACTCAAACAGCCCGAGCCTAATAGTCGATTCGGGCCTGCGGCTCCGCCACACCCAACGCAGGATACGCCGTGATAAATGAAGCCATGGGTATACCCAATTGAAAAGACAACGACCCCGGCGTATTCTTCCGAAGAATCGATGGCGTGTTATGTGGACAAAAAGTCGAAAATCCTGTTCTTATACGGATCGGCCTAAACATTGTTAGAGGGAGGTTGTATATGCCAAGCAACGAAGAGATTTTCGAGAAATACACCAAGCGTCTTGAAGAACTGGAGCGTATCGTCTCGATAAAAGACGACCACATCGTCATCAACGTCTGCTATGAATACAACATCTCACTCTCGGACTGTAGAACTCACCAGCAAATTCTCAGTTGGGTACATCATCTATGCGAAAAAACGTGGATGGCACCCGAGGTTCTTGAGAAGTTTATTGAGGTGGCGTGTCGTGCCAATGGGCTTGAGTTGAAGAAGTGAACCCTTCTAACCTCGACGTGTTTCGTGCCGCTTCGCTCTGGAAAACACGTGGCTGAAGCTGGGCATTAGGATGTTAGAATCCAAAGTATTCTGATGGATAATTTCACCTGGAAAAGGTGCCGTTTCCCTTTTTTGAGAGGTAATTCAACTAGGTTGGGAACGGCATGTGTTTTGTGAGTGTTTCCCGCGTTGGGTGTGGCGGAGCTGGAGCCCCGAATCGACTTCTTTGGCGAAGACTGTTTGAACGGAGAGGTGGCTTTGCACCTCGAAGCGAGTTTCTGAGCCATCTTGATTCGGTGCGGAAGCGGAGGGACCCTGGAGACCTAACTTCTGAGTAAGGTCGGAAGGGCTGCGCGCGGGCGGAAATGGTTTTGGGTCCTTTTGCCGAAACAAAAGGGACTCGTCTGCAGGGACGACACCCTTCCATGTCTTTTGTCAAGAGATTCGCGCATACGCCGGCCATCCGTTTCCTCGAAACAGTGTATTGGCTACGGTTCAATGACGATCAAGGAGTTAGGTCGGGAGCCCGTGCGACTTTGGCGACGGTCGATCAAACTTCCCTTCGCGGGTTGCCACCGCATGAACGTGTGTCGTCGCGGAGCTGGCTCCGACTGCTAACGGGCATCAGCAGCGCTGGCCCACAGGGTTGTCGAGCATTCCCCGAACCGTTCGCACGCGCTCCCGCCGAACTCCTGGCCTCAGCAAGAGGCCGGCGTCAGGCCACGTCCCAAGGCCCAGATAAATCCAGATAGCTCGCGAGCAATGGCCGTAACGACAACGGTTGATTTCTTCCCCTTTCTCGTCAGTTGCCGATACCGGCGACACAGCCGCTCCTGCGCTCGTCAGGCCAACTCCCGCACCCACGTTGGTTGTTTGATGAGAATATCCGATTTATCCTGAGTCACACGCGCGGGATAGCGGTAGCTCCACGCGGCTTCAATCAACATGCGTCGGGCGTCGCGATTCCCTGTCTTGGTAATTCTCCCGCGACAGATTCGACCGCCACTGGAATGTTCGGATGGTGTCAGCCCTACATAACTCATCAAGTGCCGCGGCGTGGCAAAGCGGCTGAGATCCCCAAGGCAGGCCAAAATAGTGGCGGCGGAAACTAACTCCAACCCACGAAAGCTCCGTAACGCCTCAACTTGAGGCCCTAAGGACCAGGCCGGCACCAGGTCAGCTATACGAGCAAGCAAGGCATCTCGACGGGCCGTTCCGCTCCAAACAGCTTCCACATAATCCTGAAACACTATATTCTGGGCCGGCTCCTGAAAGCTCTGTGCCGCTAACCACCGTCGATGCCGACACGTCCACGGCTTTCGACCTGCCTCGTATACACGCCCATGTCGGAGCAGAAACGCGAGTAACTGTTGCCGGGCGCGCATCACATGCCGCATCGCATCCAGCCGGGCCCGCACGAGATCGCGCATCGCCTCATGGGTGGCGTCGGGTACCCACACCGCCGTCAATTCCCCCGCGCGATGCAACACGGCCAAGCGTTGCGCATCCCGGCGATCCGTTTTCACGCGATCCCCCGAGGCGATCGGAATGCGGGAGGGAGCGACCACCATACACGCATAGCCTTGGGCCAGGAGTTGCCGGTAGAGGCCGTATCCACAGGGCCCGGCTTCATAACAGAAGTCCAAGGTCCCATGCGTGGCTGCCAGCTTGTTGGCCATCTTGGCGATGGCTTCTGGTTTATGCACGATGTCCCCCAAAAACCGCACGTCTCCGCCTCGTTCATCGACAGCCACGGCCACCGCAATACTGTCCTTGAGCACATCTAATCCCACAAAGGCTCGTTGTTTCATGGTTCTGTCTCCTGTCTGAAGAATTGATAAGGTGCCCTCTCCACACTTGTAATATGCGGAAGGCAGCCATGCCAGACAAAAGACATACGGACTGCTATAAAAAAATCGAAACAAATCCTTTCATCCAATTGCTTACCTTCAGTGAAAAGCCAATATGGCTCCCAATTAAAAACGTCGGGAACGACGGGAAGGGGAATTCAGGGGCCACAGGATACTTCTAATTGCCAAATCCACCGCTCCCTTTCTTTTTTTTGTTTGCTATTTTATGGTTAAGTGGTGTGGCGTTCCCAATCACGGCCCTATCATGTGAAATGGCGGTATGCCGGAAATTCGAGTGAGCCTTTCTATTTCCTCTGATAAGTATCTGGCCTTTTATAAGGGCACGGCGGATACTGTGGTCACTCGAGCGATGGATGGCCGGAAAGTCAAATTTCCCGCGCGGGTGCTGCGCCAATTTCTGACCCACGATGGAATTGAGGGGGAATTTGCCATCCAATTCAATGAGAACAATAAATTTGTGGGAATAAAAAAACTTCGGTAACGGACTGTCACTACTTGTAATACATCCTGCCTTTCCCAGCCTTCAGTGTCATGAAAAAATTCTTGTGATATGTCTGCCGACGATCCCACTCTTTGGGCATTATTCCTGAGTGCCTTTCTCGCTTCAACGTTACTGCCCGGTGGTTCGGAAGTGGTGATTGGGACGTTGGCCTATCAAGGTCATCACGATCCTTGGGCACTGTTGGTTATTGCGACGGCGGGAAATACCCTGGGGGGAATGACTTCTTGGGGCATAGGGCGATTCGTGGATTGGTGGTTTCCTTCTCAGAATGTTCAACAGCCAAAATATCAACGTGCGATGGCATGGGTCAGACGCTGGGGGAGCCCGGTGCTTTTGTTATCCTGGGTTCCAATCGTAGGGGATCCGCTGTGTGTCGCCGCTGGGTGGTTGAGGATTCATTGGATGGCGACTGTACTTTGGATGAGTCTGGGTAAGGCGGCTCGGTATGGGGTGATTGTCTTGGCGGCATCCTAAATCGTCGCTTGTCGCTAGTAATTTTTACCAGCGACCAGCAACTAGCGACCTTTTTTTCCCCCTCTTTGAATGGTGCCGACATGGGTGGGAAACTGACCGGTGGCACGGTCCTGTGAATACAGTCTTAGGGTTTCCTCAATAACTGTAAAAGCCATTTCTGTCCAGGGAATTTGATCAAGATTAAACAGTTGGACCTCCAAGCTTTCTTCTCCTGCCCCAAATGTAGGGTCCTTCATTGTTCCACGAAATACGAGATACACCTGGCTGACGTGGGGAATGCTAAATACGGTATAAAGTCCGGTAAGGGTGACGTTGGCCTTGGCCTCTTCTTCTGTTTCTCGTAGGGCTGCCTGTTCGATGGTTTCGTCATTTTCCATGAACCCGGCAGGGAAAGTCCATAAGCCATAGCGCGGTTCAATGGCCCGTTTGCACAGTAAAATCTGGTCCTGCCATTCCGGGATGCAGCCGACGACGACTTTGGGGTTTTGGTAATGAACAGTCTGGCATTGCTGGCACACATGCCGGGGCAAGTTATCACCCGGAGGAATGGCAAACGTGGTGAAGGCTCCGCAAAGGCTACAGTATTTCATGGGATCCCAGGCTACTTAGCATGGATTTTCAAAAGGGTAAAGGGTGTGAGCGGGGTGGTTCGGGAATACTTCGATCTTTCGACGTCAATAGTTGGGAAAATAACTTGCTCCTTCTTAATAGGTGTGATTGAATATCCTGCCTCTTTTCGGAGGGCCGTTTCCCGTGCTGTATAAAACGGTTCTGATTGTCCCCCCAAAAAGAACACATATCCAAGAGCAGTTACGAGAAAAATTCGAATATTTACCCATCGTACCAGGAGAATGAATATCCGTGAAAGTTCCATTGTTAGATTTAAAAGCGCAGTTTAAAGAGATTCGCGCCGACGTGCTTTCGGCGATTGAAGGGGTTTGTGACGACCAAAGTTTTATTTTGGGGGAACGCGTCAGCACCTTTGAAAAACAGGTGGCGACCTTTTTAGGTTGCCGCTATGCGGTGGGGGTGGCTTCGGGAAGTGATGCACTCTTGCTGTCATTGATGACGCTGAATCTTCAGCCTGGTGATGAAGTGATCACGGTGCCCTTTACCTTCTTTTCCACGGCGGGTGTAGTTTCGCGATTAGGCGCCACTCCGGTTTTTGTGGACATTCAGGCTGACACCTTTAATCTGGACCCCGAGCAGATTGAGAAGAACATTACGTCTCGGACGAAGGCTATTATTCCCGTACATCTGTTTGGCCAATGCGCAGACATGGGCAAGATTCTTGAGGTGGCGAATCGACATGGCGTCAAGGTCATCGAGGATGCTTGCCAAGCCATTGGTGCGGAACAGCAAGGACAAAAAGCGGGCACCATGGGCTATACCGGGTGTTTCAGTTTCTTTCCGTCGAAAAATTTGGGGGGCGTTGGTGACGGCGGGTTGATCTCCACCAACGATGAAACCTTGAAAGATTTACTCTTGGCCTTGCGCGTGCATGGGAGTCGTTCCGATTATCACCATGATCACATTGGGATGAATAGCCGGCTTGATGCCCTGGAAGCAGCCGTGTTGCAGGTGAAGTTACCTCATCTCAATACATGGAATACCAAGCGTCAGCAAAATGCCGCGACCTATGATCGGTTATTTGCCGATGCCGGTTTGCTGAACCGGATTACGTTGCCTCATACCGTTCCTGGCAATGTGCATATCTTTAACCAATATACGATTCGCGCGCAGAATCGTGATCAATTAATGAGCTACTTACAAGAACATGGCATCGGACATAAAGTCTATTATCCAGTTCCTTTACATCTTCAAGAATGCTATCAACCCCTGGGGTATCAAAAGGGTGATTTGCCCGTTTCCGAACGAATGGCCACAGAAGTGCTGTCTCTACCCGTCTATCCTGAGTTGCCAGAATCGCAAATGGAATTAGTGGTGAGCACGATTAAAGACTTTTATGCCAATCACTAGCCATTCCCATTTTCCTTTTTTCTTCTAGATCCCATTGTGTATATAGATTCAGTGCAATTTTTTCATTTTGAAAAGGGCACTCGATGAAAGCACGATATCTTTATGCCCTTGGTTTGGGCATCTTGATCCCAATCCTATTCTCCTTTATTTTCTTGGAAATATTACCTGGAGATATATTTTCCAATCATGCTAGAAAACTTAGTGAAAAAGAAATCCAACTTGAGAAGGCAAAATCCGCAGAGGAAAGATTCTACATTTTGTGCGATGCGGCTAAATTAGCTTTTGCCGCTGAAGAATATGACAAAGCACGGTTGTATGCTTTGGAGCTAATAGGTCTAATGGGGGCTTTTGAGAACAATTGGAATTATTGGAATGCTGTCCACGATGGGAATATGGTTTTAGGTCGATTGGCTCTTTTAAATGGGGATTTGGTAAAGGCAAAAGAATATTTAATTAATGCAGGAAAAACACCAGGCTCTTCTAATCTTGATTCCTTTGGTCCCAATATGTCCTTGGCTAGAGATTTAATTAAAAAAGGTGAAACAAAAGTCGTACTCGAATATTTTGAGCTTTGCCGTCGGTTTTGGAAACTTGACTTCGGGAAACTTTCACGATGGACCTTTTACGTTAAGTTGGGAATTACTCCCGGATTTGGGGCCAACCTTCTATATTGATGGATCTTTTATTTATCCATTGATTAATTACCAGTAGGAAATTATTTCGGATACATCGCCTTGATGGTGCTACTCAAGCCTCCGCGTGCAGTAAACACTCCGGTGACGATAGCCCATTTGGGCTTGCAGGCTTTGACCAAGTCTTCAAGGATGCGGTTTACCGCATTCTCGTAAAAAATTCCAATGTTGCGGTAGGCGTGAATGTAGACTTTCAGCGATTTAAGTTCCACACAGGCTTTATTCGGCATGTAGTGAAGGGTGATGGTGCCAAAGTCTGGAAGTTGAGTCTTGGGACAGATGGCGGTGTATTCAGGAATTTCGATCGTAATCTCATAGCCGGAAAATTGATTGGGCCACGTCTCCAGTTCGGGCAACGAAGTTGTAATCCCGCATTTGGCGTGAAGGTCGGTATATCCGCCAGACGATGGTTTCTTCTTTTTCATGTGTTCTCCACTCCTTCTGTGTGAAACATTCCCCTGTAGGATTTCGAATTAAGGGTGGGAAGTGTACACCGAGTGGGTTGGGGCTGCAATCATCAGGATTCACGGTGGATTGGTCGCTTTTCCTGCTTTGTTGAGAACCAGAGAACCGGTTCGTTATAATTCACACCGTTGTGCAGCCGGTCAGCATGAATGCTGGCCATTTTTCATGTTCTGCCTTTAATTTTTTCACTTCCACACCATGGCATTCCTGTTATGACACCATATCTTTCTCTTGCCCTGCGATCATCGAGGCTTGTCCTGGCATGATTGAGAGCGATGAGGTAGTCAAGGCATTGGAAGATATTGGGTGTGATTTCTTTACGGGCGTTCCGGATACTCTTTTGGCGGGTGTCCTCGATGTGCTAGTTGAACGCCGTCTATTTACTCCCGCCGTGCGAGAAGATGAGGCTTTGGCCATGGCCGCAGGGGCGTTTCTCGGAGGAAAAATTCCGGTGGTGCTGATGGAAAATTCTGGATTGGCCACGGGCATGAATGTGCTGATGTCCTTGCACCTCATTTATACAATTCCCTGTGTGATGCTCATCTCTTGGCGTGGTTTTGAGGGGAATGATGCTTCTGAACATTTGGTTATGGGACAAACCATGCCGTCATTGTTGGATACGATTCGAATTCCGCATCGAACGCTCTCTGAAAAAACCATGAGGGATGATCTGCAGTGGACCGCGAAAACCTTCATGGAGCAAAGAATCCCCGTGGCGCTTTTGGTCAAGAAAGGAATCGTGAAAACGCTTCAACCCTAAAACAGAAAAATTCGAAACGCGAATATCGAAATCCGAAATGAATTCAAAGGACAAAATAAAGAGTCGGGTCTTCAGAAATTGTAAGGTCAGTTTAAAATATTCGGATTTAGAATTTAAGGCATATGTAAGATGGAAAAATCCCACAAACCCATGCGGGCGAATAATTAAGTAGTATTTAAGTATGTGGTGCCAACGATGAGACCCGAAGAAGGAGTAATGCAAAGTCGAGCCCAAGCTATGGCAGCCTTATTAGGGCTCGTCACGGAGCAGCCTCTTATTATTTGCAACGGGTTTCCTTCTCGTGAGGCGTGTAAACTTCGGGATCGTCTCCACAACTTTTATATGACGGGCTCGATGGGCATGACGGCATCCATTGGCTTGGGTCTCGCGCTAGCGCAGCCCGATAAACAAATCATAGTGTTCGATGGAGATGGAAACGTGCTGATGGGCATGAGCAGCCTGGCGACTATTGGCGCTTTAAAGCCAAAGAATTTTATTCATGTGGTTTTTGATAATGAAGTGTATGGGAGTGCGGGTAATCAACCTACCTATTCTCGAATGGTTCGACTGGACCAAATCGCGAAGGCCGCTGGGTATGTCAATATCGAGCGAGTCTGGGAACGTGAAGATATTCTCTATGAGTTTAAGGATATGTTGTCCCAAGAGGGCCCGAGTTTTTTGCTCATCAAAGTGAATGAACAGATTGAAGATGCCGACCGAGTGGCCCTTGCTCCGGCTGATATCACGAAACGATTTCGATCCGTGATGTGCCCGTGAAGCGTATGGCGTGAAGCATTATGGGTAGGAAAAAAATGTTTTTACGCATCACGGTGTACGCATCACGCATCCAGTTTTCCTGCTCGCCCAATCTTTGAACCAATGAGGAGTCACTGAATCTCATGATTTTGCTTAATCCAGGACCGGTCAATGTTTCAGAACGAGTGCGAAAGGCACTGACGTTTCCCGACATGTGCCATCGAGAACCCGAATGTGCGGAGCTCATTCAGAATATTCGACAAAAATTACTTAAAGCCTTTGTGCCAGGGGCCGAGTCAGAATATACCGCCATCATCTTAACCGGATCAGGTACTGCGGCAGTGGAGGCCGCGGTGCTTTCCTGTTTACCAGTTGGGAAGCGGGTCTTGACGGTTAATAATGGCGTGTATGGGCAACGTATTTCGGACATTGTCGCCAGCCAACGGTTGGGGGTGCCAGAGATTAAGTTAGAGTGGGATGAAGTGCCTGACCCCGAGAAAATCCGGACCGCGCTTAAACATCACCCCGAAGTCCAAACGTTAGCCCTCGTGCACCATGAGACGACCGTGGGCTTAATCAACCCCGTGAATGAGATCGCACAGATTGTCGATGACATGGGCCGCGTGTGCGTGGTGGATTCCGTCAGCGGTTTGGGAGGAGAGGCGCTCCAAGTCGCGGGCTCGCATATGTATGTTGTGGCGGGAACCGCAGGAAAATGTATCCAAGGATTCCCCGGCGTCTCGTTTGTGTTGATTCGGAGGGGATTTATTGAACGAGTCTCCAAATATCCTAAGCGCTCCATGTATCTGAACCTACCACGCTATTTTGAAGCGCAGGAACAAGGCACTGTGCCCTTTACGCCTGCTATTCAGGTCTATGCCGCGTTCAATGAGGCATTGAGTGAACTGTTGGAAGAGGGCGTGAAAAATCGGATCAAGCGTTATGCCACTTCTGCGGCGTTTCTTCGGGACCAACTGGCGGCCTTGGGGGTGAAGACCCTTCTGCCAGCTGAACGACAATCGAACTCTTTGACGTCGTTTTTCTTGCCAGATGGGCGTACCTATCAAGAGTTACATGACGGATTAAAGGAACGGGGGTATGTCATTTATGCTGGTCAAGGTTTGTTGAGTAATAAGATTTTCCGTGTGGCCAATATGGGAAATTTAACCCAAGCCGATTTCGAAGGGTTCGTCTCGGCCTTTAAGGAAATTATTTAATTCTTATGAACGCAGTAATTTTAGCGGCGGGGGTTGGACGACGTCTCCATGTCTTGACTCAGCATCATCCGAAATGTCTGCTTTCGATTGGTGGAAAAACCTTACTGATCCGATATCTTGACAGTTTAACAACCTTAGGTGTGTCTCGCATTACCATAGTGGTCGGGTATAAGCAGGAGTTGATTCGCAAGGCCGTGGCTGAATGGGAGGGCTCGGTTCCCGTCCATTTTTTAGTGAATGATGACTATGCGCGTGGGAGTATCGTGTCGTTGTGGGTCGCGCGGACGGCTCTGGACGATGACACGGTCATTATGGATGCGGATGTGTTATTCCATCCCACTATTCTAGAGCGGCTGGTCAAGTCTTGTTATCCCAATGCCTTGCTGATGGATGAATCCGTGGTCCAAGATCCCGAAACGCGTGAGGAGTGTATGGTGGTGGTTCAACAAGGCCGCGTGATCGCTCTCTCAAAGCAAATGCCAGATACGTATGATGACGCAGGTGAAAGTGTAGGATTTTTGAAGCTCAGTGGCAACGATGCTCCAAGTTTATTACAATCGGTTGAGAAACGGATCAGCCAAGGACTTCTGGATATGGAACATGAAGATGCACTGCGAGACTTTTTCCGTTCCACGACCGTCGGGGTAGAAAAAATTGGTGGCCTGCCGTGGATCGAAATAGACTTCCCTGAGGATGTGGCCCGTGCGCAAAATGACGTGTTGCCGAAGTTTTCTGAACATGGTAGGGAATAAAACCATGTCGATGCATAAATAATGTGGGAGATAATTCCGGATGGATGGCACGCTCAATAAACCTGAAGTGAGCACCGTGGATACGGCGATCCTTTTGGCGTCTTCCGGTGTGTTTGATCTCACATTGGCCACAGAGCGATCGCCTGTAAGCGCGCTGACCCGGATTGGCGGATTGACTCTTTTTCAGCGCACAGTGTTCACCCTACAACGAGCTGGGATTTCACAGATCTTGGCTTTGGTTGGTGAAGAAGAGCAGCATCTTCGGTCCCTTATCCATCAGGATGACCGAGTGCAAGCCGCGATTCGTTGGTTACCTGTAAGAGAATTTCCACCAGGGGATCCTCAGACATGGGAAACACTCGCGAATGAGATTAAAGGGTCTTGCCTGATTTTGGGATGTCATATGGTCTTTGCTCCTTCGCTTGTGGAATCCCTTCGCGAAGGGGTTAAGGATGGTCAGGTCTTAGTGGCTATAGGGCGCCCGGGCGATGAGGGATGGAAAGCCAATCCTGGTGTGGTAATGCGTGCTGATCCGCATACAAGCGGGATAACACATCGGGTAATATTTCAAGATCAAGAATCGACACCCCCCCCGGAATTCAATGAGGGGGAATGCCGGTTAGCTCCTACCACAGATTTAGTGGTGTTGCCCGCCCGGCTTCTTGGAATTTCCGGATCGTGGAAATCTCCTGCAGGTGGACCGATTCGTTTAGCACTGGAACAAGCTGCGGCCGAGGGAATTGTCAAAACTATCTCCACGACCGCTCAGGACTATCTTGATGCGCGTGGTCCCAAAGGACTGGAGCGAGCCGAGCAAATGTTGTTTCGCTCCTTGCAAACGGTTAAGGGCAGTTTGGATGGGTTGGTCGATCGGTATGTGAATCGAAAACTTTCCGGGGCGCTGACCCGGATGTTTATTAAACTCGGTATCTCGCCCAATGTGATCACTATTATCTCCATGCTCATTGGGTTGGCCGGAGCTGCATGTTTTGCTTTTGGTTCCTATGAATTAGGAATTATCGGGGCGCTGCTCTTTCAATTCTCGGTCATTGTGGATTGTTGTGACGGCGAGGTGGCAAGGCTGACATTTGCGGAGTCTGCTTTTGGACAAGAGTTGGATATTATTGCTGATAATGTGGTGCATATGGCCATTTTTGCAGGGATTGCCAGTGGTGCCTATTTTGAAGGTCCTTGGCAACATAGTCCCATGCCCCTGGTGTTGGGGGCGGTTGCGATTATCGCCAATGCGTTTTCGTTTATATTTGTGAATCGGGTTCGGCATCTGAAAGCCAATTCTACAGCCTGGCGGAAAATTAATCCCGCCCATAGAACGCGGCTAGAGTTTATTTTGGGGAACGTGGCGAATCGTGACTTTTCTGTGGTGGTCTTAATTTTTGCCTGCCTGGCATTTTTGCCGTGGTTTTTATGGTTGAGTGCGTTGGGCGGGGCATTTTTTAGTTTGATGATGGGGTGGACCCTTCGTCGAGCGCTTCTTCCTCAATCTTCCTAAATTTATCGCAACCTAAGCTTCTTCAGTGTAAAGTCTTATAAAGCGTGATCCGTAAAGTGTCAATCCAAGGATTTTCCTTACGCTTTGTTTGTCACGCATTACGCATCATGTCTTACCTCTGAGTTCTTTACATGATTCGACTCATCTTTCTTGCCATTGGCTTGGTCGCGCTCACCGCATTGGTGTGGCATGTCGGTCCTTCTCAGATTCTGCAAACGATCCAACAACTTGGGTTTGTTTCCATTGTCATTATTTTGCTTCCTCTCCTTGTGGTCTATGTTCTTGAAGCCTACGGATGGAAACTGACGTTGGGGCGTTGGGCAGATCGTGTGGGGTTTCTTCGATTGTTCTTTGTCCGAACAGCCGGAGAAGCCATCAATGCATCTACCCCCACCGGGATGGTGGGTGGAGAACCCATGAAGGCCTATTTGCTCAAGCAATATGATGTTCCAATGGTTGAGGGGCTGGCCTCGCTGGTCACGGCCAAGACCGCCATGGTGTTAGCGCAGATACTCTTTATGCTCTTGGGAATATGTTTAATGGTGGGGATCCTTGGTGGGTCTGATCATAACGTGTTGGCGGCGGCCGTTGGCCTGGGAATGTTAGCCTTTGGTCTTCTCATGTTGTTTATGATTCAACGCCACGGGATTGGCATGGGGCTTCTTACGATTCTTCGAAAAATCCGATTGCCCATGAAATTTTTGGAATCTCGGGAAGCCCAGCTGTTGGATTTGGATAACACGATCCGGGGGTTTTATCAGGAGCGCGCAGGAATTTTCAGAGTTACGGTCTTGGTTTATTTTGTCGCATGGGCTATTGAAACTTTTGAGGTCTATGCTATTTTATTTTTCCTGGGGGTGGATGTGACTCTGCTGGTCGCATTTTCCATTGCCGCTATTTCTGTGTTAATTAAAGGCGCTGGATTTTTTATCCCTGGCAGTCTCGGGGCCCAAGAAGGTGGGTACTTGGTGTTACTGTTGAGTTTTGGATTCGACGAGGTGACAGGTATTACCTTTGCCCTGATTCGTCGCATGCGAGAAATTCTTTGGATTATGGTTGGCCTACTAGTCCTTGCTATCTTAAAAGAGAAATCTCCCCTACCCTCCACCACCTTAACCTCGTAAAAATTCTTTTCGTGCCTTACTGGTTTCTTCTTTTTGGTTGGTTTGTTCCCACACGTTGCGGCAAATTAAGAGCTAAGTAGGGGAAAGGACGTGCGGCATGAGAAATGATGGGGAATGGGAAAAATCCAAGAAATCGAGTGCAAACCCGTCAGGGCTAGGAGAAGGCGGCTACCGATCGCGGTTGACCATGTAATCGGCGACTACAGTGAGGGCGCGTTTTGCTGAGGAATCTTCGAAGGGCGCGAGGTTGAGGAGTGCGGCGTCGATATATTCTTGAGATCGCCTCGTGGTGTATTCCAGCGATCCATATCGTGCCATCATGGTGGTAATCTTCAAAAGGTCTTTTTCTTCTATCGATTTGGATTCAATCTTTTGTACCAGGTCTTGGCGCTCTTCTACAGAGCAGGACCGCAAGAGATGTAAGAGGGGAAGCGTAATCATGCCTTGCATGAGATCTTGGCCTAGGGCTTTGCCTAAGTTGTCCCCATTGGCTGTATAATCCAGGAGGTCATCAGCCAATTGAAAGGCAATGCCTAAATACAATCCAAATTGATACAGACCTTTTTGTTGCGCAGGAGAAGTGCCACCGATGATGGCCCCGACTTTACAGGCCGAGGCCACTAGGGCTCCGGTTTTATATTCCACGATGCGTAAGTAGTCCGTTTCGGTCAACAATGGTTGACGGGTCGCACATAATTGCAGAATCTCACCCTCGGCCATTTTGCGGCAGGCAATGGCCATGACATCATTAACCTCATGATTTTGGAAGGCGGCGATCTGTTGCATCGCACGCGAATAAAGGTAATCTCCCACCAAAATACTTGCGTGATTGCCCCAAATGCGGCGTGCGGTCTGTTGCCCGCGGCGAAGATCTGCTTCGTCCAACACGTCGTCATGAAGTAACGTCGCGGTATGAATAAACTCGATCAGGCTGCCGAGTACCAAATCTTCTTTGGGATCATAGCCATTGAGGCGGGCACAAAGGCTGAGCAGTAGGGGACGAATACGTTTGCCACCGCTGGAGAGAATATGCGCGGCGATTTCATTGATCAGCGGGGCTTCGGAGTCAAGATTTTGGCGAATGTGCGCTTCGATCTCTTCAAGGTCGTTACGATAGGCCTCGAAGACATCTTCCATGGAAAGGGAAGTGGATACGACTTGAGGGGGCCCATTAGCCATCCGAGGATACTAGGTGAGGGTCTGGTGATTGTCAAGGTAATCGGGACGGCTCCTCATGGGATAGGTAGGTAAAAGAGCGGCCTCATGAGTGTCTTGGTTTAGCCTGGGGTAAAGTCCCAATTTCTTCACCTAAAGATTCCAACCCACCGTTTTTGAACTTCAGAATTTAATAGGGGCTTTCCTGTGAAAAAATGCACCTGGAATATTGGGAAAAGTATGATTCCTCAAATAGTCAATTCACAATGATCTAGTACTTAGTGGTAGGCAGGTAACTCCCTTGATGAAAGAATTTGTTCTGGTGTTTTTTCAGGAAAGTATTTGTTGGCTATAGCCTTTCCTTTGTATCTAAGGGGCAATTCAAAGAATCGATAGTTTAGTTCTGCGAGAAAGGCGGTGAATAAAATGGCAAAAATCACAAAGAATGCTATAGCAAAATCACCTTGCAGGTGAACTGGGTTTTGTGGGTTTCCCCGATGGAAAATTTCTCTTGATGCAGCAAAGGCTGGAATATGGATGAGATAGAGCCCATATGAACGTGATCCAATCCAAAGCAGTACCGACTTTAGCCAGTGTGTCTTCACAAAATAGTTCTGGTTAAACGAAGCTGCCAAAACGGCTGCCCCACTCACCAAGGCTGCCGGTCCAAAACTATAACCTGGGGGTAGCAATTTTATTTGGGAATTTAAAAGAATGAGAGAACCAATAATGATCCAACTAAAAAGGACACGAGGGAAGGCATGTTGAAGGAATTTGGGATTCCAATGGTTATAGGTTGGGTGTGATTGCCAAATTGCGATTAACACCCCCAAAAATAACGCCTCACTCCGCATGACTCCCAACGCAAAGTATCCATGGTGTAGAAAAGGTTGAATAGACACAATTAGGAGTAAAAGGGGAATTAACTTCCGACGAAAAAAGAATACAAGAAGGGGTAGGATAAAATAAAACTGTTCTTCCAGCGAAAGGCTCCAATAAGGCGAGAGCACATTTTTGTATTCTGGTTGTCCCCAGACCGTGCGCGCGTAGAAATTTGAAACTTTCAACAATGCTGCCGCGGCCATCCGAAGGTTCGCTTCCAGGGAAAAAAAAGCTCCCGACTCATTAAATCCGAGACACAGGAGTAAGGGAAGAACAATCCAAAGTAGGGATGAGGGAGTCAGGCGCCAAATGCGGCGGATCCAAAAGGCCTTTACGGCCTGAAAAAACTCTTGAGTAGACTGGGTGTTTCTAAGTGTCGGGAGCAGACTTTTGGCAATGACGAACCCTGATATAGCGAAAAATAGGTCGACCCCGAATGCACCGCCAAAATAATAATAAAAATCTTTTAGGAAAGGAGATGACCAATAAATTAGGTATACTTGAAAATGGGCGATAGTAACCAGCAGGATTGCCCAGGCACGAAGAATTTGAATGTCATCAATAGATTGTTCTTTGGGCATGTAATTTGTACTCTTGAGGGAGCCAATGAAGGGAAATTGCCTAATCAATTTCGGTTACCCAACAAATTCAACTTTTGGTTTAGGTGCCTTTGATCAGCTGGAAATCTTTTCCCGTAGATTCTTCGTACGATAATCAAATGCGATAGGCTTGGGATTTTTTACCTCAAGATTTGAAAAATATTGCAACGCGACAAACTTTCAATTCATGTGACTTGGGGTGGAGATTCAGCGCTCGTATGGTGATTTTTATGCGTTTCGCAGGGTGTTTAATGGTGACTTGATAGTATTCTATCGGCCAAATCTTCCAAGAAATTCAGTGAGTTATCATTTGATTTACGAATGGGCTTTCCGTTATTTTCCAAGGTTTTGATTTATTGGATTAGAATCCCGGCTTACCATTTAATTTGGTTGACTGGAAAATGGCCAGGAAGACAAAAGTTTTCTAAAACTTATTTTTACAGAAGTGCATGATTTCTAAAGGTAATTTTACTTTTTTATTTCAAGGAGCCATGGCTATTTTCTGAGGTTCTCCCTGTTCAACAGTTTTTGATTTTTTCGATTTCCTTACTCTCACATCCCAAAGTGCTATTTGGGATTTGTAAGGAGTTGGGCAATGGGGAAATAAAAAAAGGCCATTGGCATTATGGTGAAATGCAAGGTCAAATCTTGACCCCCTTATGGGGGCAGGCATGAGCGGGGGATCTATTATCTGGTTTACAGGGCTACCCTGTTCGGGAAAGAGTACCTTGGCCCACCTCCTTCATGACAGTTTGAACGGCCAGGGTGTGCCCTCTGAAATTTTTGATGGGGATATTGTTCGTCAACGGCTCACCAAGGGTCTAGGATTTTCCAAGGAAGATCGTATTGAAAATGTCCAGCGAATCGCCTTTGTGGCCAATCTTCTGGCTCGTCATGGGGTAATGGCAATTGTTGCGGCGATCTCGCCATATCAGGAAGCACGGGACCAAATCAGAAAAGAGTTCCAAACCTATATCGAAATTTTTGTGGACTGCCCTTTAGAGGTGTGCCAGGCTTGTGATGTTAAGGGCATGTATCAAAAGGCTCGAGATGGGCACATTCAGCATTTTACTGGAGTGTCAGATCCCTACGAGATCCCTACGAGCCCAGATTTGGTTTTGAAAACTGCACATGAAACCCAATCGGAGAGTTTGTCTCGGATTCTTAAATTGGTTACCTAAAAAGGACCGATTCCTTGACACTCTTTGAAGCCTTCGAGTAGATTTCAGGGGTACAATTTTTCCCACCATTTCCTTTTTCTTTGAATGAGTTAAGGGAGGGTTATCCCTCCTAATGTGTATGGAATGAGATGTTGGCTTAGTGCTGGCTGATCAGATCATTTGGTGCAAAGGACAATGACAAACCTATCCAATTTTTATGGCATGCCCCCGAAGCAGGGTCTTTACGATCCGCGAAATGAAAAGGATGGGTGTGGCATCGGCTTTGTGGCCAATATTAAGGGCAACAAGTCTCATGAAATTATTCAGCAAGGGCTTCAGGTTCTAAAAAATCTTCATCATCGAGGAGCGCAAGGGTGTGATCCTTGTACTGGGGATGGTGCGGGGATTCTCATGCAGATCTCCCATGAATTTTTTCGGCGAGCGACGAAGGACATTGGGCTGACGATTCCCGAGGCCGGTGGCTATGGAGTTGGCATAGTGTTCCTCCCGCAGGATGAGCCGTTGCGGCGTCAATGCGAGGGCCTGTTCGAAAGAATTATTGCCGAGGAAGGCGTGCGGTTTTTAGGCTGGCGGGATGTGCCGGTAAAGCTGGAGCATGTGGGAGATCAAGCTAAGCAGACCCTTCCATATATTCGGCAGTTCTTTATTGCCCGAGATATTTTGAATGACGCTCAATTTGAGCGAAAGCTCTACGTGGTGCGGAAACGAATTGCGCGCGCCATTCGGGAGTCTGCTTTGGTGGAACGTGGGAGAGTGTACATCTGCAGTTTGTCCGCGAATACAATTGTATTTAAGGGGATGCTGCTTCCTGAACAATTGGGACACTTTTATGCTGACTTAGAAGATACGAGCATGGTGTCGGCCCTCGCTTTGGTGCATTCGCGATTTAGCACAAATACCTTCCCAACCTGGACCCTTGCGCATCCGTATCGCTATACCGTTCACAATGGCGAGATCAATACGCTTCGTGGAAACGTCAATTGGATGCGAGCCCGACAGGGACGATTGCAGTCGGACTTGTTTGGAAAAGATCTCGAAAAACTCTATCCCATTGTCTACGAGAACCAAAGCGACTCTGCATGCCTAGATAACGCCGTCGAGTTTTTGGTCATGGCGGGCCGCTCGTTACCGCATGCCATGATGATGCTGATTCCAGAGCCTTGGGTGGGAAATCCTCACATGAGCTTGGATCGTCGAGGGTTCTATGAATACCATGCCTCTATGATGGAACCTTGGGATGGACCGGCCGCCGTGGCGTTTACGGATGGCAAACTTATTGGTGCGACACTCGATCGGAATGGATTGCGGCCTTGCCGGTACCAGGTGACAACTGATGACTTGGTCGTGCTAGCCTCCGAAGCGGGAGTCCTTCCTACGGAAGCGAAAAACATTCGTGAGAAGGGTCGACTTCAACCAGGCCGGATGTTTTTGGTGGATACCGTACAGGGTCGCATAATTGATGACGAAGAAATTAAAGCCGATATCGCTGGGCGGAAACCCTACCGGTCTTGGCTGACTCAACATCGGGTATCATTAGACGAATTGCCCGAACCGTTGAGTGTGCCGCAGCCCGATCATCAAACACTTCGCCAACGTCAGCAGGCCTTCGGTGTGACCATTGAAGAGTTGAAAATGGTGCTTTCGCCGATGGGAATTAATGGCGAGGAGCCGACTTCCTCGATGGGGACCGATACTCCCTTGGCGGTCCTTTCGAATCGGCCCCAACTGTTGCCGAAATATTTCAAGCAACTCTTTGCCCAAGTCACTAATCCACCAATCGATCCTATTCGGGAACAACTCGTGATGTCGTTGGTGACCAACATAGGGCCCAAACCCAATCTCATTGCCGAGACGCCGGAAGCCTGCCGCCGTATTAAGGTCCGACAGCCGATTTTGACGAATTCCGATTTGCAAAAACTGCGGGAATTCGAAGATCCCCATTTTGTGAGTCAAACCTTGCCAATGTTATTTCGGGTGGCGGAAGGCCCCGAAGGCCTTGGTGCTGCTGTGGATCAGTTATGTCGTGATGCCTCGAAAGCGATAAAAGACGGATATAAATTTTTAATTTTAAGCGATAGGGGCATTAATCAAGATTGGGCGCCCATTCCAAGTCTTTTGGCGATTTCCGCGGTTCATCATCATTTGGTGCGTGAAGCGACTCGAACGGAAGTTGGATTAATTTTGGAAACGGGTGAGGCGCGCGATGTGCATCATTTTGCCTGTTTAATTGGGTATGGTGCTGGGGTGGTCAATCCTTACCTCGTATTTGAAACCTATGTGGATTTGGAACGCGAGGGTTATTTGCCGGAAGGGGTGGATGCCGATACCGCTTCGGAAAAATTTGTGAAAGCAATTAATAAAGGATTGCTCAAGATTTTTTCAAAAATGGGTATTTCCACCGTGCAGTCCTATTGTGGCGCTCAAATTTTTGAAGCTGTGGGATTGAGCCAAGAGTTGGTGAGTCGGTATTTCACCGGAACGCCTTCCCGGGTAGAAGGCATCGGGATGCGGGAAATTGGCGAAGAAACCTTGCGGCGACATGCCGTTGCATACGAACCCGAGGCGATTCGTCAACTCGATTTTGGCAGCGAGATCCACTACCGGATTCAAGGGGAGCATCATAACTGGAATCCCGATACGATCTTTAAGTTGCAGCATGCCACCAAGACCAACGATCCGAAGACGTTTAAGGAATTCTCCGATCTCGTGAATGATGAGAGCAAACGGCGTTCGAATCTTCGGGGCTTGTTTGAGTTCAAGTTTGCACCAGAACCGGTTCCGCTCGAAGAAGTCGAACCCGTCACTGAGATTGTCAAACGGTTTACCACGGGGGCCATGTCCTATGGCGCGATTTCTAAGGAGTCGCATGAGACTCTCGCCATTGCGATGAACCGCATAGGAGGAAAAAGTAATACGGGTGAAGGCGGCGAAGATTCTGAGCGGTTTGCACCATTGCTTAACGGAGATTCAAAAAATTCATACATTAAGCAAGTGGCGTCGGGTCGATTTGGGGTCACGGCGAATTATTTGGTGAATGCCAGAGAGTTGCAAATTAAAATGGCTCAGGGCGCCAAGCCTGGTGAAGGTGGACAGCTCCCGGGACATAAGGTCGACGAAACGATTGCGCGGATGCGGTTTTCCACGCCAGGTGTCGGGTTGATCTCCCCACCTCCGCATCATGATATTTATTCTATCGAAGATTTGGCGCAATTGATTTTCGATCTAAAAAATTCTAATCCCCAGGCTGATGTGTCGGTGAAGTTGGTCTCTGAAATTGGGGTGGGTACGGTGGCGGCTGGAGTATCCAAGGCTCATGCGGACAAAGTTTTAATCAGTGGGGATTCCGGAGGCACCGGGGCCTCGCCATTGTCATCCATTAAATATGCCGGGATCCCATGGGAACTCGGGTTGGCGGAAACGCATCAAACTCTTGTCCTCAATGATTTGCGCAGCCGGATCCGCGTGGAGACGGATGGGCAAATGAAAACCGGTCGTGATGTGGCCATCGCGGCACTGTTAGGCGCTGAAGAATTTGGATTTTCTACCGCTCCGCTTATTGTGGAAGGGTGCATCATGATGCGGAAGTGTCACTTGAACACCTGCCCTGTCGGTGTGGCCACCCAAGATCCAGAATTACGGAAACGGTTTACGGGACAACCTGAACACGTGGTGAACTTCTTCTTTTTTGTGGCTGAGGAAGTGCGTCAGTTGATGTCACAGCTCGGGTTCAGAAAATTCAGCGACATGATTGGGCGGGTAGATAAGCTCAGAGTGCAGAAAGCGATGGATCATTGGAAAGCGAAAGGGTTAGATTTGTCGCCCTTACTGTGGAAGCCTGAAGTTGGGCCTCAGGTCAAAACCCATTGCGTGGATCGACAAGACCATGGGTTAGATAAAGTCCTGGATAATAAACTTGTAGAACTTTGTCAGCCGGCCATCGAGCATGGGGAAAGAGTCGTCCTGGATCTGCCTATTCGTAATACCGATCGGACCACAGGGACGATTTTGTCCAGTCGTATTGCGGGAAAATACGGAGAAGAGGGACTTCCCCACGATACAATTACGATTAACTTTACAGGTTCTGCAGGGCAGTCGTTTGGTGCGTTTGTGTCACGTGGCATTACCTTGAATCTGGAAGGAGAGTCGAACGATTACCTTGGGAAAGGTTTGTCTGGTGGCAAGATCATTGTTACTCCACCTAAGGGTTGCACGTTTCCTCCGGAAGATACCATTTTGATCGGCAACACTTCCTTGTATGGTGCCACCAAAGGGGAATGTTATATCTATGGCACAGCCGGAGAACGTTTTGCCGTGAGAAATAGCGGTGTGCGCGCGGTCATTGAAGGCACGGGAGACCATTGTTGTGAATATATGACCGGCGGGATCGTGGTTGTGCTTGGGAAGACCGGTCGAAATTTTGCCGCAGGGATGTCCGGCGGTGAAGCCTTTATTCTGAACGAAGATGGAAAATTTGAGACGCGGTGTAATCTTGGCATGGTGGAATTGGAAAAAGTGGCCAATCCCGAAGATATCACCACTTTGAAAACCTTAATCGAATCTCATGCCAGCTATACAGGAAGCCGAAAAGCGACCATGATTCTTGATTCTTGGCCCAGCATGGCTTCAAAATTTGTGAAAGTCATGCCTTTGGATTACAAGCGGGTGCTGGCGGAGCGTAAAGCAGCGGCGAAAAAGGGCGGTCGAGAGAAACTGCGGGTGGCCCGTGGGTGATCCTCGAGGGTTTCTTAAGTTTGCTCGTGAGGGGCCGAAGCGCCGCCCTGTTGAACTCCGAGTCTTGGATTGGAAGGAAGTTTACGATCCGTTTCCCGAAGATAAACTGCGGAATCAGGGCAGTCGATGTATGGACTGTGGGGTACCGTTTTGTCAGGGCTCGAACGGGTGCCCCGTCATCAATCTGATTCCTGAATGGAATGATCTCGTGCATCGTGGCCGGTGGAAGGATGCCTTAAAGGCGCTTCACTCCACCAATAATTTCCCAGAGTTTACCGGGAGACTCTGTCCTGCTCCCTGCGAATCAGCCTGCGTTTTGGGTATTAACGCGGAGCCTGTCTCGATTCGCGTGGTCGAATGGAACATTATCGATCGTGGGTTTGATGAAGGCTGGATTGAACCAGTTCTTCCCATCGCGAACACGGGCAAACAGGTAGCCGTGGTGGGGTCGGGGCCTGCAGGATTAGCAGCGGCGCAGCAATTAACCCGAGCTGGCCATACGGTCACGGTGTATGAAAAGGCAGATAGAATAGGAGGGCTGCTTCGTTACGGGATTCCTGACTTCAAAATGGAAAAATGGGTGCTGGATCGCCGGTTGGACCAAATGGTGGCTGAAGGCGTGAAGTTCGAAACGAATGTCAATGTCGGAGTCGATCTGACGAGTGAGGCGTTGGCTCAAAAATTTGATGCCGTGTGCCTTACACTTGGCGCGGAACATGCGCGTGATTTGCCAGTCCCTGGTCGTGAGCTAGAAGGCATTCACTTCGCAATGGAATATCTCACCCAACAGAATAAAGTCAATGCTGGCGATCGTTTGCAGGTAGATCAAATAACTGCGAAAGATAAACGCGTGGTGATTATTGGTGGCGGGGATACGGGCTCGGATTGTTTGGGCACGGCCCATCGTCAAGGATGCAAGGAAGTGCATCAATTTGAATTGTTGCCGCAGCCTCCACCCGAGCGGGCAGAGTCCACCCCTTGGCCCCTATGGCCCATGCAGCTTCGTACCTCTCATGCCCACGAGGAGGGGTGTGATCGGCGGTGGAGTGTTTCAACTACCAAGTTTACCGGTGAACAGGGGCATGTGACGAAACTGCACGGGCATCAAGTGTCTTTTGAGAACGGAAAGTTCTCGACCGTTCATGGTACGGAATTCGATATGGATGTGGATTTGGTCTTGCTGGCGATGGGCTTCACCGGGCCAGTGCACAATGGCCTTCTCGATAATCTTGGGGTGGAGTATGGCCCACGGGGCAACGTTTCGGTGGATGAAAACTTCATGACCAATAAAGAGGGCATCTTCGCCGCAGGCGATACGAAACGTGGCGCCTCGCTCATTGTCTGGGCCATTGCCGAAGGTCGCAAAGCCGCTTCTGGAGTGGATGCTTATCTTAAGGCTGGCAAAAGCCTGACGAATTCTCGTTCTTAAATTCTCCCCCCAGATAAGAAAAATGAATAACTCCTCCGCCGAAGCCTACCATGCAGGCCAATGCCTCATTTTCTTCTCCTTCGGTTTCACGGTCGGTGTAAATTCTCAAAGAGGGCACGATGAGATCGTGCAGCAAAAAAAATTCCCCCGAAGAAAGTCCATCTTGAGACAATTGGGCTGGTAGTGAGAATCTTCTTTAAAAGTTAAACTGATTTGGCTGCGGATTAAATTTGAATCCAAAGATCTGCCGTTCCACTGAAAGGTTCGAACAGCGTGGGAGAAAGGCGCGCGGGTCATTTATGGATTTGAGCTGCTATTTGTTGATTCCTGAAGTACATCCTCAACAGCGCGAATCATTCTGAGCTCGATGTCGGCGATTTCACTGTCGTCCACGCCAAGTGTTTTCCCATCCTGGGAGATTTTTTCATACTGCGCTTTTATTTTCAGCGTGGTGGCCTGTGTCCCAGCTCCCTCGAGGACCAGTACATATTGATTGCGAAATCCCGGTAATTCCAAGGACGGAGAAGCGGAAGTTTTTCGTTCCGTGACAAAAACGGCTTTTTGATCGGTGGCCATTTTTGCCAAGGTCGAGTATCCATGACGGAGCAAGGCTTGCTTGGTAGCTTCGATCATAGGGGAAAGCCCGACGGAGAAGGTTTGTGCTTTTGCGCCATGGGTAAGTGTGGTCATGGAATCTCGAAATAATTCACGTTGGCGTCGTAACCACTGGGCGTCATTTTGCAGTTTTTGATTTTCCTTGGTGAGTTCGGCGACTTGTTGCGCGAGAGCCTTTCTTTCCGTCGTCAAGTCCTTTCCGGTTTCTTGCGCGGACTTCAGCCTCTGATCTTGCTCCTGCTGCTTTTCACGGAGTTCCTTATTGAGTCGGTCAATTTGCTCCTGTAAGACCCGGTTGCCCTCTTGAAGCGTAATGATCATGGATTCCAGCTTCGCGGCCAATTTTTTCAGCTCGGAATTTTCCTCTTCCAGCTGAGGCGTCTTATCTTGTGGACAGCCTTGGAGAATAGGAACCAACCCAATGAGAATAATCCAAAGGATAAAATAAGATAATTGTCTTATCCGCAAACTACGCTGTTGGGAATGAGATGTGATGCGGAGTTGGTTGTTATCCACAGGAGGCTATTAAAGAAATATTAACAAAGAGAGGAGTTTGCATTCCGATTGCTGTAGAATTGTAGGCTGCTTCGTTTCCTAATGCAAATGGAAGATCCCCGAATGAGGGAGATTGACCTAATGATAGGTCAGAGATACGTTGTCTTTTTTTCTTCTGATGAAAGGAGTTTCATGGCGGATATGATTCGAAAAACCTTTGTCGTTCCCCCACTCGGGTGTAATTGTTCGATTCTCGGTGATCCGGCGACGAAGCAAGCGATTGTCGTGGATCCTGGAGGCGATGCCAAAAGCATTTTAGAGGAGGTCCAGCGGTTGGGGTTAACAGTGGTGGGTATTTACCACACGCATGCACATTTCGATCATTTTCTCGCTTCGGGGGAAATTAGAGCCGCGACACAGGCTCCACTTGGCCTTCATGAGGCAGATCTTGAGCTGTGGAAAATCCTTGAAGTGCAATGTCGCATGTTTGGTGTGCCGTTTGTCCAAGCCCCTGACCCGGATCATTGTATGCGGGATGAGGAAGCCTTGTCCTTTGGTAAGGTCACGGGTCAGGCACTTCATACCCCTGGTCATACCCCTGGTTCCATGTGCTTCCATTTTCCTGAAGACCATTTGTTGTTATCAGGAGATACCTTATTCCGAGGTGGCATCGGACGAACAGATTTATGGGGAGGTGACTCCAGGGCCATTGAAGAATCGATTCGCGAACGATTGTTTTCTTTGGATGAGACGACTACCGTCATCACTGGTCATGGTGCAGAAACTCAAATTGGATTTGAGCAACAGTGCAATCCGTTTGTGTCCGATTGAGGTAGCTTGCACCCTGCATTGAATAGGAAGGAGGGTGTGATGAGATTTGGGGTATCCCTTTCCATTTTGGCCCTGTGGGCCGTGGTTGGAGGATTTGGGTTTTCGTTGGCCCAAACACCTGCTTCGGAAGGGCAGGTTGAAATTCAAGATGTGACCGTGTTGATGTCCCAGATGGGGCCAGTAGTCTTGCTGAAAGCCCAAAACCGGGTCGTGCCTATTTTTGTGGATCCTACGGTGGCCGGCTCTATTGACAGCGCAATAAGAGGAACAACCCTCTCTCGACCCCTATCACATGACTTGATGAGAACCATTCTTCGGGAATTTGGAGGGACTGTGCTCCGCGCTAACATTTCATTAAAAGGGGAAGTTTATTATGGGGAACTAGAAATCTCCATTGAAGGCAATCGCAAAGTTTTTGATAGCCGTTCCTCAGATGCCATCGCGCTGGCGATTCATTTTCAGGCACCTATCTACGTAGACCAATCCGTACTTGATCAGGCTACTCGCGAGGAAAGTGCCAACAGGGATATGCCGCCGACTCTATGAGAGGTGCTAAGGCAACACGATAATATCGACGTAGGCAGGGTTACTATCGGATCCTTGGGTGTCGGTCACTTTGAGTTTGAATCGAAATAGGCGTTGTTCGTGGACGAACGGGGCTAAAAATTTTGGAGTCCGAGAGTAGGGATCGAGAAGGGAAATTTTACTTCCACGCACTTGGGCCCAATGGTACTGAAGTGAGCCGCCCTCTGGATCATAGCTGGCGAGCCCGTTGAGGGTGACGGGGTCACTCGAATACACGGTTTCTGATTGGCCAGGTTGAGCCACGGGAGGTTGGTTGCTTTGGTCCTGTACTTTGACTTGAATTTCCAGCTGGGCTTCTTGGTCTCTGTTTTTGGCCGTCAGGGTCGCACTTCCATTTCCGACTAGGCGCAGCAACCCATTCTCATTGATGGTAACCACGCGTTCATCGTTGATGGTGTAGGTGGTGCCCGTGTCTTTCATGCGAATAGAACGAACGGTGCCATCAGAAAATATTCCGATAATGGGCAGCGCGAAGGTTTTTCCTAAAAAATCGACCTGGTCGTAGACGCGAGCAGCGGCAGCGCTTCCGAATCGAAGGGGTTTCTCACTTTCAAAATCTATTGCGTTGAGTTGGGCTTTGGGGTCAATTTTGATTAAAATTTCGTCGAAGACCGCCCACTTTTCTGTATCCACTTGGCCGGCTTCTAATTGGGCTACGGCCAATAAACGATAAGTACCGATGGCGGATCGGGGAACTCGGATAATGCCTCCATATGGAGGATTGTTCTTAGATGTGGACACCAGCAAGAGTTTTTGTTCCACCAGCTCTTCCAACATATCTTCATCTTCGGCATACAAATAGTAATGCACTGCCGTGAGGCCTGCGACTTCCCCGATATTCAATTGGACTGGCATTTGTTCTCCAGAAAAATGCCTACTTGAATTTTTTGGTTCCACCAGGGAAAACGAAAAAGATAACGTAGGAAAAACCATGAAGGCGCAGAGTGTGACCAGGGGAATATGCGTAATCGCTGGTAGTTTTTTCATGAAAAAACCTGCCTTTTTCGCATTGGTTTGACTAATGACAGTCCTGATAGTACGCTCGGCTTGGGTGGCCTGCAACTAGGAATCTCCCTGCGGTCATTTTAATTCCTCAGGTTAAGAAGCGAACCCAAATGTTGGCCATTTCAGCGAGTTTTTGTCTCAGAATTTTGTCAAAACCGCCTTGCGTCCAGAAAATGCTTGTGCTATAACGGACCTTCCCTACGGCAAGGTTTGTCGAATGCGGGTTTTGCGTATACTGGAATGGCCTTGAGGTTTTTTAACAGTTGCTCTTTTATTACTAACGTTCCTTCCATGAGGAGGTAGGCAATGCACAAGGTGCTTCTATCCGTCCTTTTAAGTTTCCTTCTTGTTGCAGCAGGTTCCTCTGTTGCGTTCGCGTTACAGTCCGGTGGTGTCGAAATCGGAGATTTGGAAACCGGGTCTGTGGTGGGTCAATCTTTTAAAGAGTTAGATGTGGATCTTGCGTTTACTGCCATGTTGGTTGGCGGGAAAAAGGTTTGGTATCCACCCACTTCCATTTTGAACTTGACTGCCCAAGGCACAGGTGGCCGGGCTGGCCGTCCAGTTCTCCTAAAGGTGACCAATGATTTGGACACGGAACATGGCTTTGATCTTAATGCCGATTCGGCCTTTGCTGCGCCGACCTCCATGCATGTAAAGATTACGTTAAAGCCAGGGGAAACCAAATACATTGGTATTCCAACAAGTGACTTGACATATGTAACTGCAAACGGCTTGCTGAACTATAAGTGTCAGTTGCATGCGGCTCATTTGGGTGGTCAATTGTTGATTATTCGGAAATAAATTATTCGGAAATAAAAAGTCTGAATTCAAACAAAAACCCCGTTTCCTTCATAAATAGGAGACGGGGTTTTTTGTAACTTTTGCGGTGGGATATGTTCTTAGATTTCCGTATCTTTCCCGCAATCAACAGTAGAATCTAGAGGAATTTTTTGGGCTGCCCTCACCTCCCCGTCCATTACCAGTAGTAAGAACCGATTTTCGATTGGCGTGTCGCCAGTTTCCTTTTTTGTCACGAAGGTATTAATGTCTAGGATCATTTCTTGGGAGGTTTCCTTTTGGGCATTGTTGACCACCCAGTGATAGTGGCTAGCTAGGGGAAATATTTTTGCCACAAATTGGTCGATGGCTGAGGGAAGGCTTGGAGGCGCGCTGTGAATGGGGTTGGCCAAGATCACAGAAAAGGTCAAACAATAAAGTGCGGCGAGTACTCGGTGTTTCATAATGGAGCCTCCTCTCATTCGTATGAGGCATTTTTAGGGGCTTATGTGTTGACACCTAAGAACCTTATCGGCCACTCTCTTATAAAATATTACTCATACTCTACCATGGCAGGTTTAGTTTAGGATAGAAAAAACAGAAAGACTGGGGTGGTTACGTCATATTTTTCTGTGTGTGCCTCCACAATAAATCCGATTTCATGGTATTCCGTCTTGTTTCATTTGATGAAATTTCCTATTGATGCGTATCAAGCAAGAGAAACCCCTGAATAAAAAGCGAATTATTTTTCTTGTCCTCATGGCCTTATTATTAATTTCAGGGGCCATGCTGTTTAATTCTCCCAAGCAAACAGAGATTATTGAGGTTCGGTTTCCCTCGGGAGCCAAGCTTCAGGCCGAGGTCGCTGACACTCCAGAAGGAAGATATTTTGGCCTGGCCTTTCGGGAAAGTCTTCCTGAGAATGTGGGAATGATCTTTTTGTTCGATGAGTCAGGACCTCATAAAGTTCTGACCGGAGGGTTCAAGTTCCCAGTTGATTTGATTTGGGTCGATGAAAGCAAGCATATTGTTTATGTCAAAGAAGCCGCTCCGCCCTGCATGGAAAATCCCTGTCCGTGGTATGGTCCTACAAATGAAAATTCACGATATGTTCTGGAGACGAATTCAGGCTTTGCGCAGAAAGCGGAAGCCGCTGTGGGGACAGAATTAGTCTTTGCGTTACGTAGGTAATAGGTAACAATATTGAGTAAGTTTAATGTTGGTCGGTTAGGCATATAACCCAGTAAAAATTCAGTGGTTAATTGAATGAATGAAAAATCGCTAGAAGAGTTTGTGGCTGTTGGCCGAATTGGGGATATTCCCGATGGTTCCTCCCGTGTGGTCAAGGTGGGCGGGAAGACGGTGGCGTTGTTTAACGTGTCAGGGAAGTTTTTCGCCATTAATAATATCTGCCCGCATGAAGGTGGCCCGTTGGCCAAGGGGAAACTCAAGGGCTACGTGATTGGGTGCCCATGGCATGACCTCCAGTTTGACGTGCGCAGTGGATTTGGAACGGATGGTGGAGGGTATTGTGTGGCCAGCTATGATGTTAAGGTAAAAGAAGACGAAATTTATGTCAGTTCACGATGCCGGGACTTTTAAGGCCGTCCTATTTTTGTAAAATTGCAAAACCGCTTCTAGGAAAATGGAGGGAGCTTCGATTTAAAATAGGCGGGAGTATTCTGGGTTAATTTTTTTTCTAAGGAGAAAAGGTCAGGGTAATCATGGGTGTTCAAGAATCTGATCTCAAATCGGTTACGGCCAAACGGGGGAGCACCTTTACCATTCAATTATGGGAGGACCGAACACGCGGGGAACAGTGGGTGCCGGACTATGACCCTGCACTATTTGCTCTGACCGGAGACGACTTTTTGCGGACGACCAGCAATAATGCCGTGGACTCTGGCCAGCGAAATTTTGAATTTGAGGCGCTTCAGAGCGGTACTCACCGAATAGAATTCAGTAAACGGATGGCCTGGAAATACACGGCTGAGGACCGACGGGTCTATCTCGTCAATGTTCAAGATTCCTAACCCCGATTTTTGGTTTCCCCATGCCTAACATTGCTTATCTGAACGGTGAATTCCTTCCTCTTGAAGAAGCCATGGTCTCAATTGAGGATCGGGGGTTCCAATTCGGAGATGGAATATATGAAGTGATCCGGGTGTATCAGGGGAAACCCTTTGGCCTGGTAGAACATCTCGAGAGACTCAACAAAAGCGCAAAGGCTATCGGTATCGCACTTACCAGCACCAATCAAGAGTGGGAGGCCGTTATTCGTGAAGGACTTGAGCGGAGCGGGTATTTGGAATGTAAGGTGTATATTCAGGTGACTCGAGGTGTGGCTCCGAGAGATCATTTATTTCCAAAGGAATCTTCACCTACCACGGTCATAACCTTTCGCCAAATGTCCGGTCTGTCTCCGGAGCTTATTCAACAGGGAGTTTCGGTAGTCACGCGACCTGATTTGCGGTGGGCGCGATGTTCCATAAAAAGTTTGAATTTGCTCCCAAATATCTTGACCAAACAGGAAGCGAATGAGGCCGGTGCCTTTGAGGCCTTGTTAATTAAAGATGGGATGATAACGGAAGGAACCTCGAGTAATGTGGTTCTGGTGAAAAATGGAACGCTTATCACGCCGGCGTTAAGCGACCAGCTTCTGGCAGGCGTGACAAGACAATCCGTTTTGGAAATAGCTAGGAGAAATGGACGAGTGGTTGAAGAAAGAGCTGTGCCGGAGGAAGAACTAACACAGGCTGATGAGCTATTTCTTATCGGAACCACCATTGAAGTATTGCCAATTACCACCCTCAATGGGGAATCAGTAGGAAGTGGAAAGCCGGGAAAGGTGACGAACATGGTAAGAAAAAATTTTCACGCGCTGATCCACGGCAATTAAATTTAAAAGGGTTAATCAATCCTGACGCCATGGTGTGAGGAATTATTCCTCAAAAGTATTTGATCTTTATCCGAATCCTAAAAATGCCAGTTCGAAAAGACCAGAAACTCTTGACACTTCCTAGTGGTTTTCAGTAGTTTTTCCCTCTCGCTCGCGTTGGTAGACCATGTTTACGTAGTAATAGCTAATAAGTCCAATACATTCCTGCGTGTTGATGGTGTTTATTTTTAAGGAGGCCGGTCCATGTTTCATTTCACACGTCATCTCATGAAGCAACGTGCGTCCCTAGCCTGGGGAAGCCTTATTGCCTTATCACTGTTTGTACTCCCCGTAACTGGAGTGGTGGCAGAAACTCCAGCACCCCACGACCGCGTTCACAAAACAGGGATGAATCATCAAAACCCTGAATGGGCCGAACGCCTTAAAGGGCAGACCATAATCGAAAATTCCCAGGAAGGTCGAGCCGAACGTTCTGCGCTTGTAGAGAAACAGCATGAGCGTTTGATGGAGCAGATGCAGAAGGAGATGTCTGATCCCAACTCTGGTGGATTCAATTCCATGTCCATGATGCATCAATATGGAGCGGGAAAAGGAAATTACCTGTTGCAGTCAAATGGGGACATTGAGCCGGTTTCCATGGGCGGTGGGGGGAAGTGTCCTGCCACGGCCTCGGTGAAGCATTATGATGTGTCGGCAATTGACGTGGAAATCACTCTCAATCAATGGCTGGATTATTATCCTGGCTACATGTATGTCCTGACCGAGAATATCGATAAAGTTCGTGATGAAGAAGCCGCGAATGCTGAAGCCCGAGAAGTAGAGGGCCATCATAATCCTGGTGGCGTGAAAAATGGGATCCAAGACCAGTACATTCAACCTCTTGTAATCCGTGGGAACCAAGGGGATTGCGTGAAAATTACTCTGCGTAATGGATTGGAATTCGGCGAAGATGTAAGCCTTCATATTAACGGCTCTAGCATGGTGATCAGTAAAACCGGTCAGCCAGCCACAACTACCAATCCAGATTCCGTGGCCTCGGGTCCATCCGATGATTGTGACACCGATTGTGATCCCGTGCCGGTGGAAATGGAATGGTATATCCATCCAGATACCCAAGAAGGCGGACGTCAATTCCACAGCTATAGCAATGACCGTGAGTTGACGGTTATGGGTTTGTTTGGCGTGTTTGTGGTGGAACCTGCCGGTTCCAAATACCTTGATCCATTAGGAACCGGACCTGCCACCGAAATGCCGAGTGGGTGGCAAGCCGTGATTCAAAATGGCATGGGGCCAGACTTCCGAGAATTCGTGTTGATTTATCACGAAGTCGGTGATGAAGCCTTTCGTCCGGTCAACAAGCACGGAGACTTTCTTCCCCAACGTGATCCATTGACGGATGCGTATCGGCCAGGTGCCCGGGCGCTGAATTATCGAAGCGAACCGTTTGGCATTAATAATATGCATGTGCAGCATGAATATTTTGGATTCGAAGACGAATCCATGGCGTATAGCTCCTACACCTTTGGTGATGCAGGCCCAACGATTCCACGAAGTTATTTGGGAGATCCGGCTAAATTCCGTCTAGTGCATGGTGGGTCAGAAGTCTTCCACTCTCATCATCCGCATGGTGGGGCCATTCGATGGACACGAAGTCCTCGAGCCGTTGACCAAATGCCTATGTGGCATAAGGGACAAAATGGTCCGGTGAAATATCCGTTGATTCGGGCGAAAACAGACCGAGTGGACGTCGAAGTCATTGGGCCTTCCGAAGCACTGGATTTGGAAACCGAATGCGGTTCTGGCTTGTGTCAATACTTGGCCGGGGACTTTCTGTTTCATTGCCATGTTGCCCATCACTATGTGGCGGGAATGTGGGGCTACTGGCGCGTATACAATACTTTGCAGGTTCCTGGTGTGAAAAATGACGTCATGGCACCGCTCCGTGAGTTGCCGGATCGGGTTGGACGCATTCCAAAACCAGTCACGTCCGATCAGTTAGTTGGGACGACAGTCGATTGGTTTGGAAAAAAATTCAAAATTGTTCCGAAAGGAACCAAATCTGTTTGGGACAAGAATCCTGCCACAGTGAATATTTATGACTGGGTGGAAATGCAATTGCCAACTCGGGGTCTTCCTGGCCACACAGATGATGAGATTGGCCAATTGAAGTCCTATGATGCGACGGTTGTTGATTGGGTTTGGGAAGGCGATCGTGCCATGAGTGAAAAAGAAAGCACGACGGAAAATCCCAAGTACCACCCGGAATGGCAAGGTTATGAAGCGGGAAAACGGCGAGCCATTTGGTTTGAGCCAACCACAGGAAAAGTGGCATGGCCATGGCTGACTCCCCATTTTGGGAAGAGAGCGCCGTTCTCGCCCGACCGTAATCCAGCCCCATGGCTGGAAATGATTCACTTGGACGATGATGGACAGCCTTCAGTTGAGCCAGCGAAGCCAGGTGAAAATGGTCGGTGGAGTCTGTGTCCAGATCGCGCAGGTTCCCAAAAATACAACGTTCACTTCATTAAACTTCCGATTGAGTTGTCTGCGGCTCAAGGTAACCAACCTGCCGTAGTTGATCCTAACGGGCTGTTGTATGTGTCTCATGACGAAGAAGAGGCGATTCGAAATAATAATGATTTAAAAGTTCCCTTAGTATTTCGTGCGAATATTTACGATTGCATGGATTGGATCCTGACCAGCGAATGGCTGGATGATGACATTACGAATTTTCAGTCATCGAAAATTAATACGCACTTCCATTTCGTGCAGTTTGATAATCAAGCCTCTGATGGCGTGATTTCTGGTTTTTCGTATGATCAATCCATGCGGCCTTTTACGCAATTCGAGAAGAAGTCTGATAAGGGATTGCCTGTCCCTATGAATGCGAAGTTAACCAAACCTGCTCGAAAAGGCGATCGAACCATCCATGTCACAAATGCCGGACAGTATCATGTCGGAACTGTGCTATTGGTTGGTGCGGATAACGTCAAAGGGAATGAGGTTAAGAGAATCGTGGCCATTGATGGAGCTGGGGATGCTGGTGGTTCGTCTGCTGCACCCTCTGCCAGTGGTGGCGATTACGTTGTGCGGCCAGGAGATACTCTGGGGGGAATTGCGGTTTCCCATGGGACCTCTGTGGAAGCCTTGAAATCTATGAATGGTATTTCAGATGCCAATATGATTCATGTTGGCCAAAAGCTCCAAATTCCTGGATCCGGTGGTAGTGGACACGGAGAACCCATGCCTGCGGTGGGTGGCCCAGGGACCATCACCTTTAAAAAGCCGTTGGCGCATGATCACCCAGTGGGTGATATTGTGACGGTAGAATTTGTCCGTCAGCGTTTCTGGGCGGACTCTGATGTTGGGTCGGTGTTCTGCCATGACCATGCATTTGGCGGAACGACGTGGCCTCATGGGGCCGTATGTACCTTCCTCATCGAACCTTTTGGTTCAACGTGGCATGATCCAGTTACCGGAGAGGAAAAGAGAACAGGGCCCGTGATGGATATTCACACTGTAGAACCGGTTGGCTATGGGGTCAGCGGAAGTTTCAGAGAGCTCATGATCCAAATTATGGATACGGTTCCTCATACTGTGAATGTCGTGACGGCCGGGAATCCTCCTGGCCAGCCAGTGGAAGTGGCCTTGGAAGCAGGACGAACCGTGTCATTCCAAATGCCGCCAAACAATATGATTAAAATGACTCCGATGCCTTTCTTAAACGGAGGGACCCATACGACTGGAGGAGCTATCAACTTTAGAGCTGAGCCCTTTGCTCAACGGTTGGCCAACAATCCTGCAACGTCGCAAATTTTTAGCAGTACAACTCATGGCGATCCAAGTACCAGCATGGTGAGAGCGTACCTTGGTGATGCTATTGTCTTCCGGTTGGTTGATGTGACTATGAATGAAAGCAATGTGTTTACCATTTCTGGTCATAACTTTTTGACAGAGCGGTATGCCGGCGATGCCAATCGAAAGAATTCTATTCACATTGGTATTGCCGAACGCTATGACTTGGTGGTGGCTCAGGCCGGTGGTCCGAGACTCCAACCTGGTGATTACATGTATTTCAATGGTCGAAGTTCGAAACTTTCGGAAGGGTCCTGGGGCGTCATTCGGGTATTAGACAAAGAAGTACCCGATCTTAAGCCGTTGCCTAATGCGGCATACGGTCCACAAGGGATTAAGAAGCCATTGCCAATTTGTCCTGCGGATGCTCCGGTGAAGAGCTTCAATGTGGTCGCCATGGACTTCCCAGAAATGGCGTTCAATCCCAATGTGGAGGAACCCATTGAAGTTGACTTCGAAAGAAAAATTGAGGTCCGAAATCCAGATGCTAAGATCTATGTGCTGGAAGAGGAAGTGGCAAAAGTTTCCGGGGAATTCCAACCCATGCCATTGACTTTACGGGCCAATGTGGGTGATTGCCTTAAGGTAAACCTCACAAATAAAATGAAAGAAAGCCGAGCGTCCTTCTCGGCCTTTAGCCTGGCCTTTGATCCGAAGGATTCCCAAGGGGTTAATCTTGGAAATAATCCTGGCGATCAAACGATTGCACCAGGGGAAAGCCGAACCTACACCTACTATGCAGATCCCTTTTTCGGCGAGACACAATCCTTAGTATGGGATTGGGGGAACGTCGCCATGAATCCTCGCAATGGTTTGTATGGTGGGATTATTATTGGACCAAAAGGGTCTCAATATCGTGACCCGAAAACTGGTGCCGATATTTCGTTGAAAAATAGCTGGACGGCCGATGTGATCGTGGATCGGACGGTGCCAGGCAATGCCCATCGGGCGAATTATCGTGACGTAGCATTGTTCTTCCAAGATGAAGACAATATTATTGGAACTAGCTTTATGCCATATGTTCAAAACGTGGCGGGTCTTATTGGGGTGAATTACCGAAATGAACCCTACCTGTATCGTGAAGAACAAGGGTGTTCCTTAGGGAAGATGTTCCAACCCTGTAACGTGGATGACCCTGCTGATCCAGCGACCCCTCTCATTGAGGCCCATGCTGGTGATCCTGTCCGGATCCATGTGTTCGGGGCCAGCAATGAACAAAATGGTATGTTTACGTTAGAAAAACATGAGTGGCCCATTGAGCCATTCATGGGTGGTGCTGACCAAATCAGCGTCGTGGAATTTTCTGGATCTGAAGGAATCGATGTTTTTGTTCCTTCGGCGGGTGGACCGTATGCCATGAAGGGGGATTATGTGTATAGCAATGCACGATTACCATATTCCCAATCAGGCCAATGGGGCTATTTCCGAGTTCTGTCTAAGAACGACCAGCGAATTCTTCCGCTTGGTGGGGCCGCCCCGGGAGTGAAAGAAGCCGAAGTGCCCCAATCCTCAGAAGGTAGCGTTCGACCAATTTCGTTCAAGTAACGATTGGTCCGATAAGCTAGCTATAGAGATGAACGGGGAAGCCGAGCTTCGGCTTCCCCGTTTTTTTTTGAGAGCATGAATGTTATAAAATAGTAGAAGGATGTAAATTCGTAGGTTGTGTAAAGATCTGTTAGGCGTAAGGGAGGTGTGCATGCGATGTTGGAGATTGGGGTTGTTGGCATGCGTGTGGGTAATGGTCTTTGCTTTGCCAAGTTTTTCTTATCAGGAAATTCCCGTGACGAATGGAGCGACCATTCGGGGTAAGGTAACGATTACTGGAGAAAAGCCAAGACCAATGGCCTTCAACCTGGTGACTATTCCAGATGCGGTTTATTGTGGGAGAATCTCCACGGGTACGGGTTGGCGAATTGTTGAAGATTTTATCATTGCCAACGATGGGAGCCTTAAGGATGTCGTGGTGATGTTAGAGGGGGTAAAGGAGGGGAAGCCCTTTGATATTCCAAAAGTTCGAGTAGATGCCTTCGACTGTGACTTTCTTCCCTTTGTCAATGTTCTGCGAGATCAGGATGAAATCACCGTCGTGAACATGGACCCCGTGGAGCATGATATTCAAGGGTATGAAACAGCTCGCGAACGTGGGGCTCGCGTGTTATTTAACCGGCCATTGCCCATGAATCCTTTCCACAAGGTCTTAGGTCTGTTGCATAGCCATAAACATATGGCGGGCGAGCCGATGGTCGAAAAAATTCATCTGCGGAAAGGACGTAATATTTTTGTGATGCAATGTGGATTTCATCCCTATATGTTTTCCTGGGGCGTGGTAGTGAGCAATCCCTACTTTGCCATCACCAAGGAAGATGGTCTGTATGAAATTTCCGATGTACCTCCGGGGCAATATATTCTAAAAGTCTGGCATGCTGGAATGAAGCAATACCTTGAACGGCCGGTAACCGTGACGGCCAACGGTACGCTCTCGGAAAACTTTGAATATGTTGCCGTCCCGGGTCGACGAAGCGTTCATGAAATCAGCGATAATCCACGGTTTGGGATGGAATTGTTGGGAGAGGGCGTTGAAATAGTCCCATCGCTTCGACTTCAAAAACCGTAAATCCTATTTCTGGGTCATTTTTCAGAGGCAAGTTTTTGACTAATGATACATTTTTTAAGCTTTGAGGTGGAATGCAATTGAGACCTCGATTTTTGGTATTTTCCTTATTCGCAGTTTTCCTTTGGTGTCCTACCTCCCTTTGGTCCTATGACGTGATTGAGGTTGAAAATGGGGGTTCGGTAGAGGGAACGGTGACGCTTACCGGTGAAATTCCCGATCCTAAAGCCTATAATTTAGTGACTTTTCCCGATCCCGAATATTGTGGACGTATCTCGAATGGTAATGGGTGGCGGTTGCTCCACGATTTTTTTGTCAATAAAGAAAAGCAAGTGCAGCATGTCGTGGTGTTGATCGAAGGAGTAAAGGCTGGGAAAGTTTTTTCCCTTTCTGTCCCACGGATCGAAGCCAAGGATTGCCGATTCCTCCCATTTACCACTGTGGTCCGAAGTGGGCATGGGGTGGAAGTGGTAAACATGGATCCCGTGATGCACGACATTCAAGCCTACGAAACCTCGGTGGAGACTGGGACTCGGGTGCTTTTTAATTCTCCCCTACCATTCAATCAACGACACCATCGAGGGAATCTTCACGCTACCCATGATCACAATCCTGGTAAATCACTAGTCCGACAATTTCAATTGAGTAAAAAACGCCATACGTTTGTCATGCAATGCGGATTTCATGCCTACATGGAAAGTTGGGCGATTGCCGTGGACAATCCTTATTATGTGTTTACCAATGAGGATGGGCATTTTGCCATCGAAAATATTCCTCCCGGGACCTACGATCTTCGCGCCTGGCATCCAGGAATCAAACAGGTGATCAAGCAGCGGATCACTATTGAGCCAGACAAGAAATTGACTGTGAATATGGAATTACCCTCGCCGGGTCGAAAAAAAACAGCACTCACTGTTCGAACTCCTCCTCGATTTACTCCTGCCGCTTTGGGGCGTGAATTTACCATTGAACCCATTCTTGAGCGTCAGTAAGTGAAGTGTCCCAATCTTTCCCTTAAAAATATTAGGAGGCGGTGTTTTTTACTCGGATCCCTAGGCCTCGCTTTAGGTGTGCTGTATCCTCCGGTCGTTCAAGCATTGCCCGACAAGTCTCCGGTCGTTTCTCAGGATTCGAATTCCGAATTCTCTGCTCGCCTGATTTGGCGAATCGGAAAACGATCTTCAAAAGCGCTGTTATTTGTGAAGGGCGATCGCTATCGTATTGAACATTTAGGTGGGATCAAAACAGATTTGGGCTATGCTACAGTCACCATTGTTCGGTTGGATGAACAAAAGGTGTGGTACATCCTGTCTCAACGACGATTGGTGGTCTCCGTTCCTTTGACTCCGGATGATGTGCTTCCGATGTCCATTAAACTGGAAGGTGAGGTGGCGCGCACTCGAATTGGGGATGCCTTGGTGGGTGAGCAACCGGCCACCTTATACGAGGTCGAGGTTCAACGGAATGATCATCGGGAGACCTATTATGAGTGGGTCGATGAGTCACGGCAGTTGTTGTTAAAATTAGTAAGTCAGGAACGAGAGTGGTCGGTAGAATATAAACGCGTGACCCAATCCAAACAGCCGGATTATTTTTTTGAACCCCCCTTGGGGTATAAAATATTTGAAACGACCGAAATCCAAGCAGAGGAAGGATAAGTGCGAATGAAGGTTGTCATGTGGTTGGGAATGCTTCTTGGGTGTGTGTTGAATGTGTGCCCAGGATTTTGGGTGGAGGTAGCTGTCGCCGAATCTTCCCAGGAAGTCATATTGACAGAGGCCCGCAAGTTGTTTGCGAAAGGGGAATATCCAAAAACTTTAGAGTTAGTTGAACCGTTACTCCAACAACCATCATCCTTTAGAGAACCTTACCGGCTTAAGGTGTTAAGCCTGGTTCGGCTTGGCAAGACGAAGGATGGTGTGGAAGCCTTTGACCAATTCGTCAAGGCCACTGGGCGTCAAGATGAAACGCTTCTCCGAGAGATGGCGATCCAAAGTATCCTGCCGTTTCGTTCGGATATGCGAGAACAAGTACGAGGCTCGGCCTATTCGGCCTTAAAAGAGATTCAATCCACCGAAGCCCTTCCGTATTTTCAAGATGGATTAAGTGATGGATCAGGGATGATTCGGGTCTTGGTTGCGGAGGGCATAGGAGTATTCCCTGAGGGTCGGAAATTAGAGTCGTTTCGAGGGGCGTTAAATGATCAGGCTGGGTTGGTGCGAGTGACTGTCTTAAAGTCCTTCGGACGCTCAGGTGATACCGCGACCATTCCCCTTATCACGCCATTTCTCTCAGACAAACAGGAAGCCGTGCAGGTTGCCGCCGCCGCCGCACTCTATCGTCTTGGTCAAAAAGAACAGTGGCAGCGAGTCGAGCGGGCGACGAATGTCCAGGAGGGGTACGAGCGTGGGTCGGCGTTGCGCATGATTGGGGAAATCGGGGACCCCCGGGGATTGCCACTTCTCAAATTGGGGTTGCGTGATAAACAGCCGTCCATTCGGGCCGCCGCCGCGGCGTCCCTTGGTAAGCTAGGCCTTCCCGAAGGTGTACCACTTCTGATTGGTGCGTTATCCGAACCTGTTCCTGCCGTGCGCAGTGTGGCCGCAGTGACGCTGGGCGAGCTCAACTCTGAAGAAGCGATCCCTGCACTCACTCGAGCCTTACGGGATCAAAATATGGGTGTCAAAGCTGCGGCGGTTGCCGGGCTTCTTCAACTCAATAGTCCTTTTCGAGTGGTCGCGGAAACAGTTCGAGAATTAATTAGTCAACAAAACCCAGGCTTACGCTCCTCGGCTGCAAAGGCGCTTGCCCATGGGCGCCCCCGAGATGTGATTGGCACCCTATTGCTGATGCTTAATGATCCCGTACCGAAACCTCGGATTTCCGCGGCGCGATCTCTGGGGCGGGTGGCTGGGCGCGAAGTTATTCCTCAATTAAAGAATCTCTTGAAAGATCCCAATGAATCCCTCCGGGCGACGGCGGCCGGAGCGATTGCCCGCATCCTCTCGACACCGCCGCAAACCTAGTGTGAGGGGGTAATTGCGGTTCCCGAAAAGTATCATGTCTTCGGTTCCCTTTCAGGGCCTCTCTAATCGGGGATGGTGTTTGAGTCCTGAAATTCGGTTGACTAAAATGATCCTATGATGAATTGGATCCTTACACCCTATTCAAATTTGCGTAGATCCCTTTCTCTCGCGTTGCTTTGGTGTTGTCTGGCCTTCTTCCTGTTCCCAAATAATCTTTTAGCTCATCAGGAGAATTCCTTGTCGGATTCGCCTGGAAAACCATCTCACATTCAGTGGGTGGAGTGGGACATTCAAGCGTTTGAACGCGCCAAGACCGAAGATAAACTCATCCTGCTCGATTTGACGGCAATGTGGTGCCATGCTTGTCATGTGATGGATGAAACAACCTATGTGAATCCGGAGATTGTGGAATTATTGAACTCGTCTTTTATTCCCGTGCGGGTCGAAACCGATCAGCGGCCTGATATTGAGGCTCGGTATAAACATGGCGGCTGGCCAACCACAAGTATTCTTTTGCCCTCTGGAGAAATATTATTTCAGGCTAATGCTTTAACTCCTGAAGAGTTACTCTTGGCCCTCCAAGAAACCCAGTCGCTATATCGAAAGCACAAAGAGGATTTGTTTGCCCGCGCTGAGAAGGTCTGGGAGCAAGTGGAAGCTGCAACACAAGCACGGGTTCCACCTGATGGGGCGATTCCAAGAGATCTACCCAAACATATGCTGGTGACCATGAAGCAAAGCTTCGACCAAGCAAATGGTGGGTTCCGTGACGCCCCGAAATTTTTTGAGCCGGACGCAATGACTTTTTTATTTGAGATTCATTATTGGCAACAGGATCCGGTGGTAAGGCAGATGGCTCTGTTCACCTTAGACCAACAGCTGAAATTATATGATCCTGTTTGGGGTGGGTTTTATCGTTACGCTGAAAGGCCGGATTGGACCGCCCCGCATTATGAAAAAATGTTGCCGATTCAAGCGCATAATGTGCTCAATTATCTTGAGGCTTATCAAATTACCAAAAGTCAGAAATATCGTGATGTCGTTGAGGGGACGATCCGGTATGTTACTCGTTTTCTTAGTGATTCGGAGCGTGGCGGATTTTTTGCCAGTCAGGATGCGGATGTGAGAAATATTTCTGGCTCCGAATCTTTTATTCCAGGGAAACGTTATTTTTCATTGAATGAGTCCGAGCGTCTGATGGTTGGTTTTCCTACCATCGATCATTCCATCTATACCGGATGGAATGGGTTAATGGCCAAAAGTTTTTTGGTTACTTCCCAGGTGTTTGGAGATGAACGACTTCGGGAATATGCTCTTCTCACGCTTGACCGCTTGTTTGAAGAACGATACCAACCAGGGAAGGGAATGGCCCATGTAATCCATGAGGGACACCTGAAACAATTTGGCTTGCTGGAAGATCAGCTGTGGTTCACGGCAGCGTTAGCCGAGGCGTATGTAACGACTGGGTTATCTACCTATCTGGATCGAGCAGAACAGATTGTCCAAGACATGATACCGCTTCTAGAAGACAAGCAGGGGGGAGGGTTTTTTGATCGACCTAGAAATGTTGGTTCTCAGGGGCTACTCAAGTTTCCATACAAAGATATAAAAACCAATGCCTCCTTGGCCTTAGTATTGTCGGAGCTGTCTTACCTCACGGGAGAAGTGGCATATCGCGATTTGGCCAAGCGGGTATTGCAGTTCGTTGTTGGGGGGAATAACCCTCTTCCGGTGGCGAGCCTTGGTTTGGCAACCCAGCGGTTTTACCAATATCCAGTTCATATTGTCGTTGTTGGTGAGGAACAGGACGTTAGCACCGAAAATTTATTCAAGAGAGCCCTAGCATTGTATGTGCCGGGGAAAGTGGTGCGGCACTTAGATCCACAGAAAGATTCCCTGTCCGTGGGGGAGGTGACCTTTCCCATGTCCGAGGTGGCTCAGGCCTTCGTGTGCACGGATAAGCTCTGTTCCAGCCCCATTCAACAAGCGGAAGCCTTGGGGAAGCATCTTGATGAACTCATGGCCGGATTATTTCAATCGCAAGAACCCTTTCCATATGCACGATAAAGCCTAAAAACGTCAAGAAAATAGGTAACTTAGGGAAAGCTGACTTGACACCAAAACGCCATCTTGTTATATACAAAAATGAGTGTCTTGATAGATTGTTGACAATGTTCCCGCCCCTATCGATGATAAGAATTTGAGGCGGCGAGGGAGTTAAAAGAAGCCGTCAGTTGTATTCCCCCCCAAGTCAGACAACATTTTATATTCAACGAGGAGGAGAGATTATGAAGAATCGCCAATCCCTAACTTTGTCCCTGGTGCTAGGAGCACTGCTCGTGGCCGTTCCCTTAGTAGCGCAAGCAGGTGGAACCATCAAAGGTAAAGTAACCTATTCTGGCCCACCGGTGGAACCCAAAGAATTTGCGTTTTCCAAGTTTCCGAATATCGAATTCTGCAAACAAAATCCCAGCAAAAAGGGCGATGACACTCGTCTCTTGAAAGAAGTTGAAGTGGATGGAAATAAGGGCTTAAAAAATGCCATTGTGTCAGTCCGTGGCATTGAGGACAAAGGTTTTAAGTATACTCCTGATGTGAAAGCCATATTGTGTGAGTTTCAGCCCTTTACTGGCGTGTTGGTCAATAAAGGAAACTTCATGGTGACCAATGAAGATGCCGATCCCAGTGACCCCAAGTCCGCAGAAGGCGTGTTGCATAACCCACACAGCTTTGATGTGCTGGGTGCCAAGTCCGCCACTCTGTTCAACATTGGGTTAGCCAAGAAGGGCGATTCCTTGGATAAAACGATTAAAATGCGCATGGCCAGAAAAGGTTCTGTGCTACGTTTGCAATGTGACCAACATGAATTCATGCAAGCGTGGTATTTGCCCGTTGAAAATGGCCATTTTGCCGCAACCGGAGCAGATGGCACCTTTGAAATCAAAGATGTTCCTGCTGGGAAGCACAAAGTATTGGCCTGGCACCCCATTGCCGGTAATGTGGAGATTGAAGTCGAAGTAAAAGATGGCGCCACAGTTGAAGCCAACTTTGATATCAAGAAAGTCAACAAGTTTAAAGGGGTTTAAAGGGTAAGCAAACCTTTAATTTAATAAATAGTGAAATATGAAAAGGGTGGCAACGGGTTTCCGTTGCCACCCTTTTTTGTTTTTGGGAATATTGCCCGTGTCTTTCGGTTGGAGAACTTTCCTTCCGACCAAACTACATATGCAAATTGGTGGCGGAGGAATGGGAGGCTTGTTGCTCATGTACATGGGGGTTTTCGACTTCTATTTTTTAAGGATTTTGATTTTCTATTCCTTGCGTTCGCCAGTTCCCGCCCGCTAATATCAGCTATTCGAAGGGGTTCTGGTTGTTCTCACCAAAGATTGTAAGGACTTGATGTGCCACGGGAGTTGTCCCTCGCAGAAATCTTTCAGTTAGGGTATTACTGGGAGACGAAAATTCTCTTGACCGGGATTAAACTGGATCTTTTCTCAGCCCTGGAGAACCGATTTGCTACTTCTTCTGAACTCGCTGAGCGGTTCGCTCTCAATGAACGATCGTTAAGTCTTCTTCTCAACGCCTTGGTGGCCATGAGGGTGTTAATAAAGCAGAATGGCCGCTTTGGGAATACCAGTGTCGCTCAAAAATATTTGGTAAAAACCACTCCAGAATATGTGGGGCACCTCTTAATTCTTCATGATTCTGAATGGGAGAATTGGGGGAAATTGGAGGAGACCATTCGAACAGGTCAATCCCCAGTTCGGCAGCACGTGTTTGAAACGAATCCGGAAATGGGTGCCAATGTGTTAGCGGTGTTGGATCGTATTGGCCGGGGTGGGGGAGTCAATCTTGCCAAATATTTGCAACTTGATGGGGTTGAACACCTGCTCGATGTGGGTGGTGGAGCTGGAACGAACGCGATTGCTTTTTGTCAGGAGTATCCTGATCTCAAGGCCACGGTGTTTGACCTTCCTCAGACCTTGCAGGTGACTGAACGCTATATTAAAGAAGCGGGTTTGGAAGACCGTATCGCTTTAAAACCTGGAAATTTCAACACGGATTCTTTGGGTGGCCCCTATGATGTCGCTCTCATGTCCGACATTCTTCATTACCAAGACCATCAGGTCAATGGGGCCTTGGTCAAAAAAGTGTTTGCTCATTTACACGATCAAGGGCGACTTGTGATCAAGGATCGATTTCTAGATCCGGATCGGACCAGTCCGGCTTGGACCACGGCGTTTGCCGTGCATATTATGGTCAACACAGAACATGGGGATTGTTTTACCACGCAAGAAGCCCTGGATTGGATGACCGAGGCAGGCTTTGACTCCGTGACAGAATTGGAACCACGAGCTATCGTTCAAGGAGTGAAATCTTAATGGGGTGCTTTGGATTTGCCTCAACAAAAAAGGATTAATGAATGGCTGAATGGTTACGAGAGCCGGGATTTGCTGGAACGCATGCGACCATGGGGGCTGATGTGAGTCAGCTCATGGCTACTTTTTTTACGGCCCTGTTTATTCTTGGTTGGTGGCAAGCCAGAAATGGAAAGGGGGCGGCCCATCACTGGCTGATGCTGGGTGGCATGATTGCCATGTTGGCTTTTTTTACCAGTTATTATTTATTCCGCCAGTTGGGCGTGCTGGCCTTTGAAGGTAAGGAAGGCTTTGGAGGGCCCCAAGCCTTGTATGATAATGTCTTTATTCCAATTTTGACTCTGCATATTATATTGGTCGTCATTGGCTTGGTCATGGCTATCTACATGATGGTCCTCGGATTCCGTTCGCAAACGTTTATCGAAGGTCAACGAAAATTGAAGGACACTCTACTTCAAACCACCTGGAGGAGGGTGGGGATAGTTTTTGGTGGGGTGACGGCTGTAGTACTATTATTGTTTTTAAGTCGCGGGTTCTCCTCGGGTTTTTCCATGGGGAAATTCAGTGTGTATCTTGGTCTCCTCATCATCGTTGGAATCGTCTTCGGTGTGGAGATCACGATTCAACGGATTTGGCCCAATGGAGCACGGAGGCACCGGGTCTTGGGACGATTTACGATGGCGATCTATTGCGTGCTATTCGTGACTGGAAGTATTACGTATACCATGTTGTATATTCTCTACCCAGGTCGGATTGGGTAGCGAGCATGAATTGTTCCTGCGGATCAGAGTTGCAGCTTGTCCGCATCGAGGAAGGGGATGATGGGCAGTCTTTTATCCGTTATTCTTGCCCTGGATGCGCCTTGGAGTTTGGTATAGAAGCGACCTGTGATGAGGCCTCTCCTTTTTTCAATGGTCCCGTATGGACCGATGAGGCCCAACATTATTTGGATCGCATGCCTCCCTATTTAAAGCCCTTGGTTTGTAAGGAGGTTGAAGACTATGCCGGCTCAAAAAATATTCGTCTGCTTTCTACTGGATTGATTACGGAAGCAAAGAACCAGGGAACTGTATCCTGGCATCCTGAAGCGGAAACCCGGTTGTCTCGTGTGCCAGGTCCTGTCCGTGCGATGGCTCGTGTGGAACTGGAGAGAACGGCTCTTGATCGCGGTCTTCCAGAAGTGACGGTGGCTCTAATGGAAGAACTTAAGGCCAGATATTTCGGAATGGCTGGGAAAGGATCCTGAAGCGTATTTTTTCCCGTGCGCCAGCGTGAAAACTGATGCGTAAAAGATAAGAAAATGGGAATTCACCCCATCGCATTTTTGGTTTTTCATGCTTCAGACTTAACGCTTCAATAATCGCGGTTTTAGGGATTTTAATGCTACACCGATTGGCCCTACGAGTCATTCCTCAACTGAATGCGGCAGTGACGGAATCTGCTGTCCGCAAACGTAAACGATGGGTGATGCTCCTTCCGGGGCTTATTGCCTTCCTGTTATACCGCTTGCTCAAAGATATTCTACCCCTTGGGGACCCGTTTGTATTGTTGGCCTTCGGCGGTGCCATTGCTACGGTCACGGCCTTATGGGCCTATCGCATGGGGCGGCAACAGCCGGTTGCTCAAATCCTCAACAGCGACTCTCTCCAATTTTTGGTGTGGGTCGCCGGTTGGATTGGATGTGTCTATGGTATGCAATTGTCTTTACTGGTCTTGGCGATGCTGGCGCTTTTTGTCGACTACAATTTTCTTTTGCATCCTGAAGGCCCTGCCATGATGGCCTTGATAATTCCCACGACGGCGGTGACCCGAGATGCCTTCGAGATTGGTCATGTGATGCGGTTAGAGTCACAAGGAACTCGGATGGTGACATTTCCCAATGGCAGGCCCCTGCGGGAATTGTGGCAACGAGACCCTCTTCACGTCGGGCAGTGGAGTGCCAGTGGGTTTTTTGTTGGGGGGCTCGCTGCTCTGGGGTTAGGCCTTTTCGGGGATTGGGGGTTGAATGGCATAGGCCAAGCCCTGATGTCCATGCTTGTGGCTGGAAGCGTGGCCTATCTCGCATTTTTTCATGGACAATTTCCTACAGAGAATTGGTCGACACGATTTGGGACACAATCCTGGTGGGAACGCGTGCAATTTTGGACGTGGCCATGTTTGACTTTTGCCCTGACTTACTATTTAGTTCTCTGGGGTTTTTTGGTGTTTTTGCTGAATTTCAAGGTGAATCAAATTGGTCTCTTTGCTGTACTCACGGGGCTAACCACCGCTCTAATGGTGGGCTATGGCTATTTCCTTGGCACACGGGTGTTTGTGGAAAAACAGACGCAGGGCGAAATTTCAGAAGGGCTGCGTCGTTGTCCTTTTGTCATGGAAATTTTAGCCAAAACGGGTTGGGTGTCCCCTACGCAAGTTCCGGCACCTTCTTCTTTATCAACCAGACCAGCCGAACCAAGTTCGTAATAGATCATGTCTATGCGCCATTCTTCTCCTTTCAATTTTGCCGCCTGGTGTTTCTTCCTTATTGTCTTTCAGACTTCCGCTGTTTTTTCTGAGGAGGCTCTACATAGCGGTCCTTCAAGGGATGTGTATTATCAAACCGAAGGGCAGCCTCAGGGTGTAGCTTCTCAGGAAATTAAATCAGTTTATCCTCAATGGGGCACGATCGATAATCGAATTCTTATGTGGGTAGTCACGCAGCAACATACTTATTTTGGAGGATTTGTCCTGGCGTTGCCCTTGTTTGCTCTCTTACTCGAATTATTTTCGCGTTCGCGTCGCGACCCAGAAGCTGTTAAGCGCTATGATGAATTGGGGCGGGATATTTTACGCGTTGGTGTGTTGGCCCTGTCGGTTACCGCTCTCCTGGGCAGTGTGATGCTCGTCGGATTTGTCACCCTGTATTCTGGGTTCATGAATTATATGGGCACGACGTTTAAAAATTTGATGCCCGCCTATGCCATGGTGTTTCTGGGTGAATCCTTTCTCCTGGTTTTGTACTACTACAGTTGGGATAAGATGGCGAACGGGGGGCGAAAGTGGCTTCACATGTCGATTGGGGTGCTGGCTAACTCCATGGGACTTCTTTTGCTACTGATGGCCAATGCCTGGGCCTCTTTCATGATGGCTCCGGCTGGCGTAGATGCGAGTGGACGATTTTTGGGAAATATCTGGCATTTGTTGCATTCTCCGCTCTGGAATCCCTTGAATGCTCATCGGTTCCTTGCAGATATCATGTCTGGTGGCGCGGTGGTTGTCGCCTATGCTGCCTATCGTTTTTTACGGACGCGTGTGGAAAGTGAACGGGCCTATTATGATTGGGTAGGCTATGTCTTTATCGTGGTGATGGTATGTGCGTTGCTTCCCATGCCGTTTGCCGGGTATTGGCTCATGCGGGCCGTGTTTGAATTTCGGCAAGAAATGGGTGTGACAATGATGGGTGGGTTGCTTACCTGGCTTTTTGTGGTGCAGGCCATTACCATTGGTGCCCTCTTCCTGGGCATCAATTATTATATTTGGCAATCGTTGGGGCGCATCCGGGGTGGCGATCGGTTTGATCCATACTTTAAGTTAATTGTCGGCGGGCTGATGATGGCTTTCCTCGTATGGTTTACTCCGCATACTATTGCCATGACTCCGAGTGAAATGAAAGCGATGGGGGCGGCACAACATCCGGTCATTGGTCAATTCGGGGTGATGTCTGCAAAGAATGGCGCCATCAATGTCATGATTTGTCTCACTGGGCTGAGTTATTTACTCTATCGGAGAGCGAATCGGGTTATTACGGTCCCGTGGGCCACGGCCGGGAATATTGCCTTGGGCGCCTTGTTTGCGCTTGGCATCGTCAATATCGTGTGGGTGGCGATCTATGGGTTTTTTATTCCGGCCCACGTAAGGGTCGGTCTCTCGGTTCCTCAGGGAGCGACGACTGCGACGGTGTTAATTGTGGGATTGGTGTTGAATCAATTGATGCTGCGTGGAGCCCAGCTACGAGGTCCGGTGCAATGGGGGAAAATTTCTGTGCGTGGCATGGTATCCTTATTCGCCGTTGCCGCCATGTTTACGTGGGTGATGGGGCTTATGGGGTATATTCGCTCCGCTGGACGATTGGGATGGCATGTTAAGGATTTGATGGCCGATGTTTCTCCATGGGCATTTACGCCAGAAATCACGTTTGTTGCGAAAATGGTCACAATGAATATGTTGCTCTTTTGGGCTTCGGTGTTTGTCATGTTTTGGCTGGGAACTAAGGATCGGCAGGTCGTCGTTGCCAAAGAAACTTCGAATGACCCAGGTGAAATTTCACTTGTTCAGACTTTTTCAAGAGAGGAATCGGCGTGAAGTGTCAAAGGTCTATGCATATTATTGAAAAACTGTTTGGCTTGATGGTCATCGGGTTTGTCGTTATTGGAAATCCCGGGGGGCTTCTGGTTCAAGCAGATGAAGGACGCACTTCTGGCATGGTGTTGGAAGACTTTCAGCACCCTGATGTTGATGGGTTCCCCCAAGGGTGGGAGGGTTCACGTAGCAAAGTCACAGCTCAAGAGGCGTATTCCATTCATAAAGAAGGCGATGCTGTATTTTTAAAAGGCAAAGGTGCGAACCAACGTGTGTATACGAAAAATATCATGTGGGACCCGAAAACCCATCCGATTTTACGCTGGCGGTGGCGAGTCATTTCCGCTCCCAATGATGCGGACTATTTCGCGGCGGTGTTTGCAAATTTGGATGTGGATTTTATGTTCATTCCGGTTTCCACTAAGTATATCTGGAGTGGGACCCGCCCTAAAGGCGACGTAAAAGATGGCGGCATGTTTGGTGCCGCCGAAGTGGTCGTCCGGTCAGGAAATGAGCAGTTTGGTGAGTGGATTGAAGAAGAGGTTAATGCGTACAAAGATTTTATTGATATCCATAAGCATGAACCCGCGGAAAAAGCCTGGGGGATTTCCTTGCAAAGCGGCCCAGGAGTAGAAGTCGATTTCGGCTCGATTGAAATCAGTGAGAAATAGTGTTCTTCTGAGACGTTCTAATACTCTGGAGCTACCATTACTACGGAAAAAATTATTGACGTGGCTCTCGGCCTTGCCGTGATGGGGACCGTTGGATTGCTCATTGGCATGTTAATGGGCGGTGCGTTTCTCTATGCAGCCACGGGTATGGGTTTGGTGCTGGGAGCAGGTATTGGGTTAATTGGTGGCCGTCGGTTTTTCGTAGGGATTTTGGTTGGCGCGGTATTGGGCGGCGCCTTGGCATGGTTGGTTGCTGGCGCGCATAATATTACTATTGGCGCTGGTTCTGGAGCCGCCATGGGGGGGTTCTTGGGAACCTGGATCTCCATGTTGTTGGACGTATTTTTTCGAAAGCGGGTCAAGCCTGCTTCCTGATTGATGGAGCTCTTTGGGTTGCACCATTGATTGAATTGTCAAATCTAAGGGTTGTTGCATCGTGCAAATAGGTTGAAGGCATATGGAAAATCGAGGCGTGTTGATCGGCTCCATTATCTTCGTGTTTGCTTCTTTTATTTTGATGATGGTGATGTTGATCTACGAAACCTATAAAGGAAAAGCCGAGCGGGAACGTTTAGTGGCCACCTCCCAAAAGGACAAACCCAAATTAATTGAACCCGTCAAAGTCCAAGATTACTCCATGTACCGTACCGTGGTTGGCAATGAAGGTCGGGAAATGGTGGAAATCCCTGAGGGACCCTTTACAATGGGCTATGACCAGGGTGATCCCGATGAAGCCCCAGCACACCCGGTATATCTCAAAGCCTTCTTTATTGATCTCAAGGAAGTGACTCAGTCGGAGTACGACCGTTTTGTCAACATGGTCAAACGAGAAAAACCAAAAGTTCCGGTTTTTGAGGAAGATATTTCAAAGTTGCGAGATCCTGATTTTCCTGTGGTGGGTGTAGGATGGAACGATGCTTTTGCCTATTGCCAATGGGCCGGGAAACGGTTACCCACCGAAGCCGAATGGGAAAAAGCCGCGCGTGGGGAAGGCCGGCGTCTTTATCCTTGGGGAAATGAATTTAGCTATACCTATTCAAACGTAGACGGGGAAGACGATGGTTTTCCATATCTAGCACCCGTGGGGTCCTATGAGGTCGGGCGTAGTCCGTATGGTGTCTATGATATGACGGGGAATGTGGCGGAGTGGGTGGCTGATTCATACGATCCAAAATATTATCAAAATACGCCGTTTCGAGATCCACCTGGTCCGGACGATTCCGAGTTTAAAGTAATTCGGGGGGGGACTTGGCGCGATTCAAAATTAAATGCCAGGGTCACGAAACGCTTTTCTGCAAAAATGTGGAGGACAGATGCCACAATGGGCTTTCGATGTGCCCTTGATGCTGATGCCTATGAGCCTGCATCACGGGCTGAGTCGCCCTGATGTATAAACGGTGTTGTTCTTAACTCATGGATATCCGATTAAAGCTGATTCTTGCGGCCGTGATCCTATTCATGATTGGCATGCCAGTCTCAGGGATTTTGCGAGGAACTTCTTCTCCCCCCCCTGATCCAGATCTTGCGGAAATGGCTGAACCCCTTCAAAATCCCCAAGCTCCTGATGCTCCTGTCGAGATAATTCCAGAAGAAATGGTCCATATTCCCCCAGGGGAATTTATTCTGGGAACAAAACAAGGTGGTTTTAATGAACGACCGGAGCGTATTGTCATGCTTAAAGGGTATTGGATTGCTCGTCATGAAGTCACCAATCATCATTATGCAGAATTTGTGGAGGAAACGGGACATCGAAATCCTGGTCCACCTTCCAGGTACGCGAAACGGCTTACTCAACTCCGAAGCCCGAATCAGCCGGTGGCCTACGTATCCTGGCATGATGCGGATGCGTATTGCCGCTGGAAGGGATATCGACTGCCCACCGAGGCTGAATGGGAAAAAGCTATGAGGGGGATCGATGGTCGGTTGTGGCCATGGGGAAATTCTCCAAGAATCTTTAAGGCGAATCTGGGAGGTCCGGAAGATGGATATGAAGCCACAGCCCCTGTGGGTTCTTTTCCATTAGACCGTAGCCCCTTTGGAATCTATGATGGGTTTGGGAATATGATGGAATGGGTGGAGAACTGGTACGAAGAACAGGCGGTAAACCCCAATGAGCCCAGGGAGGTTAATTCGGCTGATCATGGTGGGTATAAAACGCTTCGTGGGGCTGGGTATACCAGCCATGGGAGCGATCTGCGAATTACCGCGAGGAGTTTTATGATCCCCGATTTCCGAGATGAAACCATCGGGTTCAGGTGCGCGACTTCACAATTAGATAAAAACCCTGACCAAGCCCAGAACAAAAAATCTAAGGCGTAAAAGGAATTTTAAAGGAAATCAAAGTAGTAGAGAATCAAAAAGACGGCCAAAAGAATATTGACAACCATTCCAGCCAGCACTATAATATCGAACACTTTTGCGTTATTTCGCATTTATTTGACCTCGTTTGTAAAAGTGATCGATGAGTATCATATCGGAGAGAAAAGAGTCAAGAGTACAATTAATTAGTGTTAACTATTTAAGTATTTAGGGGTAAAAAATGGCAAAAACTGATTCAATCGAAACCAAGGTGGGGAAGGCGATTTTTTATGTCACCTGCGCGGTAAGCTTTTGGTTCTTTTACTGGTTCGCTGGGATTCAATGCCCATGCTGATCGGTGGAGTAATTGTTTTCCCTTGGTTGACAGGTAGTAGCTCTTGCTAAGGAGGAGTGGGAATGCAGAAAATCATTTATGTCATTATTTCGTTGGTCATTTCGGTGGGGTATTTTCAGTTCCTAGATTGGTTCCTTATGGACATGCAGGGACTGGATTACTTCTATATTCTTCGCTAGCCTAGTTTTTAGGTGAATAGAGTTGAACGTAATGAAAGAACTTCAAAAATATTTAGGCTCTTTGAGTTTGTTCAAAGAACAAAGGAGGTTGGTCATGGGTCGCCTCAATTTAGGACAGGCTAAGAAGAAAATTCTGGCCGTCACAGGTTTATTTGCGATGGGAGCGATGTTGGTGCTCCCAATTTTTGTGGCGCTTCCGGCTTTAGCTGGCGGCGGTGGCGGATCAGCAGGTGGTCCTCCTCCTGAGGTCCTTGCAGCTCAAAAAGCTGCAGCCGAAGCTGAAGGTGAAGTAGAGGGGGAAAAAGTTGAGGTTGGTCGTGATGTATATTACAAAACCGAGGGGCCTGTCGTAGGGGCTCCTGCTCCCAAAACTGAGGATACGGCAGAGTTTTATCCACGATACAACTTTGAAAGCCGCGTTCTTCTCTGGGTGGCCAATCAGCAACATCTCTACTATGGAAGCTTTGTGCTAGCAGTCCCTATCTTTTGTATGTGCATTGAGTTTGCGGGGTTGATTAGTAAAGATAAGGCGATGGCAAAGAAGTATGATCAGCTTGCCTATGACTTTATTAAAATCAGTCTTACCGCTTATTCGTTAACGGCAATTCTCGGTGGAATTCTCATCTTTACCTTCCTGACGCTGTATCCTTCCTTCTTTGGTTACCTCTCCAGTATCTTCCGACCTGTCATGCATATATATGCCTTGATGTTTGTGGCGGAAAGTGGATGCCTATACATCTACTACTATGGTTGGGACAAGATGAAAGAGGGACTGCTGAAGTGGATCCACGTCAGTATGTCCGTGGTTCTGAACGTTATTGGGACTGTGCTGATGTTCTTGGCGAATTCCTGGATCGCTTTCATGATGTCTCCTGCTGGTGTTGATGAGCAGGGTCGTTATTTGGGAAATATTTGGCACGTTCTGCATACCGCCCTTTGGAATCCTCTTAACGTGCATCGCATTCTTGGGAATATGGCGTTTGGTGGTGGTGTGGTAGCCGCCTATGCCGCCTATAGATTTTTATCAGCAAAGACGGATGAAGAGCGAGCCCATTATGATTGGATGGGTTACATTGCTATGTCACTAGGGGTGGCATTCTTAATTCCCCTTCCCTTTGCTGGATATTGGTTGATGCGTGAGGTGTATGCCTATAGACAGCAAATGGGTATCACTTTGATGGGTGGTTTGCTTGCTTGGTTGTTCATTATTCAGGCTACCATGATCGGGATTCTATTCTTGACCACTAACTACTATCTCTGGCAAGCCCTTGGAAGGATGACTGGGGGTGATAGGTTTCAGAGGTATATTAAGTACTTCGTATTCATCTTGGTCGTCGGTCTCCTCGTATTCATTACGCCTCACACTATCGTGATGACGCCGGCAGAATTGAAAGCCATGGGTGGTCAGCAGCATCCGGTGTTGGGTAACTATGGCGTAATGTCGGCCAAAAATGGCGGTATCAATGCGATTATCATGATAACGATCGCAAGTTTCATTTGGTATCAGAGGGGAAATAAATTGCCGGCGGTAAGCTGGGCAAGTTTTGGAAATATCTTCTTGATCACCTTCTTTGTGGTGGGACATATCAATAATATTTGGGTGGCTTGCTACGGGTATTTTATTCCGGCAAACGTTCGAATTGGGTTGTCCGTGCCTCAGGTGGCTGGGACGCTGTCCTGTTTGTTTATCGGGTCAACAATCAATCTAATGATGTTGAAGGGGGCAAAAGAAATTGGTCCAATTGAGTACGGAAAGATTGCCCCTCGCTCTCAGTATGCCCTTATCATGTTAGCCACTGCCTTTACTTGGATGATGGGATTGATGGGTTATATCCGATCTTCCGTAAGGCTGTTCTGGCACGTGAATGAAATTATGCGAGATAATTCTCCTTGGGCCTACACTCACACCATTGGATTTGCCGCCAATGTGATTTCGTTTAATGTGTTATTTTTCTGGATTTCCATTATGTTTGTCTTTTGGCTCGGAACTCTGGGTACTAAGAAGGCCCCGGTGGCGGCTAAGGAGCCTGCACAGGGAATTCCTTCACCACAGCCCGCTGGTGGAAATTAAGATAGAAAAAAGACTGAAATTTTAACGAAAAAGCTGAATTAAAAATATTGACCCTCTCCTCCCATGAACGAGAGGGTCAATATTGATGGAGGGTAACAAGGTGCTTGAATTATTAACGGAGGCAATCGCATTTGGTTGGCCATTTTTAGCCTTGGTTGTTGGGATTTCCCTTTATAAGCAAACGAAGGTGAAAGACCCTGAAGTAAAAAAGAACATGACTTTTAATACCATGATCGGATTAATTGCCTCCGTCATGTTGTTAATCGCAATTGTCAACTATCGGGATAATTTTGGGGTTGATGATGGGAAGTTGCCTATCTCTCTGGTGATGATTACCAGTTTGACGTTTTTGATGGGAATCTATTTTTCAAACATAAGTGCGCTAATGAAAATTGGCGGGTTTATGTTCTTTGTTGCCGCTGCCTTGTCGGGTTATGGAAATTGGTTGCCCCAGGTAGAAGGGGGATTCCCTCCTCCGGAGGTGAAGCTAGATTTCCAAAGTATGTCTGCCCAGCAATTGGGCGATGAAGGCGAAAAGATTATTTTTGGCGGTCTTGGGCAGAGTAAGGTTCAGGGTGCCATAGGAAAAGGCCAATGTCCTCTCTGTCACGGATTTAATCAGGGGTTTTTGAGTGAAAGAGCACCAAACCTTTGGGATATTCCTGCTAGAGCTGAAGAAAGGCTTAAGCACGAAAAATATCATATGAACGATCCGGCAGCCCGCGATACGGTTCAAAAAGAAGCGTTTGAGGGCTCAGGGACGGCTACAACAGGGCAGGAATATATTGCTGAATCACATGCTTGCCCGAATTGTTTCGTGGTTCCTGGTTTTGGAGTGAAAGGCTCGAATGATACGGAAAGTCCTATGCCTAGAATTCATAAGCCACCGATATCACTGACTATTGGTGAGATGGCAGCAGTTGATACCTGGATGTACGTTCGGGAAGGTAAAGATCCGCCGACTTATGATGAAATTCAGGCCTCCTATGAAAAGTTTATTCCTGAGGCAGATCGCCCAAAAGCAAGTGCAGGTGGCGATGAGGCAGCCGGCGGTGTTCTTGCAACAGGTGAAGAGCCCATTACAGATCTCTTCATGAAGGCTGGTTGTCCGGCATGCCACACGATTCCGGGCATTGAGGGGGCGACGGGTAAGGTTGGTCCCTTGTTGATGGAGGGAAGCAATGCCGTTAAACGTATGAAGGATCCTGGTTATCAGGGAAGAGCAAAATCAGCTCGTGAATACATTACGGAATCAATTTTGAAGCCCAGCGCCTATGTGGTCAAAGATTACCCTGATAATCAAATGCCAAAGGATTTTGGGGTGAAATTAAGTGCTGGTGCCGTAAATAAAATTGTGGATTATTTGTCACGATTGGAAGAGGGAAAAGAACCCCCAGCGTTAGACGAATTTAATTGAACCGTATTCCCAAGCTCTGAAAATATAAAACAGGAGTTTACACAATGACCTGGTTAAAGTTAGTAGAAGGCTACATGCCAATGCAGATGATTTCTGAATTGGCTTGTTCAATCTTAGTGTTTGCCTTGATCAACTGGTCGCTAAAAAAGGCAGGAATGGGAATTTCGGCCTTCTGGGCTGGAATTGGAGTATGGATATACATTCAACTCTATCTTAAGTACCGAATTTATCCTCCTATTCCTTTTAGTGTGAGAGCCATTTACGGCACAGTGTCAGCATGTGGAATCTTTATGTGGGTTTCCGGATCACAGGGTGCCTGGGAAGAATTTAAGCGACCTATCCTTAATGTGATGGATGGGATTACTGGATTCCACAAGGCAGTTAGAGTTGTCGCCCTCATTGTTATACCATTGGCATTGGGTGGATTTGCATACAATTCGTTCCTGCCAAGTTTTGAAGAGCCCATTGAGTTACGAACAGTGCATCCAGCACCGCCAGCTACAACAAAGGTTCAAGGAAAAACTTTTGTACTGCAAACGGTTCAAAATCCTTACCGCGTGAATAAAGAAGGCAAATATGACCAAGCCTATACCGATGAAAGAATTGTAGAGCAGGCCATGGGTCGCCTCATGAAAGATGTGAACGATCCAAATTTTAATCCTTGGGATCCCAACGCTGAGGGTTATACGAAGTATGTGCGTGAAGGTGGAGAAATATTCTTTCAAAATTGCCACTTCTGTCACGGCGATAACCTGAATGGTCGCGGGCTGTGGGCCTATGCCTTTAATCCAATTCCGGCTAACTTCACTGATGCTGGAACAATTGCCCAGTTGCAAGAGACTTTTGTATTTTGGCGTGTAGCGAAAGGTGGTATTGGACTGCCTGGGGAAGGGTTCCCTTGGGCTTCCGTTATGCCGCCTTGGGAACAACATCTTACGGTTGATGAAATCTGGAAAGTGGTAATGTTTGAATATTGGCACACCGGGTATTATCCCCGTACATGGGATTAACCAGATTGATATGGTGTTAACCGAACAATTGTTGACTGGCAATTTGAAGAGGAAAACAATGAACAGTAACTTGAAATTCAAGGCGAGCACATCAAGACGTTTTGCTCTCACAGTAGGATTAAGTTTTCTACTTGGAGCATGTCTACCAATATCAGGTTGGGCACAAGATGGTCCACCAGAGGGTTTTGTGAAACAAACAGCAGCTCCTCCACCAAGTGCAGAACAAATAGAATCAGGAAAGCGAGTATATTTTACTAAATGTGTTTGGTGTCATGGGGTTGAGGGTGCGGGGGATGGACCTGGTGCAGTACGATTGTGGCCACGCCCAAGGAACTTTGTGCAGGGAACCTTCAAAATTCGTCATACTGCAAGCGGACAATTGCCAGTTGTAAACCTTGATCTTCTCCAAACTGTGACCCATGGTCTTCCGGGTTCGGCAATGCCTTCGTGGGAAGGAATCTTAACGGAAGAACAACGAAAGGATGTAATTGCGTTTGTCAGCACTCAACTCGTGAAGGATCGCGACTGGCAAGATACGGAGTTTGAAGATTTTTATGTTTTGGAACTAGATAAAATTCAAGCGACACCAAAAACTCCTGAATCCATCAAGCGTGGATCAGAATTGGTCCAAGAGAAAAAATGTGTTGAATGTCATGGCATGGAAGGTCGCGGGGATGGCAACGCCTTTAATTTGAAAGACGACTGGGGTTTTTCTATTCAACCAGCGGATTGGCATAAGTGTTGGAATTTTCGTGGGAGTCGGCAAGATCCTTACAATGTAAAAAATATCTTCCGTACGTTTTCCACTGGTATTAATGGGACCCCAATGCCATCATTTGCTGATACTACGAGTATCGCGGATCGTTGGGATATTGCCAATTATGTAAATTCCCTGTGTGAAAGACAGGTCGAGATAGATGCTCCCAATGGGACAGTTAGTGAGGAAACCGCTGCTGCATTTAACGCGGCGCAACCTTTGCCAATAGATCCTCAAACAGATAAGCCCAAAGGTACGTTCGTAATTCCATCAAAATTTGTGGAAGGGGAACTACCTACGGATGAAAACGGAGAAGCTTGGAAGACCGCTCCAAGAATTTGGGTGGCTCTGGGGGGGCAAATTACTCATAAACCAAGAAACTTCGTGAATCGTATTGATGATGCCTGGGTGCAATCAGTATATAACGATGAGCATATCCTATTTATGTTCAAATGGGACGACCGAACGAAGAGTATTCAGGAGGGCGAAGTCGACTGGGATAGAACCGAAGTTAATCTCGGTGATTATGGGATTGAAGAACAGCAACCCAATGGCTCGCTGTTTAAGGATGAGCGATTCCATCCCGAATCCATTGCTGCCAAACAAAAAGATGGATACCAAGTTTTTAACGATGGAATTGCGTTTCAATTCCCACGAAAATGGCAGGAGTTACCCGCGCCACGTAAACCACGGTACTTCTGGGGAGATGAGAATTTTGCTGCTGATATCACCAAATGGACAGCAGATGGACACCTAGGGGTGTATGAAGGAACTGGCTGGGATATGGACTTCTATGATTTGGACTTTCAAGAAGAAGTCTCTGTGGTAAAAGCAGAGTGGGTTCATGGCCGGTGGACCGTGATTATCAAGCGTCCTCTTAAAGGCGATTATGAAGAAGTAGCCTATTTAGAGAGTGGAAAATACATTCCCATGGTATTTTTTGCATGGGATGGCCATAATGGTGATGTGGGACGGAAAATGGCGGTTTCCGCGTTTTACTACCTCGTGATGGAGCCACCAATTCCAACCACTACATACATCTACCCTGCTTTAATGGCTGTGGGAATCATCATTTTAGAAGGTTGGGTGCTTGGTCGACGTGCCAATCGCCGTAAGGCGCAAGGCCAGGCCTAATTTACATATCAGCTCTTGGGCCAAAATGGTCCTGGAATGAAAAAAGGGGGGTGGGGGAAAACCCACCCCCCTTTTTTTGTGAAAAAATCATTATGGTAATTAACCACATTACAGGGGTTCTTTTAGCCGGAGGAAAGAGCAGGCGAATGGGCAATGATAAGCGGTCCATTCTTCTTTCTGGGGAGACACTATTTAATCGAGCGCTTGGGGTATTAAAAACTATTTTTCAGGAAGTCATCGTTGTTTTGGGCGAAGGGGATTTTCCAATTGAGGCAACTCATATAAAGGTCGTTCATGATATTATTCCCAATCGAGCCGCTGCCGGGGGGCTCTATACCGGGTTATTTTATGCAAAAAATCCACGAATATTTGTTGTGGCTTGTGATATGCCATTTTTAAATCCTGAGGTTATTCGGTTTATGGCTTCTCTTGCTGATGAAGGAGATATCCATTTGGCTCAACTGGCGCATGGACCTCAAACCATGCACGGTATTTATTCCAAGCGTTGTCTTCCTGTCATAGAGAAAATGGTGAAGGAAGAAAAACTTCGACTCCAAGAGCTCATCCGGCATCCGTCATTGCAAGTTCAGATGATTCCCGAATCCGACATTATGCCCTACGATCCTGATCTACTATCATTTATGAACCTTAACTCTCCTGCTGACCTGGAATTGGCCAAAAAAATTAAAAGCCCTTCTCCCTAATCTCATGATGATCCGCACAAGCAAAAGCCCAGTTGTGTTCATAATCCATCCAGGGACATTGGGGGATGTGGTGTTGTCCCTACAGGCCCTTCAGGTTATTCGTACTTGTTGTCCTCAACATGAACTCGTCATGTTGGTGCGGCAGGAAATCGGGAAGGTTTTGGTCCAATTGAAAGCCGCGGATCGTTTTATGGACATGGAAGGGCCAGTCTTGAGCGAATTGCTTAGAGACGATCCTCAATTGGATGGGGACTCTGCTGAGGTGTTGTCCCGCTGCGATCATGTCGTGGCTTGGATGCAAGATCGCGACGGGCGGTTGGGGGAAAATTTTAAGAAAATGGGGATACAGAATCGCTGCATTATTTCCCCTCATGATGAGTTGTTGTCGGCAGTCCATCAGGCTGATCGATATTGCGAATCTTTAGAGCATTGGGAAACAGAAAATACGGGTACTAACCCTTCTCAATTGTTTCCTCTGAATTTTCCAAGTGCACGCCTCAAAGAGGGTATCCTTGATTCTCCGATTCGTCATGAACCTCAGGTTTTTATGGTTCATTATGGAAGTGGGAGCCAACATAAATGTGTATCGCCCGAAAGAATGGGACGTATCATTAGGCGGTTGGCGAATGCACCCTATCGTAAGGTCATTCTATGCCAAGGCCCAGCCGATGCAGAAATGGCTTTTGTGTTAAAGCCTTTTATTAATCAAGTGTCCTGTGAAATCTTGAAAGATACTGAATTGTTGTGTGTTATGAAGGTGTTACGGGGAGTGGATGTTTTTGTGGGACACGATTCCGGGTTAACTCACTTGGCCGCGGCATTGGAAGTTCCCACCCTCGCCTTGTTTGGCCCAACGGACCATCGACGTTGGGGACCAAGGGGGGCAAAGGTGGAAATTCTTCAAGGACTCGGGTGCCAGTGTCAGGATTGGAATGCAGTTCAACAATGCTCAAAAAAATCTTGTTTGATGCACCCCATCGAGGAGATCGTTCAGGTGGCTGAGCGTTTAGCAAATCATTCTCGAAAAGTCGTGCATTTCGGCAGTTTGGTTAATACTCAGTAAGGGTTTTCTCGCTTGCCAGCCTGCGGAAGGCTGTGTTAGATTCCGAGCCCATTCCCCGAAAATCTTCATATATTAAGCTAGGATAGAGAGATATTGTGTCTGCAGGTATAGTTCAAGAACAAGTTTCTTCGGCCATTTCAGAAGCCCTTGAAAAAGTTAAAAATCAGGGGTTGCTCAACTCGGAATCCTTTCCCTCTCCTACAGTAGAATTTCCCAAACGTGAGGAATGGGGAGACCTCTCATCCCATGTAGCCATGTCCATTGCCAAGAAAGAAGGCAAACCGCCCCGTGCGGTGGCGGATCTTCTAGCGGAACAATTAAGAACCTCTTGCCGAATTTTTGAAAAAATTGATATTGCTCCCCCGGGATTTCTGAATTTCACCCTTCGTCGAGACTGTTGGCATTCAGTGCTCACTGAAATTGAAACACAGGGGGAATGCTATGGGCAGAGCAGGATTGGCCAAGGCCGGCGAGTTTTACTGGAATTTGTGAGTGCCAATCCCACAGGGCCGCTGCACATGGGGCACGGGCGTGGGGCGGCTTTGGGAGAAGCGTTAGCTCGATTACTCCGTGCCGCTGGGTACTCTGTAGAACGTGAGTACTACATTAATGATGCCGGCCGGCAAATGAAACTCCTTGCTGCCTCAGTTCATGCCAGGTATCGAGAGTTAGAAGGGCAGAAGGTTGATTTTCCTGAGGACGGATATCATGGAGCCTATATCAAAGAGTTAGCCCAAGACATTCAAGCGCAAGTTGGCTCTACTCTTCTTGCCCTCTCTATGGAAGACGCACAGGCTCGATGTGGGCAACTAGCGTATGAAAAGCTTCTTGATGCCATCAAGCAGGACCTCTCTGACTTTGGGATCAATTTTGAAACGTGGTACAGCGAAGCATCACTCTTTACGACTGGAAAAATACAGGATGCATTGAAGGATCTGGAACAGCGAGATCTGGTCTTCAAAGAAGACGGGGCGATTTGGTTTCGGTCGTCAACATTCAAAGATGAAAAAGACCGTGTGGTGTGTAAGAAGGATGGTGATTATACGTACTTGGCTTCAGACATTGCCTATCATTATGACAAATTGACGAGGGGCTTTGATTGGCTCATCAACATTTGGGGTGCTGATCATCATGGATATGTGCCTCGAATGCAGGGGGCAGTTGAGGCTTTTGGCTACCCCAAGGACAGACTGCAGGTTGTGTTGGTGCAGATGGTGAGCCTGTTGCGAGGTGGAGAGAAAGTCGAAATGTCCAAACGATCTGGCGAGTTCGTCACGCTTCGCGAGGTGGCGGAGGAAGTGGGCGCGGATGCGGCAAAGTTTTTTTTCCTCATGCGGCGATCCGATACACATCTGGAATTCGATTTGGAATTAGCCAAAAAGCAATCGTCGGAAAATCCTGTGTACTATGTGCAATATGCCCATGCGCGGTTGGCCAGTCTATCGCGTATTGCGCAAGAACGCGGCCTGACGATTCCCGCAGTTCAGAATGTCGATTTGTCTTTACTTGTGGCTCCTGAGGAATTTCGGCTCATCAAACACCTTTCCAGTTTTCCGGGCTTGATCGAAAGTTGTGCGCAGGCCTTGGAGCCTCACCGGATCTCGTTCTATTTGCAGGAGTTGGCTGGGTTGCTCCATGCGTTTTATTACAAGCATCGGGTCTTGCCGCCCAAGGATGGTGATGGGCAGGATGACATGATCGATACAGGGGCCGAGGGCGAACCCGTCGAAGCTCTTCGGGAAATCGTCTCTCCGGCTCTCACCCAAGCCAGATTGGCCTTATTGCAGCAAGTCAAAACTGTACTGAAGAATGGTCTCACGCTCTTAGGGGTAAGCGCCCCAGAAAAAATGTAGTGTGAGGATCATTCAAAAACGTTCTCTAGACTCGAAATACGAATGTCGGAATCAAAAAAACTTTCAAATCTTAATTCGAATTTTTCTCAGATATCGATACTCAAGTTTCGGAGTTAATTAAGTTTAGATCATTTTATGATTCAGTTTTCGACCTCATATAAAGAAACCGCCTGTCAGGCGAGAACGGGGCAATTGACCACGCCCCATGGAATCATCGAAACCCCGGTGTTTATGCCCGTCGGGACTTTAGGGCCCGTCAAAGGGATTACGCCCGATGAACTGAAATCCTGTGGTTTTGGGTTGATGCTGAGCAACTCGTACCACCTCTACCTTCGTCCGGGGCATGAACTCATTGCCGAATTGGGCGGACTGCATCGCTTTGCCAGTTGGTCGGGAGCCATACTCACCGATAGCGGCGGGTTTCAAATGGTCAGCCTGTCGGATTTGCGGCACATCTCAGATGAAGGTGTGACCTTTAAGTCGCATCTGGATGGATCTCTCCATCAGTTGACGCCTGAACGGTGTATAGAAATTCAACGAGCCTTAGGTTCCGATATCATGATGGTCCTTGATGAATGCCCAACTCATCCTTGTACGACAGAACAGGCCCGGGAGGCTGTTCGACGCTCCAGGCATTGGGCGCGGCAGTGCAAAGTAGCCGCCGAGGGAAGCGGCCAAGCCTTGTTTGGCATAGTCCAGGGGGGGCTAGATGCCGATCTTCGGCGAACGGCGGCTCAGGATCTCGTTGCAATGGGATTTGATGGATATGCTCTCGGTGGTCTAAGTTTGGGCGAAGATAAGCTGGCCATGTTGACCATGATTGAGGTCACGATCCCCGAGTTGCCCGAAGATCACCCACGGTATCTTATGGGAGTTGGGTTGCCTGAAGATTTGGTGGAAGGGGTGATCCGAGGGATTGATATGTTCGATTGCGTCATGCCTTCGCGTCATGGGCGGACCGGGTGGCTGTTTACTTCCACCGGACGCGTGATGATTAAAAATGCCCAATATATGCGTGATGAATCACCGATTGATGCTCAATGTGCCTGTCCGGTGTGCCAGAAGTATTCTCGAGCCTACCTGCGGCATCTCTTCGTGTCGAATGAAATGTTGGGAGTTCGTCTGAATACCCTTCATAACTTGTGGTATTATCAACAGCTGATGAAACACATGCGTGAAGCCATTCAACAAGATCGCCTGTTGGCATTTCGTGAACAGTTTTATGCAACTCGCGAGGCATCGCCTCGCAGCAGGGCCTATCTTGATGAAATAGACGTCGGTGTCGTTGATCGAAATGGACGTTCCCGAAAGGAGCAAGTATTGTGACAATAATTTCAATGGCCTCCGTGGCATGGGCTCAAGGGGCTGGAGCGGCTGAAGGGCCGGCGGGCCTCTTATCGTTAGTCCCGTTTATTTTGATTTTCGTGATCTTTTATTTTTTGCTGATTCTCCCACAACAGCGTAAACAAAAAGAGCATAGAAAAATGCTTGAAGCTCTGAAGAAGGGGGACAAAGTAATTACCTCCTCGGGCATTTGGGGGAGTATTACGCGATTGGATAAAGAGACCGCTACGGTGCAGATCGATGACAATACAAAAGTGAAAATTCAACGAGAAAATATCTCGAGGATCAGGACCACTGACGAAGGTTAACTTCCGGAGAGTTGATTGATGAAAAAAGTTCGTACGCGCTTATTGCTGGTGTTGGGGTTAACGCTCCTCTCGGTGTACTTGTCCATCCCCTCGTGGCCAGGACTTCATGATTCGCTGCCTGAAGGACTCAAGTGGGTGGTTCCTCCTCGTGGCGTCTCTCTGGGCCTTGACCTCCAAGGTGGCATTCATATGGTCATGGAAGTGGAAGAAGATCGTGCCGTGGAAATTGCGGTCGATCGCTCAGCCAGAGCCATGAAAGACTTGTTGGTCGATAAGGGTATTGAGGTCACCAAGGCCGCTCGTCAAGAGGGGGTAAAAATTGCCATTGAGCTTGGTGGGTCCGACAAACTGGATGAAGCGGCAAACTTCATTCGTGAGTCATTTTCCTCCTATGCTCAAGTTTCCAAAGAGGGCAACACGTTGGTGTATGAACTCGATAGCGATGACATTGATCGCATCAAGAATGGAGCCATCAATCAGGCCCTGGAAACGATTCGAAACCGTATTGACCAATTTGGTGTGACTGAACCGCTCCTTCAGCGCCAAGGACGAACGCAGATTGTCATTCAATTGCCTGGGGTGAAAGATCCGGCACGGGCCAAAGCGTTGATTCAAGATACCGCCCTCCTTGAATTCAAAATGTTGGATGAGGTCAATTTTCCAAAGTTGGCATTGCCGTCTCAAGTCGCACGGTCCGAAGAAGAAGCCCTCCGTGAAAAATTTTCGAGCCAGGTGCCTGAAGGGTCAGAAATTTTATTTGAACCTCTGAAATCAGATGCGGGGCAGCCACAATATAGTCGACCATACTTGGTTTATAAAACTGCCGCCCTCACGGGTGATGTGTTGCAAGATGCGCGAGTGACGATCGGGGACTTTAGCGAACCCCAAGTGTCTGTGACATTTGATAGTAATGGCGCGGAAGAATTTGGGAACATTACCACCGCGAATGTGGGAAAGTTTATGGCCATTGTGCTGGATGGGACCGTGTATTCGGCCCCTCGAATTAACGAACCGATTCGTGGTGGTCGAGCTCAAATTACCGGAAACTTTACCACCAACGAAGCGAATGATTTGGCCATTGTGTTGCGTGCTGGTGCGCTTCCCGCGCCCATGAAAATTCTTCAGGATCTTACCGTCGGCCCGTCGTTGGGGCAAGACTCGATTGAAAAAGGATTGAAGACCACCATGATCGCAGGATTCGTCGTCTTGATCTTCATGGTGGTGTATTACCGTATGTCGGGAATGGTGGCGAATGCTGCCGTGGCGTTGAATTTGATTTGTTTGTTTGGGGCCTTGTCTGGATTGAATGCCACGTTGACGCTGCCGGGGATTGCCGGGATTATTCTGACTATTGGGATGGGGGTCGATTCCAACGTGCTCATTTTTGAGCGCATTCGTGAAGAGCTTCGTCAAGGACGGCCCATACGACTAGCCGTGGATGCGGGTTACGATAAGGCCTTTTTGACGATTGTGGACTCGCATGTGACGACCTTAATTACGGGGTTCGCTCTCTTTGTCTTTGGCAGTGGCCCTATTAAAGGTTTTGCGGTGACGCTTTGTTTAGGGATTGGTATCAACCTGTTTACCGCATTTATCGGAACAAAAGTAGTGTTTGATTTGGTGAATCGTCGAAAGCTTGAATACCTGAGTATATAATATCATCGGGGGAACTGATGCTAGAAATTGTCGGTAACACACACATTGATTTTATGGGGAAACGTAATATTGCCCTGGTGATTTCTGGGGTGTTGGTGGTGCTTGGACTAATCACCATTGTCCAAATTGCCCGAGGTGCTGCGAATTTAGGAATTGATTTTTCCGGTGGGACGGCGGTGCAATTAAAATTTGATAACCCGATTGCCATCGATTCCGCACGCCAAGCGTTGGGGAAGCATGGTCTTACTGATGCGGAATTACAGGAATTCACGCAAGACAATAAGCTGTTAGTCCGTGTCAAAACCGAAGAAACCATTGAACAGAAAATTGCCGAACAGATTGTCCAAGTCTTTGAACAGGAGTTTTCGAATAATAAATTTGTCGTGGATTCGAGCACAGAAATTGGTCCAACCATTGGGCATCGATTGCAGAAGGATGCCTTGTTGGCTATTACCATTTCTTTGATTGGCATCATTCTCTATGTAGCCACACGTTTCGAATTGCGATTTGGTGTCGCCGCGGCCATCGCCACGTTTCATGATGTCTTAGCCGTCCTTGGGATTTTTTATTTGCTGGATATTGAAATTACCCTATTAGTCGTGACGGCCTTATTGACGTTGGCAGGGTATTCTCTTACGGATACTGTAGTGGTGTTTGACCGAATCCGTGAAAACTTGCGGGGGAGGCGGCGTGATTCAATTCTGACTATTATCAATAATGGCATCAATCAAGTGTTAAGCCGGACGTTGGTAACGACGCTCACGGTGGTTCTCGTGTTGCTCCCTTTGACCTTGTTCGGCGGTGAAGTGCTTCATGATTTTTCCTTGGCCCTGTTGTTGGGCGTCCTCATTGGAACGTATTCGTCAATTTATGTGGCCAGCCCTTTGCTCCTGGCTTGGCCGAGTGGGGATGGCCGGTTATTAAGCCGGACTAAATAACGGCTCTATTTTGTGCCTCGTCGTTTGTTTTTTTGCCTGTGCGTTGCAGGGCTCAGGCACAGGGACGCATGAAAGAGTCTAGAAATTGGGGACAGGTTTTACATTCCCCTATCTATCTATACACTTTCTCCCTCCTTGAGTTGCAGCATTTGATGCTGCCTCCTTCCTTAATCTAATTATGCCTGATCCTTGACAAGGGTTGGGCTTCCCTGAAAAAATTCTTCAGAAAATTAATAACTTATAGTTTTCACTTGGGATTTTGTTACCAAAATGAAACGGTGGAAGTGGTCTCATAGTATCCATCACAAAACTATTCTAGGAATGGTGTTGGTGGGACTTCTCCCGCTTCTCCTTTCCTTAGTTCTCACCTATATCGAAGAGCGTCGCGCTCTTCGTGAAACCAGCGGTTCAAATTTTAAAGGCATTGCGGTTGAGGTTGCTCGAAAAATTGAGACTCAAATCACTCGAGGAATAAACGAAGCGCAGCAATTGGCGACGATTCCCTTTATTCGCACATCTGTGATAGAGGCGAATCGGAGCTACGAAGGCCGCGAACCTGAAAAGATCAAAGCCTTTATCGAGGAATGGCAGCAGCGTTGGCGGCAACGACAAGATCCCGATGAGTTTCCGGTATTTGTGAATCACATTGCCATTAATTATTTGATGGATTGGAACGCCATTCGTAAATCAGATTATCTGGGAATATTAGTGACGGATAATCAGGGTGCCATTGTGTTGAGTTCCTTACCGCAAGTTCAATTTTATCATGGTGAAAGTGCGTGGTGGCGCGCCGCATTTCGTGAAGGGGCTGGTCAGATTTATGTGAGTGACCTGACCTTTGATCCCTCGTTTGGGACACATGTGTTGAATGTGGCCGTCCCTATTTTTGATGAACAACGAAAGCAGGCCATTGGCACCGTGAGTATTTTGTTGCGTCGCGACTCGTTATTTCGGTCAATTTCTGAGGTGACCGCCGGGTCTACGGGACATGCCATGTTGATGGCCAGTGACGGTACTCCCCTCATCTGTCCCGTGCTTTCATTGGAACAACATGTGATTCAACCCTCCCTGGTGGCGGCTATTGAGGAAAAAGTCGTGGGTTGGGTGCAGGCCGAAGCCGATTCTCATGGGGCACAGGATTCGATTGTGGGATTCGCGCGGTTGCGTATTGGTGAACCCTTAGCCCCCGAGAGCTTTGGGGGCCGGCATTGGGTCACGTATGTTCGGCAAGATCCTCAGGAAACCTTTGCTCCATTGGACCAAATGCTTATCAAGGTAGCCACCTACGGCATCATTGTCTTTGGTATTTTATGGTTAATGGGGATTATGGTCGCACGGCGTATCGTGAGTCCGATTCAAACTTTGCATGATGGCGTGCAGCGAATCGGCAGCGGAAATTTAGATCATCATTTAATTCTCTCGACCGGTGACGAAATTGAAGATCTGGCCAATGGGTTCAATAAAATGGCCACGAACCTAAAACAGTCCTTTGCGCAGCTCAATGACCAGATGAACGAAATTCGTCAGTTAGAGGAGCGCTATCGCGATCTCATTGAAAAATCACCGGAGATGATTCACCAGATCGACAAGACTGGCCGGTTCGTCCATGTCAACGAGACGGAACTTGAAAAACTCGGCTATTCGCTCGCCGAGATGTTGGAAAAGTATTTGTGGGATATTGTGCCGGTTTCACAACAGTCGGAAATTCGGACGTATTTTCAACATTTACCCCATCAACAGGAAGGGACGCTGGAAACCGTGTTCGTGACACGGCAAGGGACTTGCCTAGATGTAGAAATTCATTCAACAGCCTTAGTGGATTCGGTCTCGGGTGAATTGGTGTATACCCGGGCGTTTGTGAGGGATATTACGGAAAGGAAAGCCCTGCAACGACAGGTTGAGCAATATACAACGAAGCTAGAAGAAGAGGTGGCGGCACAGACTCATCAATTATCTCAGTCGGAGCAACGGTATCGGGCGTTATTCAATCGCTCGGCCGATTCCATATTTATGGTGGATAGTAGGGGGATCATCGTGGCGGCGAATGAGCGAGAACAGGAAGTGTTGGGGTATGAGGAATCCGCCCTGCGTGGACATCCGTTTACAGATTTTGTGGCTGAAAAATATCAAGAATTAACAGACCAGTTATTGACCATGGTGGTGTCTGGGGAGGAAAAAGTTCCAACCAAGGAAATCGAAGTCTATGCCTCCGACCGCCGGCTGTTGCCTGTCGAAATGGACCTGATTCGAGTGGAGCAGGAGTCCGCTGTCCTAGCAATGGTGCAACTTCGTGATATTACGGAACGGAAACAACTGGAAGCTCGCCTTCAACAACATAGTGAGGAATTAGAGGAAAAGGTTCAGGAGCGGACCCTGGAAATTCACCAGACAAAATTGTATCTAGAAAGCTTGTTGGAAAATGCCAACGATGTGATCTATACCTTGGATCACGATCAGCGATTTACCTATGTAAATAGTAAAGTGGAAATTTGGGGCTATGGAAAAGAAGATTTGTTGGGACGACCTTTCCTCACGCTTCTCTCGAAGCGTCATCGAGGCCGACACTTGAAAGACATTCTCAATATGCATGTGAAACAAGAATATGAAGTGGAGGTCATGAGCCGAAAGGGTGAAACGCGGTCAGTATTAGTGAGTGTTTCTCCGCTTCGCAATGATCTGGATTCCGTGGTGGGTGTCCTGGGGATTGCGCGTGACATCACCGATCGGAAAAGTATGGAACAGCACATTCGCAATACAGAACGTCTCGCGTCTGTGGGGAAATTAGCCGCGGGAGTGGCACATGAAATAAATAATCCGTTAGGGGGAATTTTGAATTGTCTGTATAACATTCGCAAGGGCACCTTGGCTCCTGGGCGGCAAGAAGAATATCTCATGTATATGGAAGACGGACTTCGTCGGGCCCAAAAGATTGTTCGCCAATTACTCGACTTCTCTCAACAACGTGAACCGGAATTTACCATGAGTGAGATCAATGTTCTCATTGATCGTGTATTGGTGTTGATCAATCATGCCATTGTGGAAAAAGGGTTGCAGCTTGAAATAGACTTGGCCGCCGACTTGCCGGCTATGTTTGTCGACCCACATATGATTGAACAAGTCATTACGAATCTGTTGCTCAACGCCGTTCAGGCCACGCAGTCTGGTGGCCGAATTGTCCTGCGCACAAGGATCGTAGGGGAGATGTGTGAAATCGAAGTTTCCGATACGGGAACGGGTATTCCGGCGGATGTTCGTCCCCATATTTTTGATCCATTTTTTACAACCAAACGCACAGGAGAAGGGACGGGGTTGGGGTTATCAGTGAGCCTAGGCATCGTGGAGCGCCATGGTGGACAATTGGAAGTAGAAAGTGAAGAGGGCCGGGGGACGGTCTTTACCGTAAGGCTCCCATGCAGTGCCACTCGAGTGCCTACGGGGAGGGTATCGTGAGTGAAGCCTCCGTGTTGATCATTGACGATGAACCGCTCATGCGCCTTTCGATGGTCGATGCGCTGAAAGCGGTGGGGTATCAGGTGCAAGAAGCGTCGACTGGTGACGAAGGAATCGAGCGATCCCGAACGAGTCGGTACGATGTCGTGATTACGGATTTGCGAATGCCTGGGAGTACTGGGTTGCAAGTGGTTCAAGCCTGCAAAGAATTTTCTTCAGATACGGAGGTGGTTGTGATTACCGCCCATGGTTCAGTTGAAACGGCAGTGCAAGCGATGAAGTTGGGCGCGTATGACTATATTACCAAGCCGTTCTCTATGGATGAACTCTTATTGACTGTAGATCGGGCTACTCAGGTGGTTGCCTTACGTAAGGAAAATACGGCGCTTCGTCAGGAGCTTGAAGGGAAGTTTAGTTTCGAAGGCATCGTTGGCAAACATGATCGGATGCGGCAGGTCATTGAAAAAATTAAACTCGTGTCCACTACGGATGCCACAGTGCTCATTACGGGAGAAAGTGGAACCGGGAAAGAGGTGTTTGCGAATGCCATCCATCGCAACAGTCCCCGACGGGAATATGCGTTGATTAAAGTGAGTTGTGCCGCGTTGCCAGAAACGTTGCTCGAAGCCGAATTGTTTGGTCATGAAAAGGGTGCATTTACCGGGGCGCTCAAGCAGCGTCGTGGGCGATTTGAATTAGCCCATAAGGGAACGTTGTTCTTGGATGAAATTGGGGAGATCTCTCCTATGGTGCAGGTCAAGTTGTTGCGGGTGCTTCAAGAGCGGCAATTTGAACGCGTTGGGGGGACGGAGACCGTTGAATGCGATGTTCGACTTGTCTGTGCGACGCAAAAGGATTTAAAAAAAGAGGTAGATGAAGGACGGTTCCGTGAGGATCTATATTATCGGTTGCATGTCGTCCAAGTGCGGTTACCGCCCTTGCGGGAACGAAAGGAAGATATTTTAGTATTGGCGGATCACTTGTTGCATTCCTCTCTTTCAAAAACGACTTGTGCCGTGAATGGCTTTTCCCCTCAAGCCCGGGAAGTCTTATTACGGTATTCGTTTCCTGGAAACGTTCGTGAATTGGAAAACACGATCGAACGTGGAGTGGCGTTAGCCCAAAATAAACAGGAAATCGAGGTGTGGGACCTTTGTGGGCATCAAGGCTGCCCATTTTTGGGAGGGACGCCTCAAGAGGGCTGTGGGTTTTGTCAAGAAGGACTTTGTAATCAGCCGACCCCATCAGCTGGGGACTCCTCTGGAATTTCCTCGCCGATGACCGGCACTCTGGCGGAGGTGAGGGAAAAGATCGAACGCGACTATATTGTGGAAGTGTTGAATCGTACAGAATGGAGTCGAACCATTGCAGCGAAGTCCCTGGGGCTATCTCGTAAAGCCCTTTGGGAAAAGTGTAAGCGGTATGGAATTTCCGATTCGGTTGAATCAGAAGAGTGACAGCAATCTTAAATTAGAGGTAATTGAAAACCTCTTGAAGTTGGCAGGATGAATTGGCCCTCAATACTTCAGGGCTATCCTCTCCAGACTTAGTCATCGCCGCCCTTCCAAAGTCGAACGGTTCGATCGAAAGAGGCGCTAGCTAAATAGCGTCCATCGGGAGAGAAAGAAATTCCTCGAACCGGTCCTGCATGCCCTTTGAGTGTTTGAACTTGCCGTCCGGTTGCCACATCCCACATTTTAATAGTGTGGTCATCGCTGGCGCTTACCACCATTTTCCCATCGGGGGATAGTATAAGGCACCGAATCCATTCCTTATGTCCTTTGAGCGTGCGGGATTCTTTCATATCGGGCATATCAAAGTATTTGATGGTCGCATCCCGTCCCCCAGTAATCACTTGGCTGCCGTCTTGGGAAAAGGTGATGGCTCCGACCCAATATTCCATAGGCTTTTGAAAACCTCCATGTTCATCAACAAAGAATCCACGTTGCTCGGTTTCTTCATCATCTGGCTCGTCCCGCCAATGACCATTGCAAATCATTTTTTCTTCGCCACTTGGAAGCACTTCATATAATTTCAATTTTCCAATGTCGCTTCCACCCACCAAATGAATGCCATCCGGGGAAAATGCCGTACAGACGGTCCAGTGGTGGTCATATTGGTCTTTGCCGAGCAGAGTCATGAGCTCCGTTCCCGTCGTAACTTCCCAAATTTTGATATCCTTGTTTTGTCCGGCGCGTGCTAACATTAATCCGTCAGGGGAAAAAGAGATGCTGCATACAGCATGATCGTATCGTGTAAAGAGAAGCCGTGTGGTTTCTCCAGTTTGGGGATTCCAAATTCGGATCGTCCGATCTTCGCTGCCCGTCGCAATAATACTGCCATCTGGGCTATAGGCCACCTGTCGAATATCTTGGGTATGACCTCGTAGAGATCGAACGAGACGTCCAGTTTCAATTTCCCAAAGGCGAAGGTAACGATCACTGCCGCCGCTGGCTAGGGTGAGTCCATCCGGAGAATAGGAAACGCTCCAGACGCCTTGAGTATGTCCTCGGAATGTTTTCACCTCTTGGACTCCTGCCTTCCAATAAGGAATGGCATCAATCGGTGGAGGTGGCGCTGGAAGTGGCTCTAGATTCTCATGGGTTGGTTCAATGTCAACCGAGGATATATTCATGTGATCCATTCTGCATTGATCCTTTCGCTTTTCGTAAAACCGTACGTCGATGAAGTCCTTGCCAATGAAAAGGAGGGGTGACTATAATGCCTTTACCAGAGTATAAAATGAATAGTAGCGAGCGAAGAAACGCCCCGTCAAGCTGGGGTGGTTGAATGAAGAATACGTAAAAATGCGAATGGGTTTTTTGTTGTTGAAAAGAGGCCCCGTTCATACAGAGTGATCGCGTGTAAGGAGTAAATTATGGAAATACGATTTCAGCCAGCCCTTCTTCAAGAAGTTATTGACTCGTTCGCTGAAAAAACTGAACGGGAAGGGGATCCAACGTACTACAATGAGTTTCATGAAGTTGCCGATCCCATTTATGAAAAGTTTTCACTCGACGATCGGGAAGAGGAGTTTAAAAAGTTATATCAATATTTGTTTGCCAAATGGGGGTTTGCGGATATTTTGCGCGATGGGTTTAATGAGTTTCCAGAATTGCGAGATAAAATTGGTATCGTCCTGGTGCGTGGAGTGCTAAAGGAGGATCAAGAAGGCGTGGATATCCTCAGAAAATGGGGGACTGTCGAAGAAAAGCTTGCGAAGCAGTTTGAGGAACAAGGAAAAAAAGGGGTGGGTATTAAGCTTATTCCTCGCCGATTCTATGACCCTGCCATCAATCGATATCTGCGCCATGAACTTACCCATATTTTTGATATGTTGGATCCCGCGTTTGGGTATGATCCGGATACGAAGGTGGGGTTGAATCCAGGGGAGGAGCACCTCATCCTGAATCGTTATCGGGTGTTGTGGAGCCTTCATGTTGATTCACGAATTGCGCAATCCGGTAAAGAGCCGATGTTTAGTCGTGAATATCGGTTGCGGGAGTTTCGTTCGTGGTATCGAAAAATTGCCCCGAACCAAGCCGAATCTGTTTTTGAAGGATTATGGCGTACAGATTATTTCACGCATGCCGAACTCATTGAAATGGCCCAAGACACGGGTCGAGTCATTGAGCGTGCAGTCGAAGTTGATGAGAGTGAGATTCCCGAAGTTCCCACCAAGCATATTTTGATGCCGGGCTTTCCATGTCCCCTTTGTCGTTTCCCCACATATTCTTGGGTTGAGGATTTAGAAAACAATGTTGAACCTTTTGTCCTGGATTATATGAGAGAAAATCATCCAGGGTGGGATGTTGAATATGGTGCTTGCGATCGTTGTGTCGAGGTGTACAAACTTAGAGCAGCAGGGGTCGTATAGAGTCATAGTATTTGCGGGAAAGTGATTGGTGATTGCCGGGGGACCGTGATAAACCTACTCCCTTTAGCATCCGGGGGGCATGGGCCCAGGAGATCTTAAGACTATGAGTGATTCCTCTGGTGGGAAAACGGGAAATCCTGAGGCAGTATACGGACGGCGGAATTTTTTAAAGCAGTCCGCGGTTTCGCTGGGTGTCACGGTCCAAGAATTTGTTAAACATCGAGATGCCAAACCTCCAGTTCAAGAAAAACCCGTACCCATTCGGAGCGATTGGTTACGTCCACCAGGAGCAGTAGGGGAGTCCCTGTTTCTTGAGCGTTGTACCGCATGCGGAGACTGTGTTGATGTGTGCCCCCATGACAGCATTCAGGTATCTCAGCAAGATGAAAGACCGGTAATATTTGCTGACCAGACCCCCTGTTATGCTTGTGAAGATCTTCCATGTATTGATGCTTGTGAGACCGAAGCCTTGCTTCCCCCTAAAGGGGATGTCTCTGAGGTTAAGCTGGGGATAGCAAAAGTAAACCCTCGGAAATGTACTGCTTCTCAGGGGTGTAATGCCTGTGTGTCAAAGTGCCCAACGTCTGCAATTACCATGGATTTTTCGGTATTTGCGTTATCCGTCAATGAAGAGGTATGTGTAGGTTGTGGTATTTGTGAATATATTTGTGGCAGTGTGAATGATCGAATTGCCATCAAAGTCATGCCGATAAGGACTTTTCAATAGGTTAAGACTTTGTCGGGTGTTCAGGTGATTAATTTTTATTAAATTTGAGGAGTGATTTTGAATTGAGTTTGTCTCTAAATTTTCATCTCTAAGAGGGATGATTTGTTAATTTTTTTGGTCAAAAATGCTGGAATTAGACCTTGACTTCGCCACAGAGTTCGCCTATGATCTGGCCTCCCTCTAAACAGAGGGAAACCTGCATGGTTCGTTGTCTGTGATCGGGGAAGCTGAGACTATTCCGGATAGGAATTTAAAGAGGTAGTCTATGGCGACGAAATTAAAAGAAAGTCAAAATGGAGTAAGCGGTATTTCAAGTTCTGCTGCCACTTCAGTTTCTCCCCTCAAAGATTCTCCTGCCGTTGAACAAGCCCTATCCCGAAGTAAACTATATCTGTTACTTTCCTGGAGTTATCTCTATCCTGAAGATGATGAATTCCTGGATTATGTGCAGAGTGGAGAGTTCGTTGAAGATGGGAGAGCCGCTCTCGACAGTCTGATTAAAGTATTGGGTGATCGAGGCGGAAATGAAGCCAAAGAAAGTCTTGAGTCCATTGCGAAACACTTTGATGAAATAGAAGAGTGGATTTCCTCTGAGGGGGTCAATTGGGGACTTCAAGATCTTCGGGATGAGCACCGTCGTGTGTTTAGTAATGTGATTGCGTTAGATTGTCCTCCCTACGAAACCTTATTTGGTAATGATCATGTATTTGGCCAATCTTATGTTATGGGGGATATTTCAGGATTCTATACAGCGTTTGGCTTGCAATTGTCGCAAGATATCCATGAACGCCTTGATCATTTGAGTGTAGAGCTCGAATTTCTCCATTTTCTTGCCTATAAAGAATCGTATGCCCTTTGCCATGATGGAAAAGAGAAAATCCAAATGGTTATTGATGCTGAAAAGAAATTTGTGAAAGAGCATGTAGGGCGGTGGGTTCCACTATTTTCTGGAATGTTAAAGAAGAAAGCAGACTTTGGTTTTTATAAAACTATTGCTGATTTGACATCAGCCTGGGTAAATTTCGAAATTAATTTCCTTTCGGTAAATCCTCAACCTTATTCAGAAACGGACTATCGTCCGGCTAACTATTCCAACCCAGAAGGCCAGTCTTTTGAATGTGGGGCACAGGATAAAGGAAATGAATTAAGCCTGTTAATGAATGAGGTGGGGGCTCAGGACTACCTTGAAAAGGAAAAACCGGAGCAGGGTCCATCGGGGACCGCTTAGTAGTCGTGTGGAAGTCGTGCGTTTATTAATTATTAATTAAATTAATTGAAGAGTTAGTTAGTCCGCAGTCATCTAGTTTTAATCTTTCATCAAAGGAGGATGCGTCATTATGAGAGTGGTGCAGACGCGTAACAAAGGACTGGTGTTCGGCATTTTGCTCTCTGCCCTGGCAGTTGGTGTCATGTTGACGCTCGGGCAGGTGCCTCTCGCCGTCAGCCAACCGGTCACAATTCCGGTGGGCAAGATTAGCGGCTCCATCCCAATGGACGCGGCCAATCCCGTTTGGGAAACCGTGCCAGGTATTGTGGTGCCGTTGAGCGGCCAAACCATTACTACCCCTATGCATCCCAATATCTCTGTTAAAACCGTGATGGTGAAAATGGCCACCAATGGTAAAGAGATTGGGGTTTGGACAAACTGGGGTGATCAAACTCTTAATAACACCACTATTGGTCCACAAGATTTTCGTGACCAAGTTGCGGTGCAATTCCCTGTGCAAACCTCTGGTGCGCCACCTTTCCAATGTATGGGGCAATCCGGTGGTACCGTCAATATCTGGCGTTGGAATGCCGAATGGCAAAGAGACCTGGGTGCTGGCGTTGCGGGAATGTGGGATGTGGATAACCAATATCCCTCCATCGCATGGGATTTCTATTATGAGGAACCAGCAGGTGGTGTGACCTACCCAGATCGTATTGGACGGAGCCTTGGCCCATTCAATCCTGGGATTTGGTCTGGTAACATTATGTCTGACCCAAATCTTCGAAAAAGTTCGGTCGAAGATTTGAATGCCAATGGTTTTAGCACGTTGACCACACAAGCTTCACAAGATGTGATCGGCAACGGGTTGTGGGAACCATATGGTGCCTTAAAGGGTGGTTGCTGCAGCGGACCAACCTGGCGGGTGGTGTTCAAGCGTTCACTGACAACCAATGACTCCAACGATGTGCAGTTCAAGTCTGGAGCCAGTCTTCCAGTGGCGTTTGCAGTGTGGGATGGCCAAAATGTCGAACGTAATGGCATGAAAGGCATTTCCACATGGTTTACCGCAAAAATGCCATAAAGGATTTTTGATTATTTAGGCTTTTTGTTTACTCATACAGAAGTACAAAAACCCTGGTAGCTCCCTATGGGCTGCCAGGGTTTTTTTATTCCCTACCCTCAATTTGATAGATTCTTGGTGTTCTTAGATAATTAACCTACGTAAGGTATGTAACACGATTAATTCATTTAATTCCCGGAACAAAAAACCTTGGTAATGGGTTTTACTATATTTTTTGCTCTTTATAAAAATAGCGAAATCTCTCTCGGAATTGTCCTTGACTGGAAAGAAAATTTTGGAAATATTGAACCATTTTTCTTTTAGGTTTCATCCATATTTCACCACAGTAACCCTTTTTTGGTAAGGTTGCGTTGGAATCCAATGGGCGTGTATAAGAAACAGAGGAAGAGAGGATTATCCTTTGATTTTCAACTGATTTTTCAGTTTAAGCTGAAGATTGAAGTGAAAACATAAGCAATAATTTTTTACGACCGAATTGTTTTTTGAGGGGACCCCTGTGAAAGTATCGCTGTTGTTTCCACCAAGTTGGCACCCTTCTCAACCGTACTTAAGCCTCCCCTGTTTAACTGCCTTTCTTGATCAAGCCGGGATTACCGAAAAAAGGCAACGAGATCTTAATATTGAAATGCTGGATACCATCCTGACCCGTACCTATGGGTTGTTGGTCTATGAACGGTTGGTTGATAAACTGAAGCAATTAGAGAAAACCAGGGAGGGCGAATTTGGACCCGGCAGCGATGAACACTATGCCAAGGTTGTGGAAGCCTTGGATCGATTTCCCCATTTAATTGACGAAATCGAGCCTGCAAAAGCCTCTCTGCGATGTGAAGAGTTTTATGATATCAATCGATATCGTGAATGTCTGTTTCTCATTGATCGTTGGTTGGAAGTGGTTTCGTCGATCTATTTCCCCACCCGATTGACGGTCGTCGATAACCAACTGAGTTATTCAATTTATTCCTCACGTGATATTGTTAAAGCGGTGAAGGATGAAGAACAGAATCCTTATATTGAACTCTATCGGCAGTACTTTCTTCAATCCATTCTTGACGACCAGCCGGACCTTGTTGGTATTTCCATTACGGCCACTTCTCAAATTATTCCTGGTCTCACCCTCTCTCGTCTGATCAAAGAAGCTAACCCCGAAATTCATGTCACCATCGGTGGAAGTATCTTTACGCGTTTAGTAGATAATTTACGACGCTGTGAACGGTTATTTCAGCTCACGGATGATTTTATTGTATTTGAGGGGGAGACCGCTCTCCTCGAGTTGGTGAATCAACTCGCGGGACATAAGAATTTCGCCAAAGTGCCAAATTTGATTTATCGTCATGAGGGAAAGGTGATCGTCAATCAGCCGTTTTATTCAGAAAATCTTGCACAGCACCCGGCCCCAAATTATGACGGATTTCCGCTTAATCAATATTTGGCTCCCAAAACGGTGTTGCCTGTGCAGTTTTCTCGAGGCTGTTATTACAAGGACTGTGCATTTTGTGCTCTGACTCTCGATCATCAAAATTTTAGACAAAAAGATCCGGTAAAAGTTGTGGATGAATTGCAATATTTATCGAAAAAATATGATACGCCATTCTTCTTTTTTACCGACGAATGCCTCGCGTTATCTCCCGCACGTCGGTTGTGCAAGGAAATCACCAGTCGCAATTTTGATATTCAGTGGACCGCAGAATTTCGGTTTGAAAAAAACCTTTCCCGTGAGTTGTTGACGCAATTGCGGGATGCGGGGTGTCACAAAATCGTCTTTGGTCTCGAAACATATAACAAGCGCATGATGGACTTCATGCAAAAGGGTATTACACAAGAAAGTGTTCAGCGGATTTGCGTGGACTGTGTGGACTTAGGCATTGCTGTGCATTGCTATGTCATTGTCGGCTTCCCCACGGAGACCCAGGAAGAAGCATTGGAAACTATGAACTTTATCGTGGAAAACACGAATTTGAATTCCTCGTATGGGTTTTCTTGTCAGCCCTGCCTATTCGATCTCGAGAAAGAAGCTCCCATTATGAGTGATCCCGGGGGGTATGGAGTTCAACGTATTATGCGTCCGGCAGCGGAGGACCTAAGCCTAGGATTTTTCTATGAGGTCAAAGAGGGAATGACTCCGGAAGAGGCAGAGAAGTTATATCAATATGTCTATGAAAAAATTAGCGAGGTGGTTGTGGAGTTGCCGTTTAACTATTCCATGGCCGATGGGCTCCTTTATATTGCGCGGCATAAAAAACAGCATGCCGCGGAGTTTTCTTCGGTTTCCTGAATGTTGATGGTGGGGAGTATTAGGAATAGGGTGCTTCTCTGACCCGAAAGGACAAGTAGGCGTAACATGGATGTCTTGGGAGTCACGACATCAGGAAAAGATTCGGGGCGTTCAGGGAATCCAAGTTTGCTCTTTGAATATGCCTTGAAATTTCTCTTGGTGTCCGCCTTTTTGGAGTTAGTGCTCTATCGATTGGCGTCTCGGCTTGGCATGCACATGGCCAAACTGGCAGAGAAATCTGAGGCGGTTCGCATAACGTTTAAAACGCTTTCTTCTCTAGGGTTTTTTCTGCTCAATGTGACCTCTATTCTGCTGTTTCTCGTGTTATTTATTCTCCTTATTCAAAAGCTCAAACCCTCTATTTGGTCAGGTAGTTTTGACCGCTTCTTACTGCCCTCGGTGTCCCTTCTCTTGGTTCTCACCGTGGTGTATTTAGTGTTTCCTCCAGCCATGTTGGGGGCAGTTCTCTATAATACTGTGTCATTGGGAATACTTATGATCCTTATGGCGGAATTCTGGAGGTCCCACCATCTGTGGAATCAGCGGATTACCATTGGGTGTTTTGTCCTTGGAATTTTGGGGTGGATCTATTATCAAACGGTTTCGACGACGTATGGTCTATTGGGGATCCTCGATGCGCCACCTCTTGTTCATGAAATTAGCCGTGGCGGCGAAGCCTTTATGGTGCTGGCCAGTATCCTTGTCCTTTGGTCCTATGGAAGTACCTCGTTTTTTTCCAAGAATAAAACCCAGCGAAAATGGGCGATGACTCTCTTGGTAAGTGGTGGCGTTACCTTTCTTGCCTTTTTATATATTGATTTCTTTTTATCCTTGTATAGCCCGGGCTTGGCTGAAGAGGCCAGAAAAGCGGGGCAGGGGATTGGGTGGGTATTTCAAATGGGGATGGGATACACATTTTACTTGCCCTTTGCCTTGTATTTGGCAGGCTTTACCTGTTGGGCCTATACTGTCATAAAATTAGTGATGATTGGGCGTTTAGCGGGGTATGGTCTCGGGTTAATGTTTATGGCGGGATATGCCCTGCAATTGTCCCATTTAACCTTGATGGTGGTGGTCGGTCTCATACTGATGACGCTGGATAAGCGTGGCACCTTAGGGAAATTAAGAGACAAAATCGGAGAGCCCGTGGTGTACTCACCGGTGGCTCCGGTATTAAGTGAAATTCGCTGAGAGGACTGTGAGAACAATGGAACAGCAAGATGTCGTCACGGAAGCACAAAGTCAGGGGGCGGAGGATGCGCCTCAATCAGAAGAGCAACTAACTCCGGATCAGGAAATCGCCGAACTCGAGAAGCTGCTTAGCGAAGAGCCCGATGATTTTCAAGCTCGATGCCGCCTGGGGGAATTATATTTCGGTAAAGGGCGAATGGATGAGGCGCTGACTGAGGTCAAAAAGGCCATTGAAATGGCAGAGGGCTTGAGAGTTGAAATGGACCGGTCACTGGCCATGTATTATTCCAACTTGGGGACGATTTATGGAACCAAGGGAATGATGGATGATGCCTGTCAGCAGTTCGAACGAGCACTGGAATTGAATAAATATGATGTGTTGTCTTTATTCAATTTGGGGAGGCTTCTCAGCGAAAAAAAGGAATATATGAAGGCAAAGGAGTACTTTGAGCGACTGATTGAAGTGACTCCGGAGGATCCCATTGCCTGGTATAATTTGGCGGGGGTCTATGAACAATTGGATAACCCGCAAATTTCGGATTTCAATACCCTGGACATGGCGGTCCAAGCCTATATGAAAGTGTTGGAATTTGATCCAGCGCATTTAGAGTCCAGCTTCAAATTGATGGATATTGCCTTTACCTTGAAAAAGACCGATATGGCCGTCAAAGTCATGGAAGACGCTGTCGATCATAGTCCGGATGAACCGTTGGCGTACTACAATCTTATTAACACGTATGAAAAGTGTAAAATGTTTGAACAGGCGGAAGAGGCTAGGCAGCGATTAAAGCAGCGGTTTGCCAAGAGGACCAAGGAAGGGAATCCGAGTTAATAGTTCTAGCGTCAAAAGGAGACTTATCATGTTTGGGAGTTTAGGGATTACAGAACTGGTGTTGATTCTGATTATTGTCCTGATCATATTTGGAGCAGGGAAGTTGCCTCAATTGGGGGAGGGCGTGGGAAAGGCCATCAAAGGCTTTAAAAAATCCGTCCATGAAGCTGATGCCATTGAAGCCGAAGCTCAAGCCCAGGCTGCGGAGCAAACACAGGCTCATCCACCCATGGCTGGTCAGGGGCAGGCTCCGGACCCAAATAAGGTGGCATTGCAAATCGCACCTGCTTCTGAGAAAGCGGCGGTACCATCTGAACAAGTCGCAAGGCCAGAACCGGTCCAACCATCTCGATAAAATGATGGCCTACTCTGCGTGATGAAGGATGTTTGAGAATAACGGATTCATGGCATTGGGTCCTTTGGATTCCGCCATTTTGCACGAAGCGGTCGGTCGATGGTCTTAAAAACGTACGCGAGAGCGCCATAATTGGCGCTCATTTTGTCTAAAGCTGTGGGAAACTCAGCCTGTTGAGTGAGGAGTAAGCAATGGAAACCAGCATAGAAGCGGTCGAGTCAATCGTAGGCAAAATTGAAACCTTTGCCGGGAATGGAAAATCCCGAAGCACCGGTGATGGTAAGCGGGCCGTCAAGGCTGGCATTCCACTCCCCAATCACATTTGTCTCGATAAGGAACAGCGTTGGCTCTATATCGCCGAAAATGGATCGGATCGCATCCGTCGAGTGGATCTGGAGACAGGACGCATCCATAACTATGCGGGAATTGGCGAGACCTGTTATAGCGGCGATTATGGACCATGTGGTGAGGCTGGACTGTACCTTCCCTTAAGCGTCGCGGTGGATTCCAACAATGACCTGTATATTTGTGATTCAGGAAGTAATCGAATCCGAAAAGTCGACCATAAGACAGATATTATCACGACCGTCGTTGGAGCGGGCCCCTCTGGCTATAATGGTGACGGGCCGGCCTTAGAAGTGAATCTCACCTACCCTGGCGCTATTGCCTTTGACAAAGATGACAATTTATTCATTGCCGATACTCAGGCACATCGTATACGCAAATACAATCCTCGCTCGGAAATGGTGACCACCGTTGCAGGAACGTGGACTGGGATGGATGAAGATTGGATCAGCCCTCTCACGGCACAGAATCTTGTCGTCCTCTCCGGAGATGCCATTGGGATTGATTTTAGTGATGATCAAGGATGGCTTCGTCCCCAATGTTCCGACAACCTGGATTTGTCCGTCTATCTTGATGACGGAAAGCCGGCCCTGGAAGCCAAACTCTGGGATATCGTGGCCATTGCCGTGGATCAAGAGGGTGACCTATATCTTACGGATAAGGCGACCAATCGGATACGAAAAATTCATATGAAAACCGGCACGATTTCCACGATTGCCGGCGTATGCCGTTTTGGTTACGACGGCGATAATAAACCGGCGGTCATGTCCATGTTGAATGTTCCGGAGGCGGCTATTGTGGATCCTGACGGAAATATCTATATCGCAGATTCCATGAACCACCGCATTCGCAAAGTCGATCCTGCTACAGGGATGATTACCACCGTGGCAGGGAATGGAGATAGCGGGTACGATGATAAGAATATGGGCGGCTGTGGAGCCGCTCGGTTTGTTGCGAAGGAAGAAACGGGGCTATTGAAACATGGAGATGGGAGCCAGGCCATTGATGCAGTCGTGAATGCTCCGTCTGGATTGGCTCTAGATGCTCAAGGCTATCTCTATATTTGTGAACGGAATGAAAATAAAATCCGTCGGGTCAAACTCTGGTAAAATATCGTTATCAGTCTCTAAAACATCTCCTACTCCTTCACTGAAAATAAACTGAAGCTTGGTATAATGCCCATGACTCAAGCATTGAGAGGTATGGTGTGAAGATTCGAGGAAAAATCACGCGGTTCCAAATGGCCACGGGTTTAGGCATTGTTGTGGTGGCCATGGTTTTGGGTTGGTTCGAGATTCCCGTGGTCAGTAGCCAAGGCATTGTCATCCGTTCTCACTTTCGTGAAGGGGAGGTTCCTTCTTTTCCTTCCGATAAGGATTGGGAATCCCTAGCTCCCATTCCGATCCCTCTGAGTGGGCAGATTATCACTCGCCCCGTCTGGCCAGAACCAAGCGCAAAGGTTATCTCCGTTCGTTCCATTCATAATGGACAAGACATTTCCTTTCTCATTGAATGGCAGGATGCCACCAAAAATGAGCAACTCACTCCAGGAGTGTTTCGCGATGGTGCCGCGTTGGCATTGCCACTTGGAGATGCGCCAGCCTTTTTTTGCATGGGCCAACTGGATCACTATGTGAATATTTGGCATTGGAAAGCGGATTGGCAAAGTGACGTCGATCGTCGGGCCGCACGGGCAAAAGAACGGAAACGACAAGAAGGCGGCATCAGGCGGTTTGAAGTGATTCCCCGTCGTCCCTCGTCGGTAGAAGATTTGATAGGAGGAGGGTTTAGTACGCTGACGAGTAAGTCCAGTCAGGGAACGATCAAGGGGCAAGCGGAATGGAAAAATGGGTTTTGGCGGGTTGTGATGAAACGTCCTTTGACTCAGCAAGGTGATGATAAAGAAAACGAAGCCACGCTCATCCCTGGAAGAATGCAGGCGGTATCCTTTGCCGTATGGAATGGGGAATATAAGGAACGGAATGGCCAGAAAGCCGTGGCCTCATGGCTCCAACTTCTCGTCGATCCCGTCGGTGGACCACCTTCCCTACAGAAATCATGATGAGCATGATAAGATAGAGCAAGAAGGAGGCCTTGTAGTATTTTTGATGTGGAAAGATTGGTATTGGAAAAAATCAGAATTCATGATTACCCTTCCTTTTTTACAAAAAAATCACACCGGCTTTCTTTGCCCAGGATTTCGGATATTTCTCGTAGGCCTTCTTTGTCTTGGATTACTCAATGTGCCTGGGCTGGTTTTGGCAGGGGCACCCGAAATGACGGAAGATCGAGCCTTCGCTCTTGCCGAGGAATTTGGGGTGGACGTTGGGGAGGTGGATGAGGAGATCAGGAAAATTTTAGGATTGCTTAAGGCTGAAGGGGTGGTGGTGTTTGCGGTTATTGGCAATACCGCGGCTGATCTTGCAGGAATTAAGTCCAAATCGATTATTAAGGAAGTCGATGGCATGGAAATCCACACAATTTTAGACCTCGGAAAGGCCCTAGAGAAAGCCTTGCCGACCCAAAATTTTTCTGTGGCGACGTACGAGCCCGCTGATATCGATGATCAAGGAATTGGTGGGGGTCTCAACTTTCACCTGGTTCGCATTCAAAAGGAATAGACGAAAATATGCGATCTTTTCGACAATCAGGGCATTCGAGTTTTTCGTTGTGGATGAGGACTCTTGGAGTTTTCGCAGTTTTTATAGGAATTATGGTTTCTCCTTTGTCCTCATGGGCTGCCCAAAATCCAGGGGAAGCTGCTCACGAAGACCATGCCTGGATTGATGAAATTGAACAAGTGTTCCTGCCGTCGGATCACTGCAAGCAATGTCATGACCGGCATTATGAAGAATGGAAAGGGATGCGTGAGCAAACGCCAGACCTGAAAACATTTGGTCGCGTGGATGGGGCATTATTGCATGGAACGGCTTTGACGTCTCCGGTATTCAAGACCGTACTGGGTCTATGGCTGCAGACGAATCCTACCAGTGAAGAACAAACGCGGTGTTTAGCTTGTCATGCCCCGGCAGTAACGGCTTTTCCGCAACACACGGGCAACCTTATTGCCCAAGTCATGTCTGAACAACCAAAGCAACGCGGAAGAAGGGCCAAGGAACAACGTCGACTCGAGGGGATCAGTTGTTCATCGTGTCACATGATTGATTCTGTGAAAGAGAATCCGACCGACTACCCGGCGTTTAAGATTAACACTGGGAAAGTCTTGTTCGGTCCTTATGATAATGCCGAGGACAATCTCGTGCATCCTTCCAAACAGGCTGATGTCTATCAGGGTGCTCAATTTTGCGCTTCCTGCCATTTTAGCAAGGTCAAAGACGTGACCCAGGCCGAATTGCCCGGACAAATATTGCAAGGCACGATTTGTCAGGATTGTCATATGGAGCGTTCCACGGGAAGTTCGACTTCAAAACGAGGATCGCTGACACGGCCCATTGGACGGCATTGGTTCCAAGGGATAGTGATTCCGGGAATTATGCTCAGCAATCGCAATCTGCAAGCCGAATGGTTTCCTCGTGTTGATATTGAAGTTCAAAAAGGCAATGAAGCGATAGAAGGAAAAGTGCTGGTGCGTAATGGTAGCCTGCCGCATATGTTCCCGGGTGGAGATCCGGTATTAAAACAGTTTTTTGTCACCGTGACGGTCAAAAATGCGGAAGGACATGTGTTAGGAACCCAGCAGGAGAGATTTGGGTTGCCCTTTGATAAGATCCTTCGTGGTCCAATTCCCAATCCCCTGGTTAATGGTGGGACTACGCGTCGTGTGCCTTTTTCAATTGTAGTGAACCCAGGGCAAGCGCCAAGCTATGTCGAAGCGTCCCTGAGTTATGCGTTGATTCCTGAGCCTGATTCAGACTTGCTTGATCGCTATCTGGCAACCTTGGGAAGTGACCGAGAAAAAGACAAAGCCAAAGAAATTATAACCAATTACGCCGCAGAACGATTATTAACGTTTCGGACCAAGTCTTTTTAATCACGCAAAAATTTCATGTTCATTTATCCCAACATGATGAGTTGAGGTCATCCTCATGCCAAAACTTTTGCCTTCCTTACGTTGGATACTTGGCCTCCCGGTCGTGATCGCGGTGGCGAGCCTCGCTCTAGGACTTCCTCACGCAGAAACCCTAGCGGCAAAAAAGAGTCCTGACAAACCTCTGGAGAAAGCCTTTCCTCATTCACAGAAGTGCAAACGGTGTCACCTTCGGGTGTTTGAAGAATGGGAAGCCTCGGCTCAATCCCGGTCCATCATCAGTGCCCCCTTCCGTGTGTCGTTAGAACGATATCGTGCGACGACTTCCGATAAGGAAGGCTCCATGTGTTTTCGATGCCATGCACCCAGCGTCTTAGAATATCCAGACCATGCTGGAGTGTTTATCAAAGAAATTGAATCTGGCGATCCCAAGTTGGATGGAGTGGGTTGTGCGCAATGTCATCTCATCAGCGAGGTGGACCCGAATCAGCATCCTCCGCATCCGACCTATCAATTAGATCGGACGGTGTTTGGAAGTTATAAAAATCCGGAAGAAAATTTGGCTCATCAGTCTGTGCAGCTTCCCTTATATAGTCAATCGCAATTTTGCGTGACCTGCCATGAGAATTTACCTGGTTTTGAAAAGATACTTCCGAAATTATTAGGGGCCTGGGAAGAATCCAAGACACAAAAGGCGGGGAAGAATTGTCAGTCGTGTCATATGCCTGAAGAGTTTGGCGAATCGGCGAATGGTGAACGCAATCGTAAAATCGCCAATCATAGCTTCCCTGGGCGATTCGGAAAAGTTCGAGCTGATGCCGTAAAATTGGAAGTTGAGACTGAAGTCAAGGGGCAGACATCTGAAGTCAAGGTCACGATTCAAAGCTTAGTGCCCCATAATTTGCCCTTGCCGCATCCTGGATGGTCTCGAGTGGAAATCGATCTCACGATACTTGGGAAAAATTTGCGAAAAGTGTACACCGAGCAGCGATACTATGAACGCGTGTTTGGCGATAAAGATGGAAACCCCACGGTGTTTGATTTTGAAGCCGTCAAAGTCTTGAAAGAGAATGTCTTGACTCCTGAAGAGAAACGAGTAGAAAATTTTACGTTTCCTACCCCAAAAGATGCGCCTTCCATGGATGTCATTGTGACGCTGACCTATGCCCCTATCCATGGCGACGAAGAATTTGTGAAGGAGGTTGAGCAGCGTGCCGCCTTGGGAAAGAAAGATCGAGCCTTTAAACCCGTGCAGATTGTGCGGTTTAAGGAAAATGTAAAGTTGACTGGTCAAGAATAAACAGAAGGTCCAGACTCTTGGAAAAGGCGGGGAGGTGATAAACCTCTCCGCCTTTTTTATGAGAAATCACACCATGTGGTGGGTTTGTTTTGTTTGGAAAGATTTTGGCCTCTATTTTTAGGAGGGTTTCGCCCTGACATGACGCGTCACTTTTGCCGAAACAAAAGGACCTCGTAGAGTAGATCGGAACATCACGTTAATCAATTTTTGAGAGATCCCGCACCGCGCCTTTATCGGCACTACACACGAAAGCAGCATAGATTTTTAAAGCGGTACTGATTTTTCGAGGACGTTCCTTGTCTGGTTTCCAACCTTTTTGATCTTGTTCCTTGCGACGGGCTTGCAACACGCTATCCTCGACCAGCACGTTGATGCTACGGTTAGGAATATCAATCGTTATGCGATCTCCATTTTGGACTAATCCAATCGCTCCGCCCGCGGCAGCTTCGGGAGAAACATGCCCGATGGATAACCCTGAAGTGCCTCCAGAAAATCGGCCATCCGTGATGAGCGCAACAGCTTTCCCCAGGCCTTTGGATTTGATATAGGAGGTTGGGTAGAGCATTTCTTGCATCCCCGGCCCCCCACGTGGACCTTCGTAACGGACAATGATCACGTCTCCAGCTTTGATTTTTTCGTCGAGGATATTCGCCACGGCTTCTTCCTGGGATTCGGTCACATGGGCTTCACCAGTAAAGACCAGAATAGATTCGTCCACCCCGGCTGTTTTGACCACACACCCGTCTTCGGCGATATTGCCCTTGAGGACAGCCAAGCCTCCTTCACGACTGAAGGCATGTTCCGCGGAATGGATGCAGCCGTTTTCACGGTCGGTATCCAGAGTTTCCCAGCGTGTGGCCTGGCTAAAGGCTTCTTGAGTGGGTATGCCCGCTGGCCCAGCTCGGAAAAATTCCGCCACGGCAGGATCCTGATTGCGCATGATGTCCCATTTGTCGAGGGCGTCTTGCAGGGTCGCGCTGTGGATCGTGGGAACCTTGGTATGCAGAATGCCGGCCCGGTCTAATTCGCCGAGGATGCCCATGATGCCTCCGGCACGGTGCACATCTTCAATATGATATTGTTGCGTATTCGGTGCGACTTTGCAGAGTTGTGGAACCCTTCGGGAAAGGTAGTCAATGTCGTCCATGGTAAAGTCCACGCAGGCTTCGCGGGCAATGGCCAAGAGATGGAGGATGGTGTTGGTGGAACCTCCCATGGCGATATCCAGGGCCATGCAATTTTCGAACGCCTGTTTGGTCGCGATGCTGCGCGGCAAGATGCTGTAATCTTCTGATTTGTAATGGCGTAGGGCGAGTTCCACAATCCTCGATCCTGCTTGTTCAAAGAGACCTTTACGGTCGGCATGTGTGGCGAGCAGGGTCCCGTTCCCTGGCAAGGCCAACCCCATGGCTTCCGCCAAGCAGTTCATGGAGTTAGCCGTAAACATGCCGGAACATGAGCCACAGGTGGGACAGGCACTTCGTTCGAACTCAGCGACTTTTTCCTCCGAGGCTGTGTTGTCTGCCGCAATCACCATGGCATCGATGAGATCGAGTTTGTGCTTGGCCAGGCGGGTTTTGCCAGCTTCCATGGGGCCGCCGGTCACAAAAATGACGGGAATGTTTAATCTCATGGCCGCCATCAGCATGCCGGGGGTGATCTTGTCGCAATTGGAAATGCAGACCATGGCATCGGCACAATGCGCATTCACCATGTATTCCACAGAGTCTGCTATCAGATCTCTCGAGGGGAGGCTATAGAGCATGCCATCATGGCCCATCGCGATGCCGTCATCTACGGCGATGGTGTTGAATTCTTTGGCCACCCCGCCGGCCTTCTCAATTGCACGAGCGACGAGTTGACCAAGATCTTTCAGATGGACATGCCCAGGGACGAATTGCGTAAAGGAATTCGCCACGGCAATGATGGGTTTTTGAAAATCTTCATCTTTCATGCCGGTCGCCCGCCAGAGCGCACGGGCACCAGCCATATTCCGACCGCTGGTCGTTGTGGCTGAACGAAAGGGTATCATGACTACCTCGAAGGTTGGAGGGGAATCTCTCTGCCAGTTTAGGTGTAGTCTAGCAAATTTCCGGTGTCAAGCGATACTTGGGGCAGTCGCCTTGCGACCTCTTCGGTGTTCAAGCATTCTCCGGCCAATGTGCAAACCCCATGGGGGAGGTGTCAGGGGGGGGTCGGGCTTTCGATACCCCATTAGGAGATGTGACCACTCGATAGGGGCATCATGTGTGGAAATCCAAGGGATTGTGATTTTTCATCCTGAGTATTTCTGGAAATTTATGAGTATCTGCAGTACCATTACGGTCCGAATAGTACGTTTGGACTGCAGAGTTGACCGATTCATTTTTCATCAACAATGGGTGCACGTAACATGAAAAAATATGCCAACAAATCCATCCTTGTCGCCGAGGATCATCCGGACGGGCGAAAACTCGTCGTGCGGCTCTTGGACAAATTAGGGATTTCCAACGTTGTGGCGGTCGCGAATGGACAGGAGGCGAAGGAACAGTTACAGGGCCAAGCCTTTGACCTGTTGTTAGCTGACTGGCATATGCCAAAAATGGATGGATTGGAATTGCTTAAATCCGCCAAGGCCGATGCTGCCCTGAAACACATGAGAGTTCTCATGGTCACAGCCAACGATGATAAGGAGCATATTCTCGAGGCAATATTGGCTGGAGCAGATGGCTACCTCGTGAAGCCAGTGACCCAAGAGAGGTTGCAACAAAAGCTGGAGGATATTTTTAAGGATGAGGAGTAGGACGTCCTTTTGTTTCGGCAAAATAACCAAAACCATTCTTGCCTTGGCCCAGCGCTTTGGGTTCCCTTCGACCCCCTGCTGAATCCCAAGGGTTCGGGAACTCTTACCAAAGTGCAAATTCACCCCTTCGTTCAAACAGCTCTTCCTAAAAGGCGGATTCAGTCAAAGTCTTGGCTTGGCCAGATGCGTTAAAAAAAAGTCGAATTGTTCTTTGGCATGAATACGGTCAATCTAAGCATATTAGCAGAAACTAGACCTAGTCGAATCGATGGCAAAGGACTTTTTGCAAAGGCGAAGTTGCAAGGGCGAAGAAAAATCGGTGAATTTGCAGGTGAGTTAATTAGTATCCGCGAAGCCAGGAGGCGGGCGAAACATCTCAAGCACATTGCGATTGTCGAATTGAATAATGGCAAGGCGATTGATGGGTCACGACACGGGAATGGGTTTCGACACATGAATCATTCGTGCAGCCCCAATACCTTCATTCGGATATTTCGAAACCTTGCGGAATTTTATGCCTTAAGGGACATCAAGCCAGGTGAGGAGCTGACATGTGATTATGGAGAATCACATCATAATGGAACTCGCCGCTGTACCTGCGGGAGTCAAAAATGCTGCAAGGCGATATAAAGGGAATGGTGCCAAGCGAAGCGATTTTTCCTCGTTGTTGTATGGAATGTTTGTTCATGGTGTTCAAGACTAAGTAGGAATCTCCGGTGTCGATTTGTCAGGTCTTTCGTAGAAAACTCCTGTTTTTGCGGCAGGTAAATAGTGTAGCATGTCCTCGTTTGAAAATTGTGGCCATTAAACAGGATTGGTTGGCCAACCTGATCCTTACCTGCTGCCTTGTTGAACCGCATGCGTGTGATTTCCACTCAGAAAATTTTCAGTCATGCGGCTAATGTTCATCCATTCCTACCATCTTACCGATCTATCTTTCCAAAGTTCGCCTTCTGTGCAGCGCTGAGTCTCGTTCTATTTAGCAGTTTCCTGAGTGCTCAAGCCCAGACGATTCCTCAGTCCGCCGAGCCAGGGCAAATTGAAAAACGATTTGAACAGAAAAAAGAACCGAAGTCCGTCATTAAACCCATCGTGCCGGAACGCGATGATGATGTGGTTCCCCCGGATAATGCCGACACGATCATCTTCACCTTGGCCCGAATTATCCTGGAGGGATCGACGGTCTACCAGGAGACTGATGTTCTTCCCCTGTACAAAAATTACATTGGGAAGAGAATTTCCCTCCGCATCATCTATAACCTCACGAATGCCATCACTGCAAAATACCGGAATGATGGCTATATTCTTTCACGAGCCATTTTACCTCCCCAAAAAATTGAAGGGGGAGTGGTCAACATTCGGATTATTGAAGGCTATATCAACAAGGTGGTCATTGACAGTCAGGGGTATGAAGTCCCGAAGCTCATTCATGCTTATCGTGCGAAGATCGAACAATCCCGTCCCCTTCATTCGTCGGACTTAGAACGGTACCTGCTGTTCATACGTGATCTCCCGGGATTTTATGCGGAAAGTGTGCTGCGTCCTGATAAGGCCGTTCCTGGTGCGTCGGAACTTGTGATTCAGCTTCGATACCGGCCAGTGAATGCCGCGTTGAACGTGAATAATCGAGGCACGTTATTCGTCGGTCCATTGCAGATTACTGCGTTTGCCGGGCTCAACTCATTCTGGGGTTGGGGCGAAAGAACCACGGCGCAATTCGTGACGGGCAGCCCAGAGTCGGATCAGGCTCGTCGAGAGCTCACCTACGTGGCGCTGAACCATCAGCAACCAATTTCGGATGAAGGCACCCAGTTCTCCATAAATTTTAACTATACTGATTCAGAGCCGGGCTTTACGCTACGGGCGTTGAACGTGGAGAGCAGTGCCGTGAGGTTTGCTATCGGGCTCACCCACCCGATCATTCGGTCTCGAGCCCAAAACCTTTTTGTGACGTCACAGTTTTCCTTTATCAATACCAAGACGGATCTCTTGAGTGCTCGACTAGCCGAGGATCGAATCCGTAGCCTCCAGTTCAGCGCTCACTATGACTTTGTGGATCGATTTCGAGCCATTACGTCTTTTGAATTGATGATTGCGAAGGGACTGGAAATTTTGAATCATTCCGATCAAGCCTCGAGTACTCTTTCTCGCGCTGGAGGACATAGTGACTTTACCAAGGTGCGAGGAGAGCTCTCCCGACTTCAGCCGTTGATCAATCGTGTCAATATATTCTTTGCCGGCAAGGCGCAATATGCGGCGGTTCCATTGCTATCTCCGGAAGAGTTTGCCGTAGGGGGAGCGTTTATGGGGCGGGGATATGATCCCTCGGAAATTACCGGCGATCATGGAATGGCCGGTATTCTCGAGTTGCAGTATGGAAACACGACGGCCCTGCCGGTTCTGCGGGATATGCAATTGTATGGGTTTTATGACCTGGGTGTGGTGTATCAGGTTGAGAATTCGAATAAGGCTTCCGTGTCTTCAGCGGGAGGGGGTATTCGTGCGAATTTCACCGATTGGTTTTCTGGCTATATTGAAGTGGCACAACCTCTTACGCGGCGTGTGACGACACAGGTCACTGGGGATGGGAAAGATCCCAGGGTTTTTTTCAGCTTGGCGATCCGGTATTGAGTAGCCATCGCACCATCTACAGTCTTTTGCCTAAGTGGCCATGTAGGATATTGGTTTCATGATCTTTTTCTAGATAGTGATACTTAAGATGGCACATAAAATAACCGAACTGACTATAAGATGCTACTGTATCGTCAAAACGGGCATTTATACCTGGCGCTTGAGGTTAAGAAGTTTTGACGAAGATCCATACCTTATCTTTTGGGTGGTGCCTAATTGTTCCGAATTTCCTCATCCCTTTGTTGCCCTAGAGCCCAATGGGGTTGTCAATTACGACATTCATATAAATCATCACACATTATTGCTGCCACTGGGCAAGGACCTCCTCCAAAGACTTTAGGAATTTTCTGTTTTATCTTGTGGGTCGGGCTTGTGTTTCAGCCCAATAGCCTTATTGCGAATCCTACTGGGGAAACGATCGTCCATGGTGCCGCCGATGTAGATCGCACCGATCCTTCCCACCTCACGATACAACAACATACCGACAAGGCCATTATCGACTGGACCAGTTTTTCTATTGGCGCCGCGGAAAGTGTGACTTTCTCTCAACCGTCCTCCACTTCGCTTGCCGTCAATCGTGTGATAGGCAATGAGTCTTCCAGTATTTTAGGGCAACTTACCGCCAATGGACGACTCATGCTCATCAATCCCAACGGCATTTTATTTGGAGCTGGGTCTAGAGTTGACGTGAATAGTCTCATTGCAACCACCATCGATATCTCCAACGAACGCATCCTTGCCAATGATTTTACCTTCGATCAGATGAGTAACCCCGCAGCGACCATCGTGAACCGTGGGACCATCACGGCTGCCGAAGGTGGATTAGTCGCACTGGTTGGGCCTGGAGTTGAAAATACCGGCGTGATTCAAGCGAGACTCGGTACGGTGTCCCTGGCCTCGGGGGATGGTTTTACGCTCGACTTATTTGGGGATGGCCTCGTGAAGTTGCCGGTGGATGCTCAAACATCCCAACAGCTCTTTGCGCCTGACGGAACCCCGTTGAAAGGGCTGGTCAATAATTCTGGGACGATTCAGGCTGATGGTGGCACAGTATTGCTCACGGCGCAGACAGTGACAAATATTCTGGATCGAGTGATCAACATGGATGGTATTGTCCAAGCCAATAGCGTGGCAGAGGTCAATGGGCAAATCGTGTTGTCCGGCGGTGACCTGGGTGTCGTGGAAGTAGCAGGGACATTGAAAGCTTCAGGCGATGATGTTGATGAAAAAGGCGGGATTATAAAAGTACTGGGCGAAAAAGTCGGCTTGTTCGGTGATGCGATCGTGAATGCATCTGGGGAAGCTGGCGGGGGCGAAGTGCTGATCGGAGGCAACTTCCAAGGTAATGGACCAGAGCAGAATGCCAAAAAAACGTACCTTGGTGAGGACGTAACAATTAATGCGCATGCCAAAGCGGCTGGCGACGGTGGGCGGGTAATTGTCTGGGCGGACGAGATATCCCGGTACTATGGGAATATCGACGTGCGCGGCGGTGAATTCGGCGGAAATGGCGGCTTTGCTGAAGTGTCCGGTAAACAAAACCTGGATTTCCAGGGAACTGCGAATCTTTCCGCCGTCCATGGTGACTTCGGTACGCTGTTGCTCGACCCATTAAATATTATTGTCATTACTGGTGGCACCGCGGCGGCGGGCGATGTCGATGCATTTGCTGACAATCCGGGTTCTTCGCTCACCATTGCTCCAGCCACCCTCGATGCTGTCGCGGGAAACGTCACTTTGCAAGCCACCGCAGATATTAGCTTTATAAACGCTGTAAACTTGACCACAGCCGGTGCAACGTTCACTGCTCAAGCTCAGGATGATATTAGTGTGAATGCCGATATCACGACCAATGCGGGAGCCATCACCTTATCAGCCGATGACGACGCATCAGGGGCCGGTAGTCTAACCCTTGCCGCTGGAGTGACGGTGAATAGCGGTGGGGCGAATATTTCGATGAAAGCTTTTGACATGACGATTGACGGAACCTCAGCAGTCAATTCCGGTGCGGGAAGTACCACCCTTCTGGCGGCTGTCGGCGGCACGGACGTAGGCGGAACGTCATCGAACCTCAATCTCAGTACCACTGAGCTAGACAGGATTACCGCTGGTGTCATTAAAATCGGTGATGCCACGTCGGGCGCCATAACCATTTCCAGTGATATTACACCGGCGAACACGACCACGCTGCATTTACAATCCGGGGCGGGGATTACTGCTACTGCTGGTGGAATCGTAGAAACGAATCTTGCTATTTCAGCAGGAGGAACTGTCAATTTTACGGATGCGACCACGGACGTGGATAACCTGGCCGTCAGTGCACCGGGGCAGACGGTAACGTTTGTGGATGCCGACGATCTCGATCTCGATACCGTTAATGGTGTGATAGGGGTGACAGCCGGGACTCTCAATCTAACGACAGGTGGAGCCTTGACGGATGCCCAGGCGATTACGGCTACCAACCTTTCGATCACGAACACGGCAGCGGATACCACCTTGGACGTGGCGACCAATGATGTGGACAATCTAGCGGTGAGTGCGTCCGGCCGGACGGTGACGTTCCGTGATGTGGATGACCTGGATATCGATACTGTCAACAGTATTAATGGCGTGACCGCTGCGACCTTGAATCTAACCACTGGTGGGGCCTTGACTGATGCCCAAGCCGTGACGGCGACCAATTTGTCGGTAACGGCTGGTGGTGCAGTCACGCTTGATACGGCAACGAACGATGTTGATACTTTAGCGATTGATACGAGTACCGGGAATGTGACATTTACCGATGCCGACGGCTTTAGCGTCGGGACCGTCAATGGTGTGACCGGCGTAGACACAGATGCGGGAGCGGTGGCACTAACCGCCACCACAGGCACGCTGACAGTATCCAACACTGCCGCGGCTAACGATGTAGAAGCGAGCGGCGACATTACACTGACCGCGGCAGCTAATGAAGCCCTGGTTGATATACAGGCCACGGCTGATGTGGAATCGTCCGGTGGCGCAATCACCGTCACTGCCGATGATATCAACCTCGCCGGGACGATCACCAATACGGGGCGTACAGTGACCTTAGCCCCTGAAACGGTGAACGACGCGGATGTGATTGATCTGGGTCCAGATCCGAGTGCTGCTAATCGGTTCGAACTTGCCGCTAGCGATATCGACAACGTCACCGCTGGCACCCTAGTGATTGGCACTAGCGCATCGGGCGCGATGACAATTGAGGCTGACATCACGCCGGCGAATACCACGACGTTGCATCTGCAATCAGGGGGCAGTATCACGGGCACGGCGGGAGGTATCGTGGAAACGAACTTGGCGGTAACCGCTGGCGGAGCCGTTAACTTCAGCGACACGACCACAGATGTTGATAACCTGGCAGTGAGTGCGGCAGGGCAGACCGTGACCTTTGTGGATACCGACGATCTGGATATCGACACGGTGAATGGGATTGTGGGTGCGACGGCCACCACGCTGAATCTGACGACGGGCGGGGCGTTGACGGATGCCCAAGCGATTACTGCGACTAACCTCTCGATCACAAACACCGCCGCGGATACAACCTTGGATGTTGCGACGACCGATGTGGACAACCTCGCAGTGAGTGCGGCGGGCCGGACGGTGAGCTTCCGTGATACGGACGATCTGAATATCGATACGGTGAATGGGGTTGTTGGGGTGACCTCCACGACGCTCAATCTCACGACAGGTGGGGCCTTGACGGATGCCCAAGCCGTAACGACGACCAACTTGTCGGTGACGGCGGGTGGTGCAGTCACGCTTGATACGGCAACGAACGATGTCGATACCTTGGCCATTGATACAAGTACTGGCAGCGTGACGTTCACCGATGCCGACGGTTTCAGCGTTGGGACCGTCAATGGCGTGACCGGCGTAGACACAGATGCAGGAGCGGTGGCATTAACCGCCACCACAGGCACGCTGACAGTATCCAACACTGCTGCGGCCAACGATGTGGAAGCGAGTGGCAATATCACGCTGACCGCCGCGGCCAACGAAGCAACGGTAGACGTTCAGGTAGGTGCAGACGTTGAATCCTTGGCAGGCAACATCTCGATCATTTCCGACATTATTTCTTTGCCCGGTACGTTGACGGCGAGCGCAGGGGCGAATCAGTCAGTTACCCTAGCGCCTGAGACAGCGAACGATGTGGATGTGATTGATGTGGGTACCGACGGCACCATCGCGAATCGGTTTGAAATTACCAATACCGTAATTGATCAAATTACGACCGATACCGTGGTCATTGGGTCTTCGGCATCTGGGGCGTTAACCGTGTCTGCTGATATCACGGCCGCGAATGCCACGGGACTTGATCTTCGTTCCGGTAGCACGGTCACGGCATCGGCGGGCGGTATCATCGAAGATAGCCTGGCAGTAACGGCGGGCGGTACCGTCACTTTCAGTGATGCTCAGCAAAATGTTACGACATTGGCCATTAATGCCGCGGGCCAGATAGTGAATTATACTGAGACGACCGGCTATGCTCTTGGGTTGGTGAATGGGATTAGCGGGGCGACTGCGGGTACGTTGAACCTGATGTCGGGTGGGGCGCTGACCGGGGCACTTACTGCTACGGCCTTACAGATTTCTGGAACGAGCGCCATCTTAACTGGAACCCTCAATGGGTTAGCCAATCAGGCGGCGGCTAGTGCGGTGACCTTCATTGGGGCCAAGGGGGCCGGCCCGTACACCTTGAATGGGTTTTCCATTTTCGGTTCTTCGGCTGCTGCTCAGAGTTCGGCCTCAACGAGTGCTCAAAACAGGGCAGTCACGATTCCCCCGGCCATTATTTATACCCAAGTTCACCAGACCCTGCTCGGGACGGCATCCCCCCCCTTGTTGGTGAATCTTGGTTCAGGATCTTCGACGCCCCAAGACGCTCTTTCCCAAGAATTGCTGTCTGAATCGTTGGAACCCAACATTTTTGGAAACCGCTTTCAGTTAGTGGCCCAATCCGAAGAACTGAAGATGGCTTTCAATCCAGAATTGGATTTGTTCGTGAATTTTTGGTCTCCACCAGATGATGAAGACCTGTGGCCCCCCATATCGTTTCCATTCTTTGGACAAGAAGAACAGCAACCCGAAGATCTTCAAGCCCTCCAAGATTGATAACTATTTGTCGCCCAGAAGTATTTGTAGCTGCACGATCTCATCCTGCCTCACACTGCCTGTGAATCCCAAAAAAGCGGCATAAGATGCTGCAGCTACAAATTTCGAGTCATGGACGAAGCCCAGATCATTGCACCTTGAATACTGAGTGTATGTTAATGAAACGTTAAACCATCAACATTGATGGTTTTTGGCAGAGAGGAACTGCTAAACGGCGGCTTTGGCTTTGGTCATCATTTTACAGTAGGTGCAGACTTCCATGGAAGTCGGTTGTCCGCAGGAGTGGCAGGGAGAGAGGCGACTCTGATCTTGTGCTGTAATGTTTTGAGTGGCGGCTTGTTCCTTGGCTTGTTTATCAAGAAATTGGAAATAAAACACTTGTTTGGTCCCTGGCGAAGCTTCTTCCAATCGATTGAGCACATCTTTATACACCAGCATCTTTGAGCCCTTGGACATGGGGCATTCATCGACGATGTAAGCAATCTTATTGATGATGGCATATGCCGCCATTTCACGCTCGGTTAACCGATACAGGGGTTTGACCTTTTTCGCGAATCCGTCCAAGGATGCTGGAAGGGTGGGCGTTTGCTTCTCTAAAAAATCTGTCTGCCAGTGGAGAACGTTGCCTAATAATCTTGAGGCCTCGTCATCCAAATTATGGCCGGTGGCCATCACATCGTAGTCTTTTTCCAACGCTGTCCTATTAAAATGATAGCGCTTCATGGTTCCACAGGCTGAACATGTTGGGCGATTGATCATCATAGCGAGTTCTTTGACGCCCGCCCCTTCGTTTTCAGCCAACGTATGAATTTGGAGTGTGGCTCCCAAGGGTTGGGCTACTGAATCATTGAAATGTTCGACCTTCTGGCGAGACTGCATGGAATAGTTGCCAATGCCCAAATCCACGTACAGGGCGTCGGCCCGGTACCCTAATTTCAGCAAAATGGCCCAGAGTGCCATGCTGTCTTTTCCTCCAGAAACCGCCACCAGGATGCGGTCGTCGTGGGAAAACATTTTTTGCTTTTTGATGGCTTTGGCAACTTGGGAGTGAACGAATTCCGTAAAGCATGTCTTGCAGTAGGCCGCATTATGCTGAGGGAGCTTGATGGCTGCTTGCTGTGGACATTTCTTACAACGCATGCAGGGGACTATCCTCCTGATATGACTGAACGGATTTCAATCGTATCACCGTCGTTCAACTTTTCATCTTCTGTGACAAGTTCATCCCCACGGATCACCAGGTGGGCTTCCGGGGTGAGCTGCAAGTGCTCAAGCAGTTGTTTCACACGCATGGGACCTTGAATGTCCAGCTCTTTGGTGGGATTGGTGAGATGAATTTTCATCGTTCTCGTCTATCATAAGGTGGTGCTGACTGAGTTTGCAATTTTCTCAAGGAATACGACATTGAATTGACACTTGCCCCAAAGAGGAGGGTTTTCTCGGTCCCATGGAATCGGGGTGAAAGTCCCAAAGACGGTTTTATAATAAGGGTTTATTTATGGCCCCGGACAAATTAACCCTATTATTTTTGAAGTTTTCTTCAATTACCGGTATAGAAAAACCGATAAAAATGATAGGATTTTACCCAACAGTCAGGAACCGGAACTTTTTAACAAAGAAGCATCGGTTAGAATATAAAAAGGGGTTTTCAATGGCCGAGAGTCCTCTCTCGATTGTGGCTAATTTTTTGATACTTTTCAGGAAGGAACCAGACCGTGGCTGATCAAGTCTCGATTGAACAATTAAGCATCAATACGATTCGCACCTTGGCAATGGATGCGGTACAAGCTGCCAATTCCGGCCACCCTGGTACGCCCATGGCATTGGCCCCAGTAACGTACTGCCTATGGAATCGTTTTCTGCAATTTGATCCGGATGATCCCATTTGGCCTAACCGTGACCGTTTTGTGTTGTCTGTCGGTCATGCGTCGATGCTTCTCTATGCCATGTTGCACGTGTCGCAAGTGAAGGCGGTGAATGAGGATTATGGTGCGACAAATAACCTGGCCGTCCCGCTGGATGAGATCAAGCGGTTCAGGCAATTGGAAAGCAAATGTCCGGGACATCCTGAGTATCATTGGACTTCAGGGGTGGAAACCACAACGGGTCCGCTAGGGCAAGGCTTAGGGAACAGTGTTGGCATGGCTATAGCCCAACGCTGGATGGCTGAGTATTTTAATCGTCCAGGGTTCGATATTATCAATTATGATGTATATGCCCTCTGCGGGGATGGATGCTTGATGGAAGGGGTCTCGAGTGAAGCAGCGTCGCTTGCTGGCCACCTGAAATTGTCGAATCTGTGTTGGATCTATGACAACAACAAGATCACCATCGAAGGCAAAACAGCTTTGGCGTTTAGCGAAGATGTCGGGGCGCGGTTCCGCGCCTATGGGTGGAATGTTGTCCATGTCGATGATGCCAATAATATCGAAAAATTGTCTGGAGCCTTCCGAGCGTTTCAAGAGGAGACCGCTCGGCCCACCATGATTATTGTCGATAGTCATATTGGATTTGGTGCACCGAACAAGCAGGACACCCATGGCGCGCATGGCGAGCCCCTGGGTGAGGAAGAGATCCGCTTGGCCAAGAAAAATTATGGTTGGCCGGAAGATGCCAAGTTCCTGGTGCCTGAGGAAGTCTTGCAGCATTTCAAAGCAGGCATAGGGCAACGAGGCAAAGCGAATCGAGAAGTGTGGACTGCGAGATTCCAGGAATACAAAACCCAGTTTCCTGAACTGGCCGATCAATTGCACAAAATGCAGCATCGGCAGCTGCCCGATGGCTGGGCGCGCGGGTTGCAAGAATTTCCCGCCGATTCAAAAGGCTTGGCGACACGGGAGTCCTCAGGGAAAGTCCTCAATGCCATCGCCAAGGAAGTGCCCTGGCTCATCGGAGGTTCGGCAGACCTCGCGCCATCAACCAAAACCCGTTTAACGTTTGACGGTGCTGGAGACTTTGAAGCCTCCACCTACGGAGGAAGGAATTTTCATTTTGGTGTGCGAGAACATGCCATGGGCGCGGTCATAAGCGGCATGGCGTTATCAAAGGTCCGTCCCTATGGGTCAGGTTTTTTAATCTTCAGTGATTATGGTCGGCCCTCCATTCGCCTGGCGGCCATGATGGAAATTCCGGTGATTTATGTGTTCACCCATGACTCCATTGGGGTGGGAGAAGATGGCCCCACCCATCAACCCGTTGAACACCTGGCGTCTTTGCGGGCCATTCCTGGCTTAGTCACGATTCGTCCTGGCGATGCGAATGAGGTGGTGGAAGCCTGGCGGGTGATCATGCAGATGCAGCATCAACCTGTGGTGCTAGCCTTAACCAGGCAAGCACTTCCGACTTTGGACCGTACAAAGTATGGCTCGGCCCTTGGGGTGGCTCAAGGAGCGTATGTTTTGGCGGATGCGGATGATGGCAAACCAGAGGTCCTCTTGCTTGCCACGGGAAGCGAAGTGCCTCTTTGCGTGGATGCCTATGAAAAGCTCAAGGTGGAAGGAATAAAGGCGCGGGTCGTGAGTATGCCGTCGTGGGAACTGTTTGAACAGCAATCCCAAGACTATCGAGATTCGGTGATTCCTCCAGGGGTCACAGCACGCGTTTCGGTCGAGCAAGCGACGACTTTTGGATGGAGTCAATATGTGGGGGCGACGGGAACGAGCATTGGCATGCATACGTTTGGCTCCTCCGCGCCACTGAAGGATTTAACAAAACATTTCGGATTTACCGTTGATCGTGTGATGGCTGCGGCCAGGCAGCAACTTGAACTGACTGTTGGCGCGTAGCACAATCGCACTAGATCCTATGATGGGAAAGTAAGGAGGCTACAATATGAATCCCCTCGTTCAACTTCGCAAAATCGGACAAAGCCCCTGGTACGACTATATTCAGCGGAGCTTAATTGCTTCTGGCGGGTTAAAGGCCATGATCGATCAAGATGGATTGATGGGTGTGACTTCAAATCCATCCATTTTTGAGAAAGCCATTTCTGGTAGCCAAGACTATGATGAAGAGTTGGAGCGGGTGGCTGCCGAGGTCGGTAATGTCAAAGACCTCTATGAAGCGTTGGCAATTCGAGATATTCAAGATGCTGCAGATGTCATGGCTTCTGTGTACGAATCAAGCAAAGGTCGAGATGGCTATGTCAGTCTTGAAGTTTCGCCCGACTTGGCATTCGATACCAAAGGCACGATCGAAGAAGCGCTTCGACTGTGGAAAGCGGTGGGTCGAAAAAACGTGATGATCAAAGTGCCTGGCACACCACAAGGGTTGCCGGCAGTCGAGCAGTTGTTGAGCCAAGGGGTGAATATCAATATCACCTTATTGTTTAGTGTGCAGGTCTATGAAGAAGTTGCCTGGGCGTATATCCGCGGATTGGAAAAACTCGCGGCCAATGGTGGCGATGTGTCTAAGGTGGCTTCTGTGGCGAGTTTTTTCGTGAGCCGCATAGATTCCCTGGTTGATAAACAACTTGATGCGAAACTGAAAGACGAAACCGATTCCCAAAAGCGAGCCGTAATGGAAGGGTTGAAGGGCAAGGTGGCGATCGCGAACGCCAAGGTGGCATACCTCGCCTATAAGGAAATTTTTTCAAACCCGAAGTTTCAAGCCTTGAAACAAAAAGGGGCCATGGTGCAGCGCCTCCTCTGGGCGAGCACCGGAACGAAAAATCCAAAATATCCAGATACCTATTATGTGGATTCCCTCATTGGCCCGGATACCGTGAATACAATTCCGTCGGCAACGTTTGACGCGTTTCGTGATCATGGGACCGTGAAAGAAACTTTGACGGAAGGGCAAGAAGAAGCCAAAGCCACCATGCAGCGGTTGGCCGATTGCGGTGTCTGTATGGCGGAAGTGACGGAGACGTTGCTTAAGGATGGGGCTCGTCTGTTCGTGGAGTCGTTCGAACAACTGATGGGTGTCATTAATCGAAAACGAAGCGAATTCTTGGTGGCAAAATAAGTTGTCAAACCATAACAGAAAAGCGGTAGGAAGAGTTTAGGATCTCTGTCTATTCTTAAAAAAACCTACAGCCAATTAAAAAGAAAAAGGGACCGGATAATCATCCGGTCCCTTTTTCTTTTGTCATGAATAAACATTTTGGGATGAGATCAAGATGTAATGTTGGGGTATGCGGCAGACTAGCGATGATGGCAAGTTCATTGTCTATTTTCGTGTCACCCTACACCAAACGCCATTGTCTTCCGTCGGTTTCGATGAGTTTATCCGCTTCGACTGGTCCCCATGTGCCGGCGGGGTATTCCGGTAGCCATTTCCCGCCATGGTCTTTCCAGCCTTGCAAGATGTCGGTGATCCAGGCCCATGAGGCTTCCACGGCATCACGTCGCATAAACAGCGAGGCATCACCAGCCATCACATCTAACAACAATCGTTCATAGGCTTCAGGTGATGGTGCATCAAAGGCATCGCCATATTTGAAGTCCATTTCTACGGGATGAGAGCGTGCCCGGCTTCCCGGAATTTTAGACATGATCCGAAGAGACATGCCTTCTTCTGGTTGAATCCGAAGCGTGAGGACGTTTGGCGCTTGTCGCGCCTCAGGGTTGGTGTTGAACAAAATTTCTGGGATGTCCTTGAATTGGACAGCAATTTCCGAGGCCCGGCCCGGCATGGCTTTTCCTGTCCGCAAATAAAATGGCACACCGGACCATCGCCAATTTTCGATAAACAATTTGAGGGCGACAAAGGTTTCCGTCGTGGAGTCGGCTTTGACCCCTTCCTCTCTTCGGTAGCCAGGAACTTCCTGGTCGTGCGCCTTTCCATGCGAGTATTGCGCACGGACGGTAAACTTTTCGACATCTTTTCCTTTGATGGGGTGGAGGCAACGAAGGACTTCCATGCGAGCATTCCGTACCACGTCGGGGTCTAACGAATAGGGGGGTTCCATGGCAATGAGGCACAGGAGTTGGAGAATATGATTTTGCACCATGTCGCGAAGGGCTCCGGCCTCTTCGTAATAAGTCGCCCGTGTACCCAGGCCTTCCGCCTCGCTCACCGTGATTTGGACATGGTCGATGTACTTATGATTCCAAATAGGTTCAAAGATGCTATTGGCGAACCGGAGCACCATAATATTTTGAACCGTTTCCTTCCCAAGATAATGATCAATGCGATAGATCTGCGATTCGTCAAATACCTCTCCTATGGTGGCATTGATGGATTTCGCCGATTCCAAATCATGGCCAATGGGTTTTTCGACAATCACCCGAGAGACACGTTCAGGTAATTCGGGAGGATAAATCAGTCCGGCACGTTGCAATCCCTGACAGGAGGGGGCGAAAGAAGTGGGAGGAATGGCCAAGTAAAAAATTCGATGGCCTGGCAAATCAAAATGTGCTTCAATTTCTTCGATGCGGGTGCGGAGCCCATGATACATGTCAGGATCGTCAATCGCACCGGATACATAGTGGAGACGACGAGCGAATTCTTCCCATTTGTCTTCTTGAAGTGATTGCCGAGAAAATTTTTCAATGCCTTCACGAGCAACTCTTCGGAATTCATCATCGGTCCAGGATTTTCGGCCAATGCCCACCACCGAATAGTTTTCCGGAAGCAATCCATCGATTACGAGATTGTATACGGCAGGCAATAGTTTTCGTCGTGTCAAATCTCCCGACCCTCCAAAGATGACCAGACTGCAGGGTTCGACAGTGGGACTTGTATTGTTTTTCTTCTGAGCTGCTGATTCTTTCTCAATGGCCTTAGTCATTTCATTCCTATTCACGTTGAAAATAGCCTACCGTTTGACGCTATGGCCGCCAAAGGCATTACGAAGAGCCGCTAACATTTTCTCAGCAAATGATTCTTCCTGTCTTGAGCGAAATCGGGTAAAGAGGGCTGTCGAAAGAGTGGGAACGGGTACATCCTTATCAAGCGCATCCATGAGCATCCATCGACCTTCCCCAGAATCCTGGACGTAGCCTTTTAATCCAGTGAGTTTCGGATCTTCTTTTAACGCCCCGGCGGCGAGTTCTAAAAGCCATGAACGCACCACACTGCCGTGCATCCAGAGGTCGGCGATGTTGCCCAGGTCCAGCTTATAGTCACTTTTGGACATAAGCTCGAACCCTTCCGCATAGCCCTGCATCATGCTGTACTCAATGCCGTTATGTACCATTTTTACATAATGTCCTGCTCCATGGGCGCCAACATGTAACCAACCATCCTTGGGGGCGAGGGTAGTAAAAATCGGGTCAAGCCGATTCACGACTGCTTTATCACCTCCAACCATGAGGCAATACCCAATTTGTAATCCCCAAATACCTCCGCTAGTTCCTGCGTCGATATAGTGGATTTGTTTTGGTTTAAGTTCACCCGCACGACGGACGTCATCATGAAATTTGGTATTGCCACCGTCGATGATCACATCATCAGGCTGCAGAATTCCGGCCAGTGATTGAATGGTTTCTTCGGTCGGCGCTCCAGAGGGGACCATGACCCAAACGGCGCAAGGCTTCGCAAGTTTTGATACGAGATCTTGAAGTGAAGAGGCTCCTATCGCTCCCGTCCCTTCTGCCTGTTTGATGGCCTCTGGCGATCGATCAAAGACAACAATTTGGTGATTATCCTGCCGAAGCCGGGTCACCATATTCATACCCATTTTACCAAGTCCGATAAATCCGATTTCCATAACCGCTCCCTTTCCGCCTAGAGCGAATTGTGCTGGTCTAGGATCTTTTTGGTCATGCGTGGCTGGTGCGAGCGCATGCCTCTGGTTGAGTTCGTGTTGTACCCTGGAGATAACGTCTTCACACCTCTCGAGGCGTTTCAAGTAAAGCTAAAATAATAGAAGAAGACAGTTATTTATCGGTATTAGGGGAGGATGACAATATAGTCACCCCACCTTACCGCAAAAAATACTTAGGGTAAAGTGTGAAATGAGATGGGGGTGAAGACCGTGGAAGCTAAGGTGTTTAGGGTTTTTGAGGTTTTGATGAAGGAGAAGGCGTTCGACGCGTCATTGTCGTGGTACCCTGTCGGGTGTTTAGGGCCAGGTCGAGGTTGGTGGCTGCGCTGATCAATCCAAAATGCGTAAAGGCTTGTGGAAAATTCCCTAATTGCTCCCCAGTATGAGATACCTCTTCAGCATATAGCCGGAGGTGGTTGGCGTAGCTCAACATTTTTTCAAAAATTAATCGGGCCTCTTGCAACCGGCCAGCACGAGTTAAGGCCTCGACTAACCAGAAGGTACACATGCTGAATGTGCCCTCATCTCCCTCTAATCCATCGGGCGCTGCCTCTCCAACTCGATACCGATAGACTAAACTCCCCATGGTCAATTGTTCGAGGGTGCGGTTTAGGGTGGAAATCATTCGGGGGTCCGTAGGAGAAACAAAGTGCACCAGGGACATGATGAGATTCGCGGCATCCAAGGCGGTGGTGTCATAGTGCTGAACGAAAGCTTCAATCTCGGTGTTGTAGCCACGTTCCATGACATCGATATAAATGCGGTCGCGTTCATGCATCCATTGGGTACGGTTTCCTGGGAATCCCCGTTGATCGGCTAGGCGGATGCCCCGGTCGAGTGCCACCCAACACATGACTTTGGAATAGACAAAATGGCGACGACCGCCGCGGACTTCCCAAATGCCTTCGTCCGGGAGTTCCCAATTGTTACACACATAATCGAGGAGTCGGCACAGGTTCATCCAGAGGTCAAAAGAAATCGAGGTTCCGTGTTTGTCATAGAGATACACGGCATCCATGAGTGTGCCATACATGTCGAGTTGTAATTGATGGGAGGCCGCATTTCCGATCCGTACGGGTTTGGATGACTGGTAGCCGTCCAGATGGGTGAGTTCTTCTTCTGGGAGATTTCGGCGTCCGTCGATGCCATAGACCAATTGTAACGATCCATCAGGATTGAGGTCGTGGCAACGGGCATTGAGCCAGTCCATAAATCGGCCGGCTTCCGTGGTGAATCCTAACCGCAGGAGACCATATACGGTGAAAGCTGCGTCACGCATCCAGGTATAACGATAGTCCCAGTTTCGAGGACCACCAATGGCTTCGGGGAGGCTGGTGGTCGGAGCTGCGACAATGGCGCCTGTGGGGGCGTAAGTCAGGAGTTTCAATGTGAGGGCAGAGCGATGGACGGTTTCCCGCCAACGTCCGGAATATTGACATTGGCTCAGCCAACGTTGCCAAAAGGCTGAAGTATTTTGAAAGGCCATATCTCCTGACTCTGGAGTGGCTAATAAGGTGTCCGAGCCATTGGCTTCTAAGTATTCGATAAAAAACGTTAAGCTTTGTCCTTCGCTGAGAGTAAATTCGGCAAAGGCCATTCCCTCTCGTGCTTCAATGGGTATGGGACTGACCAATCCCAGAACGGCATGTTGTGATCGGAAAATGACGTTGGTGTCCCGGGTCATCACGGTATGGGAATCTCTTCCATAATTGAATGAAGGGGCACATTCGAGGCGGAATTGGACTTGCCCTCGGGTCACGGCAACCATTCGAATTATTTGGTGGCGTTTGGGGATGTACCCTGGGGCATCAGATTCCACAGGCATGAAATCCGTGATTTCTCCGACACCATCTTCTTGAAAGAACCGGGTGAGGAGGATGTTGGTCTCGGGCAGATACATTTGGCGTTGATTGCCTTCATGAATCGGCGAAATTTTAAAATGTCCACCTTGTTTATGATCCAGCATAGCGGCAAAGACACTGGGGGAGTCGAAGTGCGGGAGGCAACACCAATCAATCGAGCCATTCGTGCTGACGAGAGCGATGGTGTGCAGGTCCCCGATGATGCCGTAATCGCCAATCGGTTTATATGTCATGGTTAATCAGAATCCTGGGCAATGGGAAATGTAAATCGAACAACATCCTGATGTTCTCGAATGGAAAAGAGAATCGAAGGGTGGGAGAATCTCTGGGCAGGACTACAAAACCCTGCATATTTTGGGAAGCGATAATTCAATGCTTTGATCAATGGTTGAATGTCTGAAAAAACGGCGGACGGTAACATACCCATCTACCGTGGTCAATTCGCTTAGTGTGCCGCCCTTCCCCCTCGAGTGTTCCGCCTTTCGTAGGGACGGACATTTCATGGGTAATCAGGGGGTGAATGAAGGCGCAAAAGGCCATTCCGTTTCTTAGGGGACCTTCCTGATCCGCCATAAGAAACGAGTTAGGCCATAATGTCGATTTGATGCTCGGGCTCATCGGGCCCTTGCTCATGCCCCTCGCTTCCACTCTCAGGTTCCTGAGGTTTTCGTTTCCGCTGTGAGCCAAAATACAAATTTCTCCCAGGGTCACGGTCCCCAGTTGCTGTGGTATAAGGATGGGAATGAACAATTAAGCGTGTGTTGATATCCATGGCTCTCCTTGTCCATTGGTGGAGAATGTCTCATCCGTGAGACGGTTTCATGCCACTACGCTTACTTATTATTTCGGCAAGAAAGAGAAGAAACCTAATCAATTCTTTCCGGAAATGTGAAAAATTTACAGCAATACGCTTCTGGCCAGAGGATGCGTTGGAATTGTGGGAAAGGGGAAGAGCTCCTTTGCACCCTCAAAGGGTCGAGGACTCCATTGGCATGGGGATGAAATTCTTTCGATTTCCGGTTTATGAGAACCATTTCTATTTGCGTGTGAACGCGAAAAGCCTTTGCATTTTTTTTAAGGTATATTCCAATCTTGTTCCCCATTAATTTCTTCACCGAGGAGGGCCAGATGTTGGATCAGCACCTCAGTATGGATTTGCTTTGGCAAATTACTTCTTGAACCTTATCAAATGCTCATTGGGAAAATTCGGCATTGTCCACATTTCGGGAAATTATTAAGGCTAATCCTCGGGTCCAATCCAATCCTGATCCGGTCATTGGCATCAGTATGTTGGATAATTCGTCCATCAATATTGCAGTGAAACCCTGGGTGAGTATTCCAGAGTATGTTCCGGCCCAGGCAGAATTATATCAAGCCATTGTGGAACGCTTTAGACAGAAAAATGTCGAGACTCCTTGCCCACTGCAGGAAATCCGCATGCTTAACGCAGTCTAAGGGGTTGAATAGTTCTCTTATCATCAATTTGTAGAGGCAGGTGTCCGATGGACATGGCGTAACCCTTTCAGTTCATCGAAAGAAGAGAGGCATGGAATTAAATAACGGAAAAGTTCGCCTGAAGTTGAATCCTGAAATTGGGGGTTCCATCACGGAATGTTCTATCAACCGTGGGGGTGAGTGGATTCCTATCTTGCGTCCGATTGAAGAACCGCTGAATCGCTCCTCTGACGCGGCTAGCTTCGTGCTAATTCCCTATTCTAATCGCCTACGAGATGCCAAATTTTTCTTCCAAGGAAAGGAGTATCAATTACGTGGAAGGGAGAAGCATGCGATTCATGGGGATGTTCGAGATCGGGCTTTGCAGATCATCAATCATTCAGGGGATCGAGTTTCCCTTGGATTTGATTCCATCAAGGCAGGGGACGTGAATTTTCCTTTTCCGTTTTTTGCAAAGATGACCTATGCCTTGGAAGACTATACCCTTACGAGCCGGATTGAATTACAGAATGTGGGTAGTGGGCCGATGCCCGCGGGGTGTGGTTTTCATCCCTATTTCAATCGACGACTAGAAGGATCTACGGGCGAAGTTGAATTGCAGTTGACCGTTAATGGTGTGTATCCGGGTAATACGCCTTTACCTTCAGGCCCAGCAACTCCCCTTCAGCCAGAGCATGATTTTCATGTTCGGCGGCCTCTCGATGTCGTTCTCGATCATTGCTTTGCAGGATGGAATGGGCAGGCGTTGATTGATTGGCCGGGGAGTGGAGTCCAAGCCTTCATCCAAGCCGATGCGAGCATGAAACATGTGATTCTTTATTCACCACCGTACAAAAGGTTTTTTGCCCTGGAACCAGTGACCAATGCCAATGATGGATTTAACTTGTACGCGCAAGGGGATCTGAATTGTGGGGTGGTGGTCCTCCAGAAGGGAGAAATTTTACAAGCTGGATTTTCAATGAGTCTTCAAATCTGAAAATTCCGGGTGTTAAATCGTGAGCCTTTTATATAAAAAATATATGAGGAACAGCATAGAGTAGTTTCCTTCCAATATTTGATTTGTGACAGACCCGCGAGATGATCTGTTCTGGTCCGATCTGGGCTACTTTGGTTTTCTATTCTTCTCTTCACTTTCCTTCGGCAGATTCTTCATTTCTCTTCCAACGCTGCATTCGCAAAATGTGTGTCGCCTTGCCGATAATGGGTCGTGGGTAATGAATTAACCAAACCATGTTTCGGGTTGAGAAGGTTCAAGCGCAGGCTATAGTTCTTCTCTAGTAACTCGTCCCAAGAACGTCTTGGGAAGATCCTCTGAATCATCGGTTATTAAGGAAACCAGGAATGAGTGAAATCGTTCCTAGGGATTCGTGCGTAAATAATGGGACATTGGTGAGTTTCATAAGGAGGAAGATTATGGCGGTACAACGCATTTTGGCAACAGCGAAGCACCAGGAAAACGGGGCATATGTCGCAAGGTGTCCAGACCGGTCTCGTGTGTTTTCAGGAGGCTGGTGTTCGGGAGCTTTAGGCCTGAAAGGCCGTTCACCCATAGGATTTGTCCTCCAAATAATTTTCCTGCTTTCCTTAGTCGTGGTGCCTGAGGCCATGGCCAAATCTAACGATCATAAGTTTCAGAACAGACATCGTTCGGTACCCCTGACAGTTGTGGTTCAAGGTGGTGGGACAGTGACGAGCAAACCAGAGGGAATTTCCTGTTCAGAGGGAAGGTGTCAAGGAGAGTTTCCTCGTGGGACTGTCGTTCGGCTTCGAGCGTCAGCTGTAGACGGTATGGAGTTTTCTCAATGGCGTGGAGCATGTGGCGGGTCGCGAGGATGTAAGGTCAGACTGAGACGACCTAAGACGGTATTAGCCAGTTTCAAAGCCCCACTTCCCGTTCCTTTGACCGTATATGTACGGGGTGAAGGAAAGGTGACAAGTACACCGGAGGGCATTTCTTGTACTGCAGGAAAATGTCGTGGTGAATTTGCTCGTGGAACGGTAGTCAGACTTCATGCCGACCCTGGTGACGGCCATATATTTAAGAAATGGCGAGGAGCCTGTTGGGGATCCAAAGGATGTAAAGTCAAACTCAAACGGCCACGCAATGTCTTGGCGCAGTTCCGGATTCCTCGACTCATGCCCTTGCGCGTGATGGTCAAAGGTGAAGGCAGCATTACAAGTTCCCCAGAAGGCCTTGAATGTCGAGAACATGTCTGTTTTGGAAAATTTCCTGAAAAATCCTATGTCACGCTGACCGCAGTTCCTCGGGAAGGACAATCCTTCAAACGGTGGCGCGGAGCATGTCGTGGGTCAGAGACTTGTACCGTTAAACTACGACGACCTCGAACCGTGCTCGCCAAATTCACGAACACACCTCCCCCCCCTCCTGAAGAAGTTGTCCTTTCTCTTTCTATGAAAGGCAAAGGAAAAGTCACAAGTTCCCCTGAAGGCATTGAATGTACCACGGAAAGCTGTAAGGGCGGATTTCCTGTTGGCACCATAGTGACCCTGAAGCCGGAGGCGGGCGAAGGCCATGTGTTTTCAGAATGGTCTGGTGCGTGCAAAGGGAACGAAGAATGTAAAGTCACGATGAATGAACCCGCTGAAGTCAATGCGAACTTTGTGCTCATTCCTAAAGAAACCCTCACGGTGATGATTGCAGGAGAGGGTGTGGTCTTCAGTGATCCTGATGGGATTGAATGTAAAACTGAGACTTGTGTCGCGGAATATCCTCAAGGCTCACCTGTGACCCTGATAGCAAAGCCTGGTGAAGGACAACTTTTTGGCAAATGGACCGGTGACTGCTCCTCGTCTGAGTCCACATGTAAATTAACACTGTCTAAGTCCATGTCAGTTAAAGCTGAGTTTCAAGCCGTTCCTAAGATTGCGCTCACATTAAACATTGTGGGGCTCGGCGAAGTGATCAGCGACCCTGAAGGGTTGGAATGTGAAGCTGGTACTTGCGTTGGGCAGTTTCCTCAAGGAACCGAAGTGGTCCTGCAACCGAAACCTGGAGAAAACCAAGTCTTTGGTGAATGGGCCGGCGGCTGTACTGGTAGCGAGGGATGTAAAGTGACATTGAATGCGCCAGTCGTCATCACGGCCACCTTTACTCCGCCGCCACCACCACCCAATGTGGATTTGAGTGTCACGGTTGTTGGTGATGGGTCTGTCGTAATCACGCCGGTCAATCTGACGTGTACGACCGGAACCTGTACGAATCCAATCCCAACCGGGACTATAGTGACAATAAGTGCGATTCCCAATACGGGCCAATCCTTCTCTGGTTGGACTGGAGCCTGTAGTGGTATTGGAAGCTGTGCATTGACGGTAACTGCGGCAACTGCAGCCACGGCGACCTTTGTTCCTTCAACCCCTGGTGGTACGACCAATGCAGATGCCATTCGGTTCTTAGAGCAATCCACGTGGGGACCAAATCCAACCTCGATTGCTCACCTGCAATCCATTGGGAAGACGGCGTTCCTGGCTGAACAGTTTAACGCCACACCATCGACCTATCCTGATCCAGTAGATGATTCCAGTTCTCTGGGACCGCTACAAGATCAATGGTTCCATAATGTGTTCCATGGACAGGATCAACTACGGCAACGCGTGGCATTTGCGTTGAGCCAACTGTTTGTGGTTTCCGCAAATGCTCTTGGCAGGGATGATCAAATGATCCCGTATCAACGCATCATGCTCAATAATGCATTTGGGAATTTCTATGACCTCATGCGCGATGTCACACTGAGTCCGGCCATGGGTCTATATCTAGATATGGTGAACAATGACAAGACCGACCCGGGGTCTGGGCTGAATCCAAATGAGAACTATGCGCGAGAATTGCTCCAGCTGTTCTCTGTTGGATTGAATGTCTTGAGTCCTGATGGCAGCGAGGTCTTGGATACGAATGGGCAACCCATTCCAACCTATGACCAAGATGTCGTGATCAATCTTTCTCGCGTGTTTACTGGTTGGACCTATCCCACTAGACCAGGAGAAACTCCACGATGGCGGAATCCTTCACATTTTGATGGGCCTATGGAAGCCATTGAAGAGCATCATGACACTGAACAGAAATTGTTGATGAATGGCTTCGTGATTCCAGCAGGTGGAACTGCGCAGGAAGATTTAGATGCTGCGCTGACTCACATCTTCGAGCATCAGAACGTGGGTCCGTTTGTGGCAACACGACTCATCCGCAACTTGGTGACGAGTAACCCAAGCCCAGAATACATTCAACGTGTGGCCGCGGTGTTCAATGATGACGGCAGCGGAGTGCGTGGAAATATGCAAGCCGTGATCACCGCGATTTTGATGGATGCTGAAGCGGCAACGGTAGTACCAAATGGTAGCCATCTGCGGGAGCCGATCCTGTATGCCATGGCTCTGTTGCGTGCATTAGAAGCGGATGTGGAGCTCGATAATCCGCTCTATACCCGTACACGTGACCTGGGGCAAACACTGTTCTCGCCGCCGAGCGTGTTCAATTTCTTCTCACCGTTGTACAAGATTCCGGGGACGAATCTATTCGGACCGGAGTATCAAATTCATACCCTGACCAATGTGATTGCGCGAGCGAATTTTGTGAACCGCGTGGTGACCAATGGGTTAGGTGGGGGAACTACGGTCGATCTGTCTCGGTTTGAAGCTGTCGCAGCCGATGCTGGTCAGCTAGTCGCCGAAGTGGAGCGTGCCTTGCTGCATGAGAATTTATCCGATGCCGAACGGCAGAGCATCATTACTGCAGTGTCTGTGTCGTCGAATTCGACAACGCGGGCACGCACGGCAGTCTATTTGGTTGCGACATCGGCCAAGTATCAAGTGCAACATTGAGCATGGCTGATTCACAATAAATAAACATATGGTCTGGCATTCTGAAGAATGCCAGACCTCAACTGAGAGGATAAATCATGGTGGCTTTATCACGGAGAAAAGTCCTGCAGATGGCAGCCTATGGAACAGCTTTTGGCGTGGCGTCTCAACTGTTTCCATTTCGAGCATTGAATGCATTTGCCCAGACGGCTGGAGATTATCGAGCCTTAGTCTGTGTGTTCTTGTTTGGTGGCAATGATGGCGATAACACAGTCGTGCCGATCACGGGCCAAGCACAAGCCGATTATGCGGCAGTACGAGGAGCAATTGCTCATACTCCAGGTAGTCTTTTGTCAATTGGCAATATCAATCACAGTACCTATGGAAACACGGAGTATGGACTGCATCCAAGTATGACGCATCTTGCAGGGTTGTCCTCACAATTAGCGGTTGTGGCCAATTGTGGAAATTTGGTCGAACCTTTAACCAAAGATGAATACCGAAATCGATTGAAGCCGCGTCCTCAGTCGTTGTTTTCGCACTCGGATCAACAACAGCAAATGCAAAATGCCAGTCCCCAGGGGCCCTCTGCCTCAGGATGGGGTGGGCGTATGATTGATCAACTTCAAGCGTTGAATCAGCCTGCAACATTTCCCGCTGGTTTATCCATGTCTGGAAGCAATGCGTTGTTAATCGGAGCGCAGACTCAGCCAGTATCGTTATCAGGCGGGGGAAGCATTCTTTTGAGCGGGGATTCGGGAGAGTCTGGACAAGCGCGTACAGCGGCTCTTCAGGAAATGTTAAACATGGAATCTGGTTCTATTCTCATGAATATGGCCAATACTACATTCTCCGAAGGGATTCAGGTTGGTCAAGCGATCGACGCGGCGTTGGAATCCAGCACGTTGCCCACAACCTTCCCATCGTCGTCCTTAGGTCGCCAGCTAGAAAATGTGGCCAAACTCATTCAAGCGCGAAATAGCTTGGGTATGCGGCGTCAAATATTTTTCTGCGCTACCGGTGGGTATGATACACATTCCGATCAATTGCCGAGACATGCGGGAATCCTGGGCGGCGTGAGCGAGGCGATGGCTGCATTTTATCAAGCGACGTTGGATTTGAATGTACAAAACGAAGTTACGGCGTTTACGCAGTCGGATTTTGGACGGACATTTCAACCTAATCCAAATTTAGGGACGGACCATGCCTGGGGAAGCTATCAGTTTGTGTTAGGCGGAGCCGTGACTGGAGGTATTTATGGGATGCCCCCCGTGTTGCAATTAGATGGGCCAGATACGACCGATGGCAGGGGACGATGGATACCCACGACAAGTGTAGATCAATACGGAGCGACCTTGGCCAATTGGTTTGGGGTGAACTCGTCAGATATCAATGCAGTGTTCCCCAATTTGGTGAATTTCCCAGTTTCTAATTTAGGGTTCGTGTAATCTGATAGCGTGATACAGTTTCTGACAATTACCAAAAAATTGAATAAGAGGGTTGCTCAGTTCAAGGGTTTATCGAAACTCAAGGCGATGGCATAGATGCCAAACTGGGCAACCCAATGGCTATGTTTTTTGTAGTTGTCACGCCAGTATTGAGGTAATTCCATGTGGGTGACAATGTGGTTGACGTATTGATCCCGATAGGCTTCTTTGCCGGTATGGGAATAGAGATCCCACAAGCCCCAACTGCGACTAAAGTTCAGCCCTGCCGAATGTGGAGATGAGGGGTGCTCCACAGGCTGGAGGAATTCCCCCTCATTCAAAAATGCCTCCAGCCACTCTTTGCTTTCCTTCTTCGGTAAGATTGCCAGCAATGCGCGGGTTCGCTGAAGTGCGGCGGGGAAGAATTCATCGGTGGCGTTATCCCACGACTGAGGGACGATGGAATCAAGGGGAAGGAGTCGATCTTTGGTCCATTGCAATAGATTCGCGGTCCGGTCTCTCTCACATTGAAATTGAGACCATTCCCACAGATTAATTAAGGCCCAAGATAGATTTCCGTAGGCCCGATGCTGAGCATGGTAGGTGATTCTTTCTGGGGAAAGGGAAAATATCCATTGCTCTAAACGCTGTGCGAGTTCTGTGGCTAAAGGGCGTAAATCTGGTTTACCCGAGTATCGCTCACGTTCTAGGGCCAGTTTTAGAAACCACGCAAATCCATAAGGCAGTTCTTGATTCACTTCCTCCCGCTGGATGGTGATGAGTTCTTGGTCAAGTTGATCAGGGGTGAGTCGAGACTCCGCGATTTCCGCCCATTGGGGATCGTCGGTCAGTCGCGAAACGGTGAGCAAAGCATAGATGCCATGTACACAGGAATGCCAATCTATGCACCCGCAAAAGGCCGGATGTGCCGTGTCCTGACGAGTGACACCCTGAGCTACGGTGATGGCGAGTGCCGTCAGATATTCTGTTCTGGACGCACAAAAATTTTCCCATGCTGTTGACGAAGGCGATAGATGAGGATCTGAAATCATAATCTCACCACTGTACCGGTCGTTTCGGTTTTTGTGAAGTGGTGGCGAATGGTGTATTTCCGTCATTATTCCAAGGGCCGGAACAGACGATGGGAAGTATCCGCAAAGCCACGAAAGTAAAGGCCTCGGCCCTCATGGTGGGGCTGTCCTCTGTCACCCTTTCAGTCGTTAATGTGAGCATGGTGGTGAATAGCCTTTTTGCTTTGATCGGCTTCAGCGTCTCAGGCTTTATTTTGACAAGACCCCTGTCCCTGGATGATCAAGAATTTCCTGCAAAGTTTGCAGTCGAGTAACCATCGTTTATTCTTCCGTCCACACAAGTTAAACTAAATACGTGAGTTTCTCCTTTGACTCTCGTCGTCCAGTCGACCTCTCATTCACCTGTTGCTGGGTTGCCTGGAGCGTTCATGTATGAAAGCCCCAATGTTGTCCTGAGCTTGATCGACTCGGGTCCTTAGTTTATGCCATGATGAAATAATTTTGTTCTTAGGGCATGTATGCGATAATCACTATGACGTTTCTAGAATAGGGAGAATGTTCATGTTGCACACTAAGGGATATGCGGCCATGAGCGCTGGTGCAGCGTTGGAGCCATTTAGTTTTAATCGACGAGCCGTTGGGCCTCACGATGTGCTTATCCAAATCCAGTATTGTGGAATTTGCCATTCCGATATTCACCAAGCCCGTGATGAATGGGGTGGTTCCTTTTTCCCCATGGTGCCTGGGCATGAAATCGTAGGAACGGCCATCCAAATTGGCGGGGAAGTCAAAAAATTTAAGCAAGGGGACCGCGTTGGGGTGGGGTGCTTTGTTGATTCTTGCCGGAGGTGTGGAGCATGTCAGGTAGGATTGGAACAGTACTGCGAAGCGGGCATGATTCTGACGTATAACGGTCTCGATAAACAGGGTGCGCCAACTTATGGTGGCTATTCCAAGCAGATTGTCGTGGATGAAAACTATCTGTTACGGGTCCCGTCTTCTCTGTCATTGGAGGGTACGGCTCCGTTGCTGTGTGCGGGTATCACGACCTATTCCCCTTTGAAACATTGGGGTGTGGGGAAAGGTCATAGGCTGGGAGTTGTGGGGCTTGGAGGGCTAGGTCACATGGCTGTAAAAATTGGATGGGCTCTTGGCGCGGAGGTGACGGTTTTCAGCCGCTCTGAACGCAAACGGCAAGATGCCTATCGGCTAGGAGCTGTTGACTTTGTGTCGACCGAAAAAGATGGTGCGTTGTCAGAACAATCAGGGAAATTTGATTTTGTGATCGATACGGTGTCTGCCTCCCATGATTACAATGCCTATTTGGATTTGCTGACCAGAGATGGAACCATGATCTTAGTCGGGGCTCCTAGCGAGCCTTTACCAGTGGCCGCGTTTCATTTGGTCTTGAAACGTCGGCGTATGGTGGGTTCGCTCATTGGAGGGATTTCTGAAACGCAGGAAATGCTCGAGTTTTGCGCGAAGCATCAAATCCCCTCTGACGTGGAGGTGATTCCTTTTCAGCAGGTCAATGAGGCTTACGAACGAATTTTAAAAGGCGATGTTCGCTTCCGCTTTGTTATCGATGTTGAATCGTTGGGGTAGCCGGGAGGCTGGAAAATTCCGGAGGGCTAATAATGAAAAAGATTCTTTCAATTTTTGGTTTGATGATTGTCGTTTTGAGTGTTGCCACGAATCCAGCATGGGCCGATTTTGAAACCGCGGAAAATGCCTATTTAGGTGAAGACTTCGAAAGGGCTTTTCGGGAGTGGGAACCCTTGGCTCATCAAGGTAATCCCGAAGCTCAAAACATGTTGGGGTTCATGTATCGCTGGGGCCAAGGGGTGAAGCAGGACTTTTCGAAAGCGCAGGAATGGTATAAACGTGCGGCCGATCAGGGGAATGCCACGGCTCAAAATAATCTCGGCCTGGTGTTTCGATATGGGTTAGGTGTTCCCAAAGATTACCAGCAGGCGTTTCAGTGGTTCCTTCGTGCTGCGGAGCAGGGAAATGCCGCTGGGCAAAATCATTTGGGCTTGATGTATTTTAAAGGAGAGGGTGTGGCGCAGGATTATGTGCAGTCCTATAAATGGGCCATGCTGGCTGCCGAGCAGGGAATGGATCCCGCCATCCAAGCGTTGGGCATGTTGGAAGAGGTGCTCACACCAGCCCAAATCAAGGAAGCCAAAGCCTTGGCCAGAGCTTGGAGACCCAAAGGCCCCGAAGCAGTGTTGTAGAAAGTCATGCGTAATTTTTCATTCGTGCTGAGTTCATAAGTTTATCCCGCCCTGCCTGAATCTTTAGGGGACATGTCCCCTAAAGAGGCTATATGTTCCTTCCCATCTTTTGGATCCAGATAGACATTTCTGAGATAAACGCTGTCTCGCCTGCATGTTTGAGTGAGAAGCTGGTGATGGGCCCGTGAATCGGTGACCGCCACGGAGTCCAGGGTGTGACAGAGTTGAATGGTATAGAGCAGCGAGGCACTGGTTTTCAGCAAGGCCCATCCATATTCAAATGTAGGTCCGTCCTGTGGAGAATGTGCCGAGCGGCTCAGGGTTTTGATGGTATCAACTTGAAATCCATAGTTGATCCACTCTGTCTCAGCCAACGTCGACAATAGCGATTTAATTTCTGACGCCTCCTGTGTTGTTGAGCGAAGTTTGGACTTATCAAACAATCCTCGCTGAAATCGATAGTCATGTACTAGGGCCTCGTGGAATATCGATCGCCACTGAGTATCAGCCAGATCGCGATCTATACCTTTAATCATTTCCCCATTCATTGGTCCACTGACTTGATGGCCTTGAATAATCCGGCCAGTCCTCAATAATTCGGGATAATAATCCCCCATTCGGTCGGGGAAAGCGGTCGTTCCAACCAAAGGTGTGAGTTGGAGCGCCATGAAGTCACGAAAGTGGAGGGATTCATAGAGTTGCAGGAGATGGTGGAGGGTAGATTCCTGGCAAAGATGAAAGGGATAAAAAACGGCATTCATGGTGATGGAACTGAGTACTGTGGAAAGAATACTGACGGTGGAGAAGTCTTGGTGAAAAAAAAAGAGGAAGATGGGTAAAGCCTGCGCACCGTTATCTATAAAGACAAAAAATGCGCAGGGATTAACGATCTTTGTGAAAATTACGACCTGGCTTTGAGTGCGTCTTGATAGGCTTTGTCCTGTTGAGCCCAATCAAGTCTGAGGCGTTCAGATATGGCTTTTTTCTTGGCGTCTTCGTCCAAGCGACTCTCTTGATTTTTGATCGAGGCTTCCGCTGCGTAGATCACGGCATAAGACGTTTGCTGACCATGTTGTACGCGGATGGATTCTATGTGAGGGTTTAATTTTCGTTTCTGGCAATACGCTTTCCCGGCTTCGGTCAAACTGACGCCATCCTCCTCGATGAGGGGAGTCGTGCCAGGTGGGATCTCCTTCCCAGTAAACGAAAATAGCTTCCCAATTTCACCTTCGGCAAACCGTACCTTGGCATCTCCCATGTAGTCATTCCTTTGTCAGTGAAGAAATAATAATAGTGGCGAAGGCAACCGGAGGGAGTGAAGAAACCCAACGGGGTGACTTCCCGTTACGCCATAAAAATCCCCTTCTTAGGAAGAGGATCGACACTTAGTGTACACCTTTTGTAGGCATCCTGAAAAGTAGGCCGTGCACAGCCCTCAGGCTTACGGATTATACATTAAACTTGAAGTGGCAAACATCGCCGTCCTTCACAACGTATTCCTTGCCTTCCGAGCGGATTAGGCCCTTCTCGCGTAGCGTCACCTCTGAACGGAACTGGTCGATATCTGGAAATCCGTAAATATCAGCCTTGATAAAGCCCTTTTCAAAATCGGTATGGATGACGCCAGCGGCTTGAGGCGCCTTGGCGCCGACGGGGATGGTCCAAGCACGAACTTCTTGTGGGCCACAAGTGAAGTAGGAACACAATCCAAGGGTTTTGTAGGCGCTAACAATGACTTTTTCTAGGCCACTTTGTTCCATGCCGAGGTCTGCCATAAATAAATCCCGATCTTCACCAGACAACTCACCGATTTCGCTTTCCAATTTCCCGCAAATAACCACTGACTCGGAGTGCCGTTCCTTAGCAAACGCCTGAAACTCAGCGATGACGGATTGGTCTGGGTTCTCATCGGTGTTGCCAACATAGAGAACCGGCTTGGCCGTCAAGAGAAAGAAGGGTTGGAGGGTTTCCTCCTCAATCCCCAAGGTTCTTGCCGGCTTGCCTTCTTCCAGACCGTTCTTGAGGGTTTCCAGGATCACCAAAGCCTCTTTCGAGGCCTTGTCTCCCGTCCTGGCCTTGCCAGAAACTTTATCGAATTGCTTCGTGAGGCTTTCCAGGTCCGCGAGCATGAGCTCGGTTTCAATTACTTCAATGTCGCGTTTGGGATTGACGCTTCCCAGGGTATGCACGACATCAGGGTCTTCAAAGAGGCGGACCATGTGCAGAATGGCGTCTACTTCACGAATGTTGGCCAGAAATTTGTTCCCCAATCCTTCACCGCTCGCCGCGCCTTTGACGAGGCCAGCAATATCCACAAAGCGACAGGAAGCGGGAATGGTCTTTTTTGGTTTGAATAGCTCGGTGAGGCGGTCTAGCCGCGCATCGGGGACGGCTACGACACCGACATTTGGCTCGATCGTGGTGAAGGGATAATTCGACGCCGCCGCGCCTCCTGACGTCAGCGCATTGAAAATCGTTGATTTGCCAACGTTGGGTAGCCCGACAATGCCAATTTCCATGGGAGGCGCATACTAGCAAATCCGATCTCGACCCGGCTAGTGCGGATTTGGATAAGGGAGGGAATTAGCAAAAATAATGGGAGATAAAGATCGTGTGGCGTTGCCACAAAAGTATTCGTGAGGTTTAGGCCGGAACGGGTTGGGCGATTTCTTCACTGGCATGGAGGAAGATGGCCACATGGCGTCGGCTTAACTTTTCATGGACTTTGGATGGCAATTCATTGGGCCGTAGCACCTTTCCAATTTTGAGATGCTCATTTTTCGCCAGGTCAATGATCGTAGCTTCGTTATTCAATTCTTGTGGAGTATACAGCATGATCAAAGGGTGAGTTGGGTTTTTTTGATTGATGCTCGTCACGACGCCCATAGACTCATCTGAAAGTTGGACAAAGGTGCCTGGGGGATAAACGGTCAACACCCGGATTAACGCTTGCACCACTTCCTCGGAGAATTTATGGGAATCCGTTCCCATGAATGCCCGAAATAAGAGGCCCAGGGCTTGATGGGGCGTGCGCCGATCCGCTTGTCGAGGGGCATTGCACATTTCATCATATTCATCGGCGACCATGACGATTTGCGCGGGGAGTCCAATGTCTTCCTGACGGAGGCCTTGGGGATATCCTGTCCCATTTAATCGTTCATGATGTTGAAGAATGATACTTAATGCCTCGGGTGGAAACCCTGCGAACTTCTCCAGCCACTCACAACCCTTTTCCGGGTGTAGTTGGTGTAGGGAGGAATCAGACTGCATCTTCATGCCCCCTTCCATGAATTTGACTTTCATGGGGACGAGTCGTTCCCCGAGATCATGAAAGAGTGCTCCCAGTCCTAAGAGTTGCAAATCTTCTTTGGACATTCCCAATTCGTGCCCAATGAGCAGGGACATGATGCTTACGTTGAGCGAATGCGTGGAGAGTCCCCACCCTAACCCGTTTCGTCCCAAGACTTCCATGAGCGTCATTGACACCGATTGGTGACGAAAGACATCCACCATGCCAGATACTACCTGTTTCGCAGCTTTAATACTTTCCGGACGACTGGCGATCAAATTGTTGAAAATGGTTTCGCTGTCTTTGAGTACCTTGGAATAGGTACTCTCCACTTTCTTTAAATGGGTCATCTGCTCCTGAAAAATCTGGCTACGCTGTTTTTGCAGGGAAGCCGCTTTTTCTTTTGTCTCCGCAAGGGATTCTTCCACGGGTTCAGGGTCTGAGCCTTCGGTCCGCAGATCCTCTTTTTGGTTTTCAAGTGAGGCTGCTTCCGAATCCTCCATGGCCATCATGGAGGTTTTTTCATCGGAAGTTGTATCGGCAGCGATGGCGTTTGGGTCGGGATCTGATCTCGTGGGATCGTAATAGAGTTTGACCCGAGTCAAGCCTCGAAGAATTTCCAATTCCTTCGCTGTTTTGATTTTAAAGGAGCTGACGGAAAAGGGGTGGCTAAACCACGACCCTTTGATTTTGACATATAGTCCCAGGCGTAGCTGGTCAATATTTTCAAGGAAGATTAGGGCCATAACAAGATTCTCAGAGGATAAAGGCCGGTGGACATGTGTACTTCTTCGGGAAAAAATCAAAGAATCTGAAGACGGAAAAATATTCAAAAATATGCAGCAACGAGAGGAACAAGCCTGTATCACATCTTAAAAACAAAATTGGCAATCTCTTGATGAATGCGGAAACGCAGGTTTGCAATGGGGGCAGAGCTACGTTTCTTCTCCATCCTCGATGCAATGGGTGCATTCATCCAATTGGATATCACCATGTCGGCTGCAAAAGTGACGAGCGCATCGGGCGCAGACCATAAAACTCATCCGAATTCCATCGGCCTTTTCACAGATATAACAGTTTTTTTCTCGTTTGGCCTTTGGCATGGCTCTGCTCCTTTAGGGTGATGTCACGTGGATATTCCAACTTTACAAACGGCAACGATATTGTTCCAGGGCGTTGGGTGGTCTGCAATGATCCGAAGGTGTGTGGTTTCAATCGACGACGTCGAGAGTTACTAGTCCTACGCTTTTCGAGGAGAAAGATTCAAGTTGGAAACTTCCCTTGGACGTTTTTCACCTTTTTCCGAGTGTGTGCCGAGGTGAATTGCCAAAATGTGTTGGTTTGGGTATCTCTATGGAGAATAAGCCAGGGTAATCTGATGATTTTTTTTGAACCGTTTGTTCTCGGTGGCCAATCCGTGCACGATTTTTGCTGAGTTCCTCCAATTTTAAAACCCAATGCCGTTACGCCGACATCAACAAGAGCTCCTCGATATCTGTGAGTCTGTGCTTCAGGGGCGTTCTTTGACCGATGTTGTGTGTGCCGTGACTCCAGGCGGGGGGAAAAGTCTCCTGCCGCAAATCCTGGCTGCACGGTTAATTCCCACCATTGCCGATGCCCTGTGTTGGGTCGTGCCTCGACGGGTGTTGCAAGACCAAGGGGCACGCGGCTTTCAAGATCCCACCCATCGCACCATGCTCGGCCATCGGCTCGAAGCCATGGTGAGTACCAATCAGGAGTCTCCTACACGAGGCTGTGCTGCCTATGTCACCACCTACCAAGCCTTGGCCGCCGATGCGCGGAAGATTAACGCCAAGGAATTTCGTCGAAAACGATATATTCTGGTTCTGGATGAACCTCATCATATGGAAGCCGATGGTGTGTGGCACCAGGCGATTCACCCCCTCTATGAGCAAGCGGTCTTACGGGTGCTGATGAGTGGGACATTCGAGCGAGGCGATCGAATGCGGATGGCCTTCATGCCGTATGCCTCGTCACACCAGCTGGATGACATCGATTGGGCGCACACCGAATCTCGGGCGGTGATTCGATATTCACTGGCTGATGCCATTCGCGAACATGCTTGTATTGACCTGACGGTGCACTATGCCAATTGCCAAGCCACGTGGTTAGATGTGCAAGGTATCGAGCATCATGTGGAAAGTTTAGCCGAGGCTGGAAAGAAAACTTCGGAAGCGCTGCTTACGGCATTGAAAACTGAAGCGGCCTTGGAGCTTCTCCATACAGGGGTGAAGGCCTGGCAAACCTATCGGGCGACTCATCCTCGATCAAAATTACTCGTCGTAGCGGCCAACATCGAGCAAGCGCAAAAATATACAGCCTGGCTTCAGGCACGTGGGGTCCCTGCAAAGATTGCGACCAGTGACGATACGTCATCGGCCTATCGAACAATAAAAGCGTTCAAACGGCAGGGTATCAGTGCCGTGGATTGTCTCATTACCGTGGCGATGGCGTACGAGGGTTTGGATGTTCCGGCTATTACGCATTTGATTTGCTTGACACACATCCGAACGAAACCCTGGATCGAACAAGTCGTCCATCGGGCCACACGGATGGATCCTTTGGCCGGTCCCTATGAGGAACAACGCGCCTATATATATGCGCCTGATGATCGGCCTTTTCGTGAATGTATGGGATACATCTTGGCCCAACGGCAGGTGGAGCTTCGGTCTTCGACTTCAAGGGCTGGGATTCAGGAAGATGCCAGCCTCGATGGGTCGGGCCTCTTACCCTTTATGGACCGAACGGAATTAAGGATGGAACCCTTAAGCTCAGGGGTCCTGGGTATTCGCCAACAAGGGTTATGGGCGAATATGCCTGGGGCCGCGCATGTCGAAGAACCTCAAGAGACCCCAAAAGAACGCCTCGACCGGTTGCGGGTTCAAATCGAAAAACATGTGCGTGCCCATGAACAGTCCCGACGGTTGAAGCATGGCACGGTCAACGGAGCCGTCTATCGGCAATTCAAAAAATCGCGCACCTCCATGACCGAGGCTGAATTGAGCAAAGTGTTGCGGTGGGTGGGGAAGACTTTTCCGGTGTAACCATGGGAGCGGTATGACCATACAATGGTTTCCCGGGCATATGAACCGGGCGCGCAGAGAAGTGGCAAAGACGATGGAGTCGATTGATGTGGTCGTCGAACTGGTTGATGCCCGCGTGCCTTCGGCAAGTAGCAACCCGATGATTACCGAATTGCGTCGGCAATGCGACCGTCCATGCCTCAAAGTATTAAACAAAGCTGACCTTGCTGATCCGGTGGTCACCAAAGCCTGGGTGAAGGCCTATCAACAGCAAGCGGGCGTTCACGCCATAGCCATTTCCGGGAATCTCGTGGGGCAGGCGATGAAAGTGCCCGGTCACTGCCAAATACTTGCGCCTCATCGTCACAGTCCAACGAAACCACTACGCCTGTTGATCATGGGCATTCCGAACGTAGGAAAATCCACGTTGATGAATTCGTTGCTCAAACGTCGCCTTTCGCAGGTCGGGAACGAACCGGCTGTGACGAAAAAGCAGCAACGCCACAATGTGAGCGATCGTCTGACGCTGATAGATTCCCCCGGCCTTTTATGGCCAAAAATCGAGACCCCGTTGGTCGGGTTCCTGCTGGCGTCAATTCATGCTATTGGGGCGAATGCCGTGGTCGATGAAGAAATCGCAGAATTTCTTGCATCCACTCTCCATGCCCGCTACCCGTCGCTGCTGAGGAAGCGCTATGGAATTGAGATCGAAGAGGGTGAAGGCGCGGAAATTCTTGAAGCTATTGCTATCAAACGGGGATGCCTCTGTAAGGGAAAGGGCGGTGAACTGGATAAAGAACAAGCCGCCAGAATCCTCCTCAAAGAATTTCGTCAAGGCATTTTGGGGCGAATCAGTTTGGAAAGCCCGAACCAAAACTTTGCATGATGAAAAGGATGTCATGAACAGATGAATTCGGCATTGCACCATAAAACCATGGCGTTGGAACTGGGGATTGCCATCAAACAAGTCACGGCCACCGTGGAGCTGTTGGATGACGGCGCTACGGTGCCGTTTCTTGCGCGGTATCGGAAGGAGGTGACCGGTGGCCTGGATGAGGTTGTCATCACATCGATTCGCGATCGTGTTGCCCAACTTCGAGAATTGGATAAACGTCGAGCCGCCATCTTATCGTCCCTCGAAGAACAGGGGAAACTTACGGACAGTCTGAAGGAACGAATTGACGCGGCCCTCACGATGACGGAGCTAGAAGACCTGTATCTGCCCTATCGACCCAAGCGCCGCACGCGAGCCATGATTGCCAAAGAACGAGGGCTGGAGCCGTTGGCGCAAAGTCTTTGGGGACAAGATCCAAGGTTGAATGTCGAAGCCGAAGCATTGAAATTTCTCAATCCAGAGCAGAGCGTGGAATCGGTGGAGGATGCCTTGGCGGGGGCGCGCGACATCATGGCGGAATGGATTAACGAGGACCATCAGGCTCGGGCCTCCATGCGAGCGTTATTTTTGGAACAAGGGAAGTTCAAGACCACTGGCGCGAGGGGAAAAGATGTTCAAGCTAGCAAGTATCGAGATTATGCCGAGTGGGAAGAACCCGTGGCGACTGCGCCGTCACATCGGGTGTTGGCCATGCGTCGTGGAGAGCAGGAAGGCTTTCTGAGTTTTCGTGTGGTGGTACCGGAGCCGGCAGCGCTGTCTCTCTTGCATCGTCTCTTTATAAAAGGGAAGAGCTCTGCGTCAGATCAAGTGACTCTCGCCATGCAAGATGGTTTCACGAGACTGCTGGCACCTGCCATGGAAACCGAGACTCGTCTTCAGACAAAAACTCGAGCGGATCTCACGGCCATTGACGTGTTTGCACAAAACATTCAGCAATTGTTGATGGCGTCACCGTTAGGACAAAAGCATGTGCTCGCGATTGATCCAGGGTTTCGCACTGGCTGCAAAGTCGTGTGCCTCGATCGGCAAGGGAATCTCCAACATACGGAGACGATCTTTCCACATCAGGGCGCAGGCGGGGCAGCCAAAGCGGGGGAAACGATTGTCGGGCTCTGCGCGCGGTTCAAGGTTGAAGCCATTGCGATCGGGAATGGTACCGCTGGAAGAGAAACCGAAACGTTTTTGCGCGGGTTGTCTTTGCCCACGGAAATTCCCTTGGTGATGGTAAATGAAAGCGGGGCCTCGGTGTATTCTGCATCGGTTGTGGCGCGCGAAGAGTTTCCTGATCACGATGTCACCGTACGTGGAGCTGTATCGATTGGTCGTCGGCTCATGGATCCGTTAGCCGAATTGGTGAAGATCGATCCTAAGGCGATCGGGGTCGGGCAGTACCAACATGATGTCGATCAAGGCATTTTAAAACAGCGGCTACAGGATGTGGTGATCAGTTGTGTGAATCGAGTGGGAGTAAATGTGAATATGGCGAGCCCGCAATTGCTCACTGCCGTGTCCGGTGTCGGCCCTCAATTGGCTACTAATATCGTGGCGTATCGACAAGAGCATGGTCCCTTTCCAAGCCGAACGGCACTGAAAAAAGTTCCACGCCTGGGAGGCAAAGCCTTTGAACAAGCCGCGGGATTTTTGCGCATCACCGATGGCGAACATCCGCTCGATGCTAGTGCCGTACATCCTGAAAGGTATTCCGTAGTGAATGCGATGGCCAAAGACCTTGGCTGTACGGTAAAGGAGCTGATGAAGGATGCCGAGCGGCAACGCGCTATCGATCTCAATCGTTACATTACCGATGAAGTCGGCAAGCCGACGCTCACGGATATTCTTTCAGAATTGGCAAAACCAGGACGTGACCCACGTCAGCAATTTGAAGCCGTACAATTTGACGAAGCCGTGCAATCCATTGAGCACGTGAAGCCCGGCATGGTGTTAACCGGAGTCGTGACCAACGTGACAGCCTTTGGCGCCTTTGTCGATATTGGCGTGCATCAAGATGGCCTCGTGCATATCAGTCAACTCGCCAATCGCTATGTCAGCGATCCCAACACTGTGGTGAAAGTGAGTCAACAAGTGAAAGTGACCGTGTTGGAAGTGGATATTCCTCGGAAGCGCATTTCGCTCTCTATGAAAGCGGTAAAAGGCGAAACGCCGTAGTCGCGGAACAAAGATTTCCGAAAAGGGGCGGCTGCCGAACAAGGTAAAGAGAGTTAGTGGGCCGGCATGGGTTCAGGCATTCCCCCTACCATCCACAAAATCACTCCGAGAAAAACTGCCTGTACAATCCACCCAAGCACACAGACCCCAACGGCCCGATAGGTACTGTGGTAATCCAAGGCTTGCCGCACGGCCACGACCATAGCGACGAGCATCCACACCGCGGCCACGAGGGTGATTCCAAGGTCTAAGGCGGGTATGATGGCGAAAACTCGAATCAAACCGGGGGCGCTGGAAAACCCAATGGTCCGAAGCAGTTCACCAAGATCAGCAGAGGTTTGGGGTTCGGGTAAAAGTTTTGTGCCAATGAGGTAGGTGACAAACGCCCAGATGTACCAGCCAGCAAGGGACAGGACCGTGCCGAACACGAGCCCTCCCAATCCGGTCTCTTCCATAAACCCAATGCCACCGGCCACACTGGATAACACCACCACGCCCATGGCTTGAGGCAAAGTACTTTTATCGGCTTCGACTTCTTCATAGACCTGTGGGTCGAGTTTTGCCGCGCGTATCATTCGATTCACAAATTGGCTCATAAAGATCGAATTCCTTTCCCCTGCGAGGTACAACAATCATGACTGTAGGAAATGAATTGTGCCCGAGTTCGGGACTATAAGCAATTGTGGAGAATAGGCAAGGAGAGAACTCACCGCCTTTGGTAAACCACAGACCAAAATTTTGATGTAGCGCAATGGTTTAAAAGGGGTTTATTGCTTACACGTACTCTGGTGGGCGGCTTCAAATAGGGCATTGCATTCTTGTTCCAGAATGCCGCCAATGATGGTGGTGTCTCGAAATGGGGTACGGCGAGATACTTCTTCGGACCGGATATCGATTTGCCTCCACCCGAGTTGTTGGAGAAAAGGGATCGACGTTCCAAAATACACCGTCGCAATTCCGGCCCACTCGATGGCACTCTGACACATGGGACACGGCTCAGCCGTCGTATATAAGTCGAGTTCGGTCCAATCGAGTGGGGCGTGGTCGGCAGCACAACGATTAATGACATCGATTTCGCCGTGAAAGGTTGGATTGAGAGAAGAACGGTTATATCCTTGGGCAAGGACCTCCCCGGTGGGCCGTCGAACGATCACTGCCCCGAATGGATATTGAGGGACGTTCCGCGCCATGGAAATCGCCAGGCGCATAAAATCTTCAGGAGTCATAGTCTGTTGAGGGATCTTCTCAGGCTCACTTATTTTTCTTGGGTGAAGTGATAAAAAAGAATTTTGGAGACAAGGGCTTTTCGGTGTGCTGACATTTCCGAACCAAACTCTACTCCTTTCCCCTTGGTGATTTCCAGGCAATGGTACGAAAAGCACGCCCACAAGAAATGAATGTTGTTTCAAGTTCTTTTGATACCAAATCCCAAGATTCATTTTCTTCCGTTCTCATAGAGTTCATCTAACTGGCCCAAAGCCATGCCCAAGGCTGGTGTCTTGAATCGTGGTGAAATTATGCCGGCCATGAATGTACGTAATGATGCCTAAATAATGAGTGCGGTATTGCCGAAAAGGTGACCGAGGTGCCGGAGAATCATGCGACAGAACAGCCAAGCAACCCCCATGAACGAGAGCCGCACGTTTGTCGATGCACAGGTCCATATTCACGCCTGCTTTCCACTGCACAAGTTCTTCGATGCCGCATGCGTGAATTTCGCGGCGCAGGCGTATGAGCATGATCTTACCCAGTTTGGTGGGGTGCTCCTGCTTGTCGAATCCCAGGGGAACGATTGGTTTAGTTGGCTCACCAAAATGGCTGACGAAGGTGAAGCGATACGGAATGGATCGTGGGAGGCGTGGACAATCCACCGCACGAAAGAACAATGCTCCCTGATCTTGCGATCGTCTCGCGGGGACGATCTTGTGGTCATCGCTGGACGGCAGATTATCACCAAAGGACAGGTGATCGTTTCAGCACTTCTCACCGAGACCGTATTCCCAGACGGGGGGAAGCTGGCCACCACGGTTGACGCCATTCGAAAGAGTGGAGGCCTCCCCATGGTCTTGTGGGGCGCGTCGAAATGGTCGGGGGAGCAAGGAAAGAAACTTTCGGAGTTTTTGCAGTCGCAAAAGCCTGAAGAAATTTTTTTGGGAGACCACGGTAGTCGCCATACATTTCTTCCCTACCCCGAGCCGTTTCTCCAAGCCGAACAACAAGGTATAAGAATACTCCCCGGCAGCGACCCGCTTCCGCTTCGCGCGGACTATGTGCGGCCCGGCAGTGCCGGGTTCTCTATCGCCGCTGAGCTTTGCCAAGACACCCCCGCCGAAGATCTCAAACGATTCCTGCAAGACTCCACGGTCAAAACGATTCCCTATTATGCACCCGAAACCCTCTTGCGGTTTACTAAAAACTTCCTCGCGCGACGCAAATTTGAAAACGAAGGGCGAGCCCAACATGCCGCAACACGGTCACGGCAGTATCAACCTGTTCGCGCACGCAGTTAACGAATTTGTGAGTGGGGACGTCTAGTCAACGGGGATGGTTCAAAAAGTTCGCCAGCAAGGCTGAAGGCAGGAACCAGGCCGATGTCCAGTAAAGGGGCAAGGTTTCACCAATGTATAGATACCTATCCTGAAACCCTCGGATCAATCCATAATCATCACGAAACCCCGACTTCTTGCTCCTCACTGAGGCCTTTGCTAAGGTCAGAGAGTTGCAAACTATCAGGTCGTCAGTACCAATAGATGAAAAGGAGAATCACATATGGCAGAAGTTGATGAAGCCCCAGCCCCAGATATGACCACGCTAGAGGTCGACCCTGCCAAGGGGGAACGATTCCATAAAGCGGCTTTTGTGCATTCCAAAGCAGGAACGACCCATCGATTGGTTGCTAAGCTCCTACCCGACGGAAAGCTCGACCTCGTCCGGTTTGCCTGCGACCTTGGTGCGGATGGCATCATGAATAAGAAGCGTGGCACCCGGCGAATTGAATCTCAGCCTGTGGAGCGGTTTGATGTGGAACTTGCGGCCATCCAAAAGGATATCACTGGGAAGGGCGAAGAAGTTCAAGGAGTTTGGGCCCATGACTTAACGAACATTCAGGATGTGGCCGAACAAGCCGGCAGCTTAAAAGCTTGGGTGCTTCAAGCCGCCCGGGAAATAAAACCTTCCTAAAAACGGGTTTGTCAAAAAACCCTGCCTAGGTCGGCCTTGCCCTTTGAAAAAAAATGGCAAGGGGTGAGGCATGAGTATCGAATGCCTTTTTCCTTCCCCCTTTGGAAATTAAAAAATCTCCACTTTCTTTCCTCCAAAAAACATCAACACTTTTCCAATGAAGGTCATGCGATGTTCATTGATCGTGATGCCGCTGCCATCGGGGCAGGCGAAAATGGGGTATTTGGTGGTGCGACTGTACCGAAGGATGGCTTGGTTGGTGTGGAGCGTTGAGGCGTAGTGGGGGTAGAACTCAAAGCGGACCAGACCCAGGGCCCGTAGATTTTTTAACTTCACGTCATTCTCGTCTGGGTACGGAAGGGGAGGCCCTGCGGTGCCAATATGAGGGGTAAGCATGATCGCCCCGGCACTGAGACCCGCGAGCACGCCTCCTCTCTCGACAAATGTTTTCAATTGAGGAATCAATCCGCTTTTTTTTAGGTGTTTTAAAAAGTAAAACGTGTTTCCCCCCGCAAGATAAATCACGTCACTCCTGAGGGCCGTTTGTAGATCCTGACGAGTATAGGGCACATCGACCGGCAAGCAATGAAACCGTTTAAAGCCCACACCCTGGTATCGTTTGATTGCCCTCTTAAAAAAGAGGTCAGATCCGTCCTGGCAATAGGGAATGTAGGTCATGGATTTATTTCGTTTCGGGTTCACTAATTGAAAGAGGGCATGGTGAATCAGACGATTTGAAGTTGTTTGCCCACCCGAATACAAGACGAGTTTCATGAACGGCTCCGTATGCTAGTATTTTGGCTCTTCTCACAACTGGGGGAGAAGCTTGTGTCGTTTTCCACTCCCCTCCTTTGTAAGGAGGTGCAGGGGAGGTAGAGGGTCACGACAATTGAGTGCTGCGAAAGAAAACCTCACGCATCATTCTAGAGTTGAACAGTCTACCCCACCTTTGTCCTCCCCTTACAAAGGGGAGGAATTGGAGGAGGGCTCTATCTCACCCGCTTTCCCTCTTCGGAAATTACGTCCTTTACAAAGGGGAGGGAGGATCAGCATAAATCTACAAAAAAGCCTGGCCACTTTTCCCTCGCAGAGAAACCTATCAACTTTTTTTCGATTAAGCCTTTCAGGAAATGATTCCCTAAAATTTATTCACTCACTTGAGAGAAGGCCCACTCTTTTATATTCGTCGATGATGTATCAATCCAATGTTCGCTTGTGAATATTAAACTATTTTCATCAAATATCCGATTCCTAAGATTGTGAAGACTTTACCAAAATCAAAGCGGGCTCCTGGGCGTCAGGGGAAGCAAGATCCTCGGCGGTATGACAGGTTTCGTCTGATCAATGGAAACCATGACTTTCAGAAAGCCGTCCCAGGGGGCTATGTGGAATACTCCGTGCGCCTGCGGAAAGGGGGCAAGCTTGCCTATTTCAACTACGACCTTGCGAAGGAGATGGGTTTGATTGCTGGGGATCACCCCCAGAAAATGAATCGCAAGCTGGCTCAAACGGTGCTTGATACGTTCGGCATTCAAATCATCAATGAATATGATGTCTTCCATCAAACACTCATTCCCAAAAAGCATATAAAACCTCATAAGTACATGGCGACCCGGTATCTGCAATTGCAACACCCGGACAAAACCGGACGCACGTCCGGAGATGGGCGAAGCATCTGGAACGGCCAGATTTCCTATCGTGGGACCACGTGGGACGTATCAAGCTGCGGAACAGGGGCGACGTGCCTCAGCCCAGCCACGGCCATTGAAAAGAAGTTTTTTAAAACCGGCGACCCCTTCGCATCTTATGGATGTGGGTATGCAGACCTCGAGGATGGAATTTCGGCAGCCCTGTTGAGTGAAATTTTTCATAGAAATGGTATCGCGACGGAGAGAACCTTGGCGATGATTGAATATCCAAAGGGAAACGCGATTAATGTTCGAGCGGGAACGAACTTGTTGCGACCGTCACATCTGTTTCGATACCTCAAGCAGGGGGATCTTGAAGGGCTACGTGCCGCGGTGGACTATTACATTGATCGACAGGTGTTGAACGGTGATTGGCCCAGGCAGAGTTCTCGAAAGAAAGGCTATGAATATCTTGCAGAGTACATGGCCAACCAGTTTGCGCAGACCACGGCCACGTTCGAATCAGACTATCTCTTCGTCTGGTTAGATTGGGACGGAGACAATATTTTGATGGACGGTGGAATCATAGACTATGGGTCAGTGAGGCAGTTTGGCCTGTATCACCACGAGTACCGATTTGATGACACGGATCGTTGGTCCACGACCATTCCCGAACAAAAACTCAAGGCCCGATATATCGTGCAAACGTTTATTCAAATGAGTGATTTTCTCGTCAGAGGTCAGAAGAAGCCTATTCAACATTTTACTCGCCATACATTGTTGAAGGTGTTTGATCAGGAATTTGAACACCATTTGTGTCGTCATCTGTTATACAAAATCGGATTTAAGGATTCCCATCGAGAATACCTGTTCACAGAACACCAGGATCTAATGAAGAAATTTAAAGGCGTGTTTAGTTATTTCGAAAAGGCGAAATCGAAAAGAGGCGTGTACAAGGTTGCAGACGGGCTCACCTGGGATGCCATTTATTGTATGAGGGATATTCTGCGAGCCCTACCCCCTCATCTGTCTGAAACGGATGCGATCATGACCCCTGACGTCTTTATGGGAACGATGGCGTCAAGCTATGCCAACAAACGGGACAGAACGTTAGATGAGACGAAAATCAGAAAAATACGAGAATTTCAAAAACTATATAGGGCATTAGTGCATCAAGCGGCGAAACATTTCAAAAAAACGGAAAGACAAATGTTACTCGAACTCGGGATGCGGGCATCCATCATTAACCAGTATGATCGCATCACCGGAGAGTCCATTATTTGGGTGACAGAAAAAATTCTGAGGGAACGAAAGCGACTATCGTTTGATAAACTTCAAGCGGTATTGCGTGATTTTATTCTGTATCAAAAAATGCGGCCTGATCCAGACAAGAAAAAAGAAATCAAAAATCGTAAGTCAGTAGCGCAACGACGGTCCCAACGGGTGATGAACAGAATTGTTGGGTTGGTGAGGGAGCATCGAGAGAGCCTGTAGTTCACCTCTAAACCTGTCCATTTCCGTAATTACGTTGTCAGCCGGGCGCTCACAGCCTCTCGGGCGCGCACAAATATAGCGCTCTTCGCAACGTGTTCCCTCATTTATTCGCCTATGCCATCCGGTTTTCGGCGTGGGGCTTCAGTGCGCTAACAAAAAAATCCCTGTTTTTGAATATGCCCTGTACTTCTTTCTGTATCAGATTTTCTTTGCGATTCTGATCCCGATCTTCTTCTTTTTCTTTTTCAAAGTAATTTTAATACCTGACTGCGTAATAAATCGCATACGAAATCAATTTTTAGTACTCAATCAAGAGACCTTTATTTCAATCATTTCTAGTGGCCCCCAATGTAGATGTGGCCGTACAATAAATGTTTTAAGAAAGGGTTTATCAAAACCATCATTATAAATACGAATCTCGAGTTCATATTCAGGGAGTTCCAATTCAGGCAAATTCCAACGACATGAAGTAAATTCGGCATCACCATTTGAAAGTAATTCATAAAAGATCATTTGCCCAAGCCGAGAACCATGGTCAACATTTATTCTTGCAATTAGCAAATCTTCCTTATCTCCCTGCCTAATCATCATTTCTCTATCATTTTGAAGAATCCATCGAAGCTGAAAAAGGCCCTTCCTTGGTGGATTCGGATCATTTTTGGTGCTCAAGATTTCGCATTTCGCGGAAAAAGCTGCTGTAGGTCCGTGGTTATGTACGGATAATCGCAAATCAGGACTTTGGCTGCTCTTAGGTAAAAGCTCAATAGAGGGTTGACTTTCCGTCTCTAAATCTGTGATCGAGATTGGAGCGATATTACAATGATTTATATTCTTTTCACCACACCAAACCTTCCACGCATCTTCATATGCTAGCCCAAAAGCTACCAACTTATTTCTAGCAAAACTTTCAAAGCCATCGTTATCTATGGCCCGAAAACATATTATGCCAACCCATGGCGACTGAATATGGACGCCCAGTCGGAAATATAGCCCGTCTTCCTTTTTGAGAGTTCTGTTAAATGCTGCTCCAAAACCACCTACTTGATCTGAGCAGCTTTCAATATCAACATAGCGATCATCCCAATATCTCAGGGACGTTATTTTTATAACCTTCAAATCTGCATTGCCGTATGGATGCGACTTGAAGGTCTGGTTCTTGTCGAGGAATCGTAAATTAACTCTCTGAAGAGAAAATCTGTCTTTAGATTTGATCACAACATAGAAATCCGTCACGTTGAGTGGAAATGAGACTAAACCCGATAATTCGTGATGATTGGGAGGAAATTTATCTAAAATCTGTAGATTGAAATTGCAGTACTTGTAGACCGTTCGTTTTCGAATCCATGGAATACTGTGATAAGCAGCAGTACCAATTATGCCAATAAGGGCTAGGCAAACTGCTATCCATTGGGGGTTAGATAAATCAAATTGTGATGGACTCCCAAGATCCATGATCCTTCCCATGACAAAAGCAATAAAGCCAACATAATATCATTTGTTGGACTGCAATATCCTCACATTAGTTATATCGAATAAAGAACCGTGAAAGAGGTTTATTCCACTGCAAATCATTCAAATCAGAAATTGCACTCTTGGTGTGGGAGAGGTGGAGAAAAGGTTGGAGATTGCCTATTTGGAAACTAATTTAATTTTTTATGCGGTTTGAATAGGTAGATTGTGGAAAGAAAAGGCTGCGCGATTCAAGTCCTGAACCCAGTTCTTCTCATTCAACAGTTGCTGACCCCCATCTCTTCTCGTCTTTAATTCTGGAATGTCGAATTTTTTTGAATATATTAAAGTGCTTAGGTTAACTAAAAAATTTCCAAAATGATTCGTTTCCTGCTATTATTGGCCACCTTCCCTTAGCCCCAGCTTTGACAGTTCCTTTTTCCTGATGAATGAATCCTTCAGAAAAAAGAGATTTGGCTAGGTTATCCTGTTGGTCCTTTTCAAAAGCTGCTAACGCCACTGCTAGTGGTGTCTTAGTTTTTAGAGATTCCCAAGTTAAATCATCCCCGCAGGTTTTGTCACAAATGGCATAACAGTTATCAGAATCAAACTCTAGTCCCCATTTTTTTTGATCAAGAAAAATAACTTTCGGGCAAGGCATGGAAAGAAGGCTGCGTTTCAATAACATGTTATGGTAGCTGCCAACATGAGGGCCATAAAATCTTGATTCCTTTTCCAAATATAAACCGGAGGCTGTCATCAATATCATTCCTGATCTTTCAAAATCAATTTTTAACTCCTCAGTCATTTTAAATATGGCTTCATTGGCGTCTTTATGAAGCCCTTTCTCTTCACGGTTGTGTTTAGTTGCCGACCTAACCTTAGCATTTTTGATCATTCCATATGACGCACCATAGTCAGAAGAGAAGGGGCCATTCGGTTGGAGGCGGACATCCAAAGGTTGCCAACTCGAATCAATAAGAAGTAAATCTAGAAAAGTTAAAAAGTTGTTTGTTCTGATTTGAAGTTTTTCGTGGAGCCAATCGTGATAGGATTGTCTCTCTTCATAAACATATTCGATAAACTTTCTCGAGGCATAAGCTATAGAAGAGCCTGACTCAAAAAATATTTTATTAATGCCTTTTTCTTCTATGATTGTTAGGTAATTTAGCCAGAAGAATTCGGCAATGCTAGTTTTTAACTCCGAATCAATTTGAGTCCTACCCGACAAGGTTCCAAAGGTGCTCAACCTTTCGGCAAATCTTTTAAAGAAAATATTGTTGCTAACTGATCTTCCTAGTGCAATTTGGGCCTTGAGATCATCATATATTGCTCCGTTTACCCAACCACCTTTTTGGCCTGAATCAAAGTACTCATTAATTGTAGCGCTAATTGCGCCAGAGTAAACTTCACACAAATGTGATGTGTCGTTATATGAAAAAAACCCTGCGATTCTCTTGCCCTGTGGCCCTTGCACCACAGTGTTTCTGAAATTCTTCAACGTTTCTATCTGGTTAGAAATGTGCGAAGAACTGCCTAGCTTTTTAGAACTATCTGTGATTTCTTCAATGGCCTTATTAAATTCCTCTTCGTATAGCAGAAAAGGTATCACGGGCTTATTATATTTACATGCTATTTCGTACTCTTCCATTGTGTAATAAACGTGATCAATTTCAGGATAATCATCGTCAGTAATAGGCATCCCCAATCTTGCCCCAATGAGAATTACAAAAATGTCACAAGATTTTATTTCCCTTTCAATTACCTCCAAGTTTCTAGTCTCTCCTGGATAAAATAATTCCATTCCTCCTGGAAAATGGCCGAGCTTTAAAGTTCTTTTCATTAGCTGGATTCGTGCATCCTTTAAATCTTCAAAGGACGAGCTAATAAATATTTTATATTTTCTGTCGTTTGTTCGAGAATGTATTTCCATGTGATCCTCCATTTGGTTGGGGGGGCAGGCCTTGAATGCCACATTTTTTTAAGATGAGAAAAAATCCCTCTTTATTGGAGTGCGGAAGGCCTTAAAAAAAATGGGCCAATTGTCATCGGTAAATGGTACCTAATTGGTTTGCGAAAATGAAAGAGAATACTGAAAAAGTTGTTTGTCGTTGAGGAATGGCAGGGGGTACTAAAATAGAGTTGGACAGTAACGACCACCGATTTAGAAGTGGGCGTGTTGCTCTTGTCGGCGACGCTGTCGATGGGAACGAGGAGATTGGCTTCTTAGAAGTATGTGGCGACGCAAGTACAAGGAATGGGCAGGTGATTTCGGTAACTAGCCTGGCCATGCGCGTATGCCCTTGAGGTAGAAAAGGTTTGACACTTTATCCATTCTCCTACTCGTTAAAAATAGAAGAAAAGGCCGCGTTGCTTGGTGGTTGTTTTTTGGAGGTGGAAGGGAATAGGTTGAAAGTTCACGGGATGGCTTGCCAGACGGAAATGATCATGGTGTGTAGAACATGAAGGCGCGGATTGACCCGGCATTTCAAAAGCTTCTCGCCAGCTTCGATGAAGTGAATATCGAAATGCATTCTTCGGCTGTCTATGGGTTATGGAAAGATTTTTCTTTAGCGTATTTCAATCCGGCGTGGTTTGCCTTCGCCCAAGATAACGGCGGCGAACCGAGCATTTCTGAGGAGTGGAAATTGGGAAGAAATGTGATGGAGGCGGTGACTTCTGATTTGAAGGAGTTTTATACGGGGTTTTTTCTTTCCACGTTTAATGATCCGAGGAGTCAGGGTTATCCCAAGCAGCACGCGTATCAATGTTCCAGTGCTCATCGGTACCGGATGTTCAACATGACCCTCTATCCGGTGGGCGTGAATCAAGGAATTCTTATCGTGAATAGTCTGGTGCAGGAAATGCCGCACCCAGTTACTGAGGTGGCACGCGAGGGGAATGCCTCGGTTTATACCGATAGCGATGGACTTATTCACCAATGTTCTCACTGCCGCAAAGTGAAAAATTTACAAGAGAAAAATCGGTGGGATTGGATTCCTACCTGGGTGAGAGAGCTTCCTGCCAATATTCGTCAGGAATTGTGCGCCTTTTGTCTGGACTATCATTATCCCAGGAAATCTGAGGCCTAGGGCTCCAGTCTGAAAGGACTGTGTAACGATGCTGGTCTCGATGGAAGGCCCTGACTAGCCCTAGTCACAGATACACAATATCCCGCCAGTTGCGGCTGGGGCTTGAATTGCCGATGCCTGGCCGCTCCCACTACAGCAATATTGCACATCACTGCAGAGTAGGGTGCCGCCCGAAGGATTACACATATCGGCATGGGTCACCGGCATTTCGATTCCGTCCGTGCAGGAACTCTTGTTAAAGTTCACATCCGTGCGCGTCCAGGTCAGCAGGGGGTTTGGTAGGTATCCAGGAACGGCTGATCCATTCGTTGGGTATCCCCATTAAATTTCCACAACCTCTTGTAGTATGCGTTGGCCAATTTTCGGCTTTAAGGCTTTTTTCATCACGAGATCAACGTTGGCGTTCAGCAAGTCCGATAGATAGTTTTTGAGATTAACAAAGATGAACAAATCGATGGCTTTATCAAATTCAACCAGGAGGTCAACATCACTCGTCTCAAGCTGTTCGTTCTTCACACAAGAACCAAACACCCCGATTTGCTTTACACCATATTTTTGGCTGAGCTCTTCTTTGTGAGCTTGCAGCGTTGTCTTTATCGTTTCTAAGGTGATCATAATTTCTCTAGCATTTTTTCTATCAACGGTTTTACCTGCGGGATTTTTTCTGTAACCGTTAACCATACGGTTTCTACATCAGCGCCAAAATAATCATGAATCAGGACATCTCTCATGCCCGCCATATCTTTCCAGGGGATCTCGGGGTAGTTCTTGCGAATATCATCGGGAATATTTTTGGTTGCTTCCCCAACAATCTCCAAGGCTCTGACGACGGCAAAGACCGTTTTGTCGTCAGCTTTGAATTCTAAATAAGAGAGATTCCTGACAAATTGTTGAGCCTTTCCCATAGCGTCTATAATATCTCTCAAATAGTCCACAAACTCCCTACTCATTTTCTGTCCTTATTACCCTTGAATCTCTTCCCACCTTTTAAATTTGGTATATGGCAGGTCTTTATACCATGTTTGGGGGTAATTCCTCATCAATATAGAACTTGTCTTTTTGCAAACGGCCAAGATGGATTCTGGGTTGTGAATATTGGCACATCACCAATACTTGGCAGCTCTTGGGTTATAATCTGCTGGTTGTAGGGCCCTAGCTGGGCTTAATCACAGACACACAATATCCCGCCGGTTGCTGCTGGTGCCTGAATGGCCGATGCCTGGCCGCTCCCACTACAGCAATATTGCACATCACTGCAGAGTAGGGTGCCGCCCGAAGGATTACACATATCGGCATGGGTCACCGGCATTTCGATTCCGTCCGTACAAGAACTCTTGCTGAAGTTCACATCCGTGCGTGTCCAGGTGAGCAGGGGGTTTGGTAGCTGGGCCACGGCTTTGGCCAGTTCTAACTGGCAGACATACGGTGGAGGGCCGAGGCCGGCTACTGTGCAGGAGCCTTGTTGAGAATTCGGTCCGCCAAAACGGTAGCGCACGCAGCATTCGTCGTGTGCCCAGCTTCCTGCATTGATCTGGCAGCTTGGTCCCTGGGGCGTGCTCATGCACACGCCGAGGTTCGCGGGGAAATTCATGCCATCGGCGACGCCACAATTGTTTCCGGCTGCTCCGTAGCACCGCTGGCAAATAGTTTCGCAGGCTGGCCCGCTGATGTCCGCGTTGCAGGTACATTGTCCCGCGTTTGAACAGGTCCCGGCACCGCTGCATTCCAACCCTCGATGCCCGATCGGGCAAATGCCAACAGTGAGATTAATACTGTCGTTGGCAGATACGGGGTCACTCTGTTCTCTCTTTACCTGAAGATATATCCTTCGTTGCCCTGAGGCTCCTTCGGCTAAATCGAAGATCAGACCACCGCTCGGAGGTGCACCGCCAGTTTTCCACGATGCCCCCGCCATATCGGACGACTCACTGACACGGTAGTCCGTCGCAATGCCGGAGACGTTCCACGTGAGCAGGACCTGCCGCTTGGAAGCGCTGGCTGCGCCGTTCTCAATCTGAAAATTACTGATGGTCGGCGGTTTGCGATAGACGATCGATGCCTGTTGCACTTGGCTGAGGTATTTCGTTCCGTCGCCGTAGCGCAACTGCACGTACACGGTTTTCCGCCCATCACTATTTCGCTGAAACGTATAGCGGTATCGTCCACGAGGATAAAATGTCTGCCATGAGGCACGCTCGAATTGACGGTTTTCGCTGACTCGGTAATGGGTCGGGCGTGTGCCAGAATAGCTGATTCCCAATTGCACCTGCCGTCGGTAGCTGATGCTGGAATTCGCTGCGCCATTGACGATATCCCATAGTTGCACGGATCTCAGTATTGGTGCCGTTACCCGAGGAATCTTTCGCACCGTCGATGGGAACTTCATGATGGTCTGGACCGACGACCGGCTTGTGTCCACAGCAGTTCGATCGGCTGCCAGGCCGGTGGCACATATCATCAATAACAAGACGGTAGATACGGTCACCGCTTTTGTTCGGTTTCGCCACACTTTTTTCTTATCTCTCAATGTGGATCTCCTGCAAAGGTCTATTTTCTTGATTCATAACGAGGTGTTTTTTTTCGCCGCCCGAATGTACTTCAATGGAGGGAAAAATAAAAGGTTATTACATGGAGGATGGATTCCCGATTACCAATGTCGGGAATTACAGAGGGGAGGGCGATGTTTTTATGGTTCGGGATGCTATTACTAGTTTCTTACAAAGATGAGGAAGACCTGTTTGGGGAGAAAGTCTAGTTTTGTTTCGAGGGTGTAGCCTGTTTCTTGTAATTCGCGCTGGATACTTTCGCTGGAGGTGTAGTGGCCGAACAAGTGTTGGAACCATCCCTCGCCATTGAAGTCGATGATGGCGATTCGTCCATTGGGTTGAAGGTCTTGTTTGAGGTTGGCCAGGTACGCCACTCGTTGTTCGAGATGATGATAGGTGTTGGTTGAAAAGATGAGGTCGATGCTGTTGTCGGGCAATCCAGGGTCGTGCGGTTGCGCGAGCACGACTTCGATATTCTGGTATCCTTTTTCCTGTACCTGTTCGGCGAGGGCGGCGTTCATCTCCGCATCGATATCTACGGCGTAGACTTTTCCGTTGGGTCCTACCGCATCCGCCAATCGAAAGGTGAAATACCCGCTTCCCGACCCAAGGTCTGCGACTTGGTCTCCTGGCTCGATTTTCAGGGCTTTTATGACTTGCTCTGGTTGTTGCCACTCATCACGGTCAAACCCTTCATAGGCCAGACGTTTAAGGTCTGTACAGCCTGAGGTTCCTAGAAGGAGAGTAAAGGCGAGACACAGAAGGGTTGAGGACTTGGTGAGACTAATTGGAAGCGGTCTGAATGTCGGCGCTGTTTTTGGGGAAATAGTCTGGTTTCTTCTCATCGCTTTGCACCCGTTCTTCGTTGTGCTGAAAGATTGAGGTGTTTTTGGGTTGCACTTAAGAATGTCGGAATTGGTAACACGAGGAAAGATTATTCCTCTTATCTCTTGTTTGTAATCTTTGAGGTTTTTCTTCCAAGGCCTGCCTTTTGGGCCCGTGAACTTTTCCCGCTGGTTTTATGAGGTAGGTGTTTGGCTTTTTGTTCTGCCACAACATCAACAATTTTCCCGTCTCGAAAGACGTAGACTGGGGTATTTGTGGCTAATCCTATTTCCCTGGCTTTTAGCGCGGCGCGTTTGAGCGCTACTCCAACTTTGGCAAGGTCTGGGTCTTTAATCCCGATCCGTTTATTTGCCATTAACTCTTTCCTCCTGAATCTACATACTTTGGAACATCTCCTGCATTATCGTATAGAATCCATGCATCGACAAGGGGTTGATATGTGTCTTGGAAGTTCCGCTGGGCAGCTATGTATTGCTGAGATAAATATCAAAGCGGTGGTTTTTGGTTTTGATCGAGGTGTGCGGCTTGAGGTCGGCAAGAAAGTCCGCATAGCTCGGACGTTTGACCACCACACGGTTCGCGGCAATGGTAAGTGAGAGTTTCAAGAGTTCTTTGGCGTCATCGTCTTGCCCTACGATTTCTTGCAGTATCCGGTTTTCTTTTTTGACTAGGGCTGATTTTTCTTTGTGGGGAAACATCGGATCAAGATAAATCACCTCGGGTTCGAATGGCATTTTGCGGAGTTCTTGGCGGCTTTCGCCACAGGACAGCGAGAGTTTCTCTTTGATCAAGGCGCCGATTTTTTCATCTTGTTCAGCTCGACGTAATCCATCTTCAAGAAGCGTGGCGATGATTTCCGATCGTTCGATCATGTGGACGCGACAGCCCAGGGTTGCAAGCACAAAGGCATCTCGTCCCCAACCTGCGGTGGCATCGATGACGTTGGGGCGATGGCCTTTTTTGATCCCCACGGCTCTGCTGATGGCTTCGCCACCGGCATGGCCATATTTTCTGCGGTAGGCGGTTTTGCCTGACAGGAAATCAATGAACACCGGAGCGATGTTCGGCGCGTCCTGATCCACCAATTGCCAGTGGTCGTGATGTTGTTGAAGTCGATACTTCATCCACGCAACGTTGGATTCGTTCTGACCAGTGGGGAGCTTTTAGTATCCTCGCCCGCTGCCACCGCGCCCCATTCTTGAAAACGGCAGGGCCTCATATCGTTCTTTTAGTGCAGGATGTTGATTAAGATATTCCTTCACGGCTGCATCGTTGGCGAAGATCTCTGGGCTACGCTGGCGATATTCGTCGATGGTCAAGTTATGCGTGGCTAAGAGTGTGCTGAGCTTTGCATTGATGTCCTCTCCCATTTTCTTCATTTGCGCGGGGTCTGGTCGCCCGCCTTTTCCGTATTGATTTCCCCCAGAAAAGTAGTTGGTCATCATTTCGCCAATTTCGATGCGTGCGTTGACAAACTTTCCGACTTCAGCCGGGTCTGCGGCCAAGCCAGTTCCTGTGAAGATCATGAAGCCCAGGGAGATCCCAATAAGATAGCGTGTGAATTTTGTGGCCATGGTTTCCTCTTAAAATGTTGGAATAAAAATGGGGTTGTCGAGTCGCGTGCATCATACCATCTCGGATGGTGCTCTGCAGCTAAGATTCATGGAGAGGTCTATTGATTCCCAGTTGCCTAAATGTTGCGAATGAAAGATTAGGGGAGTGTGACGCGGGCGATGGTGTTGGTGTCGGTGCCGAACCAGATGGTTTGTGTGGGCTGATGATAGAACATGTGGCGAACGGAGCCGCCTCCGCTTTTGATCGGGGTGATGCTGATGACCTTTTTGGTTTTCGTGTCAAATCCAACGAGGCGGTTGGGAAAAGAGCCGGTTTCGACAAACCAGATTCGATCCTGATTATCGACCGTCATCCCATACGGACGTGCGTCCTGTTCTCCGGGGGCTTTCCATTCTTCGACGCTCCCTTTGCTGGGAAGGTATTGTCCCAGATAACCGCCCGCGTAATCCACGTACCAGATGGCATTATCCGAGGTCACGGCCAGTCGTCGAGGGCGAGCATTTTTTCTTGGAAGTTCGATCTCTCGAACGGCGTGAGTGTTTATATCAATGGTTCCAAGTTTGTTGGTGCCAAATTCCGTGAACCAGGGAATCTGTCTTCCATCGACAACAATGCCATAGGGTCGTGCAGAAGGTGTTGGCAGGGGCATAAGGTCAACGTGGCCTGAGTTCATCATCAAACGCCCAACAAAATTTCCTCCCTGAACTGTGAACCAAATTTCATTGGACTTTCCGAATACGAGAGTGTGTGGATCGTCGGCAGCTGGGTTGGGCATCGCATATTTGGTGATATGCCCGGTTGCGGGATCGAGTGTTCCAATGTGTGCGGCACGGTTGCCCGCGTACCACACCTGGTCTTTGGAGTCGACAATGAGATTGTGTGGGCCGGTGCCGGGGTCAAGCGGGTATTGAGTGAATTTAGAGGTTGTCGGGTCGAGAATGGCGAGGTAATCGCCCGCTTGACCGACAAACCACACGCGATTGTGTTGATCGACAAACGGATCTCGCGGCCTAGTTTGTTCCCAGGGTACGTCCCATTCGGTGATCTCTACTGGGTTGAGTGGGAGCACTGCTCCATGGGTGGGTGAGTTTGTGCATCCCACGAGGGCGAGCAGGATTATGAGTGGGCTGAGGAATGCCATGTGAGAGGTGCCCAACTATCCCTTCTTTTTAGCCTTTTTTTCGGCCCGTTTTTCTTTGGTGCTTTTGGAAGGTTTTTTCTTCGTTTCTTTGCGTGAGTCTTGGCTTTTGGCCATGGGTTTAACTCCTTTAGGGTGAATTATGGGCTGTGCTGATGATGTGGTACCAAGAGGCTCTGGGTTTTGCAAGCCCTTGGGCAATCCTGCCGAAAGATTGCTACAAGGGACGACATGTGATGTCCGTTCTTGACGGATAGAGACACGACGCTGAAGGTTGGGAGCCCTTCGTTTTCCTCTGTTGTACCCATTGCCATCATCAGCGCATTTTTATTGGAAGTTCCGTGGAACTGGCGGTTTCGCCACGCGGTCTATATTCCTTGAAGGAGTACGTGTGTTATGAATCGTGAACGGTTAGTTGAGTTACGTCGGCGATTAAGTGGTACAGGCCATGTGGGATATCACATCGGTCTGGTGAGTGTAAGTGCGACCATTGCTATATTGTTACCCTATGCGGCTCAAGGGTTTCTCATGTATTGGGGGTTGGTCAAAAATGAAAAGGTGTATTTGGTCTCCGCCGAAATTGGCGTGGCCATGGTGCTGATTATTGTCTTGAATTTTCTCGGGCGAAGCCTTCGGGATGGAAAACTGGCGAAAGCGGCTCGGGGGGCCGGGTTGGTGCATGTGTTTCCCGGAGGACGGCGTGTGTCATCGGCACGCATCACGTCGTTGATTCAGGACCATGGGTTTCCCCGCCATGTGATGATCATTGGTTCGACGGGAAATACGTTTGTCGATCCCGAGGGGGATTTGCATTTTGTGTTGAAGCATTGTTTGGAGGCCAAGGTCATGTTGATGAACCCCTCCAGTGCGAATGCGCGGGCACGGGCTCAGTCCATTTTCCATCCCGACATCACCCTGGAAAGTTTAATGGCACAAACCAAGGCAAGCATCGAGTATCTCAAACGGTTGCGCGCCGCGCAGAAGAATGTACGGGTAAAATTTTATTCGGATGATCCCAATGTGAAGCTGGCTATCCTTGGAGATCATATCTGGTTGCAGCATTACCACACCAATTTAGATATCCAATACATGCCCATGTATGCCTTTCAATACAATCCGAAGGAGCACGGCTTGTATACAATTTTCTATCAGCTTTTTGTCGAGAAGTGGGAGCATCTGGACACTCCGGAATATGATTTGGAAACGGATGATTTGGTGTATCGCTGGGAAGATGGCACTGAAAAGCGGCGGGTTCCTTTTTCCTGGGCCGGTGTGCCGAGGGTGTTTCCACCGTCGGTATCCCCTGGGGTGAGTTCGTTTCATGAAAATGGCGCGGTGGTCGAAACGCCGGTTGCTGTAATGTAAATGTAAGTGAAGGCCGCTACAGTCCTTTTTGAAGGCGCCTGCTAAACGGTGGGATGTGACAGAACGTGAGGTCATTAAACACAGAGAATTTGGGCTTCCCTTGAACCGGTGAATGTGGGGGATTCGGCGGGGCTTATTATGACAGATCAATGGATGATTCGCGGGGTGGAGTATTCAAACTGCAATTGCGCCTATGGCTGGGGGAGTCAATTCAATGCGCCATTGACTCAAGGACTTTGCGCGGCATTGGATTCTGGATATATTGCGGAAGGATATTTTAATGAGACGCAACTCGACGGATTGAGTTACGTGTTGCTGCTTCAATGGCCCCATGAAATGGTTGCCGGGAATGGGAAACAGCAGATCTTCATCGATCAGCGGGCGAATTCCGCGCAACGCGAAGCCTTAAGAAAAATTTTGCACGGAGAGTCCACTAGGCCCGGTGCGACTCATTTTTTTTCTTTCAATCGACGCATATCCACAGTGTTGGCTCCTCAATTCGTACCGATTGACATCGCGATCAATGTGCCTGCCCGAAAGGCGATGGTTTACGTCCCAGGGATTCTTGAGTCTTTTGGGCAACCCCTTCGAGACCCGGTGACGGGGACCGCAGTTCGGGCTTGTATTAATTTGCCGGATGGATCGGAAACTACGAGGGCCGAGGTGGGCAATGGATCAACTTGGGCTCAAGCGGGAATTACCTTAAACCTCTCGGAAAGCTATGGGCAATTCAATTTATTGCATGTCAATCAGGATGGATGGGTTCGGACCTGATTTTCTGTCTATGATTTTTCATTAACGGATCAGTTTTCTTTCAGCATGCCGGGTGGCCTTGGCTTCCATGGGTGAATCTTCGCCTATTTCAGGGCATGCCTTCTTTGGTAAGGGTAAAGTTTTCGAATTCGTCACCGGATACTTCATGGTTGTTTTCCATCCCCGCAACGACTCTATGTAGTGTGATCGTGGTGAGGGTAAATTTATTCTCCTCCTGTTTGACCGTAAAGGGCTCGCCCCTAGTGTAAATATATTCTTTAGGAGCAAATCCAAATCGTACGAGAATATAGTATTCCCCGGGCGCGAGGCGAACGGATTTTTTTTGATCGAGGGGGATTTTGGTAACTGCCCGAGTGGGACCGACGGTTTTGACTAAGGCAAATTGACCTGAATCATTTTGGATGGTCAATATATTTCCCGGTTGCTCCGCGTAGCTTATGCCGGTTTGGCCTACCAACCAGACTATAAGCACCAGCCACATCGTGGTCCAATTTTTGGAGGGTAACGGTTTTCGAATTTTTTGTATGAATTGCACTGGAAGCACGGTGTCCTCTTTATTATTTAACTTGGTGGCAAAAGCGGCCCCGCCCATTGTCCTTTGATGCGTTGCACATCCACTAAATTGTTCGGTGGTCCAAGGTCCGCCATAAGTTTGGTATCGATCCGTCCATGGCTGACGAGTAGGAGTTGTGGTTCGCCAATGTTTGGCGGTTTATACCAGTACCAGCCCGGACAATCCGGAAGGGCGTCACTCCAGTTCGGTACCACATGCCGGAGTTCTCGTTCGAGTTTCGTTTGAACATGTGATGGATCATGATCACCTAAAGTCGGGCGAAGGCTTTCGTAAATTGCTTCAACATGGGCTCGTAGGGTCATGATTCTACTTTTGGTCTCGGTTATGTTCCTAGAATAGGTGAAGGGACTTTCGCTTTTCAATGCGATCTTCGAGGCTTACTCTATTGGGAGTAATGTTAGAAAGATTGTGAGGAAGTTTGCCCCTATTCTTTCCTTGAAAGTCCTATGATTTTTATCAAAACCCTTTATCAGAATGGAGAATCTGCCGAGGAGCTACTTAGATCGGACTGAACATCAACGGGAGGGTGCCAGATGTCAAGTGGTCCATTAGGATGGAGAGCACGGGAAGTAATGAATCCCAGGGTCATGGTGACGACTCGACATGCGCGAGGTCGAGATCTTGCTGTTCAACTTTTGTCTGGAGCTTCCACAGGTATACCCGTGGTTGAACTAAATGGGTCGGTAGTTGGAATGGTGACTGAATTCGACTTGTTGAAGGCTGTTCAAGAGGGAATAAATCTTGAAGATATTGAAGCCGGCCAGATTATGACGGAATGTCCAGTGTGTGTCGAAGAAGATGCTTCTGCTGAAGAAGTGATCGGGAAGATGATTGAATATCGTATCATTCGAATACCTGTCGTTCGAGAGAACAAGCTTGTTGGCATGATTGCCCGAACAGACATCCTCAGTCATGTCCTGGAACCTGAGCTCATTGGTTTTGTGAATTGACCTAGGTTGTTCTTACGGTTCTCCTCATTTATCTGATTGTCGTCACAGGTTCCAGCTACAGGTTTACCCACGCCATCCCTGATTCATGATAACGTTTGCCAGCGGCGATACCAAAAGGCGCGATTTTATCGAGATGTGATAGTTCCTCGGGAGAAAGGCAAATTTCGATCGCTTTGATATTACTTTCAAGATGTGTTCGTTTCGTCGTGCCGGGAATAGGAATGATATTCTTTCCTTGAGAGAGGACCCAGGCTAGGGCGAGTTGGGCTAGGCTACAGCCTTTTTTTTCTGCCAAGGCTTCAATTGCTTCGACAAGGGCCAAGTTCTTCTGAAAGTTTTCGGGGCGGAATCGTGGATGCTTGCGACGCGCATCATCGTCATCCAAGTCTTCAGGTTGAGCAAAATTGTGCGCAAGAAACCCACGTCCCAAGGGGCTATAGGGGACAAACCCAATACCTAGTTCACGGCAGGTTGGAAGGATTTCTTCTTCAGGGTCGCGGGTCCACAATGAATATTCTGATTGTAGGGCTGTGATGGGATGCACAGCATGCGCTTTTCTTAGCGTGTGAACACTGGCCTCAGACAGGCCTAAGTGCCGCACCTTTCCAGCCTGCACGAGGTCAGCCATGGCGCCAACCGTTTCATCAATAGGAGTGTTGGGATCGACACGGTGTTGGTAGTAGAGGTCGATCACTTTCACTCCCAGCCGCTTAAGACTTGCCTCGCAGGCAGAGCGGACATAATCTGGTCTGCCATTTACCCCAACAAATTCCCCTTCATCATTTCGAACAATTCCAAATTTTGTCGCAAGAATAATTTTTGAGCGATGTTCCTTAAGCGCCGCTCCAACAAATCCTTCGTTGCGTCCTTGCCCGTAAATGTCTGCGGTGTCAAAAAAAGTGATTCCTTGTTCAATGGCCAGGTGTAGTGTAGCCAAGGCTTCCTTTTGATCGGTTTGGCCATAAAACTCGGACATGCTCATGCACCCGAGTCCTAAGGCAGAAACGGTCAAGCCGCTGGTTCCGAGTTGTCGATGCTTCATGGCTTATTCCGCATAGCGTTGCCGAAGTTTGACCGGTGGTGGACGACGACGGCGAATTTTTGTATTAAGCATTTCGACAAAGACTGAAAATGCCATCGCGAAATAAATATACCCTTTTGGAATATGGAAGTGCAGCCCTTCGCCTATGAGCATGACCCCGACCAGTAAGAGAAAGCTCAAGGCCAGCATTTTTATGGTGGGATGTTGATCGATGAATTCATTAATCGCGCCGGAGGCTGCCATCATGACGAGGACGGCAATGACGATAGCCGTGGCCATCACGCTCACCTGGTTTGCCATTCCAACGGCGGTAATCACGGAATCCAGAGAGAACACGATATCGAGCAAGGCGATTTGTACGATGATGGCTCCAAAAGTGGCAGCGCCTCTCGTAGTCCCATGCTCTTCTTCGCCTTCCAGTTTTTCGTGGATTTCTAACGTGCTTTTCCCGAGCAGGAAGAGCCCGCCAAGCAGCAAAATGATATCGCGTCCAGAAATTTCATGGGCCAGGATTGTAATGAGCGGAGTCGTGAGGCCCATTAACCATGCCAAGGAAAAGAGGAGCAATAAACGTGTGCCCAACGCGACGGCCAATCCCCAGAACCGCGCACGAGGTTGTTCAGCCTTGGGTAATTTCGAGGCGAGGATAGAAATAAAAATAATGTTGTCGATGCCCAGCACAATTTCGAGGGCCGTCAAGGTGCCCAAGGCAAGCCAGGTTTCTGGGTCGGCCAACCAACTCATGAGTGATACTCCTTTGCCGGATGTAAAAGATATTAGGTTCGAGGCATGTACATAATCATGATGACTCCGCTGAGGCAGAGGAACCCGCCGAGGATATCGAATCGGTCGGGCTGAGTTCCATCGAGTGCCCATCCCCAGAGTAAGGACAGGATGATAAACATGCCACCATAGGCGGCATACACTCGACCAAAATGTGCATGTTGAAAGGTGGGAATGATACCGTAGGTCATCAGAAGGATGCCACCGAGTAGACCAAAGCCTCCGGGTCTTCCCTCGCGAAGCCATTGCCATATCAAATAGCCGCCACCAATCTCGCACAGTCCAGCGAGCACATACAGTCCAAGTGAAATGGATATCGTCATGTCTGACTCCTTAGAAAAAGAAAATTCTGTCGGTGTATTATGATGTTGGTTCTTGCTCCTGTCTATGTGTATGCTCGGCGAACAACCTCAGATTCTTGGCGGAATGAGGACTATTCGGATGACTTAATTGATTGAAGGAGAGAAGCCCATGTATCAGTCTTTATTATCTAAGATGGGAATAATCATTACTGGGATGGTGCTGGTGATGATTTGTGGTGGTTGTCAGACCGCCTATTACGGGGCTATGGAAAAGTTAGGGTATCATAAGCGAGACCTCCTTGTGTCGGATGTTCAAAAAGCCCGTGATTCTCAAGAAGAGGCCAAGGACCAGTTTAAAACCGCGTTTGAGCAATTCTCCACCGTGTTGAATTTCGAAGGGGGAGAGTTGCAGGACAAATACGAAAAACTGAATGCCGAGTATGAACGTAGCGAGAGCAAGGCCCAGGCGGTTCATGATCGTATCGCCTCCGTGGAAAATGTGTCAGAGGCGTTGTTTGATGAATGGGAACTCGAATTACATCAATACTCAAATGCCAGTCTTCGCCGGGCGAGTCAGCAAAAGTTGGAGCAGACTCGGAAGCAATATGGGCAGTTGATCAAGGCCATGAAACGGGCCGAGACAAAGATGGAACCTGTCATCGCCGCGTTCAAAGACCAAGTGCTATTCTTGAAACATAATTTAAACGCACAAGCCATCGCCTCTCTCAAACAAGAACTGGTGTCGGTGGAGGGCAACATATCTTCTCTGATTAAAGATATGGAAAAGTCCATCAAGGAGGCGGATTCGTTTATTGCAGCCATGCAGGAATGATCGACATTTAGGTGAATAGTCGTCCAAAGGGAGCAAGTTTATGGGAATAATCGCTTGGATTGTGTTTGGGTTAATCGCCGGAATTGTGGCCAAATTCATTATGCCTGGGAAAGATCCAGGAGGCATGATCGTGACCAGCTTGATTGGTATTGCTGGAGCGTTGGTGGGCGGCACGATCAGTTCGATGCTGGGCTTTGGCGATGTCACAGGATTTGATATGCGCAGTATGATGGTGGCGGTTGGAGGGGCGTTATTGCTTCTCATCGCCTATCGTAAGTTGAAAGGGTAGCCATTGCTATGATGGTCCTCCAAGGTGTGATGGCCTCTAAGGGTACGTCAATCGGGAGAGAAGGGAATTTGACAGTGCGGGTATTCTACTGTACCTTGAAGCCATTGTTTGTTGAGACGGTCCGGCGACAAACAGGAAATCATAAGTAAACGGACCCGCGGTCGTATCGCGACCAGACTCCTGCTCGGAGCGGACTCCCACCTAAGTTCTGCCTCGTTTGGTTTTCTGACCACGTGTACATACGATCCCACTAAATTTTTACAGAATGTTTAATTCATCGACTCTTTGTCTTTAGAAGGCGTCGTTCCTTGATGTGCTGTAAAAAGTACACAGGAGGTCTCTGTGAACATCGCAGGGATATGTGAAGTTTGTCAGCTTCCAAGGGGCTGCACCGACATTCTGTTAACACCTCCCTTGGGAGAAGGAATGTTTTAATGACTGAATCCGTAACGTTAACGTTCGAATCACTCGGAGTGTCGGCTCCCTTGTTACAAGCTTTGTCCAAGGCTGGATTGGTAGAACCGACCCCTATTCAAGCTCAAGCCATCCCACCTGCAATGGAAGGTCGTGATGTACTGGGTTGCGCCCAAACAGGAACCGGGAAAACCGCCGCGTTTGTGATCCCCATGATTGAACGCCTGATGGCTGGCCCCAAAGGTCATCCACGCGCGCTCATCTTGGCCCCCACACGCGAGTTGGCGTTTCAAATTCAAGAGACCATCGAAAAACTTGGACGCTCGCGTCGAATATTTGCTACCACGATTGTGGGAGGCAGTGATATGAATGCGCAGATTCGCGGTCTGCGGCAGCGGCCAGATATTTTGGTCGCGACTCCAGGGCGCTTGTTGGACCATATGTGGCAAGGCACAATTTTATTAAACCATTTACAGATTGTGGTATTGGACGAAGCCGATCGAATGCTCGATATGGGCTTTGCTCCGCAACTCAACCAAATTCTGGATGCCATTCCAGAAAATCGACAGACGTTGCTCTTTTCCGCGACCATGCCTAGTGATCTTGGTGATTTAGCTCGGATGTCATTGAAGGATCCCGTACGTGCCATGGTGGCTAAATCTGCCACGCCTGCGGATGGGGTTAATCACGTTTTGCATCATACCACGTCATCAGATAAGACTCAGTTATTGCTGACTCTTCTTAAAGAAAAGCGAGAGTCCGTATTGGTGTTCACCAGAACTAAACATCGGGCTGATCGGTTGGGAGAAACCTTGGATCGGGGAGGCCATCGTGTGGCCGTGTTGCATGGCGGACGACGACTGACGCAACGCCGAGCCGCGTTGGAAGGATTTCGTGGAGGCCGGTTTCAGATTCTCGTGGCGACGGATATTGCCGCTCGTGGACTGGATGTGGCCAATATCGGGCATGTTGTCAATTATGATTTACCCAATGTTCCTGAGGACTACGTGCATCGGATTGGGCGAACGGCTCGCATGAAAACCATTGGGTCCGCCACCAGTTTTGTGACGGTGGAAGATTATCGATCCTTGCAGGCTATTGAGCGATTGCTGGGGCATGCCGTGCCTTGCGCACCCGGGAGTCGTCCTGCTGCTCGACCACAGCCAAACGGAGGCGCTCCGCGCTCTTCATTTTCAAGACCCAGATATGGACAAATGTCTGAGGGAACATCGGCCAAGCCTCGTTCCTCTAACGGAATGTCACGGCCTCGATCTGCAGAGGGCCTACATCGGGATCGTTCTGAAAGGCCAAGAAATTTTCCGCCGAACCGACCGCGTCGATCTTCGCGTCCAGCTTCATCTAGCCGATAGTGATCCATTCTGTTGGGAAGGCTCATCTTCTTTTCAAAGAAGGGGGCTTTCCCATCAGAAAATTCATCTCGCAGAGAAGTCAGAGAAATTCTAACTAGCCATTTTCTGGTTGGAGTCGTTTTGTACCCTGCCATCCCATTGTTGGGCCAGAGTGTTGAGCTGGTCCAAAACCGTGGTGAGTTCCTTCCCTTCTGCCGTTAAGCCATAGGTCACTTGCGGAGGTACGGTAGGTTTGTGCACCCGGTAAAGAATCTCGGCTTTTTCAAGGCTTCGTAACCGTTCCGTCAACATTTTCGATGAAATTCCAACAAGTTGGCGCTTAAGTTGGCCAAATCGAGTAGGACCATTTCTATGGAGCCGGCAGAGGATATAGATGGTCCATGGGCCGGAAAGTACTCTAAGGAGGGCGTCAAGAGGGCATCCGGCTGGGCTACTTGGTAATTTCATAGTTACTTTTTGGTACCTACTTTACTTTTATAATTAGTTACCTATAGTAACTAGTATAAACGAGAAAAAACAAGTGCTTCCCATCCGAATCTGAAAATGATTTCTCATAAAAATCAGTCAGCCTACTTGAATTGAGAGAAATATTGCTTATCAAAGAGAAAGACCAAGATTTTTCGATCCAGAATTCGAGAAGGGCATATGAGAATCTAAACGCAGGGAATGACTGCGAGGGAGATAAAAAATGAAGTGTCCCAAGTGCCAAGGATTAGTTATTCGAGATCAGTTATTTGACCCCGAGGGACCGAGTTTGCACATTGCCATTTTGCGGTGTCTAAATTGCGGGGGGACGACCTATGTCTCCAAAAATACCCAAAGTCAAACACTCACAAAATCATCGGCCACCCGATCCGGCTCCAAAGCCGCGTAATGTTGGGTGTACAATAAAGACAGACCATTATGAAAAAATCATTTGACATACTATCTCAAGGTGTTGAGGCGAGAACTGATCTGAGTATATCGCCAGCGGCGATGGGCAACCATTCGATGTCCTCAACCTTTTTGAAAAAGGGTGAAACTCTTTCCGCGCAGGAGAGTGCGGCAGAGTCCAAAGGCCCAGCCCATCTGTTCCTTAAAGAGATGGGGCAAGTTCCCTTGCTGAAGCAGGAGGGGGAAGTCCGATTAGCTCAACAAATTGAGCAAGGGCAGAAGGATTTGCATGCTATCTTATTCACGCTTCCGATGGTGTGGGAACATCTATGGAACGTGCATGAGTCGCTTCGTCGTGGTGAGATGGTTCTTCGAGATGTGGTTAAGCTGGAAGGGCCGGGAGAGGGTGAGGAAGCTAAAGATCCGTTAGATTCTCAAGCCGAAGAGGAGTTGTTAGCACTGACGTTACAGAGGCTTGCGATCGTGCGCCGGTATGCCAGATCCTTCCATGGGTTGTTGGAAAGACGGAATGGAAATCGATCTACCAAGCAACAGATGGCCAATTCCCAAAAAAGGCAAGAAGATCTATATCAAAAAATATTGGAAGTGGTGAAGGAGTTAAACCTTTCATCCAGTTTTCAGGCGCATTGCCTTGAGCGAGTGAAGGCCGAGAGTGGAAATGTCCGTTCATATCTCTATGCACTTCATGAGGGGGCAAAACAATTTGGGTTGTCAGAGGAAGAATTTCAGAAGTATCGGGCAAAGGCCCATTCAAATTGGGTCACACTCCTGTCCAAAAAATACAAATCGAAATTGCCCAAAGCACAGGCGGAATCCCTGTTGGCCGGTATGGTTGATGCGCAATCGAAGCTTACCCATCTCGAAGCTAATGTCATATCTATGCCTGCGTCACAGTTTTTGATCACGATAGAGAAACTAGAACAGGCGGAAAACCAAATTGATCGTGGAAAGTCCGATCTGATTAGTGCCAACCTGCGGCTCGTGGTGAGCATTGCCAAACGGTATCTTGGGCGCGGGTTGCAGTTTTTGGATTTAGTCCAAGAAGGCAACTTAGGCCTCATGAAAGCGGTCGATAAATTTGAATACCAACGGGGGTATAAATTTAGCACCTATGCCACCTGGTGGATTCGACAACGGATTACCCGGGCCCTTGCGGATCAAGCCAACACCATTCGTGTGCCAGTCCACATGCATGAGGCCATGCAAAAGGTGAAGCGGGTCAAGGGGCATTTAGTCCAACAGTTGGGTCGGGAGCCAAGATTGGAAGAGCTGGCTCATGCTTTGGACCTGCCCAACGAGAAAGTTAGAGAAATTACGGACTGCATTAAGGAGCCCATGTCGCTGGACATGCCGATGGGCGATAGCGAAGATATGCGGTTAGGCGATTTCATTGAGGATGTGAATATTTATCCACCCTATGCTGCAGCGGAGCGGTATGATGTGCAGCAAAAAGTTTCTACGGCACTTGGGGTGTTGACCGACCGTGAAGCCTATATTATCAAAAAACGTTTTGGAATTGGGTTTGAAAAAGACCACACGCTCGAAGAAATCAGTGAAGATTTTGGGGTAACTCGAGAACGCATTCGCCAAATCGAGGCTGTGGCTTTACGTAAACTTCGGCAGCCGGGTTGCGTGGAGTTGCTCCAGGGCCTTTCAGAAAACTAACGGATTCCTGCAAGGGTATCCGAGATCCAGTCGTGTTGCTTCCTTCCTATTTTCACGTGCCACTGGGTTTGGGCACGGTAGTTTCTTGGGTTCCGTCACAAACCGCATGGTCCTTGATCCCTGCCATTGAAGTTTAGTTGTGGCTGGATCTTAAGGATTCAGGAAAGGTTTCTCGTGACCATTCGCAAGTGCTCAACGACAGATGTAGTCGCCTTCTTCTTGGCTCTGTGGGTCTGGGTCTGTCCTGTCTACGCCCAACAGCCAGTTGTCTATGTGGTTCCCGTTGATGGGATCATTGATTTGGGCCTGGCTCCGTTTATTCAGCGGGTGTTGAATGAGGCTGAGAAAGAAGATGCCAAGGCCGTAGTTCTGGAAATCAATACCTTCGGGGGACGGGTGGATGCTGCGGTAGTGATTCGGGATGCTCTGCTCAATTCGAAAGTGCCTACGGTTGCGTTTGTGAACAAGCGAGCCATTTCCGCTGGAGCGTTAATCAGTCTTGCCGCGGAAACTATTGCGATGGCCGATGGCGGTACCATTGGGGCCGCCACCCCGGTTCAAATAGGTGCTCCTGGTGGTCCTGCTCAACCCGTGGCGGAAAAAACCGTTTCATACATGCGAAAGGAATTTCGCGCAACGGCAGAAACTCGCAAGCGTCCCTCACTCATCGCCGAAGCCATGGTCGATGCGGACGTGGAAATTAAGGATGTCATCGACAAGGGAAAATTACTCACCCTCACGACCGAGGAAGCGCTGAAGCTGAAGGTCGCAGATTTTCAAGCCAATACTCTCGAACTTGTGTTAGAGTCGAGAAACCTTGCGAATGCCACGATTCGCTATGCGTCGGAGACCTGGGCTGAAACGCTGGTTCGATTTCTTACCAACCCAGCGGTCAGCTCTTTACTCATGACGCTGGGCATTTTGGGCATCATCGCGGAGATCCGCATGCCGGGGTTTGGAATTCCTGGTGTGTTAGGAATCACGAGCCTCGCTTTGTTTTTCTGGGGGCATGGGCTGGTCCGATTGGCAGGGTTGGAAGAATTCTTGCTGGTTGGGCTTGGCGTGATTTTAGTTGGCATCGAAGTGTTCCTCATCCCCGGGTTTGGGATTTTTGGGATTCTGGGGATTGCCGCACTTGTGGGCGGTTTGGGATTAAGCCTTGTTGGTGCAGGTGCGACATGGGAGGTGGTGTTGGACGCGATAGGTCAGGTTTCCATCTCTTTGCTCGTTGCCATTGCCCTGAGTTTAGTAGTCTTGCGAGTATTCCCGCGATTGCCGTTTGGCAAGCGACTGGTACTTAATAAGGAACTTGGAGCAAAAGAGGGCTATGAGTCGACACCGGATACCGATCGGCAATGGATTGGGAAACAGGGCACGACGGTATCTGATCTCCATCCCTCAGGCATTGCCCATTTCAATGGGCAGCGAGTGGATGTTGTCTCGGAAGGCGAGTTCATTCAAGCGGGGAAGTGGGTTGAAGTGGTGCATGTGGATGGAAATAGAATCGTGGTCCGGTCATGTGCGGAACCACCGGAAAGAGGTGAAACGTAATGGGAGCCGAAACGCAAGTCTTTGGATCACTCGGGTTACTTCTCGTCGTATTGGCGGGTTTGGGGTTTTTATTATTTCTGATTCCTATTCCGCTCTGGATCGCGGCTTGGGCATCCAATGCCTATGTGGGATTGATGACATTGATCGGCATGAGACTTCGCCGAGTGCCGCCGGGAACGATAGTCAATGCTCGAATCAGTTCCGCAAAAGCCGGGCTCGATATATCCATTAACGATTTAGAAGCCCATTTTTTGGCCGGAGGGGACGTAGAGCGGGTGGTCAATGCCATGATCTCTGCGGACAAGGCCAATATCCCGATGCCGTTTAAGCGAGCCGCAGCGATCGACCTTGCGGGGCGAGATGTGCTGGAGGCTGTGCAAATGTCAGTGTTGCCCAAAGTCATAGAAACCCCGCGCATTACGGCGGTGGCCATGGACGGGATACAGCTTATTGCCGTGTCCCGTGTGACCGTTCGAGCGAATATCGATCGGTTGGTCGGTGGAGCGGGCGAAGAAACCGTCATCGCGCGCGTTGGCGAGGGGATGGTGAGCACCATTGGGTCGTCTCCCACGCACAAAGCGGTGCTGGAAAACCCTGATAACATTTCCAAACATATTTTGAGTAAAGGGTTGGATGCCGGGACGGCGTTTGAAATTTTATCCATTGATATTGCCGACGTGGATGTGGGGCAAAACATTGGGGCGAAACTGCAGATTGATCAAGCCAATGCGGATAAACAAATTGCTCAAGCCAAAGCCGAGGAACGGCGGGCCATGGCGGTGGCCTTGGAACAAGAAATGCGAGCCCGCGTGGTGGAAGCCGAAGCCGAAGTGCCCAAAGCCATGGCCGAGGCCTTCCGGCAAGGAAACATGGGGATCATGGATTACTATCGCATGAAGAATGTGCAAGCCGATACCGCCATGCGCGATTCCATCGCGGGAGACGAAGAGGATCAATCGAGCGGACCTAAGTCATGAGCGTAGAAAGCATCATCTTTTTCTTGCTGGCGCTTTTCGTTTGGGGGCTTTCCGTCGCTGGTCGTTGGTTGCAAGAACAAATGCAAAAGCACTCCACCGATGGGGTGGAGTTTGAACCGATTGAATGGTCACCCCAACCTGAATTTGAGGAAGCGCCCAAAGTTCCTCCTGCTGAGGCGGCGAGCCCATTAGAGGAGCCGCCACCAAGGCCTCCTGTGACCTCTCAAAGTCAAAATGTCCGTACCACAACCCTTAGGCGTTTGGGTCTGGGGAGTCCCCAGACCCTGCGCCAGGGGATCATCCTGATGACGGTCTTGGGTCCATGCCGTGCGCTCGAATCATCAAGCGACCGGAGGACCTTCTAAGGGCATGTCGTTCCCGGATATTCGCTCCAGTATCCTCCTGACAGATCTGTATCAATTGACCATGCTTCAAGGCTATATGGAGCAAGGCATGGAGGAGACTGCGGTCTTCGAATTCTTTTCGCGCAAGATGCCGCCTCAACGCGGATTTTACATGGCCGCGGGACTGGAACAACTCGTAGAGTTTTTGGAGCAGGCGCGGTTTACGCCGGAAGAGTTGGAATGGGTAGAAAAGAGCGGATACTTCAGCAAGTCCTTCGTGAAATATTTAGAACGCTGGCGGTTCACCGGTGATTTGCACGCGATGCCCGAGGGCACTATCTTTTTTGCCAATGAGCCCATCGCACGTATCACGGCTCCGCTTCCTGAAGCGCAATTGGTCGAAACGCGCCTCATCAATCTTCTTCAATATCAAACCTTGGCGGCCTCAAAAGCCGCGAGGTGTGTACTCGCGGCATCAGGCAAACCTCTGATTGATTTCGGTCTCCGCCGTGCGCATGGAGCCGAAGCGGGATTGCTTGCCGCACGGGCAAGTTATCTAGCGGGCTTTGCCGGATCGGCCACGGTGTTGGCCGAGCTATTATTTGGCGTGCCGGTGTTCGGTACCATGGCGCATAGTTTCATTCAAGCGCATACAGTCGAAAGCGAAGCCTTCGAACATTTTGCCGAGGCGCAACCAGAAAATGTCATCCTGCTCATCGATACCTACGATACTGAAGAAGGAGCGAAGAAAATCGTTGCTCTGGCTCCGCGGTTAAAAGACAAAGGCATTGCCATTAAAGGCGTGCGACTCGATAGCGGAGATCTTGTTGATCATGCGTTCAAAGTACGAAAGATTTTGGATGAGGGCGGGCTCTCTGACGTGCAAATCACCGCGAGTGGAAATTTGGATGAGTATGCCATTCAAGCCATGGTGGCGGACCAAGCACCAATAGACTTTTTGGCCGTCGGCACCAAGATGACGGCCTCTGCGGATGTCCCGTATCTCGATTGCGCATACAAACTCCAGGAATATGCGGGCCGCGCCTGCCGAAAAAAATCGGAAGGGAAGGCGACGTGGCCTGGCCGTAAACAAGTTTATCGCCACTATGACTCGCAGGGGCATATCGATCATGATGTGTTGACCACTGCTGATGATTCCCAAGATGGAGAGCTGATCATCGAGAAGATTTTGGAATGTGGCAAGCGAATAAGTTCTCCCATTCCACTCCCCCAATCCCGTGAACATGCAGCGGCACAATTACAGCGGCTGCCGGAAAAACTGCGACTACTTCGAGAAGGTACCACGGTTGACGTCCAGGTCTCTCAAGCCCTGCGAGACCTTGCACAAGCCGTGGATGCTCAGCGTTGAATGGCGCACGAGTGAAGCTCGGCCGTATCTTCATCGGCACCTCCGGCTGGCACTATCCGCATTGGGTGGGGCCCTTCTATCCCAAAACAATGCCGACTTCAGAATTTATTTCATACTACTCCCGCCACTTTCACACCGTCGAAATCAATAACACGTTTTATCACCTTCCCTCAGTTGAAACCTTCGAAGCCTGGGGAAAGGGAACCCCCAAACACTTTCTTTTTGCATGCAAGGGCAGTCGATTTATCACGCACATGAAGAAACTTAAAGATCCGGAAGCCAGCGTTCAAAAGTTTTTTGACGCGATACAGGGACTGGGTCCCAAACTGGGACCGGTGTTGTTTCAGCTGCCGCCTCGCTGGAAAGTGAATCTGGAACGTTTGGAAAGTTTTCTAAAAGTGTTGCCAGGGAATCGACCATTTGCCTTCGAGTTTCGGGACGAGAGTTGGTTGCAGCAAGAAACGTATGATCTGTTGCGGCATTATCACGCAGGGTTGTGTCTGTATCACTTGGCCGGGAAAGTCACGCCAATCGAGGTGACGGCAGATTTCGTCTACATACGGTTGCATGGGCCGGGAGATGCATATCAAGGCTCGTATCAATCCTCCGTGCTGGATGCGTGGGCCAGAAAATGTGTGATGTGGATCAATGCGGGAAAAGATGTCTATTGTTATTTTGATAATGATGAACATGCCTATGCCGTGAAAAATGCCCTGGCCTTAGAGCGGAAGGTCATGAAGCGCCTGGAGCGGAGTGGGATCTCAGGGGTACCGAAAAGTCATCGTAGCACTTGAAGCAAGCGACGAGCGGAATCTTTATGAAAACGAAAATTCCTAGGCCCACATATTTGTGGCAAACCCAAAGGCGGCAGGCTTCGTGGCCTCAAAAATTTGGGACGGTGCTTCTCTGGGCAAAAACCCATAAAGTCGTGGCGATGCTGTCACTCTTGTGCCTGTACCTGCTGATTGAAATCGCCACCATTCCTTTCTGGTCCATCGCACAGCTTGAAACGAAAAATCCCGCCGAGACGGCCTTGATGCAACAACGCAGGGCGGAGGCGGAAGCCGAAGGTAAATCGTTCCATATCACGCAACACTGGGTACCCCTCTCTCAAATACCTAAGAATGTGCGTCGGGCTATTCTGGTGTCCGAAGATAGCCGGTTTTATTCCCATGCAGGGGTGGACTGGCAAGAAGTGCAAGAATCGGTGGAAACCAATTTCGAGCAAGGGAGAATGGCTCGCGGAGGCAGTACCATTACCCAGCAATTGGCAAAAAATTTGTATTTGAGTACCGACAAGACCCTGAGGCGAAAGGCCAAGGAACTCCTGATGGCGTATACCATGGAGTCGCAACTCTCCAAGGGTCGAATTCTAGAACTGTACCTCAATGTCATTGAATGGGGTGGGGGAGTGTTTGGGATTGAGGCCGCGGCTCAGCAATACTTTGGGAAATCATCGAGATTCCTGACGGCTGAAGAAGGGGCACGGTTGGCAGCCGTCATTCCACGGCCTTTGCAGTATCGACCTGATCAGAACAGCCCTTACGTGCGGCAGAAAAAGGACCTGATTTTACAAAGGATGAAAAAGGTCGGTTCGTAATAATCTGGGCAAACGAGTAGAAGGTTGGATGAGAGAATGATGGAAGGCCGTTGGGAATCGGAGGGAGTCCCAACGGCATTCCAGGGAAATATGGGAATCAGGGTTGTGTCATTTTCACATGCACATACTGCGTATCGTTTGAATAGGACGCTACTGAAGATGCTGCTATGGACTCCTGATTCAGACTTTCGGTAGAAACGGCCACATTGGGTGGGCCCGAGGTGTATCGCACTTGTTTGGTTGCCCCGCAGCCAATCGCGACTGTGGAGAAAACAACACCAACGATGAGCAAATTAATTAAACGAACACACTTCATAACGGCTCCTCCTTGTAACGAGGTGAAGAATTGAAAGCCCATGCACAACGTCTTTGTACTTTATCGGCAGTTTGAAAGAAGAAATAACGGAAGGAATCAAGAAAAAACCGCAAAGATTTTCATGAAAGCATAAGTTCTTGAAACTGGAAGGAAAAATGGAGGGGGATGTTTTTGCCCGTGAGTCGGTAAGGCTATTTGGTGAGTCCGACCTGCGGTTTACAAATGCAAGACCCTCATCCTACTGGAACCTACTCCCACTCATTCCAGCCAACTCCAGCCAAGGTTTTCACATATTCCGAAGTTTGACTGGAGTAGGCTGGAATGTTGTAGCGTTGAGCACAAAGAGAATTTTGTGGGCTACTGGTTGTTGTTCCACTTTAGGCAGAAAGGTAACCTTGATAGAGTTTGTCATGTTTATAAACAAGGGATTCAAGTTTTTGGCGATCTATGTTTACTTCCTTGACATCCACTCTGCCTCCAAGACTTTGCGGGGCGGATGTTTCAAGGTTAACATTATCAATTGTCACCACTGCTTGCCATGAGGACATCCTGGATGATTTATCCTCAATTTGTTTGAGTAGACCTTTGTCTAAGAGCAACAATTTTGTAGCTCTGGTCCCTGTTGCATGAGTCCCGCCAAGCATAATAATCCGACGTCCAAGTTCATAAGACTGTTTGTGAAAAATATTTGGTACATTGGTGATGATGAGATAATCATTAGCGATTTTATCATTGCGTGTTTCTGGAATTTTAAGAAGGTCTTTACTCAGTCTGATACCCCAATTTGGAATAATAATCTCCTGATCTCTTACCAACCTTTTGCAATAATGCCCTTCTTTCAAGAGTAGATCTCCGTTAAGTTCATACAAAAAAGGAAATTCAAATGTTTCGTTTGGTATAAAATGGTGTCCGTTCCTTCCATCGCCTCTTATTTCTTTATATTGCATAACTGTCCGCGCCACGATGTTTGATGTTGGACTTCCAAAGCAAATTAGATTGCCTGAAATTCCAGTTTTAACGCTTCCTGAAATATCTTTAATTCTCTCATCGAGATCAAAAATCACCGATTTAAAGGGTTGCGCTGCTTCAACGGTACCTTTAGTCAGTTCTGCACCTACAGTTGGGTTATGGGAAGCGGGGAGAATGGCAATGTTCTCACCAGTCCCCAGAAAGACTCGTTTTATTAAAGCTGTTAATTCTCGATCTTCAATGATTTGTTGGGGAATGTCTTTGCTGAAAAAAGTTTCTTGCACCGCATCACTAATTTTATTTTGAAATGGGTTGATAATACCTGCTGCAAGATAACCACCTATGGCAGTCAGACCATATCCGGAAAGCTTCAGGAACTTACGACGATCCATCTCGAAGAAGTCTTTTTCCTCTGTCACGAATCTACCCCTATTTGGAAGCTAATAATTCATTTCAACAAAAGGGTTAGCCTTTTCTGAAAATCGAAAATTTTCAAAAACCTTCTTGGGGATTCACAGAAATTTACTTACTTTTAAGGCAATTTTAATTTCCATTCAGGGTATCAAAAATAACTGCTTTTGATTCTATGTTGTTTAATTTGAGTTATATACTACTAATCCCAATGGGCGTTTGCTTATGGTGTACTTATTGTTTAAGGGACCCATTCGGCACAAAATCATTTTCTGGCTTTTTGGCCGGAATTTTGGTCAGTCGGCAGAGTGACTACATGCTGTTTTAGTCTTTCCACTGTCTTGGGCCCAACACCTTTAATTTTTTTCAAATCCTCGACATTAGATAATGGCATTTGTATTCTCAGCTTAACAATTTGCTTTGCAATCCCCCGAGTTATTCCTGGAACTATTGCGAGTTCCTCAAGTGAAGCTGTATTCAGGTCTACTTTAGTTGGGCCTGCGACTTTCTTCCTAACCTCAAAAGGTGCAAACTCCAGTAGGTCCCCGAGCGTCAAATAAGTGTAAAGCACCGATCGTACTGCTTCCTCATGAGTTACTTTCGCATGAACTCCTTTGGACGCTTTTCTATCCAAGCGGTGTAGAAAAGATCCCAGGTAATCGACGTGAGCTTTTGCTAAATCTTTATCTGAGCTTGCGGGAAGATTTTCATCAAGAAAGGCCCAGAGGCGATTTATATATTGCGGTTCACCTAGGTCCCTGTCGCCTGCTTTTGCAGTTGTTGGTGGATAGATGGCATCGGCAACCGCTTTGATTACACGGCGACAAACAGTAAGAGCTAAGGACCAGTCCTCGGAATTCCCCGAACTAAGCCTCTCATAGGCCTTCATGAACTGTTCGATTGCATCGGGGCAGACATCTAAGAGCAGGTTGTCAACACGATCACGGATAAAATCAAAATGTTGCTTTGGTATCTCACCAAATGCAAGCGCCGAATACAGCCTGGCTGCCCTTACTGAAGCAGCATTTGCGACAGATGACAAGGTGGACATGAGGTTATTATGATAATAAGTTCCGTCGTTCCCAGTTTTACTTTTATTAAATTGTTCAATCTTTTGTTCGATAATTTCGACGCTTTCAAACCCTCCACCAGCTTTATTAAAACGGGGGTTCAACTCTTCAATCTCAATGGATGCCCTTATTTCCTTTAGTGCTGGGGCAAGAAATTTCATAAAATACTCTTTAGCTTCACCACCCTCGTAATTTTTAATTTTCAAGACATAGTGGCCTAGATGAAATTTACACCAACTTGAAAGTTCAGCATCATCAAGGAGTTCTGCTGTTAGCTCAAGCTTCCTGATAGCACGTGTAACGTAACCATGTTTTCCACTTTGAAGCTCGTGAACAACTTCCTCAAGAAGTTGAAGGCATCGTGAGCTCTTACCTGACATAAGAATTCCTCTATAAAGACAATCCAATTAGTTTCTTTTTGAACCAGCCTCTACGTCACTCTTAACTCTTTGAAAAATCTCATGGCGTAGTGTGTGCCAATCAGGAGGGTTTTTGAAATCGGGAAATATTCCTAGGGAATACGGAATGGGATCAGGTTTCAAATTTTACGGGGATGACTTCCACGTGGACTTTGGCGAGACCCTTGTTGTAGAAGCCGAGACGTTTGGCGGCGCCGGCGCTGAGATCGATGATGCGTTTGCCGGAGTGAGAATTGTTGATGCTTGGGAAGGGACCGCGGTCGTTGACTCGGACGATGATCGATCGGCCATTTTCCAGATTGGTCACTTTTACGTTGATGGGGAGCGGCAGATATTTGTGAGCGGCCGTGAATCCATGGGGGTCAAAAGCTTCGCCATTGGCCGTCATGTGTCCGCCTTTTTGAATGCGTGTTTCATAGCCATACCAGGAGGCGGTGCCGGTTTCCTCGTATTTTTGCGCTTCTTCCATCGTCATAGGCACATAGCGTCGGCCTTTGACGACGTACGGCGCGGCTTTGACACGGCCTTGGCGGATGGCTTCTTTCACCGGCAATCCATCGATGGTTTCCAGGTCGTTATTCGTAAGGGGCCAATCATCTGGCGCCCGCACCACGTTAAAGGTGAATCTGCCAATGTGGTAGACCACTCTGCTGACGCCAGCGGTTAGGTGATACGCGCCCTTCACCACATAGTATCCGCCTTTGACGGTTCCTTTGGTAATGTTCCATCCGGTTTCAATGACGCTGCATCCCGGCAAGAGCAGTCCCGCAAAGAGGAGCATGAGTTTGATGCTAAGCTTGGTCTTATTTCGGTGAAACATGGTGGTCCTCTCACAACCTAATTAAATACCCGTAGTAATTGTCCATTCTTTTGCATCACTTTTCAACTCAAAACTTCGGCATCTTGATCTCCCACCTTTCTTGAGCGCTATGTCTGTGCGGTGTTGACCCAATGTGATACAGTGCCCAGCCGGTCACGTGACGGTGCATTGTATCCATTAATATCCTTCTGGCGTTTTGCCAATCACAGGTTGTTTTCTGGATGAATCAAAAGAGTTTGCAATTTTGTGTGGTGTTGGGGCTTGGCCTGCTTTCGGTCCTGTGGCATCTCGACATTTCGCTGTTTGTGGAGGACGAGGGCTTGTATGCGGCGATTATCGATCGAACGTTTACGCAAGCGAACCCTTTTCATTTGGAATTGTATGGCCAACGCTATTTGAATAAGCCCCCACTGTTTTTTTGGATGGAGTCATTGGCCTCGACATATTTCACGCCTTTGGTTGGAAGTATCGAAGTGGCGTTGCGCCTTCCCGAGTCGATGTTCAGTTTGGGGACGCTGTTGCTGACCTATCATTTGGGTGTGATTCTATTTTCCCCATTGGCTGGGTTTTGGGCGGGGGTCGTGGTAGCTACCACCTTTCTTTTTTACTGGTATGGGCGATTGGTCTTGATGGACCCAGGGCTGACTTTTTTTATGACCGCGGGTATGTATTGCTGGGCACGCGCGTATTTTCTTGAAAAACAAAGTTGGTGGTATGTCGTCGGATTTGTGTTCCTCGCGGGAGGGACGATGTTTAAGGCGGCGCATGCGCTGTTGCTCCCCAGTCTCACGCTGCTGGTGTATTTCGCGTGGCAATGGGAATGGAGTGCGCTGCGACGCTGGCCTGTGTACGTTGGCCTCTTTGTCTTTCTCGCGATGGTGGTTCCTTACTATTGGGTCTTAGGCCCGGAGTTCCGCGAGAACTTTTTCTTTAAGGAAAGTTTAGATCGTGTGGTAACCGACACTATAGGGAATCAGCCGTTTCACTACTATTTGAGAGTGATGTGGTTTGATTTTTTTCCCTGGTCAGTGTTGATCCCCTCGACGTTTGTCTTGCTCTGGTATGCGCGGCCCTTTGGTCCTAAGTCCAAAGAGCTTTTTTTATTGGTATGGATGTTGGCCTACTTCGCGGCCTTTAGCGTCGCTCATGGAAAAACCGAGCGGTACTTGTTGCCGATCGTGCCGCCGGTCGCGTTAGCGATTGGGTATTTTTATCATTCGGTGCTTGCCGATCCTCGGCAGAAGATTCAATGCGAACGCCTGTTGAAGATCCTGCTTGGCATCTTTTGCCTTGTCAACGTGGTGGGGCTGGTTGCTGGTCCGGCAATTTTAGAATGGCAGCGTGGGATATCGCTTGAAGCCTTTCCTTTACCCTATATTATGGTGATGATTGGATTAACCCTGTGGCTCATGTGGCACGTGATTTCCTCCCGTATTCACATTGCACTGAAGGGCCTAGGAGTTATCGCCGCTGGATGGATGCTTGGCATTATTGGCTTTCTTTTGCCTGCCATGGATATGGCGGGTTCTCCGCGAACGATGTTTCTGGAAACCAAAGCCTTGCTGCCCCATCCCAACGATTTTATTCTGACGTTTCAGCATTGGGATTGGCGCGGCGATGAAGATTTATACTATTGGCAATATCGTCACCCAGGGGCGAATATCATTGGCTATCAAAAAGAATTTGGCCAGGCGGTCCAGGAACTTCGGGAACTGGTGATCCGGAAAGGCCAGGTTGTGATCCTCATGACTTATGAGCAATTTGCAAAATTGGAGGGGGCACAGGTAGCTTTGAAGGTAGAGCGATTTCGCTACCTCAATCGAGGGAAGCACAAGATTGTCCTGGTTCGTGTGGTTCGCGATTCTGAGAAAATTTTTGACACTCATAGAAGAATCGAAGATGGGTAATAAGGGGAGTTGGAAACATCCATGAAGGGAATTATCCTCGCGGGGGGCACGGGCAGTCGCCTGTATCCACTCACAAGCGCCATCAGTAAGCAGATCTTGCCGGTGTACGACAAGCCGATGATCTATTATCCGCTGTCGACGTTGATGCTGGCTGGGATTCGCGACATCTTAATAATTGGAACCCCAGAGCATTTGCCGCTGTTTCGTCAGTTGTTAAAAGATGGTCGGCAATGGGGGGTGCAGTTCGCTTATGCTGAGCAGCCTCACCCCGGTGGGCTTGCTCAAGCCTTCATCATTGGGAAAGGGTTCATTGGGCAGGATGGTGTTTCGCTTATTTTGGGCGATAATATTTTCTATGGGCATGGCCTCTCATCGATCCTTCAGCAGGAAGCACAGGAAACAAAAGGGGCTACGGTGTTTGGGTACTTGGTCAAAGATCCTGAACGCTATGGGATCGTTGAGGTAGATGCCAAAGGCCGAGCGATCGGATTGGAGGAAAAGCCAAAGGATCCTAAGTCTCATTATGCCGTCACCGGATTGTACTTTTATGATAATCAAGTGGTGGATATCGCTTCCCAATTACAACCCTCGGCGCGCGGGGAGTTGGAAATTACGGATGTCAATAAGACGTATTTAAAGCAAGGTGCCTTGCGGGTAAGACTCTGGGGACGCGGTGTCGCGTGGCTGGATATGGGGACATCGGAGTCGTTGCTTGATGCGGCGAATTTCATCGAAGTGATGGAACGCCGTCAGGGATTAAAGATTGGTTGTGTGGAAGAGGTGGCTTATCGCATGGGCTATATTGATGCCGAGCAGCTGAATCGATTAGCGGATGACATGGCCGGGACAAGTTATGGGGAGTATGTGCTGAGAGTGCTCAATCCCAGGGGCGTCAAACCTTCATGAAAATTGTGGAAACGAGATTGCCGGGAGTGCTGCGAATCGAACCACAGGTGTTTGGTGATAGCCGAGGTCTGTTTTTCGAAACCTGGCAGGCGAACCGCTATCAAAAAGCCGATATCTCCGGTCCGTTTGTGCAATCCAATTTCGCGCAATCTCAACGAGATGTCATTCGAGGATTGCACTATCAGCTGAAGCATCCGCAAGGAAAATTGGTCTGGGTCACCAGAGGGGAAATTTTCGATGTCGTGGTGGATATCCGGGTAGGATCACCAACGTTTGGTCAGTGGGTCGGTGAGGAGTTGTCGGATGTCAATCATGTGCAACTGTACATTCCTCCTGGGTTTGCTCACGGCTATGGTGTGATTTCTGAAATCGCCGATGTGCAGTATCTCTGTACCGACTTTTACGAACCCAACGATGAATATGGCATTCGGTGGGATGATGAAATGCTGAAGATTACCTGGCCCATCTCGGCACCCACAGTTTCGGAAAAGGACCGATTATTGCCCAATCTGAAGGATGTTTCCAAAACCACTCTTCCCTTGTTCGATCTCTCCCCGTGAAAATTCTTGTCGTCGGAAAGCAGGGCATGCTCGCCCAGGAGTTACGGGAGAGCTTCAGTGCAGCTGGAATCGATGTCGTGGGTGTCGGTCGTCCCGTCATGGACTTGTGTAACCCCGACACCGTGAGAAATGCTCTCCTTCATCAAACGCCATCTTTCGTTATCAACGCTGCCGGGTATACCGATGTTGACCAAGCCGAATCGAACCCGGATGTGGCATTTTCCGTGAACCGCGATGGCGTTCAAACCTTGACTAAGGAAAGCCATCGTCTCGATATCCCTCTGGTTCATGTTTCCACCGATTATGTGTTTGATGGGAAGAGCCGTCGGCCTTATCGTGAAGATGATCCGGTATCTCCCCTTGGTGTGTATGGGCGAAGTAAATGGGAAGGGGAGGAATGTGTTCGACACCATCAGCCCAAACACATTATTCTTCGAACCGCCTGGCTCTATAGCGTTTGGGGGCGAAACTTTTTAAAGACCGTTCTCCGCAAGGCTATGAATGGGGAAGAGTTGCGAATTGTTCAGGATCAAACCGGGTCTCCCACGTGGGCAAGAGATCTTGCGTCTGCGATCGTGATTGTGACGAAGGCGATTTTGGATGGCCATCATGAACCGTGGGGGACGTATCATCTGTGTGGCGGTGGCCATACGACATGGTATGGTTTTGCAAAGGCAGCGGTGGAGCAGGCGAAACAGGTATCGTCATTTTCAAACAAGCCCATTGTGCCGATCATGTCGGATGATTATCCTGCCGTGGTCAAGCGACCAGCATATTCTGTGCTCGACTCCAGCAAAATTCAGCGCGTGTTTGGTATCCAGGCGCTGCCATGGGAAGATCGTGTGCATTACTGTATTAAGGAGCTTATGGCATGTCCGGATTTACTCCGCGTACCATCCTCGTGACAGGTGGGGCCGGATTCATCGGCTCCAACTTCGTTCGTTATGTGCTTTACGTCAACAACGCCGTGAAGGTCGTGAATCTTGATGCGTTGACCTATGCCGGCTCGGAGGAGAATCTTGTCAATCTGCCAGATCCCAATCGACACACGTTTGTGCATGGCGATATCTGTGACCATGACTTGGTCAGTTGTCTGTTGCAGGAGCATGCGATTGACACAATCGTACATTTCGCTGCGGAGTCTCATGTCGACCGTTCCATCGCTGGCCCCGAGGCCTTTATTCGTACGAACGTGCAAGGCACCTTTACCTTATTAGAAGAAGCGCGAAAATACTGGTTAGAGCATCAACATTGGGATGAGGCGCGATGCCGCTTCCATCATATTTCCACCGACGAAGTGTATGGGACGCTAGGGCCTGGTGATCCCCCGTTTACGGAAACCACGTCATATGCGCCCAACTCTCCCTATTCTGCGAGTAAGGCCGCTGCGGACCATTTTGTACGGGCGTATCAGCATACATATCTATTGCCAACCACCACGACCAATTGTTCAAACAATTATGGGCCGTACCAACATTCGGAGAAGTTTATGCCTACGGTTATTCGCGCCTGTCTAAAAGGGCAGCCAATACCGGTGTATGGTGATGGTTCGAATTTTCGGGACTGGCTCTATGTGGAAGATCACTGTGTCGGGATTTGGAAGGTGATTGAGAAGGGAAGAATTGGCGAGACTTACAATATTGGCGGCTCGAACCATTGGAGCAACCTCGATATTGCCACGTTGTTATGTCGAACTGTGGCCAAGGTCACTGGTGAGACCCCCGACAAGATTTTGTCATTAATCAGTTTCGTCAAAGACCGGCCAGGTCATGATTGGCGATACGCCATTGATTCGCGAAAAATCCAAACCGAACTCGGTTGGCAACCGGCCCACAGTTTCGAGGATGGCATCCGAAAAACCGTGGAATGGTATTGGGAGAGAAACGAATGAATTTGACTCTAAAAACTTTCTGACTTCGAATGTGTTATGAGTGAGTCCGCTTGCTTTGCTGTTTTCGATTCCATGCACTTTGCCAATGTTGAATAAACCGACGAGTGTCTCCGCTACCAAATTGAAACTTCTTCCAGCCTATGCAGGGGTGGATTCGATTGAAGACGCGCTTCGAATGCCTCGGGCTCTCCGATTATTATGGCTCGAAATTTTGGTCAATGAGCGTCTTGATGTTCCTTCCTGGCAACATCTTCCAGAGGTGCGAGAAGCGTATACCAAGGCCTGTCGTTGGTATACCTCGTATCGAAGCGTACTGAATGCCATTCTCTCGCGAGAGTCCCTTCCCCATGATCCTGGCCCCATAGATTTTCGAGAATATCGAACCTTCGCCGAGGCCCTTCGATTTGTTACCACTCAATATTGACAAGATTATTCAAGAATTAACCCAGTACGTTCGGCAAACTGGTACGAGTGTTGATCTCATTCTCGTCGGTGAACTTGCACTCCAAGCCTATGGATTGACGGATCGAGTGACGATGAATGTCGATGGGGAACTCGTTGGGCAATTAAATGAACTTGTCGAATTTCTTCAAAAGCGACAAGTGCCAGCTGACCTCGGGGAAAACATGTCAGGATGGTCTGTTGTCGCCATGCCACCTGGTTATCGAGATCGGACAACAACCTTTTGCCAAGATTCAGGACTAACCCTGCGTCTTCTTGCACCCACAGACTTTGTGATTGCCAAACTTCGGTGCGGAACAGAGATCGATCTGGAGGATGCTGAGTACGTGGTAAAGAAGTTTTCCCTTTCAAGCTCAGATATCCAGAAAGCCGCCGAGTCGGCTATTGCTGCCTCCCCAAAAGATACGGCGCTATTCTTGTTCAATAAAACTATCAAGGTCTTCTGCCAACGATTAGAGACCAAACCTTAAGTTTCGCTAGTGTTTGTATTAAACTGAAACGGTCGTCTCGCGTAACTGGCGAATGACTTCTTCCGTGGTCAGTACCGTATTAGCCATCATTCGATAGTTAACCAAAGCACTCTCATAGCCGTTTCCTTCAGGAACTTTCGCTCCAGCGGTGGCGTCCTTGACGATGGCCACTTCAAAACCTTGCTCAAGAAACTCTCGCATGTGTGATTCCACACAGAGATTTGATGACATTCCAGCGAGAATAACCTTGCTGAATTTCCGTTTTCGGAGTTGCAGGACAAGATCGTTTGTCTCGGGACCGTAGATTTTGTGGGGGCTCACCACAATGGTCTGTCCGTCTTCAATGTACGGTTTAAATCGGTCTAGCCAATCGGCACCAGAATCTTCAAAATCATCCAAATTTAACGGATCGATACGATCGAACATGCTGATGCTGTGCATGACTGCTTCCAATGTTCCTTCAAACTTCCATCCGTGGTCTGATGGATAATAGTAGTGCGGCGAAATGAATACTTGGATGTTGGTTTCCTTGGCTGTTCGAAAGAGAGCATCAAGATGGTCAACGGTGTTATTTTCAGTCACGCTTTCGCCGACCACGCTCCAGGCTGCTCCACTGGGGTTTAAAAAATCATTCTGTGGGTCGGTGATCACTAGGGCTGTTTGCTCTGGAACAATCTCCATTCCTGGATTTGGGAGTGCCATGATGTTTCTCCTTTATTACTGGTTGAATGATTTAATTGTGATAAAACCGTTCGTGCACAATCCGACCGTCTTTCCACTTGGCAACCACCACTTGCTCCACATGAACCGGCGTTCCATCAGTCGCTACCCAATCCATGACGGTTTCATAAAAGGTGACATTGTCGCCGATGGCTTTGGCTGTCACGTCGAAGCCTTTCCATTCCTTGACCGTGCTCAGAAATTGTTTTTCGCGTTCAAGATTGGCCGCACGTCCAACCGTTGGTGTTTGGGTGTTTTCCTGCATCACCACATCATCTGTATAAAAGTCATTCATGGCATCGAGTATGCGGCCTTCACGAATGTACGAAAATAATTCTTCGAGTCTGCTTTCAAGGTTCACTGTAGTGTAAGTACTCATGGTATGTGTTCTCCTTATGTTGGGTGAAAGGATTACGCGACCGCGAGTTCTTCGACTTCAGGGAAGTCGATTTTGGTTTGGGCCACGTGGTTGAAATAATTGGTGAAGATGGTTAGCGCGACATTCGCGATAATTTCGGCGATCTCCGCATCGGTCACACCGGCTTTCCGAAGGGTGCAAAGTTCCGCATCAGTAACCCACCCGCGATTCACGACCAGCGCACTTGCAAATTCTAAAATGGCGGCGTCCTTCGTATCCGGTGACTCTCCCTTGCGGCTATCCCGAATGGCTTCTTCGCTCAAGCCTACGGTACGTCCAATGGCGGAGTGGGCGGCGAGGCAGTATTCGCATTGATTGTCTTGTGCCACGACCAACGCTATTTGCTCGCGAAGCTTTGGGGAAAGGTCACCTTTGCCAAGCGCTTGAGAAAAATTGAGATAGGCTTGGAGGACGGCTGGCGAGTTTGCCATGGTCCGCATAACGTTGGGCGCGAAGCCCAGTTTTTTCTGTACTCCTTGCAGCAACTGTTTGGTCTGGCCGGTGGCGAGCTCGGGTTGAATGGTTGGCAATCTACTCATCATGATTTCTCCTTTTGATGGAAATTTTTATCGTTGTGTGCTTTCTATTCCAATTCGCGTGCCAGAGAAATTTTGATCGAAACATATTGAAATATTTATACTTTTTACGTTTTATGCGTCATGGGAACAGAACGAATTTCCGTTGTTGATGAGGTGTCAGGTATAATCCACGAAACTTCGTGGAAGGAACTATTGGATACGCCCGCAGCGATATTGGAGAAAAGAATATGAAACCCGAGAAAATCTGTCCGACGGAATTCGCATCCTTTAAATGTTTGGTGTTGGATATTGCGCAGCAGCGATCGCTTGACGATCTCTTACAACTCATCGTGACGCGCATGGCGTCGCGGGACGATGTGGCCCTGGTGCGTGTTTGGCTCAAGCGACCGGGTGATATTTGTGGAACCTGTCGCATGCGGGAAGACTGTGCCGATCAAACGACCTGTTTGCACTTAGTGGCGAGTGCCGGCAACTCGGTGGTGAATCCCAATGAAGAATGGAATCGATTGAATGGGAATTTTCGTCGGTTTCCCATTGGCGCGTGTAAGGTTGGCCGCATTGGAAAAACGGGAGAACCGGTCATTATCAATGAAGTGGACGATGACACGACCTGGATCGCCAGGCAGGATTGGGCCAAGCAAGAAAGCATTCATGGGTTTCACGGCCAACCCATTATGTATCAAGGAGAGATCTTGGGGGTGTTGGGAGTTTTTACACGTGCGCCCATCGCGGAAGATGCACCGGGGTGGTTGCGAATGATTGCCGATCATGTGGCCGTGGCTATCGTCAATGCGAATGCGTTCGATGAAATCGAGCGGTTGCAAGAACAACTCAAATTAGAAAATACGTTTTTGCGGGAAGAGGTGTTAGAGGCGCAGGCGTTTGGCGACATCGTGGGGCAAAGCCCGGCGTTGCGTGCCGTGCTGCGTCAAATCGAACTCGTCGCGCCTACCGATGCCAGCGTGTTGATTCTCGGAGAATCCGGAACGGGGAAAGAACTCGTGGCCCGAGAAATTCATGGACGTAGCCTGCGCAAGGACAAGCCCCTCGTGAAAGTCAACTGTGCCTCGATTCCGCGGGAGCTTTATGAAAGCGAATTCTTCGGCCATGTCAAAGGCTCGTTCACCGGAGCGCTTAGAGATCGTGCTGGGCGGTTTGAAGTGGCGGATGGGGGCACGTTGTTTTTGGATGAAGTGGGCGAGATTCCACTTGAGTTGCAAAGTAAACTGTTGCGTGTCCTTCAAGAAAACGAATACGAACGCGTTGGCGATGAACGAACGAGGAAAGCTGATGTGCGCGTCGTCGCCGCGACAAATCGTGATCTCAAAAAAGAAGTTGAAGCCGGTCGATTTCGACAGGATCTGTATTATCGATTGAATGTGTTTCCATTGGAAGTCGCCCCTTTACGCGAACGCAAAGAAGACATTCCTCTTTTGGCTACTAACTTTTTAGAACTTACCTCGAAGAAAATGAATTGTTCCAATCCACCAAGACTGACGCAGGCGCATGTCATCGAACTGCAAAAATACGATTGGCCTGGGAATATTCGTGAGTTGCAAAACGTGATCGAACGGGCCGTGATTACCTCGCGCTGCAGCACCCTCCAGTTTGGCTTGCCTACTGTGTCGGATTCGGTACGTTCTTCATTACTAGGAAGGAAAAAATCCGTCAGCCCCGGTCAGGCTGAAATCATGACCGAAGACGAAATGCGTGATTTCGAACGCGAGAATTTGAGAAAGGCGCTGGAGAAGGTCAACTGGAAAGTCTACGGCGATGACGGCGCCGCAACCTTACTCCGCATCAAACCTACAACCTTAGTTTCCCGCATGCAAAAGATGGGGTTGGAAAAGCCGAATTGAAAGACAAAAAAAGACTGATGGAAATGTATTATTGCAGGGCTTGTCCTCTGATTTTGCGTTGAAAATAAATCTTATCCATTTTTCTTGTTGACAATAACAATTCACGCTAACCTGGAAAATTTCCACATAAACTTCATGCTCCCTAACGCCGGTTTATGTTTATGCGGTCCGAGTGCATTTGCTTTGTTAAGCATGACTATGTCCAATGCTGAAGCCTTACAGCAATTGGTTTTACCATACGAAATGACTTAGTTACTCCATCACCAGCATAGCCGCACGAATTTTGAAAAAATGCCATTTTGTCTGAAGAGGTCCATTTATTGGTGATTGAACCATAAATCCTTGAATCTAGGAGGCTATTTTTACCGTCCGAGCACATAACAATAACTCTTGTTTCAGAAAATGGATGGATCTCATCAAAAGAGTAAAGTGGAAGCCTAGCTGCTGCAATCACAGCCTTTGTGAAAACACCATTGCATTTTAGGCTTTCATTTGGCTTAGAAGTAGTGACTACTTCCAAAAATGTTTTCAATTGCCGAGATGCATTAAGAACAAAACATAGTATTTCCCACATTAACGAGGTAATAGAAAAAACTTGACGCTGATTGTCATGAAAAATTTTATTTGGCCCGACTACTCCATCATGAACACCTTCAATAAAGTAGCCATGCAAACAATGAGGGGTATCTCCATGCAGTATTTCTAGAGAATAAAGTCGGAGGCGTGCTTGGTGATGCTTAATTGCATTTATGCTGGCCGAGATCAAACCCTTATGTTTTTTTACTGTGTTTTCTAACTGCCTAGCAGGTTTTGATGACTTATACTTTTTCTTATCAGGAAAAAAGCCTTTTGCAATAAGAGCCACATCATCAACATGCTCTGCTGCTGCATACAGCGCCAATTCTAAATAATCAATAACTTCTTCTCGAAGTTCATCCTTTCGTCTTAAATCATCGACTTTTATTGAGGATTTGAAGTACGCCTCAAGTTTAATGCAACATTTAGTAAGCTTGTCACATATCCTTGATATTGAAGTATTATATATTCCTAAAGGCGGCCTAAGATCATTGGATGCGTGGAAGCCTTCGTTGGGATCAAGATCAGTCAGAATCTGCAAAGCCTCTAATGCGCTTTTAGCTCCCTCTGATATGTCAATTGTAAACTCTTGCTTCATTAAATATACTTCTTTGTTTTGATGAATTGCCTAACGCTCGAGTTCAGCCGCTGCCGAAGCAGGGCGGTAAAACGAGGCCAATTAAGAAATAGGGTCAGACTTGATTAAAATTTCTTAGCCGTTTGAAACTTTCTTAAATCTCTCAAATGTTTATGAAGCATTACTGATATTGAACAGCAAGGCGGTAGAGACCTTGTGTGCCGCTCCATTGCCCCACATACACATAGTATGATTCATTGGGCGCCGGTTGAAATTCATAGCGAAGATCCTGACCGGCGTTATCGGCGCCGGCATGCCACAGTTCTTTTTTGACCCCATTATATAGCACCAGGTAGGGCCGGAGCGTGCTGGATTGATTGCGAAGGGTAAGGGTGATTTTTTCGAAGTTGGAGGATGTCTTAAAATGAAAATAGTCATGGTCTCCGGAATCCATGATATTGGCTTCGGCTTCTTTTCCCATGGAGAGCGGCGCGGCTGTTTGAAGGTCTTCATTGGGTTCAAATCCATCGAATTTTTGTAAAGCACTTACCCGCAAGGCATACTGCCCCGCCGTATTACTCCATTGTCCTACGTAGACATAATATTTACCGCTAGGAATCGCAGGAAATCGGTACGATAAGTCTTGGCCTGAGTTCTCCGCGCCTTGATGCCAAAATTCATTTTTTTGACCATTATAAATCGCCAGGTAAGGGCGATATCCGTCCGTGTGATTCTGTAACTGAATTTCCAGCATATCGCGATGGGTGGGAGGAGTTTCGAATACAAAATAATCGGCATCGGAAGGCTCAGTGAGCGCGCCTTCTATGGTTCGTCCAGGGGTCATGTTGCTCGCCTGCTTAAACACATTGTTCGGCTCGTTTTCCCGCGTTCCCTCTTTTTTTTGGCCCTCTATTTTCCTGACGATATCCTTGGCCGCCCCAATGTTTGAGGCTTCCATGAGGTGTGATTTGGCTGATTCCACCTCTCCATCACGATACTTCAAGAGTCCCAGGTTATATTGCACGTGAGGATCGGTCGGCGCTTGGGCAATCGCTCGCTGATAGGATTTTCGTGCCTCGGTGTACTGTCCGGTTGAGGCATACAGCGTGCCCAGATTGTTTTGCACGGAGGGTAAATCCACTTGCTTGGTGATTTCTTGAAAGAGAGGGAGCGCGGCTTCGTATTCTTTCCCCCTCACCAGATTTACACCTTTCTTGATTAAGGTCAGCAGGTGATGGTCGTTCAAGGATTGCCCTGTTATTTGGGTAAACTCCTTGATAATGACATCCGTAGTGTTGAAGTGGAGATCCCCGGAAAATTCTGTATTGGAAATAGTGATGGAATCGGCTTCGTCCTTACCCGTGAATTGCGGTAGGATGCCAATCACCGCGATGGCCAATGGGACGACGATGAGGATAAGCCACCAATATTTTTTGGGATATTCCGCCGACATCGTCACACCCTCCCTGGATTGATGTGCGCGAAGAATATTTAGGCGGTACGCTACCGCCATAGATCTAATTGTGCAAGCAAAAATGGGCGCTGTGGGTTGAGTATATTTCCGTGAAGGAGGGGCAGGTTCCTTCCCCCCCCTGATCGACCTGTTAGACTGAGGAAAATTTTTTGAGGAGAATCTGTGGCTTCCAAAAGTATGCTTTTTGCGGCAAATTTTTACTATTGGAGAGAGGTCAATAAGTTTTCCTCAAAGGCGTACATTGAATGAGAAATCTTCTTGTTCCACTAGCAGGAACTTCCCCTTGCAATAGTTGATCACTCAGCGCATGCTCTGGATTGTTTTCTTGAAAATTCTCCTGATGTGTTTTAGCGCACAAGAAAATCTTTTGCTCACGTAATCGGGGTTTGGAGTCAAGAAACTCCTCTTGCATGACGGTCAATCTTTTTGAGAAAGGAGGGATACTATGGGAGACAAGGGCGGAAAAAAGGATAAGGAGAAAAGTCAAAAGCAGAAGGCTAGCCAACAGGCGAAAAAGAAGAAGGGTTAATATATCTAAGCTTTATCCTTTCAAAAATATGGTGGGCTTTGTTTCGGCAAAGTCCACCATGCCTGACGGAATGAAAATCAACGGTTTTTATTTTGGTTTTCATGTAAGAGTGCATATGACTCTTTCTTCAATGTCTGGGCACTCTGCAAAAACGAAAGTTATCCAATGGCGATTTGGGTTGATGCCGATGCCTGTCCAAAGGTGATTAAGGAAATTTTATTTCGGGCCGCGGAGAGGACAAGTGTAATGGTCACGCTTGTGGCGAATCGGCTTCTCTATACTCCTCCTTCTCCCTATATATCTGCGCTCCAGGTTGTCGATGGATTTGATGTGGCTGATTCTGAAATCCTCCGAAGAATGGAGGTCGGGGACTTGGTGATTACCGGTGATATTCCGCTTGCTGCGGAAGTGATTGCAAAGGGTGGACATGCATTGGATCCACGCGGTGAGCTGCATTCTGCTGATACCATTCAAGCCCGGCTAACGATGAGGGATTTCATGGAAACTCTCAGGGCCAGTGGAGTTGAGACGGGTGGTCCATCCGCGATGACACAGCGGGACCGTCAGTTATTTGCCAAACACCTCGATCACTACTTACTGAATCTCGCCAAGCTGAACCAAAAAGCAGAGTAGTTCCGGCTTCTCCTTTGCTCAAACCCTTGCTGGGTGTCGATAGATTATCCCTGCGACTCGCTGCTCTCGCTAGCCTTGCAGAGCGGGTTCATGAGCGATGCGGAAGCCGTCAGTCGTGGCGGGTCAGGGTTAATGTGAAGCAACTTTCCCGTTGCCCTGGATTCTTCTGCCGCTGCCTGACTTTCAAACTGTTCTCGACGGATCTCTTTTCCTCCACGGCTTCGATAGACTAACTCGTCCGTTTCCAGGTCGTATTCTGGAATTTCCGTACTCTCCCAGCGATTTTCAAAGTAATGGGCGTAGAGCGTATACAGTCCATGATCTTTGCGATTATGCCGCATGACATATTCGGGCATATCCTGGATATCCAGGTCGGCATGGTAGTGCTGGAGCCAGAGGTAATCTCCGAGGATGACCATTTTGATCAGGGGCGGATCGGCATACAACTTAAGTTTGACAGCCTTTCCCATGGCCTTGAGCCGTTTCAGCAGGTCAATACTCTGACGGATTTCTTCACGAAATGTCGCCAAGGTGTGCTGGGGATGACCCATGGCTTGGATTCGCGCACTGGCTTCCTGCCCATTGGGGTTCACCAAGAGAATTTTCGCTCCTAAACATTTATCGAGGACGGACGAGAGATCGCCCACTTGATCGACGAAGGTGCTGTAGCCGCTTGATCCAATGACCATAATAGTACGGCCCGTGCCTTGTTCTTCTTTGAGTTGTTTAATGTGATGCTGCGCCGCTGGCGTGCGTTTAGGAAAAAATGACACGAGCCCGGCCCCAGTGGCCACGGCAGCCATCGAGCGGTCTCGGATGCTGCGATGGATATAGCTCAGGACCGCGATGAGCAGGACGGCCACGGTCATTTCCATGCAAATGATGGAAAATTTGTCATGCTCCACGTGTGACCAGAACGTCAAGAATTGTTTGGCGCCTAATGGTAGTAAGAGCGCGATGCCCGCGCTGAGCGCCACGATAAAAATGTGATAGAGACTTCCTCCGGCATCCCGAAGAAAGGTACGAATGGTGAACCACGATGTGTGAAACAAGAACATACCTCACTAAAATGATAGAAATATCCTGACGACCTTGTCGCAATGATCAGGCAAGCCATACGCCGTAACGCTGTAGTGGAATGCTTGGCAGATGCGGGATGGTGACGTTTGGACAAAAAAAAGATCGTGATTGACTCCATGTCTGCCTGGGGATTGTTGCCCCCGATTTCAGGAGTGCTTACACGATTGACTATCAATCTAACATGGATGTGGTGTTCCCACAAGGGCCTGTCTTCGCCAAAGGATAGGCCCTTGCTTGCCGTTTAGGTGCTATGTGGTCGCGAGGCTTTTTTCCGGCGTGAAGTCGTCTTCGGAAAAGGACCGTGCATCAAATTGATTGTAGTCGCACAACAGTTCTTCTCCGGGGTGAATGTCGTGTAAGGCAATGGTGCGAATCCCTGGTTCTTCAAACGTGTTGGGATGATCCGAGTGATTCATGAATCGAGCATCATCCCCACAGAGAATCCATAGATTCATTTCCGCGGAAAAGTAGGAGTATTTTCTGGTGTGGAGTTGAGCGGCTGGCGAAAGGTTCTGAAATTCTTGATCGGTGTAGCCCACATCGAATTTTGGATCGAAATGCCAAATGACGGTTTGGGCAGGGATGAATTGGTCAGCAAAGAGACCAATGCCATGAATGGAGCTGGGAAGAATGATAGTGCGAACAAGCAACATGGCTAGTTCCATTTTCTGCTCTTGGAAATACCAGAGCGCAAGTTGTGATCATTCTAACTCCTCTGAGTTGATTCGATGTCGTGAATCAATCCGGGGTGAATGTAGACTACGGTTCAGCCGTAGCGCTGTGTATTATGAGACAAATGGTCGTCTTGGAAGCTAGGAGTTTCTCAACAATGAGAGCCTATATAGAATGACCGACATCCCCTTGTCCCGACGACTTATTTATTCTACCCTGAGACGGGTGCATTGGAACGATTTCAAAGTCCTACACCGATTTTGCGGGCAGGAAATTAATACAAACCTTTGAATTTAGCAAGAGGAAAAACTTGGACTTGGCGCACACATTTTTGGAGGGAGTTGGGGGAGGTGGTGGCCCAAATTTTGAAGGCTGTGAGCCCTTATAGCCATCCTGATTGATACACCTAGGATTTCCATTTTGGTTCAACCATATAGCTGTTCTAACCCCCTAAAATGTTCAATGTTTTATGAATTCTTCATGGTCCACGCTCCTGGTCCCGAGAAGTTCTCTGAACTCTACTGTCCTGGTTAATATCCCTAGTAAAGTTTAAAGTTAAGCTTTGTACAGTCGAGCTGGGGTGAACTAGTTTGGTATTGGTAGTGTCAGCGATGATAGATATTTGAAAGGGAGCCGTCTTTGAGGAAAAGACGGTTCCCTTTCAGCGTGGAAGGATTGAGCGCAACTAAGAGTTTTGTTGCGGGTTGTGATGAGCGGATTCAGAAAACATGACCTTTTCGGCTTGTTCCTGATGCCAAGCGGTCTTCACTGTTGCTTCGCGAAGATCTTGAACCAGATTTCCCTTTAACCGTTTCAAGTTGTCTCGCTTAAACCCTTTCGTATCCAGGTACGGCTTTTTGTTAAATCGCTCAATCCGATCATTGAGATTTTGAATTTTGTTATCCAAACTATCGATTTGCTCTTGGTGTTCCCTCGCTTTGGTCAGGTGATCCTGAGAGGACCACCCCACCATTCTTTTGACCACATCTGAATCATACGGGTTGCTGCCCAGGTCGACTTCTGTGGAGGACTTGGGTAAGTATTGGTTAATTCGTGACTCTAGTGCCTGAATTTTCGATTCAAGCCTTTCCAACTTCTTCTGATCGGATTGAACACCTGTCGCTTGGTCCTTCATTAGTTGTGAACTGTCAGCCAGGGCCAAGGTACTACCTACCATAAAGAAAACCATTGTTAATAAAGCTCGTTGGAACAACATGGTTCCTCCTTTCTTTTTCTTATTGATCTCTTGGTTAATTTTCCCCATGAAACTCATTCACTATTTATCTATATACAAGTACAATGCCAATTGTTAAATTTTAAAAATTAAATAAAAACAACTATTTATAGACACAGTAAAACTTACTACTTGTAAACATGTAACACTAAAATGATACAAATTTGTTTCATTAGTGTTTCATATGTAACATGTTGAAAATAGGAGTGAGTGCTGGGAGGAAGTGTTACTGGATGCCAAGTCGGTGAAGGCGCCGGTAGAGGGTCACTCGGCTGATTCCAAGAAGTTTCGCTGCCGCCGATCGGTTCCCGCCGGTTTTCTCCAAGGCTTCCATGATTGTAGAGTCCTGTTGCCGAATTGGAGACTGGTGTCCTTTGGTGAGAAGAGGGAGATCCTTCTGCTCCAAAATTTCAGGAGGAAAGTCAAGTGGTTGCAGAGTCGCATCCCGACTACGGATGACGGCAAATTCGATAGCATGCTGCAGTTCACGAACATTGCCAGGCCATGAATAACCCATGAGGAGGCGCATGGCTTGCTGGCTGATCATTTCAACGGGGCGTCCGGTGGTAGCGCGGCATTGACCTAAAAATGCACTGGATAACAGAGGAATATCTTCCCGTCGTTCTCGCAAGGGGGGAAGAAGAATTCGCCCGACCCGAATTCGGTAAAGCAGGTCTTCACGAAACTGTCCGGCTTTCACATCTTTGGCTAAACTGTGATGGGTTGCCGCAATGACTCGGACATCAATTTTTCGGAGCTTGGATTCACCGAGACGGGTAATTTCCCGCTCCTGCAGCACGCGAAGCAAACTGGTTTGAATGGAAAGAGGAACATCCCCGATTTCGTCTAAAAACAGCGTGCCGCCTTCGGCGGCTTCAAACAATCCTTCCTGATCTGAAACAGCACCCGTGAAGGCGCCTCGCTTATGCCCGAATAATTGGCTGGCGACCAATGATTCTGTCAGGCCTGCACAATTGACGGCAATGAATGGTCCATGTTGACGATGGCTCGCACGATGGATAGCCCGTGCGACTAATTCTTTTCCCGTGCCGGTTTCTCCTTCGATTAATACTGTGGAATCAACACGTGTCAATTCCTGAATCTGCTGAAACACAGCCTGAATTTCCGGGCTTTTGCCGATAATATCTTGGAACTTTCCTGTGTCAGATAACAGACGTCGAAGGTCCTCGACCTCTGAAGTATCATAGACATACAAAATTTTTTGTTCAGCATCTCGTGGGTCTTCACGAATATCCACCTCGACCAAACAGGTTCGACCCCCCGCCACAGACGGCATCTGGATTTTCACGCGTTCGCGTTTATGTAAAGGACGATCCATCATATCGATTAGAACGGGCAGGTGTTCCTTGTCCTCAAATAACTGTTCCCAGGAATGCCCGATGAACCGTTCTGGATGCCTTAGTGAAAGATGCCGCATGCCTTGACTGAGAAAGACAATCTTTCCTTCTCGATTAACGAGGGCCATTCCAATGTGCAATTGATTCATAATTGCCTGAAGGTCGTCATGGCTCCGTTGAATCTTTTCAAGTGCCTCTTCCAGGTTATGTTCTGCTTCTTTGCGTTGGGCAATTTCCTGCGTCAATGCGTGATTGGCTTTTGAAAGTTCGGCTGTGCGGATTTGGACACGTTGTTCTAGTTCGTTGTGCGCTTTTCTGAGTTCCGCCTCGGCTTCTTTTAATTCAGAGATGTCCTTCGTAAACGTCGCCAGTCCTGTTGGCTGGCCGTCCTCCTCTGTCAAAAGCGAAAGAGAGATCAAAATAGGCATCACAGCTCCGGATTTTGATCGACGATAAGATGAGATATTTCTCACGACGTGACCCTGTTGGCATTGTTGCCTCAGTTCCTGAGACAAGGCCTGCCCTTCTGGGGGAACCAATTGCATGATGGATTGGCCAATTAATTCTTGGGAAGTCCACCCATAGACACGCTCTGTTTCCGGGTTGACGTCCACAATGATCCCATTCAAATCTTCGATGATGATGGGATCAGTTGCATCCATGTATACTTTCGAAAGTTTTCGTAGTTCCTCGTGGGACCGCTTCCGATCAAGATGAATTTTGAGCATTTCGGCAAGAGAATTGATTAGGTGACGCTCTTCGGCAAGAAAGGGACCCTCTACCTCGTGGGGTTTTTCTTCCAAGTACACCACCTCAATGGAGCCTGCGCGATTTCCCTGGCATTGAAAGGTGGCTCTTTGCACCCAGGGCGTGTCCTGAAAATTCGGGGTGGTAATGTTTAACCCATCAAAACAAATTCGACCGGCGGTAATGTCGGGATATTGCCAGGAGGGAGGCAGGAGCGCGGCTATTTTTTCTAAAAGGGATTCGGTAGAAGCGTGTTCTTCCTGAAAAAGACGGGCAGTGGTGTGCAAAGCCGTGAGCTCTTTGACCCGTTCCCCCAGATGGTGCAGGGCTTTTTTGAGTTGCTCCGGTGTCTCTAATGACGGGTCAATCTTCTGTCCAGGGTCAAAGTGGGTGGTTCTGCTAGAAGAAGGCTCGTCAGGTGTCGTGTGATCAGTCATGCTGGGGTTATTATGACGAGAGACGAATCGTTTACGCAATTTTCTTTGCCCCAATCCGGTTGGGATTGGATATCATAGGCTAATGTTTCGTTAATATTTTTGGGCTGCACAAGGAGACTTTGCCTTTGTCAATCAAATGCGCGACTTTTGATGGAAGAACTTTCATTATTGCTACTCCCTACGTTCTGATAAGACATCATTTTCCCGATATAGGAAATTCAACAAAAGTTTTCAGGTTGCCACCCTGGAGTTTTCAATTTAAGCTCCATCCCTATGCTGAATGTGCAGTGGGAAGCAAGTCAATTTCAACGATTGACCATTGATCGGCTTTTTGATGTTCTAGAATTACGAGTGAATGTCTTTGTCGTCGAACAACAATGTGCATATCCTGAGCTGGATGCGTATGATCGCCATGTGGATACCAGGCATCTTTTGGGGATGGATGCGACCGGACAATTGGTTTCCTACGTGCGGATCCTTCCCGCTGGGTTACGGCACCCCGAGGTAAGTTTCGGGCGCTTTGTGGTGAAGAGAGAGGCGAGGGGAAATGGCCTTGGACGTCAGTTAATGGAAAGGACCTTGAAGGAAATTCAATGTACCTGGCCTGGGAATGCTATCCGAATATCGGCGCAGGATTATTTGCAGAAATTTTATGAGCAATATGATTTTTCGCGGGTATCGGAGGTGTACCTTGAAGATGGAATCCCGCATGTTGAGATGGTGAAAGGAAAATGAGTTTTATTTTTTGCAGGGTTTCTCCCCTGCAGACGAGATACTTTGGTTTAGGCAAAAGTGCCCAAACCCATTATTCCCCGAGCCAGTCCCCGTGGGGGTGCCTCCGCCTCCGGCCCGAATAAGATGTCTCAGAAACTCGCTGCGTTCAAACCGTCTTCGCCTAAACAGTCGATTCGGGGCTGCGGCTCTCCAGCGCGCGAAGGGTGGATAACTACTAACTCTCCAATGGGTTCGTAATTCATTATGTCTAATAATTTCAGTCCCCTCGGTGATTTGTCTGTCGAAGAATTTTTGGCGGAGTATTGGCAGAAGAAGCCGTTGTTGATTCCGCAGGCACTGCCAGGAGTTGTGCCGCCGATTGCGGCGGATGAACTGGCGGGGTTGGCGTGTGAAGAACAGGTTGAATCGCGTCTTATTATTCATGATGGGAGTAGTGAACACTGGGACCTCACACATGGGCCATTTGCCGAGGAGACGTTTCGGACATTGCCGGAGAACCATTGGACCTTGCTCGTGCAGGCCGTGGATTTTTGGGTGCCGGAGGCAGCAAAGTTTCTTGATCAGTTTAGTTTCATTCCGAGTTGGCGAGTGGATGATTTGATGATCAGCCTGTCCGGTGACGGCGGTGGTGTGGGGCCGCATTTCGACAACTATGATGTCTTTTTGGTGCAGGTGAGTGGACGCCGGCAATGGGAAGTGGGCGGGGTGTATGATGGGCGATCACCCCGGCGTCCGGATACTCCGGTCATGATCTTGACCGATTGGAAGCCAAAAGAACGTTGGATTCTTGAGCCCGGAGACCTGCTGTATGTACCGCCGAAGGTTGGGCATAACGGTATTGCCGTGGGTAAGGATTGCATGACGTGCTCGGTGGGATTTCGCGCGCCCTCTCATGGCGATATGTTAAAGGAGTTTTCTCATTTTGTTTCGAGTGACCTCAGTGAGGAGCTTCGCTATGCCGATCCCGATCTGAAACCTCAACCGCATCCTGGGCGCATTTCTCCCGAGGCCATCAACCAAGCTCACCAGATCTTGCGCCAATATATCGAGGACAAAGACAAGGTTGCCGAATGGTTTGGACGTTCGGTGACAATTCCCAAATACCAAGAAGAAGAACCGACTCGGGAAATGTATAGTCTCAAGGATCTCCAAACCCATCTTTCTGGGGGAGAAGCTCTGCTTCGAAATGAGGGGTCCCGCTTTGCCTTCCAAGAACATGGGGAGGAAATTTTGGTATTTGTGGATGGTCGTTGCTTTCGTCGTCCGCGGAGCCAAGCGGACTTTGTGGCATCAATATGCGCTCAGCGAGTGATCAGATTTACTCATTTGTCCAACACCAAGGAAGATCTTCCGTTCTTATTAGAACTGGTCAATCATGGAAGTCTGTATTTCCCTGACTGATTTCTTAATGTCATCTTTGAGTCTTCTTTTGAATCCTTGGCGCAATCCTGTATGCTCCCGAAACAATATATTCGAGAAATTCCTTGTATGAGAGGGAGTTTTTTCTAGTCCGCAATCTGGCTATGGGAGCCATCACTCAAATTTATGAACAGGTCTTCACCTAACCCCATCCGAGGACTTCTCATCGCTCAATTCTTTGGGGCATTCAATGACAATGCCTGGAAACTGATGGTGGCGTTGTTAGCCATCAAACAGTTGGCGTCCCAGATGGGAAGTGGGTTGGAGTATGAGGCTGCGGCTCAAGCACAGACGACGATCACCTTTGTGGTGTTCACTTTTCCGCTTGTGGTTGTCTCGATTTTTTCGGGAGTTTTTTCAGATCGATTCAGTAAGCGTTCTGTCATCGTGATTATGAAAGTCGTCGAAGTGGGATTGATGGGTGTAGGCACGGTGGCATTGTTTATGAATCCGGAGGGTGGGCTCTTGCCCTTAATTGTTTTAGGCGCAATGGCGGTCCAAAGTGCGCTATTTAGCCCGGCCAAATATGGCATCTTGCCGGAGTTGCTTCCTCATGAACGATTAGCTGCTGGCAACGGTCAATTAGAGCTCTGGACCTTTCTCGCAATTATTGGTGGAACGGCACTGGGTGGAATGTTTTTGCAAGTATCGGGTGCCTCACCATGGTTAGGTGGAGGAGTCCTCTTGGTATTTTCTATCATCGGATTGAGGTATTCCCTGTCGATTCCCTCGGTACCGCGTGCACGTGCAGAAGGAGGGTTGCGGGAAACTTTGCAAGGAGCATGGGATGCTGTGCAAGCGGATCGTGTGCTTCGTTTAGGTGTAATGGGAAATATTGGATATTGGATGGTGGCCAGTTTGGTGGGGCAAGATATCTTGGTGTATAGCAAAGCGGTGTTGGGATTGACGGATTCATGGGCAGGATTGCCATTAGCCACATTTGGAATCGGCGTGGGTCTTGGATCTGTGCTGGCCGGGAAATTATCACATTCCAAAGTTGAGGTGGGACATATTCCCCTTGGCGCCATTGGATTAACAGTCGGTTTGTTTGTGATTGGCGCCCTCAGGCCCGACGTTGTCGGAACGTTGATCGGGATGGCCTGGTTAGGGTTGTCGAGTGGGTTTATCGTGGTGCCCATTAATTCGTTGATTCAGTGGCGTGCGCCTGAGGATCGGCGTGGGGCGGTTATTGCCTTTAATAATGTGTTCGTCTTTGCTGGTGTGCTTGCCGGGTCTTTGGGAACCGGGTTCTTGGCCTTTCTTGGGTTGAGTGCCAGTAGTATTATTCTGGCCGCCGGAATGGCGACCGCCGGATTAACAATGTGGGCCGTGAGGATTATGCCGGAAACGTTTATTCGTATGGTGTTATTCCTGGTGACGCACACCCTGTATCGTCTCCATATCATTGGACGCGATCATGTTCCGGATCGTGGCGGGGCCTTGCTCGTGCCTAACCATGTGTCGTTTGTAGATGGATTACTCCTCTTGGCAAGCGTGGATCGGCCCATTCGATTTGTGGTCGATCGTCAATATTATGAGCATCCGTTGTTTCATCGACTGGCGAAAATCATGGGGGCCATTCCCATCTCTTCTAAAGGGTCGCCGAAGGAGATTTTAACCGCACTTCGGGATGCTGGACGTCGGTTAGATGATGGTGAGCTGGTGTGTATTTTTCCTGAAGGACAAATTACACGAACAGGTAGCCTCCTCCCATTTCAGCAAGGGTTTGAACGGATTCTCAAAGGCCGTGAGGCTCCGGTGGTTCCCGTGCATCTCGATCGTGTGTGGGGCAGCATTTTCAGTTTTATCGGTGGAAAGTTTTTGACAAAATGGCCTGAACAGATTCCTTATCCAGTGACGATCTCGTACGGGGTCCCCTTACCAGCCACGGTGACATCCGCAGAAGTACGAAATGCGGTCCAAGAATTGGGGGAGCAGGCCTGGGCCTATCGTAAGCCGAATCGGCCACCATTGCATCATACGTTTGTCCGAGCCGTGCGGCGTCATCCGTTTCGCTTTGCATTTGCCGACCTGACTCGGCCAAAGGTCTCATGCTTGGAATCCCTCGTTGGCGCCATTGCGTTAGCCAGAGCCTTTCGTCCGCTCTGGGAGCACCAGCATAACGTGGGAATTTTGCTTCCTCCTAGCGTAGGTGGGGTGCTGGTGAATTTAGCCGCGACTTTGTCTGGCCGCACTGCGGTGAATCTGAATTACACTGCAGGAAAAAGTGGAATGGAGGCAGCCGCGAAACAAGCACAGTTGGAAACCATCGTCACGAGTCAGATGTTTATCGAAAAAGCCGGTCTTGAGTTGCCAGAAGGTATCAAGATCATTTGGATCGATGAAGTACGAAAAACTATTGGCACGGGAGAACGAATCACGGCATTGTTACTTGCGATCTTTGCCCCAATTTCAATGTTGGAGCGAGCGGCGGGTGTGACCATCCGTCCACAGATTGATGATCTGGCGACGATTATTTTCAGCAGCGGAAGTACTGGTGAGCCCAAGGGGGTGATGCTTAGTCATTATAATGTTGATTCGAATGTTGAGGGTGTGGCGCAGGTGTTTCACCTGGGGCCGAATGATCGGCTATTGGGTATTTTGCCGTTCTTTCACTCGTTCGGGTATTTGGCCACGATTTGGCTGGCGGTCAATCATGGGGTGGGCGTGGTGTATCATCCTACGCCATTAGACGCTGGAGCCATCGGCGAATTGATTCATAAGCAGCGCGTCACGATTCTGATTGCCACGCCGACCTTCTTGCAGCTTTATTTACGGCGTTGCACACCAGACCAGTTTGGGTCGGTTCGTATTATATTGACCGGTGCCGAAAAGCTGTCCGAGCGACTCGCCCAAGCCTTCGAAGAAAAGTTTGGCATTCGTCCTATTGAAGGGTATGGCGTCACGGAATGTGCCCCTGTCATCGCGGTGAATTGTCCAGACTTCCGTGCGGCAGGATTCTACCAATCGGCATCCAGGCGTGGGACCGTCGGTCGCGCTTTGCCGGGGGTCTCGGTGCGCATCGTTGATCCGGATTCGTTTGAGCCTCTGCCGGTAGGGACGGCTGGCATGTTACTGGTAAAAGGGCCGAATGTGATGCACGGGTATTTGGGGCGCCGCGACCTTACGGCTAAAGCGATACACGAAGGATGGTACATCACGGGAGATATTGCCATTCTCGATGAGGACGGGTTTATCACGATAACCGATCGCCTCTCACGATTTGCCAAAATCGGTGGAGAAATGGTGCCGCATGGAAAAGTGGAAGAAGCGCTGCATCAAGCCATCAATGCGGAAACACAAGTCCTGGCCGTGACATCCATTCCCGATGAAAAGAAGGGCGAACAACTGGTGGTTCTCCATACATTGGAAGAATCGGCAATCCCTGAAGTATTAACCAAACTCTCCGATACCGGCCTGCCAAACTTATTCATCCCGCGAAAAGACGCGTTCCTGAAAGTAGAAAAAATCCCCGTGTTGGGGACAGGAAAGTTGGATCTCCGAGCCTTAAAGCGAATAGCTCTTGAACGAATCTCTTGACTCTTACTCTCTCTCCTTGATGTTCGGTGCAACAAGTATGTTTAATCGAGCTTACGCTCTGTTCCACATTTCCAACAGGAGGTGAAATCTTTCTCGTGCGACTCGCCGCAAGAACAGGTCCAGGCAGTAATTTCGGTTGGTTGGGCTTGGCGCCAATGCTCTAAAAATTCTTGTGCTTTTGGGAAATCCTCGTCGTTGACCCACAATTCTGGAAAGACTTCCGCGAAGGGCACTTCTCCAGCCAGGGATGAGCCTTGTTGATTTTTGATGGTACAGAGAATGTCTTCTTGTTCAAGGACTTCTTTTAACGATTCCACTTCCACGAGCATGGGAGAAACAAAGAGTTTGAGCATGGAATGAGTCCTGCGTGAATTAGGAGGAATATACTTGAGATTTAAACAAATAGAAACGGGCTGAATTAGACGTTGCAAATTTTAAACCGGCGATAAGAAAACACCGTTGGTGGAAGGATGAGGAAAGCTAGCAGATTGGCAGAGGGGAAAAGCCTGGAGAGGCCCTTAGGCGAGAGATCCTTCGGATTCGTTGGGTTGTTCGTTTTCTCTTTCCGGATCGACGCCGGTGCGATACATGATTTCAAGTCGGCGGGTTTCTTCGTTCCGACGAACCCGTTCATCCACGCAGAGATTGACAATGGCATTCCAAAACGCGGCTTCGGCCATACAGCTTTGTTCTAATCGCTGGTCACGAAAGTTTCCGGCAAAGCAGGTGTAGTCTTTCAACTCACCATCGGTGAAGTCTTGAATGTATTGGGACAAATCTGTAGATGTCTGACTCATGAGGGCTCAGTGGCTCCTAATGATAATTTCCGTTGTGCAGGCTATATCGGACAGACCCCTCCTGCATCTTAACCCCCTCAAAAGGGGGATTATTCAAAATAAAAAAAGAAATATTTGCCTAGCTCATTAATTTGAAAGCGTAATAAATTCGTGGGAGAGGCGTGGTCCTTGGATGCTCAATCGTGCGAGGGTGGTGGGTAAAGAAAATCGTTTTGGTCCGGCACTGCCTGGATTAAGAAAAACCGTGCCGTTGTGTTCATTTACTGTCGGTTTATGCGAATGTCCGGAAATGATCACTGTATATGGTGAATGAATGGGATCAATCTCGAGCTGCTTTACATCATGAATCACAAAGATGTGATGTTCTCCGATGGTGGTGGATTGCGTGGTGGGTATGGACTTTGCCCAGGGCCCTACATCGTTATTTCCCTTAATAGCTAAAACAGGGGCTATAAATTCTAGCCCTGTGATGATTTCTGGTTTGCCAATATCTCCGGCATGAATGATGAGGTGGGAGCCTTCTAAGGCGTCGGTGACTTCTGGACGAAGCAGCCCATGGGTATCAGAGATGACCCCAATGATGAAACAGGGTGGGGCATCATGGGGAGGAGGCTTCATCAGGATGGATAAATACTTAGGAATAGAAAATGAGTACGAGACCTGTTAGGGCCAACACGAGTGCCACAAGACTCATGATGAACGTTCGACGGAGTATTAATTGAAGGGTCGCGATTTGTCTGGTGAGGTTGTCAATAACCTCAAGCTGTTGGCCAAGGTTTCGTTCGATATCCAATAACCTCCTCTCCAGCGTTTCCTCACGAGATTGCTCGTCTTCCTGTTGGTGTTTCAGGTTAGAAATGGAAGAAACAATCTCGGGAATGCTGGGAGCGACCAGCTTGAAAAGAAATTTGGCTATGGGCCAGGCAGCAGGCATAGGTGATCTTAGCGTGACGGTAGAGAAAAGAGAAGAGCCTATTTTTTTAAGGTTCGAATCAACTGGTTGGCCAGGGTTCGTTCATCGGATTCTGAGGTAATCTCTCCGTTCAAACGGGCATCCAACAGTTTTTCAAGAATGGCGCGAAACTGTGGGCCGGGTTTGAGGCCCATGGCTTTAAGGTCTGTCCCATTGAGAATCGGGTGAATGCGTTGATACGAGGTAAAGAATGCAGAGATTTGTCGTTTGACGGATTCTGCTTGGGTCTTGGCCATCAAAAAGACGATGGCCTCATCCGGTAAGTCGCAAAGGGTACGGTACACCTGAGCAGGTTTGAGGGGCGGGTGTTTACTGAGTTTTCGTAAACGTATCGAGGCTTCGCGCCCGATCCACTGCAATTTCTTGACTTGCTGTTGAGGAAGAGGGAAGCGACGTGAAGTGTCCCGAACGGCTTTTGAGGGTAGAACTTCCATGAGTGCCATCCAATAGACCACCCACGAATCCATAGGACGATCCAAATAAAGCAAGGTATACCATTCGATCGATTCTTCTACCCCGTGAAGCAAGCCCGACAGCTGAGATGACCATCGTAATTGTGGGTGGATGAATTGCAGGAGATTAAATTCGGCTAATTGTTCCAAAGCGTTTCGAGGTTTGGGCTCCGACAAGAGCAAGATAAGTTCATTTAAGAGCCGAGAGGGAGAGAGGCGCTCAAAAAGATCCATGGTCACCGCTCCCTTAATCAGTGCGCTCGTCTCCTTGCCAAGTCGAAATCCTAATCGGTGTTGAAAGCGTATCGCGCGAAACACGCGGGTAGGGTCTTCTATAAAACTGAGGCTATGCAATACCCGTATGATTTTGTCATGGAGGTCGCGTTGTCCCCCATAAAAATCCACCAACTCGCCGAACCGATGCCTTGTTAAGCAAATCGCCAGGGTATTAATCGTAAAGTCACGACGGTATAAGTCCTTCTTGATGGAACTGTCTTCCACGGTGGGTAAGGCCGTCGGGTACTCATAATATTCCGTACGGGCGGTAGCAATATCGAGTTTGCGAGTCTCGGAACATGTGACGGTCGCTGTTCCGAAACGATCGTGTGTCTTCACCCGCGCGCCATGGTGTTTGGCAAATGATTTGGCAAAGGCGATGCCGTTTCCTTCGACGACGAGGTCAATGTCCAAGTTGGGAATATTGAGAATCAAGTCTCGAACGCATCCTCCCACCAGATAGAGGCCCACCTGCTGTTTCTCAGCCTGTTCACCCATCGCTACAAGAAGAGTATAGAGGTCCTCGGGTAAACGGGTGTGGAGTAGATTTTTCACATTCCGTTGCCGGTAGGAAGGTGTTGGTCCGGTGGCCTTCACTGGAGCATGGGCTGCTTCAAGGATGTCATGATGCAACGTTCGTAACAGATCGGTCCGCGTGAAGACCCCAATGACTCGGCGGCCCTTGAGAATCGGGACGAATCGCTGGTTACGTTCCAACATGTGGGTTTGAATATCATGAAACGGCGTCTCTGGGGTGGCAGTATAGACGTCGGTTTGCAAAATGGTCGTAAGAGGCAGATCCGCCATTTGATGAAAGAGAGCCTTTTGAATGGTTTCCCGAGAAACGAGGCCGAGGAATTGTTTTTTTGCATTGAGCACCGGCAGGACATTGACTCCCAGGCGTGTCATCGCACGCTCCGTTTCAAGAATCGTGGCGTCTTGCTTGGCGGATCGAACGGGAGTGGTCATGATCCCCGCTGCGCACAGGGTGCGGTCGCGTTCCAAAAGAAGGCGCTCACGAACTTGTTCGGTAACCTCAACGAGTGTTTTGCCTTTTATGGTGGCTGACGACGCTTGCGGATGACCGCCTCCCCCAAAATGTTCGGCAATTTTGCCAACGTTCAGTTCCGGTGACTTGCTCCTAGCCACGAGCTGAAATTTATCCTCCATTGGCATGAGAGCAATGATGGCGTCATATCCTTCCACATGGGCTAATTGCTCAGCGACGGAGGATAAATCGCCTTGGTACCGGTCATAGGTGCTAGCCGCAAGAAGGACTTTTTGATCATGAACATAGACCGTTTCCCCGGTTCGCAATAAATCGTTCAGCAAGGCGACCCGTTCTGGGTCCAAGGGTGTTTGCATAAATGCCGTGACCATCGTGAGATCGGCCTGGGCACGTAACAAAACAGCGGCGGCTTCGAGATCCCTAGGCGTGGTCGAATTGTATCTCAGCGAACCCGTCTCATCGTATAGCCCGATGGCGAGGACTGTCGCTTCAAATGGTGTAAGCGTGATCTGTTGAGCCTGAAGTTGCTCTAGGAGGATCGTCACCGAAGCGCCCACGGAATCTACTACTCGATGAAAGCGAGAATTTGAGAGCGATGGGGTGACATCCTCAATAGGTTCTGGATGGTGATCAAAAATATGTACTGGGACTTTTGGGTTGTGAAACAATTCCTGAAATCGACCAATGCGCTCAGGTTCCTGGACATCTACCAGAATCAGGCGTTGTATTTCATCCAAATTTACGTCTTTGAGTTTCATGAGCCCAACATCATGAACCGCTAGAAATCGGCGGACATGTTCCTGTGCGCCACTTGGAAATGCCAAGATCGCCCCAGGAAATAATTTCCTCGCCGCGACCATGGATGCGAGCCCATCAAAGTCGGCGTTCAAATGGGTGGTGATTAAATCCATCGAGTGATTGTAGCAGTATCCCAGGATACGTGGAAGTTTCCCAATGAGAATTGAAGTTCCGGCAAAATGGAAATGGTGGGAAACACATTATGAAAATCGAGTACGAACCAACTGAAGGAAGAATGTCACCAAAGTGAGCGATGCGTTCTCGACTTCCCTGCACATACCAATTCTCAGTATTGCGCTTTGGACCGGGTAAAAGGTTCGTATGCTCTAGAAAAAAGAATCGAAAAGCATTGAGTGGATGAGGCCTAGCGAATATCTCTGAAAAAGGCTGGTGCCAGCATAGGCAACCGAAACTCGACGCTGAGGATGATGAGAAACACTCGGGCGAGGCTACGCCAGATGCCCATTTGGACGAATTTGCGAGAGTCTGTGACAACGGGGGGAGTAAGAAGGATGGGGCGGGTGTGTTGAATGAGCTTTTCGCAAAATGCCACATCTTCGAGAATCGGTTGATTGGGAAAGCCCCCGAGTTGCTCAAATAGGCCGCATCGGACAAAAAGCGCTTGGTCTCCATAAATGATGCGAGAATGTGTGCATCGAAAGTTATCTAGCCAGGAAATGAAGCGAAGCCGCCAGTCATCACCGGAAAATTGGTGAAAAAATCCTCCGGCTTGAATCATGGCGTCCGTGTGCATGGCCTGGAGACGTTGAAGGCTGCCCTCCGGGAGGGTGGTATCCGCGTGGAGAAACAGCAACCAGTTCTGAGTGTCATAGCTGTGTTGAATGGCGTAGGCTGCCCCGGTATTCATTTGAGAGGCACGTCCTTTGGGAGCAGTAAGTAGGGTGACCGAGGGTGTGCCTTTCGCAATGTGCGGTGTACGGTCGGTGCTCCCTCCATCGACCACGATAATTTCACAACACCCGTGTGCTGTCCGTAAAGAAGAGAGTGTAAATGGAAGCGCGTTCTCTTCGTTATAGGCTGGAATGATTATGTAAATCATCGTGTTTAGTATTCCTGGTGACCAACCATGGAGGAAGGTGTTGCTGTTGAAGGTCGAGAAACTCTTGAGGGTCTTCGTCAATCTCCTGGAACAGCGCGTGTAATTCCATGATCATGGATTGGGACAGCAAGAGATAGGGGATGGCCTGTTCTTGCAGTTGTTCTTTGGTGATCTCGTGGTCCGCAACGGCCCGTTGGAGGACGTGGTTCCCAAAGCCGTGGTGGGCGGCTTCCTGAGCTAGCAACATGCGGCGCAGTCGTTGAAAGGGGGCATGCCGTTTTTGAAGGCCAATTTCTATTTTATGCAGGATGGCTTCTCCCAAACTTTCCAGGATGACCTGCTCGGCTAAAATGGATTCAAGAAATTGCTTGCGGTCAAGCGAATCACACAGTAACGAACGGTAGTCCTCGAATGGCTTGAGCGTGTTGGAGCCGTCGGGCTGTCGTGGGGCGATCCACTTTCGTGTCGTGCGAAAGATGGTGGCGTGCATGGCTTCCTGTCTCGCCTGCCTTTTCAGGAAATCGCGTATCTTGCTCGTCGGTGCGAGTGCGGCTTGAGTCGTAGCGCAGGAATGGGCGAGTCGTTCGCCTAATTCCAGAAATTGCAGGAGTGCCGCCAACGGCAGACGTTCATTAGGCTTGACGAGCATACATGTTCCTTATGGGAGCCACGGTTTGTGGAGTGCGTATGGCATCAATCGGATGGCGCAGTAAGGATCCAATGACCCGGCTGCACATCATATTGCACGAGGATTGGTCGGAGCAGACACGGATCGCCTTGGCATCCATTTTCTCAAGGATCTCAGGCAGGGATTGCTCCCGGAGATTTCCAGCGGAGTGTAAGGCCAAGCATGGTGCTACATTACCGGAGGCATCAATGGCGATGCTGTATTTGCCTGCATCGCAAGGGGCAAGTGAAGTGCCATTTAGCCAATTGACATTATCATGAAGGTATCGACGAAAATACCCGGCGGGCACTACATTTGATTCAAGAAGCTGCTCAAAAACATGTTTGGCCATGGCCCGTTCATACTGCAAGGTCATATCCACTTTCCCATACCGTTCGACGTTCCAGTGATAGGCACCGACCACAGGGATGAACCCGCGGGCTCTGGCAAATCGAGCGACGTCGAGGACATCGTGTCGATTGGGTTCACTCACGATGCATGTGAGAAATTTCGGATGTGGATAGTCCTGGAGCAAGTCGATGCCTCGAAGGACGTCAGGCAATTGGTCTCGGCCTCGAATGTGGTGATAGCGTTCTTGGTCGAGGGTGTCGAGGCTGACAGAAATATTCACGTTTAATGGCCGGAAGCGATCCACGAGGGGCTTCGTCAATTTCGTTCCATTGGTAATGAGCGTGAGATGAAACCCGATCGCGTATAGGTCTTCTAAGATCTCCGGCAGATCACGGCGCACTAAAGGCTCCCCACCTTGAATAAACAAAAACCGCAGGCCGTGGTCATAGAGGTGTTGAAAGGCTTTGCGAATCTCTTCTCGCGACATTTCATACCGACCCACATTTAGGGGAAGATCGCAATATCCACAGGCGGAGTTGCAACGCAGACAAACTTCAAAAATAGCCAACAGTGGTTTTCTTGTGATGAGGTTGCGAAGGACAGGGAGGGTGTCGGTGGTCATGTGCATGGGTGGACCAGTTGCGTGTCAGGGTGATGGCTGAATATCGATGTGGTGAATGATTCCGGTATGAAACATCATTTGAAACAGATCGGAAACCCGCTGCTGATCAAACTCGGGATGTGCATCGCCTGCGGAGGCGAGCGCCGCGTCCAGAGAAGCTCCGTGATGTAAGGCGTAAAGAATACCATACTCTGCATCGTCCACTTCGCGTATAAAAATTTGTTTGTCCTTTTTATACAGCACTAGGGATTGCGGACGATCCCATGCAGTCGGTGGAGTGCCGTCATGCTCTGCGCCGCGGAGTTTCCATAGGTCGTAAATGGCATAACGGGAGGTAAAGAGTGTGACCGCGCTTCCAAAATGAAATCGAATAGTGGCTTCTTCGGTTAATGATTGCAGGGCATCTTGAGCCACGGAGTCGTGTTGTTTGGTGTGAAACAGGCATTTAAACAGCCATTCATATCGAGCGAGGTCACCGAGAAAGGGCAAATCCGGAAATGGGCCCAAGCGATCCAGCATTTCAGAAAATGTTTCTCCATAGTGTGAAAGATTGTAGGTCGAGGAGGGATGCGTCTGAATGTAGTATTTTGCCAGTTGAAAAAAGTCATCGTCTCCGCAAACCCACCAGACCGCCTCAAACGTTTCACCCAGAGCTTCGGTGAGCCTGACGACCACTCCAGTGCCATACACGTTGAGAGCGTCGGAAGCGGTCAGTGCCCCTCCGGGCACGATGAGATCACCGATCGTTGGGGGGGGCTCAGGTTCCAAGCTGGGGAGCGTGGCCTGACTAAATAATTGTTGAAAGTGCTTGAGCGTCAACTGGTCCATGGTGATTTTCCCAAATGGCAGCGGCTTTGAGGGCTTCCTCTTCGAGTCGAGGGAATTCCGGAATGTCATCGTCCCATTCAATGAGCACCGGGACATCCGGAGCACGGGCAATGACATGCGAAAATAAATTCCAAACCTCGGTGGATACGGGGTTGGAATGGGTATCAAATAAGTAGGTTCCCATATCCGTGTATCCCGCCAAATGAATTTGTCCAATCAGGTCGGTGGGGATGGCATCCACAAACCTAAGCGGATCAAAGTGATGGTTTTGGGAGTTTACATAGAGATTATTCACGTCGAGCAATAATTTGCAGCCCGTGGTGTTGGACACAATGGTGAGAAACTCCCATTCTGTATGTTGTGATTGAGGAAACGAGAGATAGGTGGAAACATTTTCCAGCAAGATATGTCGTTTCAAATAATTTTGGACATGATCAACATTGTCTTGAATAACTCGAAGCGCATCTTCGGTGAACGGAAAGGGAAGCAAGTCATGCAGGTTGGCTGCCTGGTGGCCGGTCCAACAGAGATGGTCCGAAACAATAAAGGGGTTGATGCGATCGATCAAAATTTTTAGTTTTGCAAGGTAATCGTGCCTTATTCCCTCCGCCGAGACAATCGAAAGGGAAACCCCGTGAAGCGCCACAGGGTAATCCGCGCGAACGAGTTCCAGCATGTCAATGGGACGGCCTTCAGAGTCCATATAGTTTTCGCTGATGGCCTCGAACCATTGCACGCGCACTTCGGGCTTTTCTTGAAGAAAGGGATAATGGGTGGGCCGAAGGCCGACGCCAACCTGAGGATTGGTCCTGGGTGTGTCCATATCGTGCCTGGTTATGAAAGTAGTCGCACAAAAGTTAGAAATATTACAACTTCGGGAATTTTACAGGGTCGCTAGGAATCAGAGGGAGGAATGCCGTTCAACGTCCAATCATAATCGAGGAATTCTACGGTATAAATGGAAGTACGTAGATCCTGTGCGAGGAGCGGGTCATCTACAAATTGGGTTACATATGCAGTCAAAGAGCCGGAATGCGCGACAAAATCCTCGGTGAACCAATCGAAAATTTTTGAGAGATAGGCCACCCTGTGTTCGCGGTCAAACCGATTCTTGGTTGGATCGTTGATGAACTGACGGGCATTCTCGTTAAGTTGAGTTTCAAGATGTTCAGCAGTGAAGGCTTCGGAACGAAGTTTCGGACATGATTGGGAAGCGCACACGATTGCAAAGTGGATGCGTGGTTCGCGATACTCGGGAATTAAAATTTTCTTCTCAAGATTATTGAGATTGAGAGTTTCTCCGCCGACTCGATATTTTCGAGAAATAAAATATCGCCATTGGCCAAATTTGGTGCGTGGCGAGTACCCGTCTAGAATGCCCTTGATAGCAAAAGCGTTGTAGGCGTTTATCCAAAAGGCCAGTCTGGCTTCTCGAGTGGATAGGGCATTTGGATCAACCCGATTGAGCTCCTCGAGGTAGGTATGAAATCGAGGGTCACGAGCGATCTCATGGTATTTCACAATTCCATCAGAAACATGGTTCTGGAGAACATCGTTAAAAGCATTGTGTGTAAAAACCTGAGGAGCTATAGGGTGTTGGGGGTGGAACGATTGAGGAACCGATGAACAGCCTGCAACCAAAAACAAAAAAAGGAAAATTGTAAGGATGTTTCTCTTTTGAATTGGACTCATTGCTCGTTATTCAGACACTTTCACAAACAATTCTTGAATACCGGTGGCTCCCTTAGGAAAGGGCTTTTGATGAAGAAATGATTGCATCATACCCGTACCATCGGTTGCCCGTGCAAGGAGGACATACACTCCAGGCCTGGGTTCCTTCCATAAATAATCCCAAAATACCCACGAATAAGGAGACTGTGCTGGCTTTAAATGTGCGGGATGCCAGGTATCCCCGCCGTTAAGACTGATTTCTACGGACCGAATGCCTCGTATGCCCGCAAAGGCAAACCCTTTTATCAGAAAATCCTTACTCGGTAATTCGTCATAATCTTGAGGATCGGTGATCCAGGTCTTCGTCTGCACAGTCGCATCATCTGTCCAACCCTGCTTTTGGTAATAGCCTTGATAATCTCGAGGAACGAGTTCGATTTCCGTCAGCCACTGCACATGCTTCATGCCGTAAACGCCAGGGACAATGAGGCGGGCAGGATAACCATGTCCAGTTGGGAGTGTCACGCCATTCATTTGGTGTGCGACCAAGACATCGCCATGCATCGCCCGTTCAATGGGGATGCTATCGGAATATCCATCCGCGGCGCGAAGGACGACATCGTAGGCATTGGACTCAATGCCTGTTTCATTGAGCAAGGTCTTCAAGGAGACACCGTTCCATTCAGCGGTGCCAATACTCTCATCCCCAACCGCATTTCCTACACATTCTAACGTGACAATTTCTGAAACTGTTGGTCGGGCAAGAAGTTCTGAGTAGGTGAGAGTCATGGGTGATTTGACCAAACCTTTAAGCGTCAATGCCCAATCGTAAAGCCGTATATCCGGCGGGGAGCGGTACGAGGTGATATAGAATTCGTCATTGGGAGTAATCGGGGAAACCTCGCGCCCAAATCCCCCAAACAACTGACTCCACATCCCAGCCAGGGAAATGCTGGGAGTCGGCAATGCCGATGCCAACACGAGACTGCTTGCTGTTTTGAGCAAGTTCCGACGTGACCAGGACTTCATGAGTTTATTCCTTTACGAATTGATGGGTAGTCTGTCAGATCCTGTGAGTGTTACATGGCTGAAAGGCTGGGTTGGCAGGAGAGTAAATGAAAAGGAGGGGATGATATCGAATAACTCATATAGGTTTTCCTAAATTCGAGTTGCCTCGACTTCTAAAAATTCCGCTTTTAATAGGGTGGTGCCATCCGTGGCTAGGTTGAATTGAGAAAAAAGGTTTTCAATGTCTTGTCGTATTGCGGTTTTAGATTTTTCATCTAGGGTATTAAAGGCTCGATGGATGGGACCAAAGAATTGGCCGAAAAAGTCGACGACTTTTTCTGGCGGAAAAGGGTAATGCCAAGAAGGGTAAAGCCTTCGCGTTAGCTTCAGACTACTTGTGCCTTCCCCAAGTCGCTGGCGAACGGTTTCTTCATCGCCCCATAGCGGTGGGGGCTGAACACCTGGAGGAGGCGGAATATACTTTCCAATGGTTTTGAACATTTGGCCGGGTAGGCCTTGGGGTGTCCAGTTGCCCATGATGATGCGGCCACCTGGCCGACAGACACGGAGAAGTTCACTCGCCACCTTTTCTGGTTGTGGTGCAAACATGGCGCCGATCAGACTGATCACCACATCAAAGGAGGCATCTGGAAAGTTCAATTGTTCGGCATCGCCTTCTTCAAATTTGGCATCCACCCCCTCGGCTTGAGCGCGATTTTTGGCCTGTTCAATCAAGTTTGAAGCAATATCCACCCCTACCACATGAACACCATTCTTCGCCGCCGGAATCGCTGTCTGCCCAGCGCCGCATCCCACATCGAGCATTTTTTCGCCAGGAGCAATATTCCAGGAAGCTAAAATCTCGATGGCACCGGGTTCCATATACTTGGCAAATGCCCCATAGTCTCCAGATTCCCACGTGGATTTCATTTTGGATTTCACAGCTTCAATGTTTGGTGTGTTTGTCATAAGCGTGTCCTTGAAAGAATCGTGATTAAGAACAAGTTGCTGGATCAGTATCTTCACCAAAACATAAACGATTCCCATCTGGATCCGTGATCTCGAATTCCAGCATATCGTAGACGGTTTTGGTAATAGGACGGGCGATAGTCGCTCCGGCTGATTCAAACTCTTTAAAAAGTTCTTGCAGATTGGAGACGTGGATATAGGCATCCCAGACTTGCCCTGAACTTTCTTTGCCCTCATGCCAGGAATCGAGAAACAGAATACATCTCCCGCGTTGAATAATTCCGAATCGTGCTGGGTCGCCACCTTCTTCCGCTACTTGAAATCCTAGCTTGTCAACATAATACGCCCGAGCTTTAGGGTAGTTTGCCACTCGTAATACCGGAGTTGCTCGAAGAAATTGAGCGGATTTTTCAGGCATGGTGTTCTAACTATTGGTTTCAATCATCTTGCGTGAAGCGAAGTTTGTTACCAAATGGATCGATTAATTCCATGATTTTGGCGTTCCACGGCGCGATTTCAATGCCGGGGCGAAAATATTTGTAATTTTTTGCTGCGAGTTCCTTATGAAGTTCTTCAATATTACTGATTTCGATAAATACTGCTGAACCGGGTGTGCAATCACCCACGTGCTCGGAAAGATGTAACTTGAGCTTATCCCGTGAAATCTGCATGTAGAGGGGTGTGTCTACTTCAAATTGATGTTGCCAATCGACTTGAAAACCCAAATAGTCGATATAGAATTCTCGTGTTTTGTCGACGTCAAAAATCCTGAGAATGGGAACGGCGCAATGGGTGAGGTTCACGGTCACGCGATCCGAGGTGGAAGATGTTCTATCCTGTCATTCTAATGTGTGAAATTCAAGCCTCCAAACTTACCTGCCTCTTGCGTCGGGTCCTCGGATTCCGCACAATAATACTATCAAACTGTTCCTTGATGAGGTGATTCATGGGTGGGTTGGAATACTTCGGTGTACTTGTTTTGATAATCGGAATTCTTGGGCTTGTAGTTTTACTGAAGGGCAAGCGGCCTAAGTAAATATGGTGGGTAGGGAATAACCAAGCAGGGAGGTGGGGGGAGTATGAATCGGAACAGGTATGTCTTAGGAATTATTGCCTTAGTGTTGGTGTTGTCAGGGTGTACGACTGTGTCTCCTGAGCAGGCCTCCTCTTCCCACGTACCGCTTTTTGAGGGTTTGGGAGATTTCCACTACCCCATCACCACAAATTCGTCACAGGCCCAGAATTATTTCGATCAGGGGATGGTTCTTGCCTATGCCTTCAATCATGCCGAGGCCCATCGTTCGTTTGTGGAAGCCGCTCGGCTCGACCCAAACTGTTCCATGTGTTATTGGGGGCAAGCCTTGGTATTGGGCCCCAATATTAATGCGCCGATGGCCGATGCCGCGATCCCTATCGCCTATGAAGCCATCAGTCATGCCAAACAACACGCCAAGTCTGCTTCTACCAAAGAGCAAGCGTTAATCAATGCCTTGGGACATCGTTATGCATCTGATGCACAGGCCGATCGTGGGGCTTTAGATCAAAGTTATGCTGCGGCCATGCGAGAGGTTCAGGCTGCGTACCCTCACGATTCCACGGTTGCGAGTCTTTTTGCCGAATCCTTGATGGATCTGCATCCATGGAATTTTTGGGACAAGACTGGAAAGCCTCATGACTGGACTCCTGAAATCTTAAATGTGCTTGAGAATACGCTACGCTTGGATCCCAATCATCCATTGGCGAATCACCTGTATATTCATGCCGTCGAAGCGTCACCGGAACCTGAACGAGGGGTTCCGAGCGCAGATCGATTGCGCACGCTGGTCCCTGGAGCCGGACATCTGGTCCACATGCCTGGGCATATTTACATACGCGTCGGTCGATATCGTGATGCGATTCAAGCCAATCAGCATGCGACGAAGGCGGATGCCGGGTATTTATCGCATTCGCACACGGAGGGTCTCTATCCATTAGCCTATGTTCCGCATAACCATCATTTTCTGTGGGCTGCCGCGACCAAACTGGGAATGAAGAAAGTTTCATTAGAATCGGCCATGGATACGGCTCACCATGTGGATCAAACGATGTTGACCAATCCTGGAATAGGCGCCACTCTTCAGCACTTTTCTATCATTCCGTTATATACCAAAGCCTTATTTGGCGAATGGCAGAGTATTTTCCGTGAGCCAGCTCCAGAGTTTCTGTATCCCAAAGGGGTGTGGCACTATGCCAGAGGGTTAGCGTACCTTCGAAAAGGAAACATGGAATACGCCCAACAAGAGTTGGCCGCGTTGCAACGTATCGCGAATGATCCGGCAATTGCCGATTTAACGATTTTGGGACTCAATTCGGTTTCCCTGCTTCTTCAGATCGGCACAGAAATTCTCGCCGGTGAGTTAGCTGTCGCCCAGCAGCACACAGATAAAGCGGTGGCTCATTTACAACATGCGATAGCCTTGGAAGATGGGTTGACCTATACCGAGCCCAAGGACTGGTATTTGCCCCCGCGCCAGGTCTTGGGAGCCGTCTTGCTGGAAGCAGGAAGAGCGAAAGAGGCTGAGCAAGTTTACCGGCAGGATCTGGAGTATCACCCGCAAAGCGGATGGTCGCTGTTTGGACTCAAGGAAAGCCTTAAAGCCCAAGGCCAGACTCAAGAGATGCAACTTGTCGAAGCCCAATTCCAAAAGGCTTGGGCCGATGCGGATGTGACATTAACGAGTTCACGATTTTGAGAGATCGATATTTTGTGGACTCCGTCTCTTCTTCCCGCGTATGGGAAATGAGGTGGGGAATTAAGGACTTAACAATTTTCGAGTTCTGGATTGAAGAATTGGTAAGAGTTCTTCCTGGAACCACGGGTTGCGTTTAAGCCAGATATTATTGCGAGGGCTGGGGTGAGGGAGCGGCAAATGAGTCGGCCAAAATGTTTTCCAGGCTTTGACGGTCTCGGTGAGGGTCTTATATGTCAAATTGGCAAGATGGTAATCCTGGGCATATTGTCCTATCACCAATGTGAGTTGCAGGTGAGGTACTTGAGCCAATAACTGCGCACGCCAGGTTTGTGCACATTCTGGCCTTGGGGGAAGATCTCCGGATTTCCCGGTTCCCGGATAACAGAAGCCCATTGGCAATATCGCAATTTTTGTAGCGTCATAAAAAGCCTCTCGATCAACCCCCATCCATTCCCGAAGGCGATCTCCACTGGGGTCATCGAACGGAATTCCCGATTCATGAACCTTTTTTCCCGGCGCTTGTCCCGCAATTAAAATGGAAGCTTTGGGATGGAGTTGAATCACCGGCCGTGGCCCCAGGGGCAGGTATGGTTTACATACGTCACAGGAGTCGACTTCATTCAGAAGAGTTTTGAACGTGTTCTTCATGCCAAGCTTTTCATGTGTTCCAGAGCTTAGGGTAAATCTAGGTTATGTACCTCGTGATATATGGAAACGGTCAGTCTCAGAACTTTCCGCGATATTACACATAATATTGAAAAAGGACTGAAGAATTTAGATAAGATTTGTCTTTGTCGAGAGGAAGGAACTTACGGGTTTTGTTTGGGAGTCAAGAAAAATCTATCCCTTTGACCCTAAGGCACGATCGAGGTTAAATGCGGCGCTGATGAGTGCCAGATGTGTAAATGCCTGGGGGAAATTCCCGAGGCCTTCTCCGTGATGACCGGTTTCTTCGGCATAAAGGCCAAGGTGATTGGCGTATCCGATCATTTGTTCGAACATGAGCCGCGCTTCATCCGTCCGACCTGCACGAGTCAATGCTTCAACAAGCCAGAATGTGCAAATATTAAACGTCCCTTCTTCGCCATCGAGCCCATCTTCGGTTTCGTTTACGTTGTATCGATAGACTAACGCGTTGGCCACAAGTCCACCACGCTCGGGAGGTTGGTTGATCGCATCTAACGTGTTCAACATGCGAGGGTCTGTGGGGGACACGAAAAAGACCAGGGGCATCATGAGATTGGCGGCATCCAACGTTTCGCTTCCGTACCGTTGGACAAAAGCGCGACGGGAATGGCTCCATCCCTTTTCCATAATCTCTTCATAAATCGTATCGCGAGTTTTGAGCCATCGCTCCCGATCTGCAGGAAACGATCGTTTGTCCGCGAGCCGCAACCCTCGATCCAAAGCCACCCAGCACATGAGTTTGGAGTAGAGAAAATGTTGCTGCCCTCCACGCACTTCCCACACGCCTTCGTCTGGTCTTTGCCAATTGTCACAGACCCAATTAATTAAGCGACGTAAGTGTTTCCACAGATCATAGGAAATGGGGGAGCCGTATTTATTGTAGAGGTAGACTGAATCCAGCAGTTCGCCATAAATATCCAGTTGCAGTTGGTCGTAGGCGCCGTTCCCCACACGAACCGGTGTGGATTGTCGATACCCTTCCAGATGGTCTAGCGTGATTTCGGGAAGTTCGTGACGACCATCGATGCCATACATGATTTGGAGTGAGCCGTCGGGCTTCAATTCATGACAGCGCGCTTCCAGCCAATGCATGAATTTTTCCGCCTCGGCGGTGAATCCAATTCGCAATAGGCCGTATAAGGTAAAGGCAGCATCGCGAATCCAAGTGTACCGGTAGTCCCAATTCCGAGGTCCCCCAATTCCCTCGGGAAGACTACAAGTGGGGGAGGCCACGATGGCGCCGGTAGGTTCAAACGTGAGCATTTTGAGCGTGAGTGCCGAACGATAGACCATTTCCCTCCATCGACCGCGATAGGTGCATTTTGCCAGCCATCGGCGCCAATACGCTACCGTTTGATGAAAGAGGTCTTCGGCTTGCTCTTGAGAAACGGCCACACAACAGTCGCTGTTTCGTTCGATTTCCTGAAGTGAAAAACTCAACTCATGCCCTTCTTGTAGTTCAAACTCGGCCGTCACGCCCGTCCCCTCTTGTTGCAAGGGGATGGTGGAGCCCAAGCGAAGGCTTAACCCGTTGGCTTCGAAACACACGCCATCCGCGGTGAGGGTGGTAGTGTGCGGATCCCTGGCGTAGTTGAAAGAGGGAACGCATACGAGTTTAAACCTCAGGCTCCCACGGATTGCTTGTACACGGCGAATGATTCCATGATAGCCCAAGTCCGTTTCCTTAAGCCCCACAGGCATGAAGTCAATGATTTGCCCTACGCCCTGGGCCGAGAGAAATCGTGTGACGAGCACATTGGTGTCTGGCCAATAAAATTGTTTGTGTTTGGCATTGGGCGTATGGGGAAGAATCTGAAACCGTCCCCCTTTGTGATCATCCAAAATCGCGGCAAAAATACTTGGAGAGTCGAAATGGGGGAAGCAAAACCAGTCGATGGACCCATTCATGCCCACCAAGGCCGTGGTTCGCATATTGCCGATAAGACCGTAATTTTCAATGGGTTGGTAAGGCATTGGGTGTTAGGTCATGGTTCAGTCGTGTCTACAGAGACCGTGATTATACACGATGTATCGGATTATTGTGGGAGAACCCCAAGTATGTTGAAGATTTTCGAGAAATTTTCTCAGCCGAATTTCTGGCTTATCCATTCGGGGCCAACAGATTTGTCATCGTTTGTCGATGTGCCGATTGCCTAATGGCTGAATCGGTCGGGCGTTATGTCCAATAATGTCCACGAATTGATCGACATCCTTTTGCGAAATGAGAATGGGACCCTCAAGCACGATCCATTGGATGCCTTCGGTGCAGGGTGGGGTGGTTAAGGATCCTGAATAGGAAAAATGGCGGGTATGTTTCGGGAGAATATCCGCAATGCTCAGGCTCAGAGGGATGGAGACTTCCTGCCCAATTTGTTTGGGAAGCCAGGTCCAGAGATTTTGGAGTACGGGCTCTTCGGCGCCGATCTTCAGCATGATGGCAATGACAAGAACATGTCCTTGCGTATCCTGATGGACCAAATGCATTTCCATAGGGAATGTCTTTCCTTCGATGTGGTGCTCACTTGGTGCATGAAAATGAAATTGGCGCAATTGATACCGACGGTGATTGAGATTTACGTGACATCCCGAAGTGTGTGAGACCTGAATGGTATGGCCGTTATTCAACTCGTGAAGTTCCGAGGTCTGATAATGAAACTCCAAAGTTTCAGGAGCATGGCCATGGTGAGTCATGGTGATGTTGATGGGGGACTGTTGTCTTCCTTCTTCACACGTTCGATATTCCGGCGTGAGCATACTCCAATGTTCAGGACCTTCTACGCCAAGATATTTCCATTGCGCTGTAAGTGTTGGCCGATGGCCAAGTGTGCCGGAGTGAGGTTTGGATTGGGGGATTTCTTGTCCGGCCTGGCTTGGTCCGATTTCCAATCCAAAGCTCATGAGAATGAGGAGTCGGGCCAAAAGAAAAAATCGTGATACGGCTGGAGAAAGGTCAAGAAGTCGAGCGGTCATGAGGTCGTTTTCTTGATGCATCATAACGTGGCGCGGGTCAGTTTTATGGTAGTCTGTCTAAAAAGTAGATTGTTACATTTGGATCAACGGCATGGTTTGCCTTCCTTCATGAGAAGGTCTTCGTCATCCAAGTCATGCAGAAGTAATTCATTCTTGGCAAATTCAAGAATATGAATATAATGCTCTCAGAAATCACGATGTATCACCATCATGAATTTTTTTTAGGGAAAGGGGTTAACGGTATGGCAGTGAAGTATACGTACCACAGCGATCTCGATCAGATCAGTAAAGGAACGCGCAACGTTGTGTTGTGTATCGATGGAACCTGGAACGATCCTACGGACAGTTCTGAGCAGGGGCGGGGGCATACGAATGTCTATCGACTCAGTCAAGCCTTGGATCGGAATGCCAAGAATCAGTTCGTGCGATATTTTCCAGGTGTGGGGAATCAACAGGACAATAGTGTTCTCGGCCAATTTTTCGGGGGAGTCTTTGGTACAGGCGGGAACCAAATTCGCGATTACGCCTATACCGTGCTGGCCACTAATTACCGTCCAGGCGATCGAATTTTCATTTTTGGATTTAGTCGGGGCGCGGCTATCGCACGGATGCTCGCCATGAAAATCCATCAGGAAGGAATTCCAGAGTCCATTACCGTTGTGAAGGATTATCAAGGCCAGTTTGAGGATTATGAATCCCATGGCAAAGCGCACCACATCGATGTTGAGATGTTAGGGGTGTGGGATACTGTGGCTTCCTTTGGCATTCCAGTGAATCTCTTTGGTATTCCCTTTCAAAAAATCAATCTCTTCCGGGATTTCACGATCGCCAAGAATATAAAGAAGGCCTATCATTTGCTTGCGATTGATGAAAACCGTGATCCGTTTGAGCCCACCCTCATGAATCATGATCCCAAGAGGGTCAAAGAGGTATGGTTTGCTGGGGTGCATTCTGATGTAGGGGGAGGGTACGACAAGCGTCGATTAGCCGATGTGCCACTGCGCTATATGATTCAATGTGCTCAAAAACACGGCTTGGTCTTTCATCCCGGTGCATTGGAAGAAATCCCTGAAAATCCTCAGGGTGCTGGTGTGCTGCATGCGCATAAAAAGCGTTTCTTGGATTACAAAATGGGCGCACGGAAGATAGCTGTGCAGAGAGGGAACAAGCTGATCAAGACTATTCAACCGATAATTCACGAGTCTGTAGTCAATCGGGTTAAAACCATGGGGAAAAAATATCATCCCATAAATCTTGCAGCGATCAGAGATAAATACCAAGTGGTATCGTAGCTGGATGGTGTTCTTCCCAAGAATAATCGGCAATTAGTCGTAATCAGCTGCAAAACAACGAAGGAAAAGCGCTTAAGGCTGGATGTCAAATGCCGTACGAGTTGAATGGTGCGATCGCATCCTTGTGACTTCTTCGAGTTGCTGTTCCACGTCGCGTTCCCATTCTTCTTGTTTGTCTTGGATGGTTCCGTGGTTGGTGGCCTGATCGTAGAGTTGATTCAGCCGTTTGGAGGTCATGCGAACAAACTGCAGCATCTGGTGAGGGTTGTCTCCTGGTTTTATGGACATGTTTGCCTGTCGAACTAGCAAACAACTGATGGCAAAATGTAGTTGTTCATGTCGCAACAAACGTTGGGCAATACTCTTTTTATAGGGATGCCAGGCTTCTACAATGTGGGGTTGGACCCAGGACCGATCTGAATCGAATCGTGCTTGGAATATTGGTGGTTCCATCTGAGCCAAGGTGATCGCAACCGCGGTCTGCGCGGAATTGGTATAGTTTCCATAGGACTTTGTGAATTCTTCCCATGTGGGAGGATGGTCAGGGACGCAGGAATGAATTTCTTGGGTATCAGGTTTCCAGTCAATGTGTGAGCCACACCCTGTGAGGGAGATAATGGAAAGGATAACGACGAGTATAAATGAATGATGTGGCATAGTTGGTGTCGTGCCTTTTCCTTGAATGCCTGGCCTATGATAACCTCTCGCTTATCTTGGTCGTCCCGTCCAAGGTTTTTCTTAAGCCTCCAGCTCTGTAGTTTTTAGTTCTTTTCCTTTGTCCGGAGGGTGAAGACCCGATAGAATGATCAATGGTTGGCCGAGCCGAAGGCTTTCGCCATTCAGGAGGGAATGTCATGAGCGAACAATCTCTTCCTATGGTTGCCGATGACCGTCCGGAGGGTACAAGCCGTCCCAAAGACCCGCCGAATCGGCGCGCATTTTTGTTGGGGGCCAGTTCGCTTCTAGGTTTGACTGCTGCGAGTTTGCTGTTGACCCCACGGATCGGTTCCACCCAAGAAGTGCCTGTGGATCCTACAAAAGTTCCTGGAGCGCTTGCCTCGGAATATGGGACAAGGTCCCGATTCGAGCAATCCCAACGATTGACGAAACCTCAACGGTCGCGCACGCCATTGCAAGACTTGTATGGTATCATTACTCCCTCTGCCCTCCATTTTGAACGCCATCATAATGGCGTGCCCCTCATCGACCCCAGCCGTCATCGTTTATTAGTGCATGGGCTGGTGGAACACCCCATGATCTTTACGATGGATGAGTTGAAGCGCTTTCCCGCCACTTCACGGATCGCCTTTGTGGAATGCTCAGGAAACAGTGGTAAAGAATGGAAAGGGCCAAAAGGAACAACGGTTCAGGAAATTCACGGGCTCACGAGTACCAGTGAATGGACGGGAGTTCGGCTTTCCACGGTGTTGCAAGCAGCACATCTCAACCCCCAAGCCACTTGGATGCTTGCCGAAGGCAGCGATGCCGCAGCCATGACGCGAAGTGTGCCCTTGGACCGGGTCATGGACGAAGCCTTGTTGTGCTACGCGCAAAACGGCGAACCGATTCGTCCGGAACAAGGTTATCCCCTTCGCTTATTGTTGCCCGGGTGGGAAGGCAATACCTGCATTAAGTGGTTGCGGCGATTAAAGCTGGTGGACTCTCCCATGATGACGCGAGAAGAAACTTCGAAATATACGGATTTGATGCCTGATGGCACCGCACGTCAATTCACATTCGACATGGAAGCCAAGTCCGTGATTACGAATCCGTCCGGTGGTCAACAATTAACGGAAAAAGGGTTCACCGAAATCCGAGGTCTTGCCTGGAGTGGTCGAGGTGTGATTACAAAAGTAGAGGTGAGTCTTGATGGAGGAAAAACCTGGAATGCCGCTGAATTGCAGACACCTATATTACCCAAATGTCACACTAGATTTCGCTTTGCCTGGGAATGGAACGGGCAAGAAGCCATTCTTCAAAGCCGTTGCATGGATGAAACCGGTTACCTACAACCTACATTGAAACAACTCATCAACGTTCGCGGAACTAACTCTTATTACCATAACAACGCCATCCAAAGTTGGAAAATAGATAAAGATGGGCATGTGCATAATGTCCAAGCGTGAAGTTCATTTCCACAACATCTTATGTTTCCAGAGCTTGGGTGTTGTGAGATAACGGAGCCACAAGGAAAATAACTGTGAAGGCTTTCAAAAATTTTTTAACCGATAGACCTGTGATGTCTTGCATTTATCACAGTCTTTTTCTTTTTTCACTTTTGGTTCTTGGGATGTCTTCGATGGTGAGTTTTGGTGAAACTGGCCACGGTAGCTTTCATCTGGGGCGGGTTGCGACAGATAAAGAAGTACGTGCATGGGATATTGATGTGGCCCCGGATGGTGCGGGGTTGCCTGTAGGAAGTGGGGCAGTGGATGAAGGCGCGAAGGTGTATGCTGAGCAATGTGCGAGTTGCCATGGGGCTACTGGTGTGGAAGGGCCTATGCCTAAACTGGTGGGCGGTCAAGGGACGCTAGCCACGGATCATCCGGTGAAAACCATTGGCAGTCATTGGCCGTATGCCACTACGGTGTTCGATTATATTCAACGGGCCATGCCCTTTACCTCACCGCAATCGTTGAATCCCAGCCAAGTCTATGCTGTGGTGGCCTGGTTGCTGTTTCGCAATGGCTTGATTGGGCCAGATGTCGTGATGAATCAAAAAACATTGCCGAAAGTGCGCATGCTGCATCGCGATGGGTTTGTACCTGACCCTCGGCCTGATGTGAATCCACCGAAGCCTCCTTCCAAATCAACTCCCGCTCCTACTCTGGGCGAAATAGATTTTCCGATATCTGGATCTCGTAAGGCTCAGCAACAATTTCTTCGAGGCGTTCTGTTACTCCATAGCTTCGAATATGATGACGCGCAGGCGGCGTTTCAAAAGGCGCAACAGATTGATCAAGATTTTGCCATGGCCTATTGGGGTGAGGCGATGACGTTGAATCATCCCCTTTGGGATGAGCAATATTATGATGCCGCCAGACAGGTGCTTGCTCGATTGGGGTCTACCGAGGAAGAGCGAATGGCCAAGGCACCCACAGAACGTGAGAAAGGTTACTTACATGCCATCCATGCCTTGTATGGTGAAGGCGATAAGGTGGCAAGAGACTATGCCTATGCTGAGCGAATGAGGATTCTGAGTGAGCGATATCCAAAGGATCATGAAGCCGCGACCTTTTATGCGCTGGCCTTATTGGGGACGGCGCAAGGGGAACGTGACTCCAAAGTTTATCTTCAGGCTGCGGAGATTGCCGAGTCGGTGTTTCGACAGAATCCACGGCATCCTGGCGCGGTTCATTACATGATCCATGCGTATGATGATCCGGAGCATGCTTTCTTGGGGCTTCGTGCAGCCAGGACCTATTCGCAGATTGCACCGGCTGCTCCACATGCCCAGCATATGCCGTCACATATTTTTATGGCCTTAGGCATGTGGGATGACGTGGTCAAGGCCAACGAAATCAGTTGGAAGGCAAGCGAAGCGCGTCGGAAGGAAAAAGGCTTGGGTGTAAGTGAGCGTTCCTATCATACCTTGTATTGGCTGATGTATGCCTACTTACAACAAGGCCGCATTGAAGAGGCCAAGCAATTGTTAGATATGGTCCACGAAGATGCGGCACAGGACGGTTCCCCGTATATCAAAGGCTCTCTGGCGGCGATGCGAGGAACCTTCATTGTTGAGAGCGAGCAATGGGATGTTCGCGGGTTGGATGAAGATCGTTCTGGGCTTCGATTTTCTGGGGTTGCCAACGAAATGTTTGCGATTGGGTTGAGTGGGGTCAAGACCCAAGCTTTAGATCAAGCTCGTCAGGCATTGGGCAAACTTCGTGAGTTGATTAATTCGGCAGAAGCCACTCATTCCTCTGGGCAAATTTTGTCGGCTCGGGTAATGAAGAAACAGCTCTCAGCCCTGCTTCTTGTAGTTGAAGGCAATGTCAAACAAGGATTGGCGTTATTAAAAGAAGCCACGCAGTTGGCGGATACCATTCCGTTTGATTACGGCCCACCGTTTCCTGTGAAGCCGGCGCATGAGTTATATGGAGAAGTCTTGTTGGAAACTGGAAGAGTGAATTCAGCCAAGGCGCAGTTCAATCTTGCGTTGGCTCGCGCACCCAAGCGTGCCTTATCGCTCAAAGGGTTGGCGGCTTCCACAAACTAGTTCTGGAAACGGGCGGTGGAACTGGCGTTGAGGGTTACTTTTTAGTTCCAGAAAGAGCAGGCGTTTTTTGTTTCTTGGCGGGTTGGGATGAGAGGGCAGCTTTTAATTCCTTTTCATTATCTTTGGTGTAAAGATGTAACCGTCTGAGTACGCGTTCGTCCAATTGCGTACCAGGACCATCTTTTTCCAAGAGCGGTTCATTCTTGCCCGCTTGAAGTATTTCTTCAGGAGCGCCCTTCTCCTCAGTTCGTGTAAACCATTCAAACGCTAGGTAGATAGCCAGCACGGCTACTAAACCCGCCAAAATCAGGGATTTTCTTTGGGACGTCATGGTCTCGTCAAGATATCCCATGACGGAAAAAAATCCGAAAAACATACACCAGACAAAGATGATGATGATTCGTAAGACATTCTCCATACTTTTTGGTTCGATACTCCCTGAATGAATGTTCTTAATCCTATCTTCTATTGTCGGCGTTTATCCGGCTTGTTGCAAGTGGTAAAAACAGAAATTAACGGAAAATAACCCGGTCTGGCGGTCCTAGAGGGAACCCAAGAACCTGCCAAGTCCTTAGAGATCACGATTCCTGGCGCTGCTCCTGTTTTTGAGGATGCCTTCCGCTTGGGCCTCAAGGTTATCCGCTTCGGCAGCACGCTGTGTTTTTCGAAGGAGGGCCGCGTAGTTTTTAAGGGTTCGTGCCACGGTCGGATGCTCTTCGCCCATTGTTTTTTTATTGATTGCTAAAGCACGTTTCATCAAAGGCTCGGCTTTGTCGTATTGTTCCTGATTAAAATACAGAAGGGCCAAATTATTTAACAGATTGGCGACCTTGGCGTCATCGGGTCCAAATTTTTCTTCGTTTATTTTAAGCGCACGTTCGAGGAGGCTAATGGCCTTATCGAACTGGCTCATGTTGCGATATAGTTCCGCCAAATTTGTGAGGCTTGGCGCGAGTCGTGGATTGTCGGGGCCGAACGATAATTCCGTGATGCTGACGACGCGTTTGAGCAAGATTTCTGCTTTGGGGAAGGCTTCTTGCGTGATATGAATCAGGGCCAAATTATTAAGACTGCCGATCAACCCAGGGCTTTCCATCCCAAATGCCTTTTCATTAATGCTAATGGCCCGTTGAAGAAGTGGCAGGGCTTGGTCGTATCGTTGTTGCGCTCGATACAATAACGCGAGGTTGTTGAGGTGCTCCACCAGTATCGGATCATCCGGTCCCACATTTTTTTCCGTAATGGCTAAGGCGCGAACCAGGAAGGGCTCGGCTTGAGCGTACTGTTGTCGGGCGGCATGGACTCCAGCCAAATTTTTGAGATCCAACACGACATCGAGATGATCATTGCCTAGCGCTCCTTCCCGAACGCCCAAGGCTTCCAAAAACAACGGTTCGGCTTTGTCGTATTGTTTTTGAGCATGGTAAAGTGCGCCCAGGTTGCTCAAACTGATTGCGAGTTCCGGATCGTTGGCCTTCAAATTTTTACGGTGTAGATCAACCGCTCGGCGAAGAAGGGGCTCGGCTTTGTCATAGTCGCCTTGCACGTCGTAAAGAACCGCGAGCTTCGTGAGGGTTTGCGGTAATCGGCTGTCTTGTTCGCCAAATTTCTCAGCCTCTTGAAGTGCGGCCTTTAACTCGTCTTCTGCTTCCTGGAATCGGCCTTGCTGCATCCGTAGTTCTCCAGCATCTTTATGCAGGTCCCACGGGGTCTTAGCTTCCTCGCAGGCGGTGAGTCCGAAGGTCAACAGCCCACAGAGGCTCAAGGCCTCAATCCATTGCTTGATTGCCATCAACGAATCCTTCCGTTCTCTAGATTTGGTCCGGTTAAGACGATTGTAACGTTCAACCCCTCCTATGCCAACCGCTGAAGCAGAATAATGGTTCACCAGAGATTCGACAAGGTGTAACTAAGAACGGTAAGGGAATGAGAATAGGAAGATTCCTAGAACAGCGATTGTTGCTGTGGATGTCCTGGGCGCTGGAAGGTGTGGGGAATGGGCTGGTCGGGCTCAAGTGGAAACCCAGCCTTGCGATAGGCTGTATCGAACAACTGTTGGATGGCATTCCAAGTAGAACCTTGTCCCTGATGGCGTTTGAAAAATTTTTTCTCGGTCAAGGTTCCGCCTCTGACCTCTTTTAATCTGTTTATGATTTTTTTGATTCGATCGGGAAAGGCCTGGGCCATACGTTCAAGAAAAACCATTTCGACGTTCCCATTTAATCGCAAGAGAATATAGGATGCGTCTTTGGCTCCGGCCTCTTTTGCGCGGCGAAGAATGCTGGGAATGTCATGGTCATTTAGACCTGGGATTACCGGTGCGATAAAGACATGCGTGGAGATGCCAGCTTGCGCAAGGTGTGTCATCGCCTCAAAGCGTTTGGTAATCGATGGCGTCTGAGGTTCCACTTTTCGCGCGATGTCGTTCTCGGCAAAGGGGATGCTGAAGTAGACGCGCACCCAGGCTTGCTCATTCAGGGTCTTGAGAATATCAAGGTCCCGTTGAATCAGTGCAGACTTGGTTATGATGGTCACCGGATTCCGGAACTCTGCACAGACGCCGAGGCAAGAACGCGTCAGTTCATGAATCGCTTCCAGCGGCTGGTAGCAATCGGTATTTCCAGAAAATACAACAAGTTCGCCTTTCCACGAGGGTTTCATGAATGCTGTTCGTAGGGCTTCGGCTGCATTGGGTTTTACGATGAGTTTGGATTCAAAGTCTGTCCCGGCGCCAAAGCCCCAATACTCATGGCTGGGCCGCGCATAGCAATAGGCGCAGGCGTGAAAGCAGCCCCGATAGGGATTCACACTCCACCGGAAAGGCAGGTCTGGACTGTCATTGCGGCTGAGGATGGATCCCGTTTCTTCTTCATAGACGTCCGTGTCGACTTGAGGGGCGGGCTCGAGGAGCTCTCGTTGATCTGAAAGAAATGGATTTTGTGGATTGGAAATAAGTTTCATGGAGTATTCGGAGGTGCGGAGGTGATCGTGGTGGCTCCCTGTTCACGATAGCGGACTTGGACTGCCTCTCGCAATTTATGAAGATGCTCGGTGAAGCTCGACGTGAGGACCCATTCCAAGAGCCAATGGGGAATCCATACTGATGGCTGCACATGGACCACAACCGAAGCCTTCGTGTGCTGCGGATCTTGTAAGGGGCGGAATGTCCATATCCACTCATACTGTTCGAAATCACCTTCGATCAATGTTGTTTTTAATAGAGTCGTGGGAATTTCTTCAGTATCGGTTGCTAGACGTAACCCGATTGGTAGAAATGACACTTTGAACGTCATACTGACTCGGACATGGTTATTGTTCCGCTGGATGGTGTTGATGGTGGGCGGTTGGGCAAATAGATCCGGCCAGTTCGGGTAATCCGAGAGCACCGCATAGACGGTTTCAGGCGGAGCCGCTAACATGACGTCGGCAGTCAGGGTCGCTACATCATTGTCAGAAATGGTGACGAAGGAGGAGAACCAGGCTTCTTCGGTCTGACTCCATGCAGTTTGGTTTAGGGATCCAAGAGAAATTGCCAACAGAAATATCAAACGAATGGCCATGAATTTACTTCCTCGACAACAGACACCTTGTTTTTGGGTTTTTTACTTTGATTGTATGTTCCGCAGGATGCTTCCTACTATTATATGGAATAATGCTGTCTTTGTAAGGTGAGGCGAGAGGAGGTTGAAATTTTCGTCTTTCCTTGTTTCGTCAATGATGTTGCGGTAGACTTTCCCTCTTTCGTAAACCGACCATTTTTCGTGAGTAATATTTGGCCGCCCCCGTAGCTCAGGTGGATAGAGCAGTAGTTTCCTAAACTGCGTGCCGCGTGTTCGAGTCACGCCGGGGGCACCACCACCCAATCCCTTGGGATAGATAGTTTTCAATATCCCAATAAATACCAAGCGATGGTTTTTCCGAAATACTTTTCAGGGTGTCACTGCCTTTCATCAATTCCATCCTTCTGATTTCCGTTTTTCAGTTCGTTTGGAAGATTCAAAACCTTCTTTCCTTGAATGTCGTTGAAAAATAGAGGCTAGGTTTGTCGAAAAATTTAACATGTCTAGAAGCCTCCAAAAACCTCTATAGGAACAAGGGGAAATACAGATTTCTATATTTCTTAACTTTTTTAAACGTCAGTAAAGTTTACAATTTTGATGAATTAATAGGAAATCAAGCCAGGGATAGCCGACTATGGTGATGTGAAAAGTGCAGGCAACTGCATTCAACTAGTATCAAGCAATATCCAACATACGCCATTTGACGTATTCGAGGAGTATTCGGCTTGAAAATTGCCTATATGTAGATTGTTGGTATTGGCCAGATGTTGAGAACTGCGTCTGCCTTTTAATAGGTCATGTCGTTGTTTCTCTTAAAAATGAACATTGTTCAACAAACCATTTAATTGAAAGGAGAGGCATCATGATTGTCGGATGTTCAAGACGAGGAATTTCACGAATGAAGTTAGCCATTGCGGCAGGTTCGCTTTTGGCCCTGTTTGGTATCGCAAGCACGGCTTCGGCCCTGACCATTGACTTTGAGGGTCTAGGGGCGAACGTGAACATTGAAAATGTCAATTTAGGTGGAGTGGCAATATCTATTGCAGGATCAGCTGAAGTGCGAACTTCAGTTGGTACTCCTGGCGGACCATTGACGGGGAGTCGGGCAATCGTAGGTAACCCTGGTACTCATGCTAATCCGTTTGTTGGTCAATTTCTTGGGGCATTGGCCGGCAATGTAAACTTTGTGTCTATTGCTTTAGGTGACTTTGGTGCTGATTCTGATAATCTTTACTTGCGGGCGTATAATTCAGCCAATGGTTTAATTGGGACAGACTTTGATTTTTTGCCTAGTGGAGAAAACGGGGGGAGAATCTTATCGCTGAGTGTTGCTGGTATTGACCGCATTGAGTTTGGGAGCACGGGTGCCTTTGAGAACAGTGTCCTTGCCGATAATCTCACCTTTGAGTGGGGCACTCTGCCCAACACCAATCCTACTCCTGAACCCAGTTCCATTGTTCTCTTAGGGTCTGGCTTGGCTGGAATTATTGTCTGGCGTCGCAAAAAGGGCAATGTGTAACTTCATTTTGTCATGAGAAACTATCGTTAGAATAATCCCGGAGCCCGCATATCGTTGAGGTATGGGGCTCCGGCAAATAAGGGTTCTTTTCAAAAAAACTTCAGGGTATCTCAGCCTCTTGTCAGTTCACTCCTTTTTAGTTTGCTCCTCAAACCATTCGGATGATTCGTAATCTTCCATCTGGAATCATCAAAAAGTAGCGATCAGGATGTCAGATTATTTAACACGTTGGGAATCATTCAAAAGCCCGTATGAAATAAGGGAAAATTCGATGTTCTGATATCGGAATGCCTATGGAACGTCAGTAAAGTTTACAAGTCCTACGGAATGAAATAAAGACATACTTTGAAAAACCCCTAGTGTACGAGGTGTAACTGAAACTAACGGCATTCAAGCAGTATGAACCAATCTCCAATGTGCGCAAAATGACGAATTCGTGGACTATTCGGCTTAAAAATTGCTTATTGAATATGGATAGGTGAGTGAGCCTCGTCAGTTGTTCAATATGCCATGTCGTGGCTTCTCTCAGGTAACTATTGTGTTAGGAAACATTGAAAGGAGAGGGGAATAATCATGATTATCGAATGTTCGAGACGGAGCATTTCACGGATGAAGTTGGCTATCGCGGCCGGTTTGTTCGTGGCAATGTTTGGGGTGGCGAGTACGGCTTCGGCTGTCACGATTGATTTTGAAGGTTTTGGGGCGAATGTGAACATTGAAAATGTGGATTTGGGTGGTGTGCAAATATTCATTCCGGGATCAGCCACTGTGCAGACTTCATTTAGTGTGCCCGGACTTCCACTTTCAGGGAGTCGAGGCATAGAAGGTGTCCCTGGCGTTCAATCTTTTCCGTTTGTGGGGCAATTCCTTGGGGCAATAGGGGGCAATGTGAATTTTGTTTCTATTGCATTGGGTGATTTTGGGGTTGATGCTGATAGTTTGTTTTTGCGGGCTTATAACTCCGTCAATATTTTGATTGGGACGGACACCAATTTTCTGCCAGCTGGGGAAGTTGGGGGAAGAATTTTAACTTTGAACGTTGCGGGTATTGACCGTATTGAGTTTGGAAGTACTGGTGACTTTCCGAACAGCGTCCTTGCTGATAATCTCATCTTTAGGACAGGTACTCCCCCAAGCACTAATCCTATTCCTGAACCCACGTCTATGTTGCTCTTCGGGACCGGCTTGGTTGGAATAATTACTTGTCGTCGGAAAATGGCCAAAGGGTAATGAATTTTTCTGTGTATCCCTAAAAGGATAAGAAAAAATGGGAGCTCGTATTTTTGGGCAAAGGCTACCAGATGCTCCAAGGCGATTATGGGTCTAGATGGTGCTTTTCAATGTGGTCAATTTCTGAATGTGGTACTTTTCTGAATGATTGAGTGTGGCTTATGGGAGTAATTACGAAACTTGGAAACGGGCAAAAACCTTTTTCCGATTCAAAGTTGTTAGCTTTGATATTCTCCCACGCTCTCTTTTGTGAAAGGTAATTCTTGAAAAACAATTCGGTGTTGGGTCTCATCCCAATCGCCATAGGCTGCGCCGCAAATTGCCTTGACTTCTGGCAGTGTTGCGCCTAGTTCATAAGCCAACATCGCCAATCGTCCCACCTCGTGCAACAGAGCCGTTTTACTTAAGGCGACGGCATATCCTCTCTTGTCACTAATCTGATGAAATGTAAACATTTGTTTGGTTCTCCTAATAAAAAGTAATCATATTTCCTATATACCGAGTTTCATTTAACGGTTTTGATCCAATAGATTTCTATTTAATTGAAGGAATTCTATTAAATTTGGCCTTGGATCGTCGATGCGTCAAATCACGACCTTAATGTGAGGTCTATCACCTCTTATGACTGAATATACGCGATTTGCTTAGGTATGTTGCGCTATCTTGCTAGGGACAAATCGTCTAATTGATTCGTCTTGTTTGCCGGGAAGGGAGAAGGAGGCTTAGGGAGAAACAGGGTTGGGAAAAAGAGGATGATCCGTCAATCCCTGATAAGCTTGTTCAAGAGTTCCGACGAATGAGACATGCATAAGGAACGGAATGCGCCATTCTCCATCCAGAGGGTGGGGCTCATCGGGAATGAGGACCCTCTCTAATTGTTCAGAATAAGCAGCATATACTTTATAGGGAATTCCAGTCACTGTTCCAATCTTACCATTTTCGGTAATAGTCCCTGTGAGGGTTCTGCCGTATTGTACGGTCTCGCCTTTGGCAAGGGCTACGACACTCAATGCCACCATGGCGGAGAGGCTATCCCCAAACATGGTTAACCCTGAGTAGGGAAATTCAAGGACAACAGTCCAAGAATCATCCTGAAGCCGTGCAGCCCTTGCTGCCCGGTCAATGGCCGTAGCGACACCTTTTCGGGCAAGTGGTCCAAAACGACCAGGAACTTTTCGAAATTGCACCTTCAGCCCATCATGATCCGGACGTTTCTGAAAATGAATCATCACATACATGACAATGCCTACTGGTTGTTGGGCTTTGTTCAGTGTGACTCCTAGGATAGGGACGGATTGATGCCGAATCTGAGTTGGCCCAGGAAGGGGTGAGGCAGATGATGGGGCGATGAGGGCGAGGCTGAACGCCATAGCAAATCCAATTCCTAACATATTTGAATATCGTGGGGGTGTAAACATGGAATTCCTTTCATTGGGCATTCAGTCATTCATGAGTATACTTGATTTGATCGTCCCTAGAAAAATTTTTCCGAAATAACCAAGCAGAACGTTCACTGACTGCGAATGAAAAGAATTATGGCCAAGGCTATTTGAAAAGATGTAACTCTCACCCAGAGTGACCATGGTGAATTCGTAGGTAACCACTAGGACTTTCCACCAGAGCTGCTGGACCAGTAATTTTTTCGGGAGAGTTCGGTGCCATGCATTTGTAGTTGGAAAGAAATCACCGGTTATTTTCATGTGAAAGTTGGAGGCCATTTGAATAGTGATGGGACTTGGTCCTATGCCACCCCAAAAATCGCAGCACAGAATATTGTGTGTTACGTGGCCTTGGGACAGGTTTGACCCTCACGGAGAGTGAGAATTTCTTTTCAGAAGAGGCCGGGAGTGAGTGGGCGTTGCCCGGATTATTTTGGGCTATGTGTCCAAAAATCGATCTGCGAGATCCGGGGTTGGCCTCCAACAGGTTTCACGTTTTCCTAAGACTTGATAGCGGTGCTTGGCCAGCCAATGATAGAACATATCTCGAAGCGGTTTTGGAATCCATAACAAGGCCGCGAGTATTGGCCACCATCCATCCAGCATTTTGGCAGTCATCAGAGCAGCGGTTGATCGGCGGTAGACGTGATCTCCGATGATAAGCACCATCGATTCCAATCGTTCCTGTTTTTCAGAATTCTGTTCAACAAATTTGTCCGAAAACGAGGATTGTAGTGAGGCAAAACGAAATTGCTTCCGGTGATCGCGTTGAATCACAAACTGCACCGTTTTGGTGCACAGATGGCAAGTCCCATCGTACAAAATAATTGGGCCGTTTGAATCTGGTGGCGAGGATGGATCTCGAAAATCCATGTGTACTTGTTAGATATCCGGGTTATGGATTCCAGTCTTGGGCCAGGGCTTTTTTCAGTATACACTTTATATAGGAAAGGAGCAGGAGTACCAGGCTCAAGGATACATCTCTGGCCTGCCATTGGTCACCCAAGCTCTCTTCCTCAGAAAAGAGCTTGGGCAGTCGTGAAGGACGTTCTCAATATGAGAATCTGTTACCTGACGAGGTAAGGCTTGAGCGTGCTAGGAAATACTTGAATCATCAGATCGCCATCAATCGTCATGGTCCCGGGCATGTTTCCGGTATTTTTTATGTGATAGGCGAAACACATTGTCTTGAATCTCGTGGCCGATTCTCGTATTTCGTCTGATAATATCGGCTAATGTTGTATTTTCGAGCCTCTTAATTTCATATCGCGAGTACATATTTTTGTAAAAGAAGCGATCTCCATCCCGGAATCGCTCGAATTGCTCCTTGAGGATTTTAAAGAACAGTGGCCCCACCAGCGCGCCGGGAACATGATCTTCGGCCAACCCACCGACCCACACGTCAATCATTTCAATTTGGTGATCATATGCTAGCGCGAGACGCTCTTGAATTTCCGGGTCTGATGAAATCTGAGAAAAGTCTGCTGCTGGAGTGAATCCATACTCAAGGCGTGCTTCATTGTAGGTAGGTAGTCCGTGGTCCCGACCTCGTTGAATATTTAACGATACCAAGTCAAGACCACCTTCCCCGGGTTTGCCAAACAAGAAATTTCGCACGTCATCTATGACATAATTATCCACCTCTTGGGCCAATTTTCTGCTGAGGCCACGGAGGATAGGCTCAATGCCTCCTTCCTGCCGCAAAAGGCCAGGAGCGAAAAATGCATCACGAAGTGCCAGGTGTCCAGCGCGAATGGGTTTCCCATTTTTCTTGAGCCGAAAAATTTCTGGTGACAGCATACTATGGCCGAGGCGGTAAGCGGCGGTCGAAAAGATATTCCCAGCCGAGGCATCGACGGTGGTATTGTAACCTCCGTAGGGTGACAAGGCCTTGGGCCCAAGTAATACTGGAATAAATTCGTTGTACGTGATGACTTGGATAAAGGCTCCAACTCTTCGTCGTGCTCGTTCGTAAATTTGATCCCCTGTAAGATGGCGGTTTCGTTTACGGATACGTTTTGCCAACCGGTTGTGCTCGCGCACGAATAACGTGTGCATGGTGGTGAGTCCCACTTGTTCGTTGGCGCGTATATCCCCCGCTAAAAATAAGTTTGGGTCCGGTCCGCCAGCATTAGGGAGGCCATCGGTGTTGAAAGGTAGAAGGTTCTTTTTGCTGGTCTTGAGCCGACCGGTTCCATCTAAGGTTCGTAAAGCCAGAGCCCGTTGGGGATCGGAACCGTAGATCATCGAGCCATCAAGGTACGAGGTAATGTTATTGAGTTGCTGTCTAGGATTTGAGGTATCGGTCCCTGTGTTGGGATCATACACTGACCTGTGAAAAGGGATGATTTCGTTGCCGGAAGATTGGGGGTCAAAATATGTATCCCCTTCAGGAATTTTGATGTCGTATTCTTCGGGTGGGTGGGCCTCAGTGGTAAGATCGAGGTCGTGATCGATAAATTGCCCCCATTGCCAGACCATATCTGTTGCGCCCATGTCATTGAAGCGAAGTTCAGACTGCGCGGCCACGATGTTGGAAATAGATCGAGGACTTGGGCGGCTGTACTCTGCCGGTTGGGCAATATCATCTTGGTAGTCGGGGTCAATGGTTCGATCGAGTTGAGAGTCGGCACTGCCCCACTCCGGGTTTTGGACGTTGTTGTATGTACCATCTATGGTTCTGGTTTCGATCGCCCAGCCTTCCAGCGGTATTGTCCCGAGGAGTGCAAAAATGAAACAGGTGGTCATGAGTGACCATCTGCTGATGTGATGATGAAATCGTTTTGATTGGGATGTTGGTCGGTTAATTGACATGGTCTTGATCTCCGTAGATGGCTGTGCAGACAAAAACAAAATGGGCATCCCTTCCCTGATTGTGTTTGTCTGGCTTGTGGGGGTGAGTCTGTTTCCAGCCTCCGTGCCAGGGTGAATAAATGTAATTTACTTCACGAAAGACGAAAGCAGAGTACCCCAAAAGGGGGGGAGGTTGAAATTACTCGAAAGAGGGGTGGGGAAGTACGTAGTTTGGTGTTTGTCGGTGTTGGAGAGATAGAAATTTGGAGTTGATCTCCCCTTATGGGGAAATTTTTGGAACACTTATTATTGGGACCGAGGCTATCGGTTCGTGGCGGGAAGGAAATAAAACAAGCAGTCGGTAGAGGCCATGATGGGGTCTGTCGTCATCATGAGGATTCTTCCCGCTTGAGCGAGATGGAGTTGACCTTTGTTGATGGAAAAGATTTCTTTGACGCGATTATTTCCTTTTGCATCAAAGGCCGTGAGCACATTGAGTTCGTCCGGTCCTGCCCAACCAATTTGTTCCCCGAAATACAACATATCAAAGTTTAATTTGTCGGCATCAGCTCGGAGGGTCAAATCGGCTGTGGTGATTGGCGAAGTGCCATAGGCCACTATCCGACCCTTTTGAAGTTCAATACGTACCGGGTGTTCAAAAACTGTGATGTTGGAGTTCTCTATTTCATTGGAAAAGAGATCATCCGTCTGGGCAAAGCGATTGATTCCGTCAAATGCCAATTGGTGAGACTGAGGATCGTGATATTCACCGCATTCCACGGCAATGGTGGGAATTTCAAACTCGATGGCTTCCATCAGGGCCCCTAATCGCAAATCCGTAATGACGAGTTGATCGGAGAAGAGGGAGGTCAGGGTTTTCTGCTTGTTCCCGGTCTGGGTGGTAATGGCATAACTCGGACTTCGCCCTGATGTATTATGAAGGTCAATTAACGCTTCGGGCTTCATAAGCCTCAATTGATCCAAAACTTCTTGGGCCATGCGCCCTTCTGTCCCATCAAAGGGTGCCTTCCAGCACCGATTTAAGTCTTTGTGCCCTGGCAATGTTCGAAGTGCAAAGCCTGGAGGTGCAAGGGCAGCGTCGATGGCGCCGAGGAAACATGCGACGTTTACTTGCGGTTGGTTGCCCAGTCGAAGCCATTGATGAATGGCGTGGACACCGGACGGTTCATTGCCGTGAAGCAGAGTGACAATGGCACGAGATCGTGATTGATCCTTGCCGGGGATTTCGATCCAGGTAGGCCCGCCAAGAAGTCGCAAAAATTCTTCTACCGAATCCCCTACTTCTTCAGGTCGTGGGTGTTCCCAAATCCGGAGAACCTCAGACTGATGTTTCATGGACAGGGTTCCCATTCGGTGACCGGGCGTCCTTCATTGGCATGGGTCAAGTATTTTTCAAGCATGGCGGCCAAGGCCTCCCTCCTTGACATCCGTTGCTCAAATTTCGTGAGCATGGAACGCTGCCATGTGGCGCCGTTTATCCCTGTGTCCACTCGCTGCTGAATAATTCCTAGCATGCGTTCTGTCTCTCCTTGGTCCACGCCGGCATGGAGTAGACCCTGTTTGGCAAGTGGGAGCATGGTCCTTGCCAGTTCCCGCACGGGTACCTCAGAGGGGGAGGGTGGGGAGTTGGATGGCCATAAGAGTTTTGCGTGCAATCCCACCTGTGCGGCCCTATAAAAATTTCGGTGCGCATAATCAAAGGGGAAGATCGGCAGGAGATGCTGAGCCTGGGTTTGGAGTCCCAAGATCATACCATATAGAAAAGCGGCATTGGCTGCCATATCAATTGGGGTTGGTCCCGAGGGCAATGTCCGAAGCTCAATCCGAAGATGTCCACCCATGGCTGGATCATAAATCGCGCGATTCCATCGCCAGACCGTGCCCTGATGCAGGCGCAATTCCTCCAAGGCCGGAAGCTCACCACGTTGATAGGAATCCATAGGGGCGTGTTCACTGAGTAGAGGCAGTAAGGGAGGGAAAAGTCCAACGGCTTCCGCAAATAATTCATAGGCGCCATCGCGGATCCACCCGTTTCCATAGGAAACCCGTGCTGGTTGGCTCCAATCTTTTTGGTGAGGTGGCCGATAATCAATTGCCTGTTTAAATAAGGCGATGCGGGTTTCATCCCACAATTGATGGCCGACAAATATCGGTGAATTGGCTGATACGGCCACGGCAATTGGGGTGACCAATTGAGCCATATTATACATGTTGGCAAACTCCGTCGGTGGAACGCGAAGGTGCAATTGAAGCGAGGTGTTGGCTCCTTCCAAAGTGACATCATTACAGGCCAGGGTGAGGGGTTCTTTTCCGTCGATACAAACTCGGAACGGGGCATGCCGTTGTTGACGTAGTGCCCAAGAGAGTGCCCGATAACGGGGGAGATCGGTTAAGGCTTGGGGTTGTAAGTCAGCTTCGGTGAGAGTGGGGAGGATGCCAATGGGTACGACACGTCCGCCTTGTGAAGCGGCGAGGTTGTTGATGGTGTCTAATGCGTTTGTGAGTTGAGTTTCTAATGCCGTAAAGGGGGATCCACTGAGGGGAAGAGGCGTCGTGTTATATTCGATATTGAATCGATCGAGTTCGAGTTGAAGTGACGAGTCAGCGCTTTGTGCTAGAAGAGAGCGGTTGATGGGAAAGGCCTGACCGTGTTGATCGATAATAGGAAGCTCGAGTTCGGCGCCAAGGGAAAGGGGTCCATTTCCAAATCCAGGACGACCGAGTAGTTCATGGAGAATGCTGAGGCTTTGTTGTAAGCGGCCTGCGAAGAGAGCGTAATCCTGTTTCTCAAACACTTCTTTGTCGATAGATAATCCCAAATTCTTCCTCGAAATTTATTGCCGAGAGAAAAGTCGTCCGCGTTTGTATCTAATTTTCGTATCTAATTATTGGAGAAATGGTGAGATACTTCCAGGTGTACTGCCTAATTCCTCTTACGCGATATTTTGATTGGCTTTTACAAGCGATTTCGGTCGTAACTCTTTTCAAATTGAATTGGCATCCATGACCTTTGTCAGGAAATGGAAACGCTTTGGATGCCAATCATTTCCATTGTTGACTGGTTGAAATTACTCATAGCTTTCAACAGATGTTCTCATATGTTGCCTTATTGATCCAGAACTTTTTCCTAGACTATATGGCTTTGATTTTCATGAACAAGAACGCAACGTAGAGGATATATGAACAGTTTATGCCTCGGGCGTAGTCAGGGCTCACTCCTCTCGGGAAGTGGATCTGAGCCTCGGTTGCATGAGATGGTTGTGAGTAAGGAGGCGTGTAATTTTCTGAATCTGTTCGCTGGAAAGGGTCAGCGGTCCGGCGTTTGAGAATCCTTGAGGTTTTGTTTAGTGAACATAGTGGCGGCTTGACTGCGACGAGTTATTCTGAGTTTTTCAAAGATTGTGGCAAGATAATTTCTCACTGTCTTATCGCTGAGTCCTAGAAAGCGGCCGATTTCCTTATTGGTTTTGCCTTCGGCGACTTGTTCCAATACCCTAAATTGTTGCGGAGATAAATCCCACTTTTTCGCGGGGGCTTGCGGTTGAGTTTTTTTGTTGACCCATTCTTTGACTTTTTCAATCACGCCCTGATCAAGGATGGAATGCCCTTCCGCGACCATTTCTATAGCCTGTGTGAGACGATCCGGACTCACTTCCTTGAGGAGGTAGCCCGATGCCCCGGCCAAGACTGCCGCCAGCATTGAATCTTCATCTCTATAGGATGTTAAAAAGAGAATGCGGGTCTTTGGACAAGTTTGAAGAATATCCCGACAGGCATCGACACCACTTCCATCGGGAAGACGAAGGTCCATGAGGACTACGTTGGGTTGAAGTCGAACAGCTTCCTGTTTGGCCTCCTCACAGGTGCCAACCTCCCCGACAATATTGAATTGAGGATTTTGAGCGAGAATGGTTTTCAAGCCAATGCGGACGACTTCATGGTCTTCGACTAACAAAATTTGAATCATGAGATGTTACTTCCCTCGGTTTGGTGCAGCGGTTGGCATGTGAATAATCACTCGGGTTCCTTCATGGGGAGCAGAGCGGATGGTCATCGTTCCCTGTAAATGTTCAGAGCGGGCTTTCATGTTGATAAGGCCGTGACCTGCGTGTGAGCGTTCTAGGGGAATGAATCCAATGCCATTATCGGCGATCTCAAAACGCAAATGGCCGTTTTCTCTGGTTAAGCTGATGGTGCTTTCCGTGGCTTGGGCATGGCGCAGACAATTACTCATCGATTCCCTGGCGATGTTGACAAGGTGCAGAGTGTTTTGTTGACACAGCAGATCAAGAGCTTCTTGATCAAGGCGCAATTGAAATGTTGGTCCATCCGGAATGGACATCGATTGAACCAGGTTGGTCAGTTCGGTGGAAAAGTCTCCAATATCATCTAGGTCCTTGGGCAGACCTTCGATAAAACCACGAATGTCCGTGATGGAGTTATTCACTTGCAACACCGCTTGGTCTAGAAATTCATACACTTCGGAAAAGTTTTGGGTTTCAAGGGGTTTTCGGATAGCTGCAATCATTAGCCCAACGGCATAAATGGATTGGAGCACATGGTCATGAAGGTCTTGGCTAATTCGAATGCGTTCATCAAGGAGTACCCGCAGGCGACCCTCACTTTCCTTAAGAGCTTCTTCCATGTGTTTCCGTGGTGTTAAATCACGGGCATTGACCACGACGGCTTCCACCTGGTGATGATCCTGATCCCACAATGGAGAGTAGGTGACAGCCATAAATCGTCTATATCCGTCGTGGAATTGGAACCAGCGTTCATAGGAAACACTTTCTCCCTGAAGGCAACGATTGAAGAGTGGTTGGATGTCGCGCTGAAAAATTTCCTGCCCTAGCAGGTCAGAAATATGTTTGCCAATGATGTCCTGAGCAGGAAGGCCGTGAACTTGTTCATAGGCGGTATTCACCCGTCGATAACGGTAATCCGGGCCTACGACTGAGACGTGATCTGGTAAAATGTCGAAGACTTGTTGGGTCAATTGTAGAGCTTCTTCTCCTCGTTTGCGCTCGGTGATATCTCTGGCATTTCCGAAAATGCCGATGATGTTACCCGCGGAATCGTAAAACGGAGACTTGGTCGTAAGGTAAGTTCGAGTGACGTTGGAAATGGTGACTTGTTCTTCAAAGGTTTGGCTTTGCTGGGACGCTAATATCTCCAAGTCTTTTTGCCGCGGGGCGATGGCTTGTTCAGTAGAGAGTAGATCAAAGTCATTTTTCCCAATGACCTCAGAAGGGGATTTCCCCAATAATCGGGCACCTGCCGAGTTAATCATGAGGTAGGAACCCTGTAAATTTTTAACATAAAATGCATCAATGGAGCCTTCGAGGACGGCATGGAGGACGGCGTGATTTTTTTCTAACGCCTCACGTGCTTGAATTTGTTCAAGTTCCGTCCCTATCCAACGGGCCATCAATTGTAGGAAGTCTTTCTCGGCTTCGGAAAATTTACCTTTGAAGACTTGCGGACTGCCAAAACACAAAATGCCATAGGTTTCATGCCCAACCATAACTTTGGTTCCAAGGTAGCTTTGCCAATTGAACGTGGAATGGCAAACGGAAGTAGGCAATGAGAGTTCACTGATTTGTTCAATGCCAATGGGTTCAGGTGATCCGATAGTAAGACCCCAGAAGGTGTGTTGCATGGGAACTGTGGTGCCTTCGACTAAAGAGGATGAAGGAGTATGGATATATTGGAGGGTGAGGTCTTCCCCGACGCCATGGGCAAGAAGTCCCGATGAAAGATGAAATCGCTCACACCCGAGTTGAAGTAACGCGCGAATGCGGGCTTCAAAATCTAAATTTGGTGAAGAGGTAATGTCGTAGAGTTTACGAATTGCCTCCTCGCTGGCAATAAGGGTTTCACTCGTGAGTTTTTGATTGGTGATATCTTCACAGACTAGGAACAGAACTGGTTCTTGTTCTTTGCTGTGTATGAGCCGAATGGTTTCTCGCACCCAAATGACGGTTCCATCTTTTCGAACATGACGAAATTCCAAATTTTCCAGATCGGAAGGATCGTGAAGATAGGCGTCGAATGTCTGGCGAACGATCGAAAGGTCATCAGGGTGACAAAGAGAAAATACGGATGTTCCTCGGAGTTCATCAGGAGAAAATCCCAGTTGCGAGGCTCCAAATTGATTGACTGAACGTACGGTCCCATTCAAGGCGACGGTAAAGTACATGGTGGGATTGTCTTCGTAGAGAGTTCGAAATCTGGCTTCGCTTTGTTGGAGGGCTAAACGATCGCGCTCTTGTTCCAACGCGATCCCTGCCAATTTTTTTGATGCCTCAATAATCTGCCAATCTTCCTGACAGGGAGTACGGGGTTGCAAGCAATACATGGCCAAAGTGCCCAAGACTTCATTGTCAGATGAGACGATGGGGATGGCCCAACAAGCCTGGAATCCTTGGTCTAAGGCGACGGTCCGGCTCTGATGCCATAACGGATCCGTGGCAATATCTGAAACGATGACGGGTTCTCGGCGATATGCGGCCGTTCCACAGGAATCCATGCCCACGCCGATTTTCATGCCATCTATAGTTTGCGCGTAGGAGCGAGGGAGAGAAGGCGCGGCCAGTAAATGGAGGGTCGTGTTGTGCAATTGGTGGATCGCGCATTGAATCCCGGGTGTAAGCGTTTCGATCCCCTCACATAGGCGTAAAAGGGTATGGGCAAGAGGTTGCCCTTTGGCAATCATTTCTAAAATGGATTTCTGTTCGTCCAATAATTGCTGAGCTTGTTTTTGGTTGGAAATATCTTCAAGAATGCTTCGTCTTTCTATGGGATTTCCTAAAGAATCTCGAATTAACCCAACGGTGAGGCTGACCCATCGTCGAGTGCCATCCGGTCGTTCCAGTTCTAACTCTTCCTTCTCCACTTCGAGTCCATGTTGGATCCAATGATGAAGCCTTTCAGCCTTACGTTTTCCTCGGAGGGTAGGGGCATACAGGTCGAGTTCTGATCTTCCCGGTAATTCATCAGGTTCGAGACCTGTTAACATTGCGGCGCAGGCGTTCGCACTCAGAATTTTTCCCTCCATGGTGCTGGTGAGATAGGCCACAGGTGCCGAATCAAACAAGTTTTGAAATCGGTCGGTACGATTCGTGGAATGGTCCAGTACATTCTGGCGTTGTTCAATAGCTAGCTCTGCTAGCTGTGCAGCGGTGTTCAAGGCATAGATTTCAAATGTCGAAGGCCGGTGGTTTTCCTCATGAAAAATCACCAAAGTTCCCATAGGTTGTTGATTCTTTTTCCCTATTGGAATCGACCACCAGGATTGAATACCATATTTATTTATACGATGGTGGATCCTGCTCCAGCCTGCATTTGTCTCTACTTCTGGAAAGGCGAGAACTTCATCTTGCGAGATTACCATGTCAGAAATTTCTAAAAATTCATGAGGGTCGAACTCATCAAGATCTGCGCAGAAGGCGATGGAACCACTAGGGGCCATTCGAAAAGTCTTCGTCTTGGTTTGGTCACTTGAAAGAAGAATGGCACAAATTGAAGGAGAAATGATTTTTTCCATCTGGAGACAAAGGGTCCCCAGAATGGAGCCGAAATCCTTTCGCTTAAGGATTTCCTCCCAAATGAGCTTCTGTGTGAGTAAAAGGTGCTTGGCTTGGGTTAGGGTTTCATCCTTGGAACGCATTGCCAGACTGCCTTTTGAAGGTTCCCTAATCATTTGGGAAGGTAATTCCACGCTAATGTATTTTCCCCTAAGATTAAATATTTTGGAAACTGTTTTTTTCCAACCAATCCCGTTTGCCTAGAGTTATGAGGCCGAACAAGATCGACAACCTATTGAATTTACAAGGTTCGCAGCTCTGTAAGCCTAGCGGCTTTTATAGGGGATCTTCCAGATGTATTATATACGCATGAATAGAGCTAAACGGCCCTATGAAAAATAACCTTAGAACTTGCCAGGAAAATGGAATTCTTCGGTAGGTAAAATTTTTCACTGAGAAACAAAGAGGGGAAATCAGCCAGTACTTGGTATTTAAAGAGTTGGTAGAAAATAATTGTGTGGTTTCGTTTAGAGAGGATGGTTAGTAACTCTTCAATATAGGTGAAGAGGAGAAGGGAAAGTATTTTCGGACAAGGTTCTTTGAAATTTTTTTGGCGAACATTATCAGTATAAAAAGAGAAAGCCCCTTCCCATTGAGGTTAAGGGGTCCTCTCTTTGTAATAAAATGGATTTTTTGAATCAATCGGACATAAGGAAAATGAAGGAAGTCCTCTGCTTTTTCTGGGTGTACCAAGAGAAAGTAAGAACAAAATCATTCCCACAAATTGGTCATAGCCCACTTAACTTGTGTCGGAGAATTTGAAAGTCAGAAATTCTTTTGACAATCCCCCTTACTTGGCGCTGACTTCGACTTCACTCTTTCTAGGCCGCCCTTGTTTGGTTGTGCTTCTAACGCGAGTATTAAGGACAGTATCATCCGTTAAATAGAAAAACTGATCATCGACAGATAATTTGTCCGACCAGGATCGACAGGCATCACACATCCGAATTCGGCGACGGTCAGGACTCCAGAAACGTTTTTCACAATGGCAGGCCTTCCCGCAGAGGCAGGCAACCCATCCGGCAAACGGAGAAGTTTCGGGTTCCGGCGTATCTTGTTGGTCAACCAACTCCCTGGCTTTTTGGACTGCACGGGTCCATGACCCCCAATGTCGAACAAAAAATTGAACCGAATAGGTCTTCTCTTCGGCAAGGTCATATTCTAGTTGGGTGAGATGGTCTCGGCCCTCCTGCCCCATAAAGCGAGCCAGTTCCTGCAGGGCCTTATGACGTTTCCACGCACTTAAAGGCTCCATTGTTCCACGAACGTTTATAGAATTTTTGCCTTTTGCCATTTGAATAACCTCTTGGAATTTTTCCCTAATTATTGCCTATTATTCTATCTAACATTAATTCATGCGGTTAAAAATTTAATATTTATTCGTAAATGTGAGGAAGTCATATATCACATTTTCCTTCATGAAAGGTAGATTGTCTTTCTAACTTGATGTATTTCTCAAATACTGTTGAAACCAATCCTACCTAAGCTATTGTAACCTGTCTCCTGTGCTTTTTTACAATTGGAAATATATTCCCTGGCAAAATAAACGACCTGATCAAAAAACTAATGTTCAATATTGATACTTTTAGTGACTACGGCGTTTTGAAAATAAATTCTGAGCACCCCATTAGGAAAATTTTTTATTGGGCCTTAGCTGATTGTGAGGGACTAAGCATTTCCCATAAATTATTCATTATTGTCCATACGTCATTTAGGTAAAGATAAGGTCCAGAGGGAAAACCGCGTTTTGTTGTGGCGATTTTCTACAATTAAGAAGAACTTAAAACTATTACTTATATCACAGCCACAATCTGTAACTAGGATTTTGCGCTTACTTTACCCTTTGGGCACCGGGTCCTAATTTTTCAATGTACCAGAAATACGGGGGTTTATTTTTTTCGTAGGAACAACGCAAAAAAACGTAGATTATCATAATGAAATTATAAAAAGATAGAGAGGCTTCTATTTTGATGTGGTTAGTCTAATGGAATGTTGATTATTTCCAATAACTTGGGGTGTTTTAACAGAGAGTAATCTGGTCGAAGGTGTAAATGGCCGCCTTATATCTGCCCTGGGTTACAAAATTGCGTCCTTTGTCGTGGTGGAAAAAGCGTAAATTCATGTGTTTTTTCAACTATTTGGAGCGGTGGTGCATTGGAGTATTCAAATGAAGAGAGGAGTTTTTCGGAGGGAGCGTATGAGATTGTTGGTCTTGTTGGGTGCTGTGTTCGGCTGAGATGCGAGAAAAAGGAGGATTGTTCGTGACCCATAATCCAGGATTTGAACGATTAGTCGAAAAAATTCGTTCGCGTGTTTCCGAATGTCGTGTTAGAGAGGTGAAGGATTGGCAGGATCGTCACGAGCCATTTCATTTTCTTGATGTACGGGAAGATCATGAATGGATGATTGACCATGCCCAGGGGGCTGTACATTTGGGAAGAGGAATTTTGGAGCGCGATATTGAGACCCTGATTCCTGATAAAAATGCCAAAATTGTGTTGTATTGCGGGGGAGGGTATCGTTCGGTTTTGGCGGCCATGAATCTTATGGAAATGGGTTATACTCGAGTGGCTTCGATGGAAGGAGGCATCAAGGCCTGGCGTCAGGCGGGATTTCCCGTTGAGCCAGGCCCTAACTCTCTATAAATGGCAAGCTATGAGGGAAATTTTCCTAGACGGCCAGGCATTGATAAACCGATTGTTATCTTAGGGGAACTTCTTATCAAATTCCTTGACAACTTCATTGGTGATGTCGAGTCCATTCCGGCTGTAAAGCACTATTTTCAATGTAGATTCGCTCCCTTTGTCGATGACGAGAGAAAATCCATGGCGGTCAGCTACGGCCTTGGTGGCCGCTTCGATCTTTCCCATATAGTCAGAGACCATAGATCGTTGTTTTTGAGCGAGTTCTTGTTGAAACTCTTGACCCCGCTTTTGGTATTCCTGCAGTTTTCTTTGGAAGAGTCCCTGTTTGGCTTTCGTGTCAGCTTCACTAAGCCCTTTGGTGTTTTGGAGTTCTTCCTGTAGGGCTTTGAGTTCTTCCTCATCAGAACCGAGGAGCTTTTGCCGAACGGTGGCATGTTCTTTTAAGGTTTCCAAGGCCCGTTTGCCGGATTTAGACTTTTCAATCACGGCTTGTGGGTCCACGATTCCCACTTTAAAATCGCTCGCAGCAAAAGCCTGCGGGAAGCCAAACCCTACACCGACCATAAAAATGGTCAGAAGTAGAATAGCTGTTTGTTGCGGCATAATGTTGGTAATCAGTTCACGTCCTCTTGGCATGACAAAGGCCTCCTTATCAGGGCTAATCAATAAACGTCAGGTTTCTCAAATGGTAGGGGATGTTTTCACTACTGAAGCACTGTACATCTAGCAGAAAACAATAAGCTCACGAGATTATTCACTCCATGCTGCCGTGTCAAGGGCGCCATGAGAGCTTCTAGGTTGTGATGTATCATGGCCTATTATACAGGATAAACAAATTAAAGCTGGGCGCATACAATTTATGGAATATTGAATTTCCCCAAGAGAACGAAAGGCTTGATGTATGGAGTTATACGATCCTTATTTGGTCTGCTTTGGAGATAGTTTGACCGCTGGTTATCAGAGGAACCCTTATGTTGATCATCAGGAAGAAGATACTCCCTATGGCGATTTTCTCCAAAAATGGGTGGCCACTCGGGCGCAGATTGTGGTGACGGGCATTTGCGGAGAGGTCACGGACGACATGGTAAAACGTTTTTCTCGGGATGTGGTCACTCGTAGGCCTCAAGTGACCGTCATTTTAGGTGGGACAAACGATCTAGGTCTGGGGGTGAGTCCTGGGCGGATTTCCCAAAATCTTGAACAACTGTATCAATTGTCAATTGAAGCCGGAATCCAGCCTGTGGGAGTGACGGTGCCGTCGATTCGTGTGGAAACTGGAGAGGGTGATCCAGGAGGTCTCCATAAAAGTGGTTCTAAGCCCTCGATTCCCCCTTGGTTGAAATTCCATATTGATCAAAGATTAGTATTAAATCGTCAGATCGTTGAGATGTGTCGGGCACTGACGATCCCATGCCTGGACCTCTTTTCAGAAACTGTTGAAGGTTCAGATCAACTGCTGGCTTCTCGGTACTCAAGTGATGGCCTGCATTTAAATACGGCAGGCTATGAAGCGTTTGCTCGATTAGTTTGGCGTCACCTTCTGGCGATACCCTTTGGAGACATTCTTTCTGAAGGTTGAGCCCGCGAAGTGAATCCCCTAGTTCTTGGAACTAGACGAGGAAGCTTTGGGTTTTGGAGTGGAAGCCGTTGATTTTGTAGGTGATCCCGATGATGACCCCGAAGACGATGCCGACCCGGAGGTGGAGGGAGGACTCCCCGCCGAGGATGAGCTATCTGAGGAAGAAGATGTTGTTGAACTGTTGTCGGTTTTCGTGCTGGAGGAGCTAGTATCTCCGCTGCCACTTTCGCTTTGGGAGCCTGTCGTGCCGCTGTCTTGTTTGCCGTCTGCTGAAGAGCTTGGCTTCGATAAATTAGGATCTTTCAGTTTATTAGAGTAATCCGTTACGTACCAACCGGTGCCTTTAAACACAATGCCAGGTGCGGAGATCAATTTTCTGACACTTTTTCCACATTTGATGCAAGCATCAACGAGGGGGTCAGAAAATTTTTGTTGGACTTCAAATTTATGGTCGCACGTTTCGCATTGATATTCATAAATAGGCACGGGGTTCTCCTCCTTGGGGAATCAACAGTAATGGCATAGTTCAATAACACCAAAATTCAGGAAGTCAAGGCAAGTCCTGATCTTAGGAAAGGGATTGAATGGCGGACTGAAATCGTGCCATGCCCCGTTGGATGGTTTCCATGGTTGGTGTGTAGGACATTCGAAGGTGAGAGGGGCTTCCAAAAGGTTCACCAGGAACGCTGGCGATCTGGGCTTCTTCCAACAGATAAGCAGCTAAATCCGCAGAGGTAGTAATGGTGCCTTTCGTGTAGCGACGGCCCAGAATTCCCGAGATGTTTGGGTAAGCATAAAAAGCACCTGAGGGGATGGGGCAGGTGACGCCGGGAATCGCGTTGAGCTCAGCTACCATCAGATCGCGTTTGGGGCGAAGGTCCTGAACCATTTCTTTAAAGAAGTCGTTTCCCCCCTGAAGCGCGGCCACAGAGGCCTTTTGGGCGATGGAGGTAGGATTCGAGGTGCTTTGGCCTTGAATATTGGACATGGCCGCCATCAGGTCTTTGGGTCCGGCGGCATATCCGATACGCCACCCTGTCATTGCGTAAGATTTGGACATGCCATTCACCAGTATCGTCTGCGGAACAATCTCCGGGTCCACGGACACGATGCTGAGAAAGGGAGGGTCTCCAAATATTAACTTCTCGTAAATTTCATCGGAGATCACCAACAACTTGTACTTCTTCGCGATCGTGGCTACTTGTGCAAGCGTGTTTCGAGAATAGATTGCTCCGGTAGGGTTGCATGGACTGTTTAACACCACGGCTTTCGTCCGTGGAGTAATGCAGGATTCCAGGGCTGATGGATCAATGGCATAGTTGTCCGTTTCCCGAGTTTCTAAAATGACGGGTGTGCCATCCGCCAAGCGAATCTGATCGGGATACGACACCCAATATGGCGCGGGAACTATGACTTCATCTCCGTGATCCAGTAGCGCCTGAAAAAGGTTATACAGGGAATGTTTGGCACCACAGGACACCAAAATCTGAGATTTATCGTAGGTAACTCCCTGGTCGCGTTGAAATTTTTCGATGATGGCTTGGCGGAGTTCATCCGTGCCAGGCACTGGGGTGTATCGGGTAAATCCTGATTGAATGGCGGCGATCGCGGCTTCTCGAATAAAGTTCGGGGTGGTTTGAGCGGGTTCGCCTGCAGAGAAATCAATGACATCAATCCCTTGGGCTGCCATGGCCTTGGCTTTCGCCGTAATGCTTAAGGTCGGCGAGGGAACAATGCGAGTGGAGCGAGAGGAAAGTGTCGTCATGGGTGTTTGGTATAACATTGCCGAAGTTTGTTGGCCACTTCAGGATGGACAAAATCTTCCAACGGGCCACCAAACATCGCGAGTTCTTTTACAATGCTGGAAGTCAGATATGAAAATTCTTCACTCGGCATGAGAAATACGGTTTCCAACTGCTCGTCAATTTTTCGGTTGAGTAACGCCATTTGAAATTCATGCTCGAAATCTGACAAGGCACGTAGTCCACGAATAATTGCATGGGCACCACGATCCCGGACATATTTCACCAAAAGTCCATCGAAGGGCTCCACTTCCACATGGGGAAACTCTTTCGTGGCGATTTTGGCTAATTCAACTCGATGGGCGATGGAAAGCAAAGGTTCTTTTCGAGGGTTAGGGGCGACCGCCAAAAAGAGACGATCGAATAAATGGAGACTACGGGCCACAATGTCCGTGTGTCCCCGTGTTATGGGATCAAAGGTGCCAGGGTAGACGCCTATCCGCATGAATCATCTTTCAATGGCAAGAAGAGCTTGTAAAACGTCAATATCGTATCGCCATACCGAGCTTGTCGGGTTTGATGGAGACGTCCGGTGGTTACTGGAAGGGATGTCTTTTTAAAATGTTCCACCACGACTAATCCGTGGGAAGCCAATTTGTCACAGGTATCAAGTTTCTTGAGGAGCGGTTCTAAATCCGAGACTTCATAAGGTGGGTCAGCAAACACCAAATCAAATGGATGGTCATCCCGCCGGGGAAAATCAGCGCTTAAATATTCCGTGACATCCTGGTCAATAATTGTGCTGTTATGCATGAGTTCACAAAGAGCAATGTTTTCGCGAAGAATTTGAATCGAGGTTGGCTGGTTTTCTACAAAGATAACCTTTCGTGCTCCTCGACTTAGGGCTTCCAGCCCAAGGGCGCCTGTTCCAGCATACAAATCTAAAACATTGGCGTTGGTAAGGCGTTCGGCAATGATGGAAAATAATGCCTCTTTGACCCGTGCCGAGGTCGGGCGAAGGCCGCGGCCTGTGGGCTGTTTCAGTCGCCTCCCTTTCTGAAATCCCGCCACTACGCGCATGGTCATTCGGGTTTTCCCACAAGGGAAAAACCTTAGCACACCATTTTGAACAGCAGCAAGAAGGGAGAGCCTGCGTGAGGTGGAATAAATTACGTATTAAAACCTACTTGTAGTGAGGCGAGGTTTGTTGGGACCAAGTGTTTGTTTGTGGACTTTTGTCTCTGATATTTTTATACCCCGAAAGGTCACAAGTATTACTGAGGCGAAAGATTCGAGGATACCTAACTGGCGAGGTCTTTCTTGATGAATCAGAAGTCTAGGGGCATTGCGCATTGGCCGAAATCTGAACGGCCTCGTGAACGTTTATTAGAGGCAGGCCCGGCAAGTTTATCGGATGCGCAGTTGCTGGCAATTCTTCTTCGCGTGGGTCGGCAAGATTTTTCAGCGGTCCAGGTGGCAATGGATCTCCTTCACCATTTGGAAGGATTGCAGGGATTAGCCAATCGTTCCCTCGAAGAGCTCTGTGCGGTTCCAGGGATTGGTCCGGCTAAGGCCGCACAAATAAAAGCAGCAATTGAGTTAGGTAAGCGGGTGCTTTCTACCCCACTGACGACCGGAACCAAGATCGCGAATAGCCAAATCGTGTTTCAACATTACTATCCCCTGGTTCGTGACCTGCGGCACGAAGTATTTAAGGTGATTTTATTGGATGCCAAACATGCCGTGATTCGGGATCTGACAGTGTCGGAAGGCAGTCTCACCACCAGTCTCGTGCATCCCCGAGAGGTCTTCAACGAAGCCGTACGTGAATCAGCCGCGGCAGTCATTTTTCTTCACAATCACCCCAGCGGGGACCCCTCGCCGAGTAGCGAGGATCGAATCCTTACCCGACGTCTCCAGGAAGCTGGAAACATCCTGGGGATTCAAGTTCTGGACCACGTCGTTATTGGTGATGGGCGATTTGTGTCTTTTGCGGATGAAGGATGGATAGCGTAAAAATTCTGACCTGAAAAGGCCAGAGTTATCGTGACCAACGAATTCTGATGAATAAGGAGCAATGAGACTGGGGGCCGTTTTAGTAGATTTTAGCTCGGGCTTCATGCTACAAGTGCGGCTTTTCAAATCGTTGCCCTTTTCTATATATTCATGGTCAAATACCCACACTACTGAGGTTTCGAAGGCTCAACTGGGTTGAACGAAAGCCTGAAGGGAAGAAGGTGACTAATGAAACTTAGTCAACAGGAAGTAGAATATGTGGCTGATCTCGCACGGATTCAAGTGAGCGAGGGGGAAAAGGATCAATTGAGTCAACATCTCAGCAGTATTTTGACCTATATGGAAGAACTCAATCAGGTAGACACCAATGGGGTAAGCCCGATGGCCTCCGTCGTGAGTCAGGCCAATGTGTTGAGAGACGACGAGGTGCGCGAATCCTTGCCCCAAGACAAGTCCGTGGGGAATGCTCCTGCTGCGAAGGATGGGTTGTTTCAAGTGCCAAAAATTATTAGCGATCGTTGAACGAGAAGGAATAGACGAATGTTACGTCAGATGTTGCGGGCTAAAATTCATCGTGCGGTGGTGACCGACGCATGCTTGGAATATGAAGGCAGTTTAACGGTCGATGAAGACCTCCTCGATGCCGCGGGCATCCTTCCGTATGAACTCGTGATGGTCTCAAATTTGAATAATGGCGAACGCTTTACCACCTATGCGATCAACGGTAAGCGCGGCGGAGGTGAGGTGGTGCTCAATGGTCCAACGGCGCGAAAGGGCGTAATCGGGGATCGCGTCATTATTTTCTGTTATGAATACTATAACGACGAAGAAGCAAAGCGTCATCATCCCAAGGTCATACAAGTGGATTCGCAGAACCGAATTACCAACACGCCGTAATGGCCTTCCTTTGCAGGTCTGGGGACACAAGTCTTCTGTGGTGAATTCTCAATCCGTACGTTGTTGTTAGTCCTACCATGTCATTATTCAAATTAACCCTCAAGGAATTACAAGATTCGTTTACCCGTGGCGATGTAAGCGCAAATGAAATCGCACGATCGTATTTCCTTCGATTAAGTGTGGTCGAATCTAAAGTAAAAGCCTATGTGACGGTGAATGACAAAGAGCAAATTCTGACTCAGGCCCAAGCAATCGATGATGAACTCAAATCGTGGCGGAAAACTATGCCACTCATGGCCATGCCCATTGCCATCAAAGACAATATTTGTACTGCGGATTTGCCGACGACCTGTGGGTCAAGAATTTTGGGGCAGTTCCAACCGCCGTATGATGCCTCGGTGATTTCCAAATTCCGTGAACATCGATTTTTTTCGATTGGGAAAACCAATCTCGATGAATTTGGGATGGGTTCCTCCACGGAGCATTCCGCCTTTGGGCCCAGCCGAAATCCTTGGAAGCTCAGTCATGTGCCGGGGGGATCCAGCGGTGGGTCTGCTGCTGCCGTGGCGGCGGATGAATGTGCCGCGGCGCTTGGGACGGATACGGGGGGGTCAATCAGGCAGCCAGCGGCATGTTGCGGGGTCGTGGGGTTCAAGCCCACCTATGGCCGCGTTTCCCGGTATGGATTAATTGCCTTCGCTTCCTCGCTCGATCAGATTGGTCCCATCACCAAAGATGTTTATGATGCAGCCATGATGCTCAATGTGTTGGCTGGACAAGACCCCATGGATTCGACAACGGCCGATGTGCCAGTCTCGGATTTTACTCGAGCGTTTAAGAAAAAAGATGTTAAAAAACTCAAGTTTGGTATCCCGAAAGAGTTTTTCGCAGAAGGGCTTGACTCCGAAGTGGAAGGGGCTGTTCGGCAAGCCATCGAGGAGCTTGAGCAACTCGGAGGAAAAATTCAGGATGTATCGCTACCCCACACCGGAGTGGCGGTGGCGACATACTATATCGTGGCCACGGCTGAGGCCAGTTCCAATTTGGCTCGTTATGATGGTGTCAAATATGGGATTCGTGCCAAGGATAGCCAGGAATTGTTAGAAATGTATCGGAAAACCCGCCAGGAGGGGTTTGGTCCAGAAGTCAAACGCCGCGTGATGCTTGGCACCTATGCGTTGAGTAGCGGATATTATGATGCCTATTATGCCAAGGCTCAGGCCGTGCGAACCCTCATTACGCAAGATTTTGATCGAGTGTTTGACGAAGTTGATTTGCTCGTCACACCAGTGATGCCGACGCCGGCATTCAAGTTGGGAGAGAAAATCGAAGATCCCTTACAAATGTATTTGTCAGATCTGTATACTATCTCAGCCAGCTTGGCCGGAATTCCGGCCATATCAATTCCATGTGGATTCAGCCAGCAGGGGCTTCCAATAGGATTGCAGCTCATGGGCCGTCCTTTTGAAGAGGAAACCGTGTTGCGCGCTGCGCGTGCATACGAACTGGTCACGAATTGGCGAAAAAAACGGCCGGCGATCCGCTAATGAAAGGGTGATGCATGATTGACTTTGCGGCGGTGGTAATTGCTGTAGCCTTTTTGGTGTTGGTGGGGTATCTGGTTCCGACCGTGGTGCAGTTGCGTCGAACAGTCGCCCAGTCCGAACGATTATTGGCACAATTGAATAATGAGTTACCGGGATTGCTAAGAGAGTTGAAAGGCACAAGTGAGAATGTTCATGCAATGACCATTCAAGCGAAGGCTGGCGTGGATAGGGCCTCGGTGCTCATGAATGCTATTGGAGAGGTCGGACAGACCGTACATCAAGTTCATGGAGCGGTGAGAGGGAAGGGCGTTGCGGTGGGGATGAAGCTCGCGCGAGTCTTTTCCGGAATGAGAGCCGCAGCGACAACCATAAAAGACCGGGTTCATAAAGAAGGAGGGTAGAACTATGAGTGGGAATAACGGAGCTTCAGCAGGAAGTGTGGCACTGGCGTTTTTAAGCGGAATTCTTTTGGGCGCCGCCACGGCCTTTTTATTGGCCCCGCAATCTGGACGGGAGTCGCGTGAGGGATTATTGCGAGCTGCTCGTCGGGCGGGAGACGATTTCAAAGATTTTTCAGAAAAAGCCACCCATACCTGGGAAGACGTGGTGGAGAAAAGCCGCGATTTTATGTCCGAAGCCAGTTCCGTGGTGCAGGATGCGGTGGATGCTGGAAAAGAGGCGATGCGGCCTTTACGGAATTCTTCCCGTGATGAACCAAATACGCCACTGTGACCTTTGAAACCGTCATAGGTCTCGAAGTTCATGCCCAACTTCGGACGCAATCTAAACTGTTTTGTGGGTGTGGGACGGAATTTGGCCATCTGCCCAACACTCAAACCTGTCCCGTGTGCCTGGGATTGCCAGGTTCCTTGCCGGTTATCAACAAACGTGCCGTGGAGATGGCCATTCGAACAGGTCTGGCATTGAATTGTTCGATTCGGACCACCAATGTGTTCGCCCGAAAACATTATTTTTACCCTGATCTGCCCAAAGGCTATCAAATCTCCCAATATGAAGAACCCATTTGTGAACATGGGTGGATTGATCTGAATGTGAATGGCGAATCCAAACGAGTTCGGATTTGTCGCGCTCATTTAGAAGAGGACGCCGGGAAAAATATTCATGCGAATGAAGGCGGGCAGAGCTATGTCGATTTGAATCGGACAGGCACGCCATTACTGGAAATCGTGACCGATCCAGATATGCGATCCGCAGATGAAGTGGTGGCCTACTTAAAATCTCTTCGGGATGCCCTGGTCTATCTCGATGTGTGCGATGGGAATATGGAAGAGGGGAATTTACGGTGTGAGCCGAATATTTCACTTCGTCCCGTCGGTTCGGAGACCTTCGGCACAAAAGTCGAACTAAAAAATATCAATTCGTTTAAAAATGTCAAAGATGCCGTGGAATATGAGATTAAGCGGCAGACGAAGGTATTAACCGAAGGTGGAAAGATTCATCAGGAAACACGACTATGGAATATTGATCTCGGCCAAACGGCCGTGATGCGCAGCAAGGAAGAGGCGCATGACTATCGCTATTTTCCCGATCCCGATCTCCTGCCTTTGTCAATTCCCGAGGAGTGGATCGAGGAGCTTCGCGGCACGTTGCAAGAGTTACCTCAAGCCCGCCAGCAACGCTTTATCCAAGAGCATGGCTTACCGGAGTATGACGCAGGAGTGCTGACGAGCTCGCGCGCGTTGGCTGATTATTTTGAATCCTGTGTCCAGCGTTTTGCGGAACCCAAACTCGTCAGTAACTTTATCATGGGCGAATTATTGCGGGAACTGAACCAGGCTGGAATGGCAGTAGAATCCTCTCCGGTTTCCCCGGATCGATTAGTGGAACTCTTACAAATGGTTCATAACGGGACAATCAGTTTAAAAGCCGCCAAGGAAATTTTCCCGGAACTGTACGCTGGCGAAAAATCAGCGACCCAATTGGTTGAGGAAAAAGGTCTGCAGCAGGTTTCCGATGAGGGGGCTTTGGAACACATGATCCAAGAGGTGGTAGACAAGAACCCTGCTCAAGTTGAGCAGTACCGAAGTGGAAAAGACGCCGTGCTAGGATTTTTTGTCGGACAAGTCATGAAAACTTCAAAAGGAAAAGCCAATCCTCAGAAAGTCAACGAACTCCTCAAACGCGCCCTGTCTTCCTAAGATTACTTCTTTATTCCCCTCTGTCTGCACGTTTCCTTGTACAAATTGTCTTGTCAAAAGCCAGAAAATTAGTATGATGGGCCCAGACACCCTTCTTTCCTTGAGGGGATACTTCATTGTTCATTCTCGCCTGACAAGGAAATCCTGAATGAGTGCAATTCAAGATGTGAAAGGTCGTGCCATCCTCGATTCGCGCGGGACCCCGACGGTAGAAGTCGATGTGCAATTGTCCAGTGGTGCATGGGGCAGAGCCGCTGTTCCCTCCGGAGCTTCAACCGGTACCCGTGAAGCCTTAGAATTGCGAGATAAAGATCCCAAAAAATGGTTGGGGAAAGGCGTGACTAAAGCGTTAACGAGTATCTCTAAAACACTGGCCCCCAAGCTAAAGGGGATGAATGCGCTGGACCAGACGGCGGTGGATTCGGCCATGATTGCCTTAGATGGGACCAAAGGCAAATCTCGCCTTGGGGCCAATGCTTTGTTGGGAGTCTCGTTGGCCGTGGCTCGTGCCGCGGCGGCGGAAACCAAGCAATCGTTGTATCGTTATATTGGAGGCGCCAATGCTCGGGAACTTCCGGTCCCGATGATGAATATCATCAATGGAGGTTCCCATGCGGATAATGGGCTAGATCTTCAAGAATTTATGATTATGCCGGTGGGTGCGTCACGGTTTAGTGACGCCCTGCGCATGGGCACGGAAATATTTCACCATTTGAAGGCCGTCTTAAAGGCCAAAGGTTTGAGCACTGCCGTGGGAGATGAAGGCGGATTTGCTCCTGCGTTGAAATCAAACGAAGATGCCCTAGCGGTGATTACCGACGCGATTCGAAAGGCAGGCTACAAACCTGGTCAGGACGTGGTATTGGCACTGGATGCGGCGGCTAGTGAGTTCTATGGAAAAAAGGGCTATGTGTTGCAGGCCGAAGGTGGTGTGGCGAAGTCAGCCTTACAGATGACCGAATTCTACGAGGGGCTTGTGAACCGGTATCCTATTGTTTCGATTGAGGATGGACTGAACGAAGACGACTGGAAGGGATGGAAGCAATTAACCGATCGGCTGGGTAATCGTGTGCAATTGGTCGGGGATGATTTGTTTGTGACTAATGTAGAATACCTGGCCAAGGGGATTCGAGAAAAATCCGGAACGGCCATTCTGATTAAAGTCAATCAAATCGGCACCCTTACTGAAACCCTTGAAACCGTAGAGATGGCGAAGCGGGCGGGGTACGGTGTGATCATTTCCCATCGATCGGGCGAGACCGAAGATACGACGATTGCGGACTTGGCCGTGGCGCTCAATGCGGGACAAATCAAAACCGGGTCGTTATCCCGAACCGATCGGCTCGCAAAATATAATCAACTGTTGCGAATCGAAGAAGAATTGGGAAAGGCCGCGCAATATCGGGGGCGGCAAGCGATTCAAACGAGGAGCGGAAGCTGTTGATTCGAGCGAATTGTAAACGGGTGGCCAATACCCCGCAGAAAATACCCATTCCCAGAGCCTGGCAACGGCCTTTGGCTTTGGCGGTGGGTATTGCCCTGCTGGCCATGTGGTTACTTGAAGGGGCGGAGGTTACGCAGTCTTTACGAATGGCGGATGAATTGGAGCGAATGAACCAAGAGATTGCCCAACTCCAACAAGCCAATGCGTCGCTCGAGCAGGAAATTCATCTTGTCCAGCATGATCGGTTTACGCTTGAGAAACTGGCAAGGGAACGTTTAGGGTATGTGAAGGAAGGTGAGGTGGTATATCAATTGGTGGAGGCACAGTAACTGGCTCATGCGTATGCACATTGTGGATGGGTCGAGAGTCCACCTGACTGCGGGAAGGAGCAATCGATGAGTACTTGATCAAAGATTGATACGATTATTCCTTCCCCTTGTGTCGTTCCTTCACGAAGATTTTCCCCTGTTACGATCTATGAAATTTGGAACCATGGCTATTGTGGGCTGTCCGAATGTCGGAAAGTCCACCCTCGTGAACACGCTGGTCAATCAAAAGATTGCCATCGTGTCGGATAAACCCCAGACCACGCGATCGCGTATACTGGGCGTGGCCCATTTCCCTGAAGGGCAATTAGCATTGTTGGATACGCCGGGATTGCATCGGCCATTGCACCGGTTGAATAAGCGTATGGTCCGTGCGGCTTTAGATACGATTGAAGAGGCGGATGTGTTGGCCGTCATGGTAGATGGCAGAAAGATGCCAGGTGCGGGCGATCGGGCTGTCATTGATCAAGTATTTTCGATGAATAAAGGGGCAGAGGAGCTGCCAGTGTTTTTGTTGGTGAATAAAATCGATGTAATCACCAAACCCAAGGTCCTTCCCGTGATGGATGCGTACCAGTCGTTGGGAAAATGGACGGAAATAATTCCGTTGTCTGCGAAGACAGGGATAAATTTGGATCGTTTGCGGGCACTGGCCTTTGCTCGATTTCCCGATCAAGGGGGAGCCTACGACGAGGATTTTGTCACCGATCAGTCCCTGCGACGATTGGCGGCAGAGACCGTTCGAGAAAAAGTTCTCGAACAAACCAAAGCGGAATTGCCCTATGCTGTGGCCGTGCGCATTGATGAATTTGTGGAGAAGGGGAAGCTGTATTCGATTTCGGCATCCATTATGGTTGAACGATCTGGGCAAAAAGCGATTATCATTGGAAGAGGTGGGTCTCGACTTAAAGAAATTGGTACTGCGGCACGACTAGATCTTGAACGTGAAATGGGAGTGAAGGTCTTTCTCGATCTGCATGTGAAGGTTAAGGAAAACTGGCGAGATAATGAAAGTTTACTGATCGATTTAGGGTATTGAACTTACGATGATGGACCCTGCCCACATCACAGAATCCTCGGTTAGCGATAGCGCCAAGTCTGAGGTTTTGCCAACGGAACACGGTCAACAACGCAAGTTTGACGTGGTCCTTCTCTCCGTTCGTCGGTTGCTCAAACGAGGAGCCATTGCCAACCTGACAAATTTGATAAATCGATTGCATCCGGCAGATATCGCCAGGGTCATCGTGCATTTGGATACGCCGCAGGAACGCCAAACCATTTTTGAGCTGGTCAAGGGTATTGCCGAGCAAGGGCAGGTGGTCAGTGAGCTGAGTAAGGAAATGATTCCGCAAATCCTCGCAGATCAGCATCCTGCCGAAATTGCCTGGATGTTGCGCTCGGTACCCGCCGACGACGTGGCCTACATTTTAGGGGTGCTCCCCGAGGAGCGCGCGCAAGAAATTTTGACCTTGATGAAGGCCGAGGAATCGCAAGAAGTGGTCAACTTGATGGCCTATCCCAAGGGAACGGCGGGCAGCATCATGACCACGGAGTTTCTTGCCCTCCCCGAAGAAACGACGGCTCAAGAAGCGATCCAGCGTTTGCAACAGGCCACCAAAGCGGAGACGGTGTTTTATATCTATGCGACCGATGCAGAGGGAAGGTTGACTGGGGTTGTATCGTTACGAGAACTGCTGGTTGTGGCCCCCACAGCCCCGTTAAAAAGCATGCTCATGCGGGACGTGCTCAGCGTGACCGTCGATACGGACCAAGAAGAAGTGGCGCGACAGGTGGCCAACTATAACCTGTTAGCCATTCCTGTGTTGGCGGAGGGTGGACGATTGGTGGGCATTATTACTGTTGACGATATTGTGGACGTCATACGGGAAGAAGATACCAAAGATATGTTAAAAATGGCGGGCGCGGCTGAGGAAGATGCGGAAATGCATACGACCAGTATGCAAGCCGTTGGCCATCGTCTGCCTTGGTTGTTTACAAACTTGGTAGGAAGTTTGGCGTCCGGAGCCATTCTCTGGTGGTTTCGGTTCACCATTCAAGAAGTGGTGGCCATCGTGACGTTTATTCCGGTAATTGCTGCGATGAGTGGAAATTTAGGGCTGCAATCGTCAACGCTCATCATTCGTGGATTGGCCACGGGGCGCGTCGAGTTGAGTGATCTGTGGAAAGTCGTGTTTCGTGAATTACGCATTGGATTGTTTCTTGGTTTAATTTGTGGAACCTTGCTGTTGATAACAGGGTGGGTGTGGCAAGGAAGCGGATTCCTCGGCCTCGTGGTTGGGGCTTCCATCCTGCTGACGTTTCTGATTTCCGCAAGCCTCGCCACCGTAACGCCGTTGTTGTTGAAAAAGTGTACAATCGATCCTGCCGTGGCAGCAGGCCCGTTTATTACGACGGCTATGGACATCACGGGTGTGACCATTTATCTTGGGCTCGCAACAATCATGGTTGAGTATATCCGGTAATAGGATGTTCCAAATGTCTACCAATGGCGTTCTCTGGCTTTGCCGAAGCGGCTTGAGCAGACCTTTGGTCGGCCTTGCTGGACGAACCATTTTCAACATCCTGTAATTTTCCTTATGGCCCATATCACCACCGACGCCATAGCGCTCAAAAGTATCCGATGGGGAGAAGCCGATCGCATCGTAACCTTCTTTTCCTATAAGTTGGGAAAGGTGCGAGGAATTGCGCGCGAGGCGCGGAAGATGAAAAATCGCTTTGGCGGCGCGCTTGAACCCTTTACCTCCGTGAACCTCACGTTATTCGACCGTCGGCATGATAATTTAGCCACCGTCAGCGCTATTCATATTATGGAAGATCTTTCGGGATTGCGCGAAGATTTAGCGCGAATTTCGGCAGCCTCGCGCATGGTCTCCTTGGTGGATGCTATCACGGCGGATCGAGATCCCAGTCACCAATTGTTTCACACGCTTCGCGAGGGTTTGCGATCTTTGCTAGAGCAGGAAGATCTTTCTCTGACCACGCTCATTTTTCAGATTCATGTGCTCTCACATGCCGGGTTTCGTCCGCAGGTCGATCATTGCGCTTCGTGTGGCAAGGATTTTGGGACACGGGCACCACGGTTTTCACCCTCCGCGGGTGGCCTGGTGTGTCAGGGGTGCGATCAAGCCAGTTGGGATTATTGCTTGGAGATGTCCCCGGGCAGTGTGGCCTTCGTGCAGCAAGCGCGTCGCACGAAGTTTTCCGTCGCCTTGCGCCTTAAAGCCGAAGGTTCTATGCGACGAGAGTTGGAAGATATTATTGATACCTACGCCCGAGCCGTGGTCGGCAAACGGTTACCTGCCATCGACTTCTTGGCTGCCGAACCGTTGCCGGTGTATGGCAAAGTAAATGAAAATTTTGTTGTGGAAAGAGCGTAAAGACAATGAGTGATGACACAATCCAACCCAAAGATATGAATTGGATCGAAAAGGGAGTCTTCGGCATCGAATGGAGTGATGGGCATAAGGGCGTGTATCCCGTTCGCTATTTACGACTGCATTGTCCCTGTGCGGCCTGTACGGATGAATGGACGGGTGAACTGAAACTCAAAGACGAAGACGTCCCATTGCTCATGATGCTCAAGGACATTGAACCTGTGGGACATTATGCGCTGCGGTTTATCTGGAGTGATGGACATGATACGGGACTCTACACCTTCGGCAATCTTCGCAAAATGTGCCAATGCGATATTTGTGTGCCGAATAAAGAGCCAGAGGCGAAAAAGAAATTGTCCTCCCGCCGTTTGATGTAATCATACCTTCCTTCCTCCCCTTTGTAAGGGGAGGGTAGGTGGGGTAGAGTCTTCCTCCTATCAAAATCTTCCAAAGTATTCATTCAAACTCAAAGTAAAATTTTTTAAAAGCGGGGTTTCGTCCCTGCAGGCGAGGTCCTTTTGTTTCGGCAAAAGGACCCAAAACCATTTCCGCCTGTGCGCGGCCCTACGGGTTCCTTCGCCTTCGTATCGAATTATATGGCTGCGCAACTCGCTTCGCTCAGACAATGCTCGCCAGAAAGTCGAATTCGATACTACGGCTCCGCCGCGCCCAATGCGGGGAGTAAAGAGATCTTAACTTCTAATCCCCCTTTCCATTCATTTTATATTTCCAATTAACTCGCAAGTTCTTGAATAGCAACATTGTAGTCTGAAATGGCCTGAAGCCTTTCCCTTAATTCATTATCAAAGGCGCAATCATCAAGGTTTTTCTCAACCTCTTTTTTACTTCCATATTCTCTGAATTGTAAAGTAATTAGTCGTAGAATGGCTTCTCTAACATAATTAGCCAAAGTATAAATTACAGCAGTAGTTAATGGTGGCCTTCCTCCATGGACGAGGGTAGATCGTTTGGAGTAGCAATCTTTGATAAATTGAAAAATTTCCTTTCGTTCGTTTGGTGTCTTGCCTAGAAGGGTAGCAGTTCGTTGGGATATTCGAAATCCCAGCTCCATTCTGTCACCAGGGGAAAACAAGGCTTCCAAGGAAATAGTAAGGTCGATAAGCTGATCCTCTAATTTATTTCTTCTTACGTGCCCTTCATAAAAGTCTCCAGCAAGTTCAGTTGCTTTTCTCAGTGTCGAAGATGTATCAGCCAATAGATGTTGTATTTTTTGATAGGCTATTGAGTACTTCTTGAAGGTATCAAGATCTTCAAGTCGGAGGTAGTATGGACTTGCTTGTTGGTCTTGCCTCGGCAACCCTCTGATGGAAATTCCGAATCTTCTTTTTTGGTTAACCCAATCTGGCCTGTACCAGATAGCTCCATAATCCAGATCAACGGTTCCATGTCTCAGATAAATAAGGGTCTGCACTATTTCCCAAGCTAGTTTCCAAGAATCCTCAAAACTTTTTCCTTCACCTTCTGGACCTTTGTTCACATTCTTTAAAAAGCAATTGCCGGTCGAAGAATTATGAAGAAAACTTATGGGGGGTTGTTCCCCAATAAGCTGAGGAATTTCATGGTCTGCAAGTTTAATAAGTTCCATGTTCATCGTTTGAATCCGCACTGGCGAAATATCGAGTTGGAGATTATAGAGGTGGATATAATGTTCCTCTTGGTATTCCTGCTCAAAGAGTTTTGCTGTCAGCCATCCTATTGCCGCTTTTTTCCCACCCTCATTCCAAGACATGGTCATCTGATTAAGTGCCGAGTCTTTTAATACCTCAATAGCTTTAGCCATTCCCTTGGCATTAAGGCAGCAAGCCTTCAAATGGGGTTCTTGGTTTAATATTTGATCCAATAAGGATCGAATATTTAACTGCTTATATTGCGAAGAACTTAGAAAGAAATCTCTTAATTGTTTGAGCGGATCGTTCAACTTGTCAGGCGGGGTTTCTTCTAGTGAAATAGCTAGGGTTAATGGAGCTTGTCCAAAATGCCCCCACTTTTGGCGAACTTCAAGTACAAGATACTCATTTGCTTCCACAATTTTTCCCAGGATTTCTGCGCAATCTGTTTTGGGTCTTAATGTATCCATATCAACCTCTATTTTAATAAAAAAAGGAGGTAGTTCTTCTCTAGACTCTATCTTCTATACCGTGGCCCCGTGGTGTGGTGTTCGTAGTCGGTGAAGAGGCGTTTGGTTTCGGGGTGGATGGTGAAGCCCTTGCCGTGGGTGATGTCTTTGGTGCGGAACAAAGGCGAGAGTTTGCCTGAGGGATCGAGGTAGGCGGCGCGAAGAGGGACGGATCGATTGCGATGGTGAATGAGGTGACAGGGTGTCGATCGGATAGAGGTAATCCAGGCAGCGATTTCATCGGGGTTGCCGATAGAGGCGGAGAGTAACAAAAGCCGTGCTTGGGATGGGCAAAAGATGATCGTTTCTTCCCAGACGACTCCGCGTTCGGGATCGGCGATAAACTGCGACTCGTCCAAGATGACCAAGCCTAGGGTGTCGATTCGCAAATCGATTTCTCCACTAGCGGCATCGTACAGCAAGTTGCGAAGGATCTCGGTGGTCATGATGAGGATGGGAGCTTGCGGATTGTCGCGACGATCACCGGTAAGAATGCCGACCTGATCTGCCCCAAAAATATGGGAGAACTCTGTGAGCTTGGTATTCGATAAGGCTTTGAGCGGTGAGGTGTAAATTACGGTTCGGTCTGCTTCAATAGCCCGTCGCATGGCTTCGACCGCCACATAGGTTTTCCCACTGCCGGTCGGTACGCTGACAATGACATCGTTGGCGGCTAATTGTTCTATGGCTTCTTCTTGCCAAGGGTCGGGTTTGAACTCTTTTTTCGTTGGCACACCAATGCCTTCCAGTAGTGCTTCCGTGGTAACAGCTGTTTCAAGCGCATGTTCAGATATGTGGTGTTTGGGTGGAGCGGGCGGATTGGGTTTTGGAGGTGAGACATTGGGTGTTGATCGTACTGGGCGTGTTCTGGGTGGCCGAGGTTGAGCGGCTTCTTGAGTCAACCCTTCCACCTCTACCGTAAGTTTGGTCCGCTGGTTGGGGGGAAGGTCGAGCAACGTTTGGATAATTCGATGTTTGCCCATCCGGAAATAGCGTGGGATTCGCCCTTTCGCTAATCGGTGCAATAACCTGACTGGCAATGCGTAGAGTTGTCGTAAGAGTTCGTCGTTGGTCATGTGGTGTGTTCGCTGCTTTCTACGGTAATTCCTCTAATACATCCCGCCGCATGAGGTTCATGGCTTGGTCGGCGATTTCGGCAAGGCTCGGATGCGTAGCTTTGAGGCTATGCACTTGCGAAAGATATTCCAACGTGCGGGCCAGAATGCGATAAATATCTCCTTCGGCCATGGAGGTCATGCGGATCAAGTTGCTCCATGGCAGGTGGGGTTCCCCCACCCAAATCTCTGCAATAGCGGCAATGTCGGAACGCAGCAGGGGAGGATCTTCGTATGCTGCCAGAGAATGTGCCACGGTTCGTACTTGTTTCAAAACCGTACCGAGTCCCGTGCTTCGTCGTGGAAAGGATCCTGGCCTGTCGTCGTCATGGGCAATGCTCGCCAGCACCCCGGTTAAGAGAGCGGGCTCGATTCCATTGAAGGCATCCATGCGAATCAGTTCGGTGAGCAGCAATGAGTGATTGATACGAATGAAACGCGCCCATTCGCCATCGGCGGTGAGTTGGCAGCTTGCGGTGAGGTAGCCAAACTTTTGCAAGATTTCGATGTGCTGTTGAAAGCTGTGCCAGAGTTCCGTGCGAAGGGTATGAATGGTTTTCGTGAGTCGTTGCTCTTCTTGTCGCAGGCGTATGGCTTGTGGATGATCCTTCCGACAGGCCTGTCGTGAAGGGCAGGCTGGACAGGGAAATTCATCGCTCAAGGTTTCGGTGAGAATTGGATTGTCGGTGGCGTCATCCTCCACCCGAATGGGCAATGGGCGCAGCCGGCTTGGCAGATCGTCGATTGCTTCGATGGCATGTTCCAAGCTGGCAGTTGTGCACCATGGAAAGGCGCGAGTTTCGGCAATGTCAATGACTTGATCAAACACTTCCGTGACCGACCCTGCGGGATATTCGACGAGCCGTCCACGGCTGCGGATGACAGTGAGCATGGCATGGGCCTGGCCCTTGCTCCGATATTGCCGAAGTACAATGGCTTTTTCCTTGGAGAGTCCCACGACCCGTCCTGGTGTCAAAAAGGCTAGGCGCGCATTCACTTCAGGGGTTTCGTAGGGAACCTTGATGTGCCGATGCGATCGACGTCGTTTGGCGAGTTCAAATGATTGCCATTGAGAAATCCAATCCGCGCATTCGCGTTGACCAAAATCTGTAAGCTGTTGCTCTATGCCATCGAGTTTCGTTTCGAAGGTATTGGCTCGTTGGTTGAGCTGAAACTGCGCAAAACTTTTTTCTAAAATCGGTTGGATGTGATCGATGGTGTGGGCTTTGAGTAAATTCAAGACCATGGGATAGGAAATCACGAATTGACTGTCGATGGGTTCAGGATTTCCGGTGAGTCCCTTGGCCAAGTGTCCGATGTCGATATAGGGCGAGGGCGTGATGACGACAAATCCAACGAAATCTTTTCCTCGCCGACCTCCGCGCCCCGCGAGTTGTTGAATCTCACTCACGGTCAGGTCCATGAAGTCGCGAGCTTTGCGCACACTTGATTGGGTCACCACAACGGTGCGTGCAGGGAAATCTACTCCCGCTGCCAGGGTGGTGGTCGCAAACACGGCATCGAGGCATCCCTTTCGCATGAGTTCCTCGATGGCAATTTTCCAAGAAGGCAGGTGTCCAGCGTGATGAGCCGCCACTCCGTACTGTTCCACGATGGGAATAAATGGGTGTTGGGCAATGCTCGGGTATTCGGTGATGATCGGAGCTAAGGCTTGTTGAATGGCCGCCGTTCGTTTTGGGGGGAGAGGGACGTGGCGGTGTTCGAAGCTATCGATGGCTTCATCACAGGCTCGGCGTGAGGTAAAAAAGACAATAGCTGGGGTAAGGTGTTTAAAACGGAGAACCTGGATGAGATCAACTGGGTGTATGGCTGGCGGCATGAATCGAAGAAAATATTAACAAGATCTGGTGGGAAGTACAAAGATCGTTTGTAATGAGATCAATACTACTAAAACGGGATAATGAGTTGAGTTAAATTTTAAGATAAAATTATTAGGGTTATTTCCCTAGTAAAGTTTCCCAGTCTTACGACCGATAAGACACCCCAACGGGGAGAGATTTTCAAAATGGAAGTTGTAGTCAGGGCCCACAAAGAAGCTACAGTCGTGGACCTTCATGGTCGGTTGGATTCAGCTGCTCGATGGAACTTCAAAGCCATCATGAAGCAATGTTGTTTAACGGAACACGACCATCTCGTCATCAATCTCCAATCGCTTTCCTTTATTGATAGTGCGGGACTAGGTTTTTTAGTGCTTGCCTACGTGCAGTTTACCGGGCTTCAACGAAAAATGAGTTGGGTGCAGCCTCGGGGGCATGTCAAAGCCTTATTGGACAATCTCAATATTCCTTCCCTGGTTCCCATCTACGCCACCGAGCAAGAAGCCTTTGAATCGGCGGTGGCCTAACCATCTTCAGTTGTCTACAATCCTAATGCCGTTTGGTTAGATTTTCCTGTAACCCCCAAGGTCTCTTCTCCTACGCTTCCACTAAATGAGCAGGGAAGCGAGGCGATTTCCCGATTTGCCGAAGTGTGGAGAGCACGCGTTCCGGGTGTCCCCAATCACTCCACAACACGTCTTTGACTTCAATGACTGCAATGCGTTCCGGGATTTTCTGAAGGAGGTCGAATGAAAAATTTCGTTTCGGCATGTGCTGATAGATGAGGTCAAGAACATGACCTTCCTGAGATGTGCCAATGGCCCGACTCAATTTATCGAACAGCGGCATTAATTCCGGCACACAACGCCATCCCAATTCCCACAAGGTGCTGGCTCGACAGGTGACGACGAAGGTATTCCACAGGGCGCCTGAGTGTTGGGCCGCGAGGGCCTCCGCATAGTTGGGTTTCTCCACAAATGTCTCAACGGCTCGGATCAAATGGCCTTCAACGTGGCCGAGCTCATGTCCCGGTTGGATCCATCCATATTGTAATTCGGTTTGATCTGGGGCAATGCCGAGTAACACGAGCCGTTCGGGAAATCGTTGGGCTGTCCAGGTGGCATGTTGGACGGCCTCGACAAACGGCGCTTCTGGAAAAATGAAATGATCCGAAGGGTAAATTGAAACAATAGCATGAGGGGAACGCGTTCGGATGTAGGTGAGCGGAAGAAAAATACCAGCTGCGGTATCTCGGTTTTCAGGCTGAATTAGGACGGTGCCGGAAGCCCGATGGCCGAATTGCGGGAGCGCATATTCGCCATGGGAGCGGGCAATGACGGTGACGGTATGATCAGGAAACGAAACTTGTTGTGCCCGATCCAGTGTATGTTGGAACATGGTGCGTGTTCCAACAAAGGCACAGTACTGTTTTGGTAAAGCTTGGCCCAACCATTGTTGGACCATGGGGGTGAGGCGTTTTCCTTCACCTCCCGCGAGAATAATAGACCATACTTGTCCGTTTCTGCTGACAGCGGTTGCCATGCTGTGACCCTCCTTGGTCGTTCGTGAAACTTCGTGACGGTCCTAACATCAGAGTTGAGGTTCCAGTCCAAGAAGGATCAAGACGGCATTGATTCGAAATCATCGAGTTCCTCCTGAACTAACAATCCATGAATGATGAGTAAGAATAAGGACGATCAGCATAGAAACGTACAGGGCACAGTATGAAAAAATAGTGTAAGGATTTTAAGAAATCGGATGATCTTGAAATGCCTAAATTTTGTCAAGATAAAAATCCTGAGGTAAAGGTACGTACGAAGATCTTTTGAAGGGTTTATAACTGTTTGACCTCAATCTGTAGGGTTTGGCTTTATCAATTGACCCATATTTTGTAGAACAAGGAAATTTTGAAAAATTGGCAAAACTGTCCATTCAGGAGGAAGTTTGTCGAATGTGAAAGTACTATTTCGTTGAATGGATGTTTCCTCTGGAGAGTGGTTGCTTTTGACCGTTGGAGATCTGGAATTACCGGTTCGGTTAACTGACCTGTGTTTGACAGGTTTTTGAAACCAGTGATAGCGTCTTTTCTTGAGACACTCATTTGTCGGCTTGTATGATTTTCCGCTCCTGGTTAACCTTACCCATTTAATTTCTCCACGGGTTTTTTAACTCACCACTTACCTTCCATAAGTATGAATCTTTTGTCAGGATACTCTTTCCATATTCGTTCGTCGTGTGCGTCGGGAGCTGCGAGCCGATGATGCCTTCGACTCCCGTGTTTCTTATCTTGTGCGGGGTTGGGTTGTGCTCATTTATGAGTTACAACCTCGTGCGCATGCCCGCCTTAGCGCCGTTTGCAGAATCTTTAGGCGCGGGGCCTGTGGCCGTAGGGTTTATAGTCGCGGCCTCGACGTTAACTGGGGTCTTCCTCAAGCTCCCGATGGGGGCGCTGTCAGATGTGGTGAGTCGGCGTCGCCTGATGTTGGTGGGAGTGTTAGCCTTTGCCCTTCCACCGTTTGCCTATCCCTTAGTGCCGGACCTCGAAACGTTGGCGGTGTTGCGGGTGATTCATGGTTTGGCGACTGCCGTGTTTACTCCTCTGGTGCTGGCTTCAGTGGCGTCGATGTACCCGATGACGCGTGGGGCCGCGTTGGGGTGGTATACGTCTGCGGCGCAGGGTGGCGCGTTATTGGGACCGATGCTCGGGGGATGGCTGGTCGATACCGCGGGGTTTACTCAGGCTTTTCTTGCGGGTGGTGGATTCGGTCTGGTTGCGCTCGCCCTTTTTGTGATTATTTTATTTTTGTATCCAGAAGAAACACCGATGACTCAAAAAGATACTCGCGAAGTGTGGGCCGATTTGCAGCGGGGTTTGTCCACGGTGATCGGTCATTCGCAAATGCTGATGACCAGTTTGGCAGAAGCCGCTAAAATGATGGCGAGTGGGACGCTCATGGCATTCTTGCCTTTGTACGCGCTTTCCATTGGTTTAAGTTTGACGGACAGTGGATTATTATTTGGCATTCAAGGCTTGACGTCATTTTTATCGAAACCGGTGATGGGGCGAGTTTCGGATCAGGTCGGACGACGCCCACTCATTACCTTGGGTCTTGTCATTTGTGGGGTCACGATCATGAGCCTGCCCTACGTGACGGAATTTCTACCCCTCCTCGGTCTCGCGGCGGGGTTTGGCTTTGGCGAGGCAGTGATCACCTCATCTTCTGCTGCGTTTATCGCCGACCTCGCGGCACCGGAGAATATTGGCGCGGGTATGGGATTGCGTGGGACGATTATGGATATGGGGCATGCCGGTGGGCCGGTCCTGGCGGGTGTGCTTGTGGCGACAATCAGTTATACTGGTGCCTTCACGGTGTTGGGGGGGCTTCAGTTTGTGGCTGCCTGGGGGTTTTGGCTCATGACCTACCGGTCTTCCGCAGTGCAGCCAGTATGACCTGGCTTTTGGGGGAAAGAAAGGATTGGGCGAGATGGAAGAGGCAATGACCTCCGGTGATGTGGTAATTGGGGTACTCGCGGCTTGTGGCGTGGTCGTGTTGATTGCGGTGTTTTTTTGGGTCGTGAAGATGGTCTTTGTGGATAAAAATAAAAAGGAACATCGGGATGTTTAGCGGGATTGTTGAAGAAATGGGAGTGGTCAAATCTTTCGACCGCAACTTGAGTGGGGCTCGGCTAGCCATTTTTGCTGAGACGATATTAGAAGGTCTGAAACTTGGAGAAAGTGTGAGTGTCTCAGGGGTGTGTTTAACCGCAGCTGATGTGAACGACCGAGATTTTGTGGTCGATGTTTCGACTGAGACGTTGAACGTGACGAATATTGGAAGTTTAACAGCGGGGGCACCCGTCAATCTCGAACGGGCCATGAAGTTGAATGACCGAATCGGCGGGCATCTGGTTTCTGGGCATGTTGAAGGGATTGGCATTCTGCGAGAACGCCAACCAGAGGGTAATGCGACGCTGCTGATGTTTGAAGCCCCGGACAATATTCTGCGCTACTGTATTCCAAAAGGATCAATCACTATTGATGGCGTGAGCCTGACGATTAACCAGGTTACGGAAAAGTCAGTGTCTGTGGCGATTATTCCTCATACGGCCAAGGTGACGACGCTTGGCATCAAACAACCTGGCGAATCTGTAAATTTAGAAGCGGATTTAATTGGAAAGTATGTAGAGCGGTTGATGCAAAATGCCGGACAACTCCCGCAAAAACCAACGACGATCATTGACCGGGAATATTTGGAAAAACGGGGGCTGCTCTAATTGTGGAGAATGCCTGTCTTTCATCCTTCCTCGGTAGACTGTTCATATCCTAATCTAAAATGAAACTTTCTGTTCCAGTACGCGCCTTACTCTTTGCCATGTTTGTGGCCGTCGCCATTCCTCTGACCCTTTGGCTAATCGTGCAATTCTATGAATGGAGTTGTGCCACCTGGGTGACCTGTGAGCCCATGGTGAAGAAACGCTAAAAATAAACTCTCTTCTGCCTATCGCCTGATTCGAAAGTCTTCAGCCTGCCTTTGATAGGAAATCTTTATTCGTCGGTTTTTTTGCTCATTACCTAAGAAGGCACAATCTTAGACCTGGTTGTTGCTTGTAGTGTTCCAAAAAAAATTGCTCTGGCTTAAACACCCAAAAGCAATGTTGTTATAAGCATTTGTCAGGTATCCGAAGAATGAGGGGATGTCGGGTGCGCATCGATAATGGTAGAATCAGCCTTATCTGAGAAGAGGTGGATTCTGCAATGGTTCTTGCGTAACAAGCCTTGTTTGGGCAAAGAGAAACCTCCCATGAATAAGAAACTATTACAATCGATGAGTCTTTGCCTGCTGGTGACGGCGGTGGTTTGGGGGATTACCAGCCGGGAGGGCATGGTGTATGCCGCGGCATCTGAAATGAATATTGAAGTGATACAGGATCACCTGACCATGCACGTGCATGATGCGCTTTTGGTGGAAGTGGTAGAGCGAGTCACACAAATCTTATTGCTCACCAGCCATGTGGATCCGGATCTTGAAAAGATGCTTGTGACCTTGACCCTGAAGGATGTTCCTTTTCGTGAAGGTTTGGCTAAACTGCTTGCCAATACAAATTATGTGCTGACCGATCGCGACCTCTATGTGTGGGCGCGGGGTGAGTCTCCAAAAAGTGGGCAGTGGCGAGAACGAAAGCAAGAGACGCCTCCGCAAGAACTAGAAGAACAGCCGGAAATTTCTGGGGAAGATCTTCGATATCAGGCTCTTCATGGTAAGGATCCGGAGGCAAGGGCCACGGCATTAGAATTACTGAGTAACGAGAATGAAGAAATCGCCATATCGACCCTTGCAGATGCTTTGAACGATCAAAGCCCAGAGGTGCGCGAATTGGCTTTGGAATTGTTAGGGGAAACCGAAGGCCCTCTTCCCATCGATCAAATTGCGAAAATGGTGACCGACGATCCCAATCCCGAACGGCGTATGGAAGCCATTGTGGTGCTGGCCTCCCGCGACGAAGAAGCCGCCAAAACCATCTTGCAAAATGCCTTGCATGACTCTGATCCCGAAGTGGTCGAGTTGGCTAAAAGTATTTTGCAGGAGGTGGACTCCAATGCTGAAGATGAGGACCTTCGATAGAACCTCCTCTGGCGTCTGACCACAAACACTCAAAATTTCTTTTTTTCAATGTGTAAATTTTCACGAACGTTGAAGCTCCCCTGCTGGGGGGCAGGGCATTTCCTGTTGGAAAGGTGAATAATGGCGAAAGAATGTAGGTTGCGTGATTTGGAACCGACGGGGGTGAAATGCACTGAATGTCGAAAAGGAACACTTGATCCAGCACGTGGACGTTTTGGTCCAATTTATCGATGCACAACCAAAGGGTGCAATTTCTACGTTGAAACGTGTCCGACAGGGAAGAAGTGCCAATATGTTCGAAATGGAAATAAATGTGGCGCCCTCATGGTGAAGGGCACAAAAACCATCCCCAATCGGTGCAGTGATAAATCCTGCCCAAACAGAAATCCACACAAGATCGTAAAATAGAAAATTAGTCGCGTCCTGGTTTTGCACGCTTAACCTTGGCGTATGCTGTTAACGTGTATTATTAGATAGGCGTTCTCCGGCATGATTGTTTCGGCAAAAGTGCTTAAAACCATGGGTTTCCGTGCGCAGCCCCATGGGCTCCCTCCGCTCAACCCTGAATATAATGGCTTAGGAACTTGCGGAGTTTATCCTGAGTCTTTCCTCTAGCGTTAGACGATTCAGCCCTTTCTGATCTTTTGGAAGTAAGGTAAGCTGATAATCCATGAAGCATTCTTCCGTGGAAAAACTCATTCAGATCGGCTACCGCTATGTGACCAGGTCCAAGGGGCGGTTTTATCTTTATCTAGCCGTGTTCTGTAGCCTGCTGGTAATCCTGGATGCCGGGTCTACCCAATTGGTCAGCGGGATGAAGTTGAAAACTTTCGATGTCATCATGAAAAATCGTCTGCTCTTTCACCAGGCTGATTCGAACATTGTGATTATTGATATCGACGAAGGAAGCCTGGCCGCCATGGCGACGGACTATGGGCGATGGCCTTGGCCACGCCAGGTGTTCGCGGAATTTCTGGAAATCCTTCAGGAACAAGAACCTGAGGCTGTGGTGTTTGATATTTTGTTCAGCGATCCGGATATCTACAACCCGGACTCAGATGCATATTTCAATGAGGTGGTGGGAATGTGGCCCAACACTTTTTTCCCCATGCTGCGATTGGCTCCACAGAATGATGATGCCAGCCAAGTTACTCCTGGGATGATACCTGGTATGGGCACTATCCCAGGTCAATCGCAGTTAGACAAAGGTATGGCCGTGGTCTTGCCTTCCTTTTCGGGGATTTTGGCCAGCGGCAGAATCGGTACAAACAATGTCTATCCTGATCGGGACGGTATTGTTCGGCAGTATCCCATTTTCCGAAATCACCATGGGTGGCGCATTCCGTCGTTGCCGGCGAAGATTGGCGATACGCAGGGATGGACATTACCCCAAAAACAGGATGTCTTTTTAAATTGGCGCGGGAAACCTGGAGCCTTTCAATCCGTTCGTTTCAGCGAAGTATTCCAGGACTTCTTGCGTCGTGACCGCCAGCGGCCTTCTAACGAATTTACCAGCAAGATTGTCATCATTGGATCTACGGCTTCAGCCCTGTTTGATACGAAACCGACACCTATGGCACGCATTCATCCTGGCGTGGAAATCCTGGCGACCGCCATCGATAATCTGAAAAACGGGGATTGGATCACGCAGGTGAAAAATCCCTGGATGTTTACTTTATTGGCTCTGGGTCTTATTTGGGGAACGGCCTTTGCGTTTATGACGGGCGTGAACCGGAAGTGGATTGATGGCATTTTTGCGAGTTCGCAAGCTGGTTTGATTGGGGTCACCTTTGCCAGTCTGAACTTTTCCACGTTTTATGTGGATCTGACGGCGCCTATCACCACCGGGTTGATTTATTTTTCCCTTGCACGGGTGTATGCCTATGCCGAAGCCACACTCATGGAGAAATATGTCTGGCTCAATGTCGAAGAAGGTGTTGACGGATGGCAGCATGCTGAAATCATGGTGCTCCATGTCGAGGATTTACCGGAAGCTTCAGAATCCCACTTTCTCACTGCTTTTAAGCGCGATCTGAATAATCGAAAGCCTGGATTCACAGTCGAGGCGTTTCCCCGCAAGCCCGCGGGAATCGGCAGAGCCTATCATGACATGTTCTTGATATACTATGTGGAGAGTGCCGTGAAGAATGGTCAATGGGTGCCCAGGACCGATGGGAACACCACGCGTGCGTTGGTTCAGGAAGAGGCCCAAGCACTTTGTGCAAAGGAGCATCGTGTTTGGCGCATTGGCTTTTGTCAGGGGGCTTTGCCCTATGGCCAGGAAAAGGGACGGATTCAAGCATGGCAACACCTGGTGATGAAGAGCATGCTCGATTTGAGAGAACAGGAAACGCGGCAGGTCTCCTGAATGAAACGGGAGTCTACCTCGTGTGGTTGCTGCGAAAGGCGAAGTAAGTTGATTAGAGTGGTAAGGAGGTATCGAACGATGAGGTGGCTGTTAGGGTTCCTATTGTTCATGTGTGTAGGGTATTCCATTTCCGCTTTGGCGGCTGAAAGTGGTGTGGCTGTGAGAAGCTGTAAGGTGCTGAATGAACCGTTTGCCGATGCTCGAGAGATTGCATCCTTGAAGGCTGGGGATTCGGTCGACATCGGAAGGAGAAAGGGTGGATGGTTGCAGGTCACCGCCAAGGGGAAAACGGGGTGGGTGCGAATGCTGTTTGTCCGTCGTGGCGCATCCGCTGGAAAAACTTCGGCCGTCACTGAAGCCTCTGGCGTCTTGGGATTGGCCACTGGCCGATCTGGGAAAGGCAATGTGGTGGCTGCCACCGGTGTCCGTGGCTTAAGCGAAGAAGAGTTGAAGGGCGCCACGTATAATGCCCAAGAATTCTCCAAACTCAAAACGTATGCCACATCGGTTCAGGAGTCCCAATCGTTTGCCAAAGAAGGTGGGCTGCAATCACTGCGGGTGGAACTTCTCGAAAATTCTGCTGGAAAGTAATAGTAGAAAGGGATATGCAATGCGATCAATTGCCATAGGTATCGGACTTCTCATCATGGCCATCACAGTAAATTTTTCCTACGCCTTCGACTTTGGCGAGGTGCTCAAGAAACTCGACAAAAAGGAAGATCTATCCACAATTCTCAAAAAGGAAAAGTCGCCTCCATCCTCTCAGGATCAGAAAGCGAAAAATCCACCATCGCTTACTGATGTGGCAGGGTTGCTCAAGGGGACATCTGTAGAAGAGGAAATTGCCATCGGACAGGAAATCGCCGGGAGGCTTCTTGGCGCTGCCCCACTCGTGCCTGATGAATCTCTCCAGCGGTACGTCAATAAAGTAGGCATGTGGGTGGCGCTTCAGAGTGGACGGAACGATTTGCCGTGGTCGTTCGGGGTGTTGGAGAGTGAGGACATTAATGCGTTTGCGGCGCCCGGTGGATTCATTTTTCTTACCAAAGGGCTCTACAGGAAATTGAACAACGAAGCCGAATTGGCAGGCGTGCTTGGACATGAAATTGGCCACGTGATTAAACAGCACCATTTGACCGTGCTCAAGAAAAGCAAAGCCCTTGATCTAGGAAGTCGTCTGTTATCCAGCAAGCTTGGCCGTGTCGGGAACAAGACCGGGGATGAAGCCATTCAACATTTAATCGGAAACGGTGCGGAAATCATGGCGCGGGGCTTGGATAAGGATGCCGAATACGAGGCTGACCGAATCGGTGTTGTGTTAGCAACACGAGCCGGGTATGACTCCTACGGATTGCCTGTCGTGTTACAAGAAATTGGGCATGTGAGTGCCAAGGATAGTAGTGTTTCCCTCTTGTTCAAGACGCATCCACAACCCGACGCACGCCTGTCCAAATTGGGCGATGCCATGGGGAGCTTTGATCGCTTTCCGGACGGTAAAACGCTATCTACTCGGTTTTATGTGTTGAGTGAGTAGTATGCCATTCCCTAAATACGAATGAGGAACTAATAGACTTCTATTAACTGACTGCATCATCAATGGCGTAGGAACATCTGCACGAATTACCGACCGTTGATGGTGGTGTGTTGCCAGAAAAAGCAGCTACCTTCCGACAGCATCCTCCCCTCCAAGCGTGGTAAAATTCCAACGACGAACGTATCCATCTCAATATTGTTAGCCCGTGGCATTTGGCCATTGTTCGGCATCTATTTCATTTTCCCAAGGGAAACACATCATGAAAAATAAGTTGCCATTGTGGGTGTGGGGGGTAGTGTCTATCATTTCCGTAGTGGTTGTGGGAATTCTCGATTGGCTTACGGGTTATGAGTTAGCCTTTTTTGCGTTGTACTTTTTACCCGTGTCGGTTGGTGCGTGGTTCTTCGGCCTTTTGGGAGCCGTTGGTCTTGCGTTATTCAGCGCCGTAGTTTGGTTTGTTGCGGATTTTCATGATGGGCATGCCTACTCGTCATGGGGTATCTTCGTTTGGAACTCTCTGATTCGCCTCGTGTCGTTCCTGGCCATTGGGTGGGCCCTCGCAAAGGTGAGAGACTTACTCGATCGGGAGCGGGAGGTCACAGAGGCTTTGCGCAAATCGCTCTCGGAAATCAAAGTTCTTGAGTCCTTCCTTCCCATTTGTGCCCAGTGCAAGAAGATTCGCGATCAGCAAGGCCTCTGGCAACAGCTGGAAGTGTATATCGGGCAGCATTCCAACACCCAGTTTACACATAGTTATTGTCCTGAATGCGCCGGGAAGACTTTGGCCCAATTAGGCCTAAAAGGGCAAACTAAACAGGGAGGTTGATTGGCTAAAGAGTCTTGAGTTATGGACTGAAAGTTTTTGCTTTCTTTCGGGTGTCGATGGCTGATAGGTAGAGGGTTCGAAGAAAAAATGGCGAGTGGCTTTTAGAAATGCCGCTCGCCATTTTTTTTGATGTTCTATTCTTCTAATGTCGAAATGTCACCGGGGTCTTGGCCGAGTTCTTTCGCTTTTAGGACGCGGCGCATGATTTTTCCTGACCGGGTTTTTGGCAGCGAGGTGACGATATCGATTTCTCGTGGAACGGCAATTTTTCCGAGTTCGGTTTGGACATGCGCCTTCAGGTTCTTAATCAGTTCTGAACTTTCGGTTTGTCCCTGCTTTAATATCACAAAGGCTTTGATCATCTCCCCGGCGGTTTTATGTGGTTTGCCGATAACGGCGGCTTCAACGACTGCATCATGACTCACTAACGCACTTTCCACTTCTGCGGTGCCGATTCGATTGCCCGCGACTTTGACTACATCATCCGCCCGGCCCATGAACCAGAAATAGCCGTCTTCATCTTTGTGACACACGTCGCCTGCGGTATAGCAGTTAGGGATGTTATTCCAGTATCCAAGGTAACGATCCGGGTCTTTGTGAATCGTGCGCATCATCGAGGGCCAAGGTTTTTTGATGACGGCGAATCCCCCACCGGTGCCGATGCTGTTGCCTTCTTTATCCACCACATCCGCTTCAATGCCTAAGAAGGGTCGGGTAGCAGACCCAGGTTTGAGCGGCACGCAGGGTAGTGGGCTCACGAGAATTGATCCGGTCTCTGTTTGCCACCAGGTATCCATGATAGGTTTGTCTCCACCTGTTACGCGATGAAACCATTCCCATGCTTCGGGGTTAATGGGTTCTCCCACTGAGCCGAGCACACGTAAGGAGGAGAGATCGTATTTTCCAGGCCAATCTTCGCCATACTTCATGAGTAAACGAATGGCCGTAGGGGTTGTATAAAAAATCGATACGCCATATTTTGAAATGAGGTCCCACCAGCGTCCTGGATTGGGGTAGTCGGGTTTGCCTTCGGCGGTCAACACGGTGGCGCCATTGAGCAACGGACCGTAAACGATATAACTGTGTCCGGTAACCCAACCTGGATCGGCTACGCAGAAGTACACATCTTCATCCTTGAGATCGAAAATATATTTCGTAGTAATGTAGGTGCCGACCATATAACCACCGTGTACATGCACCACGCCCTTAGGTTTGCCGGTGGTTCCGGAGGTGTACAGGAAATACAGCGGTGTTTCGGAGTCCAATTGTTCGGCTTCGCAGTTGGTGGATTGTCCCTCCATCCATTCTTCCCAATCGATTTCATTCTCTTTGAGAGTATTGCCAGGTTTTTCTCGCCGCACGACGACCATTTTTTCAATGCTTGGACTTTTTGATACTGCCTCGTCGACAACTTTTTTGAGATCGATACTTTTCCCGCGATCGTAACCACAGTCAGCGGTAATGATCATTTTGGCGTTGGCATCCTTGATGCGCGATTCTAAAGCCGGGGCACTAAACCCTGAGTAAATAACGGAGTGAATGACGCCGATTCGAGCGCAGGCTAACATCGCGATAATTTGCTCGGGAATTTTTGGGAGATAAATGGTGACCACATCGCCTTTTTTGAGCCCGATGGATTTTAGGGCATTTGCACAACGATTTACCTGTCGAGAGAGTTCGGCATAGGTGAAAATCCGTTCCTCGCCTTTTTCTCCGACCCAGATGACCGCAACCTTGTTCTTGCGCCAACTGTTGACGTGCCGATCCAGGCAATTGTAGGAGATGTTGCACTTTCCGCCGAGAAACCATTTGGCCCATGGGTATTTCCATTCCAATACTTGATTCCAAGGGGAAAACCATTCCAATTCCTTGGCGATGCCATCCCAAAATTTTTCAGGGTCGGCAATCGACTCTTTATATGCGGTTTCATAATCCTTGATATACGCCTCACTCAGAGTTTTTTCGGTGGGGCGGTACACGGTGGAAGTCTTTAATAATGTTTCAATTTGTTCTGCCATGAGTGGTTCCCCTCGAAAATAAAAAGTCGTGATGTGGGTGGATTGAAATCATCAAACTTGGGATATGTTGGTGTATGATTTTTATTATGCGGTCCTTGACGCCTTGCTGCAAGAAAAAATGTAATTTCAAATTATTCTGGTTGATGTGCGGGTAAGAGGAGATCGAAGACGGTTTTCACAGGGTTAAAAGTGTGACGTGGAACTTCTACGAAAATCGTATGCCACTTAGCCATGCCACCATTCCAAAGCCCAGGGAGTTCAAGTGCTTTCAGCTCACGTCCCTCGTATGATTTTTGTGAGATGAATCCGGCGTTGGGGTCGATGTATTGTGTGAGGTCGAATGGCTTGCCTTGGTAGTCGCGGGCCCCGCATACCATATCGACAGGATTGAAGTGTGTGGAGGAAGCAAAGATGCGTTGTTGTTCCGTGGAACGAGGATCCACCTGAGAAGATTCTACAATTTGCAGTGAAGTGGTGCCGTCTTGGTGTTGTACCCAAAATGGTCCTCCTCCAGGGTCACCCGTATTTTTCACCATGCCGCAGACGCGGATTGGTCGGTGGAAGAACCTACGGAGATGATGGGTGCGTTGTAAACGATCCCACTCTTTCCACGGTGTTGGATGTGAACAATGCAATGTTGACTGAGCCCATTCCAACATATCGTCCAGTTGTTGTGTGGTCGCGCTTTCCTTGTCGAGCTGTCGAAGGTATTCAAAGAGGGTCCCTTGAATCGAAATGAGATAGCCGCCTATGGCTCGTTTATATGTATAGGTTTCTTCTTTCAGGTGATCCGGGACCACATTGTCGATATTTTTGATGAAGACAATATCTCCCTCGAGTTCATTCACGTTTGTAAGAAGCGCACCATGGCCCCCCGGACGAAAAAGTAGATTGCCGTGGCGGTCTCGGAACGGTTGGTTATTCAAGTCTACGGCAATGGTATCGCTAGAGGCTTTTTGGAGTGAGCATGTGACGATCCAATCGTGGTCAGCTTTCTTGAATCGTTGACGGGCAACTTCAATATGTTCTTGTACGGCCTCCTGATGTTCGGGGGAAATCGTAAAGTGCACTTGAGCTTGGTTGTTGGCGTCTTTGGCATACACGGTGGCTTCAATTAAATGCTCTTCAATGGGGGTGCGTATGTGGTCTGGATACCTATGAAATGCCAGAAGGCCTTTAGGTCGTTTGGCGTAATTCAGCCCAGTTGGATGGAGTAGCGCTTCCAAGATAGGTTGATGTTGCCCCTGGTCACGGAGGTTCTCTAGTTGGTGTCCTTGTTTGGAGAGAGTGCTCGTTAAGTCATTGATGAAGGCAAAGTCCGAGAGTCGTTGTAAAAAGGTTTCTAGATCAGATTGTTCTGACGGAGTCACGGAAAAGGGGGCAGCGATTGTAGAATCCGCACAGATAGCCAACAGAGTTTTAAACATGCGGGAGGCTGCGCCAGAGGCTGGGACAAATTTAGTGACCCGCCCCGTGGTCATGGCTTGCCCGAAAGTCGCTTCGAGATCCGGAAGGTCGCTTTTGGTGAATTGTGTTATGCCATCTTGAATCGTACAGGGTTTCGTAATGTGAGTAAAAGGAATTCCGCGTTGAAAAGTGGTGAGCTGGTGTTCAATGGTTTCGACGGAGGTTCCTCTCTTTGCGATGCACTCTCGGTCATGTTGAGTGAGCATGTGGTCAATTTTGCATGTTGAGTTCATAAGTTCTAAAATTTCCTAACCATTGAAGGCCTTCTAAGGGACTGAAAAATCAACCCTTCAGTCATTTCGTCATATTTAAGGGGAGCCTTTAATGGGTACCGACAAATGAATAAGATCAAGAGTGGCTTTCACTCGGTATAGAGCCGACCAATAAACAATTTTACTGCCTGACGCTCATATGAGGAATGGATCCACATACTGTCTTGAAGCTGGCCCCGCATGTGGAAATTAATCTTGAGCGCCTCCTTTTAAGTAACCCAGCCCAATTTTCAAGGCGCGTCGGGTGATTTCGCACCATCGATTTTCCGGGTATTCCGCCAGCACTTTGGCCACCTTGGGATCCTGTATGTCTAATTCAATAATCTTGATGATCCCGTCTTCCATTTTAACTTCAGCCACGGTATGTCCTCCATGTTCTTTGTCGCGATCTTGGCGCGTCTGAGATGTATCCTCGTAATCCCCTGTAATGACGAGGTTTTTCTTCGAAGTTTTCTTGACAGGGTAGGGGGTGCATGTTAGCATTTTTTTGAGGTTTTCTCTAATGTTGGTTTGTGAAGATTAAGGTTGACTCAGTTTTCCCCACCTGACCTTTGAAGATCTGAGGAGGCATCTATGAAAGTCCCAGTACGCACACAATGGAACTATTTCGCAGGCGGGGTATGTCTGGTCGTGGCCTTGTTGCTTAGCGGATGCGGAGGGGCTCCGGACTGGGTGAAAGAGGGCTCAGGAGTGCTGAATAAAGATGACAGTAAGTCAATCTATGGAGTGGGAACGGTTGAAAAAGTTCCCATGGAATCTGTCGCTTGGGAGATAGCCGAAAATCGCGCTCGTGCCGAGGTGGCCAAAAGTTTTGAGACCTATACCGCGTACCTGATGAGAGATTATGTCGCCACCACGGCGGCTACGGAATCTCCAGGCATGTCTGCAGAACAAGATGTCCAACGGGCGATCAAGACGTTTACGGCTGTGACTTTGAATGGTGTGAGACAAATTGAACGGTATAAAGATGAAGAAAAAGATATGTATTATGTCCTGGCCAAGCTCTCGTTTAAAGATATGCAAGAGGCCTTGAATCAAGCCAAGGAGTTGGACAAGGAAGTCAAAAACTTCGTGAAGAAAAATGGCGAACGTATTTTTGATCGCTTGGAACAAGAAGAAGCAAAACGCCAAGCGAGTGTGTCTGAGCAGTAAACGATGATAATAAATCAATTTATAGTGGAAAGATCACCGGTCATGAACATGATCCGACAAGTTTCTTGGTTAAGCGCGCTATTGTTGTTGACGGGGTTGCTTTCTGGTTGCGCGACGGAAAAGCGAGTGACGCGGGTTGATACCGGTGTGACTACGGATCTTAGCGGACGTTGGAATGATACTGATTCCAAGCAAGTCGCCGAAAAAATGATTAGTGAAATGTTGTCGCGTCCGTGGTTGGGAAATTTTACCTCGCAGCAAACTCGGCAGCCAGTGGTGATTGTCGGCACCGTTGAAAATCTTAGCCATGAACATATTAATACCCAGACGTTTATCAGTGATTTAGAACGAGAAATGACCAATAGCCAAAAAGTCACCTTTGTGGCTGATAAATCTGACCGACAGGAAGTTCGTGAAGAACGGCTGGACCAGGCATCACATTCTCGTCAGGATACTCAAAAGGCTCCAGGTCGTGAGATTGGTGCCGACTATATTATGAAAGGCCGGATTTCAACCATTCAGGATGAAGCTGAAGGCACTAAGGCGATTTTTTATCAGGTCGATTTAGAATTAGTAAGCTTGGCCGATAATACGAAATCCTGGTATGGCCAGCATAAGATTAAAAAAGTCATTGAACGAAAGCGCACAATTTTTTAGCTGACTGATGTCTGGTGAAGGTCTTGCATCTTGCCGAGCAGACTTCAAGCGCTTCCTTAGGGTTCTTTCCTCTTTCCTTCCTAAATAAAAGATTTCAACAGGTTTTCCCCCTCGTTCCGGCTTCCTGGCTATTGCTTTTGTTGTTCATGGTGCTCGAAGGCTGTGCAGGAAGCTTATCCCATTACGACAAATTGTACGCCAGCCTCCATCAGGGAAATCCTGAGCAAGCCAACCAAATAATTGTGGCTGCGGAAGCCCAGTATGGGGCGACAAGTCAGCTACTGTATCTTATGGATCATGGGATGGCGTTACATTTGGCAGGTCGCTATGAAGAAAGTGCCAAGGTCTTGGAACAGGCCGACGCGATGGTGGAAGATTTATATACGCGTCAACTTCGCAATGAAGCCTTGTCCCTCATCGTCAATGATGCCAAGCGGCCCTTTCGTGGTGATCCATATGAGCAAGTGTATATTAATGTTATCAATGCGTTGAATTATGCCAGGCTTGGTCAACTTGGCGAGGCATTGGTTGAGGCGCGCCGGATAGATCATCGACTTAACGTGTTAGCCGATACTGTTGATAAAGAAGATTACCAGGAAGATCCGTTTGCACGCTATTTATCGGGGCTGTTGTATGAGGCTAATGGCGATCTCAGTAATGCGTTCGTGGCCTATCGAAAATCCTACGAGGCATATCAACGTGCCCAGTCTTGGTCGGAGGTGACGATTCCACAAACGCTAAAACAGGATTTATTGCGAATCACCCAACGATTGAATCTCTCGAATGAGCATGCCGGCTATAAACAGGCATTTCCTGGAATTTCGTGGCCGTCAGGGCAGAATAATGGACAAGGAGAGATTGTCCTTATTGGCATGCATGGCCGAGCACCACGTTTAGAAGATCAGTTTATTGATGTGCCGATCAGTCTGGATGCGTTGGGGCTCCTGTTGTACACCAAGCAATTGGGGCGGAATCAACCCCAACAGGCGGGTGGGGTGGATGCCGTGCTCTATGGACTCCAAGGCGAAATCGTGAGAATCTCTCTTCCGCGTGTCGTTCCGCAAAAGACAAGGGTCAGCTTTGGCCGGGTTATTGTAAACGGGGTGGGAGGGCAAGAGAATTATCAGACGGAATTGATGAGCAGTGTGACGGCTGCGGCGAAAAAAAATTTGGCAGACCGCTTGCCGAGCGTGACCTTGCGGACGGTCGCTCGGGCAGCATTAAAAATGTCCACCGCTGAGGGCATTGGGTACGGAGTGAGTGCCGCTGGCAAGGATGAGGAAACACGGAATCTTATTCACGCGATCGTATCCACCTTGCTGAAAGTCCTTGTGATTACCACGGAAGAAGCGGATAAGCGTAGTTGGCGTACCCTTCCTGATGAAATTCATGTTTCTCGGTTTTTTGTAACGCCTGGTCCCTTGACCTTGAAGTATCAATCAGTAGGTCGGCAAAGTAATTTAATAGGAGCCCCCAAGACTTTTACCGTGACTGTGCAGCCTGGGGAAACGCAAATTCTGACGGTATTTACCCCGGAGTAGAAACTTGATCCCAATGGCAAGTAAACAGTGGTCAATTTTAATCTTGGTCGTAGGGTTTAGCCTGAGCGCCTGTACGATGTTCAAATACGTGGACCCTCCCTCCTGGCTCATGGGAGCCAGCGAGCAATATCCAACAAGTCGGTATCTCGTCGGTGTCGGGCATGGGTCCTCCGGTTCTGTGGCCGAGGAGCGGGCGTACGCCGCCGTAGCCAAAATTTTTTCGGCTCATGTTCAGTCGAGGGTTCAGGATTCGGAGGCGTTTCGGTTATTGGAAAAAGATGGGTCGACACAGACACAACGTGAGTTGGGACTCGAACAGTCCACGCGTGTGACGACAAATAAGGTTCTTAGTCATGTGCAAGTGTTGGAACGGTGGCAACATCCAGAAACCAAGGAAATGTATGTGCTTGCCGGGCTTGATCGCCAACAAGTGGAACGTGGCTTGATGGAACAAATTCAAGCCTATGATCAGACGATAAAGAGTAAGGTACAGCGGGCTCGAACAAGTGAGGACAAGCTCACGCACTTGGGACAGCTCAAACATGCCATTCAGGTATGGCAGGAGCGCGATAAGGTGAATGTGGACCTTCGGGTTATCCGAGAAAGTGGACGTGGGATTCCGCCTCCTTATGAATTAGGTCAGCTTCGACAGGAGCTTGATGAATTTGTCAAGGAACAGTTTGTGGTTGAGGTTCATATTGTCGGTGATCAAGCGGCTGACGTCCAGTCAGCGATTGTGCAGAAGCTTGGCCAAGAAGGGCTCCCTGTACGTATCGAGGGTGCTTCAACGATAGAGGCTTTGGATTCTCATGTCGGAGTTTCCCAACAAGCTGCAGATTTGCTCATTCAGGGTTCGGTTCGCGTCTGGGATATTGATTCGCGTGATCCGTTATTTGTTTATGCGCGGTGGTGTGGAGATGTGCAGGTAATTGATCCGCGTCAAAATCGTGTGATAGGAGTAGTAAATCGATCCGACCGTGAAGGACATGTCACTCCACGTGAGGCTCGGGCCCGGGCATCCGCCGTAATGCAGGCTACGTTGGCTCAAGAGGTCGTGACCACGATATTTAGTTCTTTAACGAGAGAATCGACTGAGAATGTTCCAGTGTTTTCCAGTCCCTGCCTGAATCATCGGCCTTGATTCTAAGGCCCTCCCTTTCCGATTTTCTTTGCGCAGCCAAATTCGGTTTGTAATTCATCGATAATTTCTTTCCATTCTTGTAAGTCGGTTGGCAGTGATTCGAACATTGGATCAGCGGGGGGATTTGTGGCCAACAGCTTTTTTGCCTGCCTCTGGTGACTCGAAGCCTGTGTAATTGATTTGCATACACCGGAGGAGGCGGGGACATGTTCTCCACTTTGCTGGAATAGAGCAATGGCTCGATAGATCTGCTCTTGTGTGCGAAACATGGCTTCCAGGCTTTCCAATTGAGAACGAAAAACTGGGCGCGTTTCATCCTTGGCCATGAGCGAAGCTAAGAGTGCGGCTTTGCCGGAATTGGTTGCGGCGGTTTGAGGATCACCCACGGACATGGCTTCTTCGGCTTTGTCTCGCAAGTGCATCAGTTCTACTTGGTCTTTTGAAGTTTGTGCGGATGCGAGTGGCAAGAACTGGGGAAGACAGAGAAGCAAAATGAGGTTTACAAGTGCTAATGTATCAACTGTGCTAGGTGATAAAATAACATGTGGTGCGCGCATAGACCCTTCAAAGATGGGGATAAAATCTCCCTCTGCATAAAGGTGAGGGGTGTCAAAGGCGGGCTGGATACCGATTTACATGATCTGATAATCCAAGTCCACCATTTTCGTGGCGACATTGGCCGCCTCCCGAAGTTTTTTCATTTCTTCGGAGGTGTCGCGGATGAGCCAAATTTTAATGTTGAGTTGTTCAATGGGGACAATAGATTTATCATTTCGCAATTTCGCAATAGACCATACGACTTCAGTTAGTACAGGAAAGTCGATATCTGAGGATTCGTCCATGTCTTCAAGGTTTTTATTGAGATAATCCAAGAGCGGAGGAGTGATAGTAGGATCGCCGGTGTGGGCCCCAATCAACCCCAGGCCCTTGGCAGCTGCGGCCTGAATTCGTGAGATTTTTGAGTTCACGAAGATGTCGGTCAAGATTGGTGTTGCAGAACTACCCATCCCGGCAAGTGCAATGATGGCTTCCTCTGCATATTCCGTATTTTCATCATGAGCCAATTTAATGAGGTGGGGCATGGCTGCTTTGGATTGCACTTTTGACAAGGTGCCGAGAATGCGAAGCAAGCGGGGCTTAGAGGTTTTCGGATCTTCCAGTAATTTGGCCAAGCGTTCCGTATGCCCCCATTCGGTGGCAGCCATCACCGGGAAATCAAATTTTTCTAATTTAAGTTTGAGTTGGCTCATAGCGTATTCCCCGGAATCTTTGACCTTGGCTTGTTGGGCCGCGGCATAAGCATCTTCAAAGTCCGTGCGGGTTTCTTTGTACCAACCTAAATCACGGCCATCAAGCAAATAGTTAAACAAGCAGGCTGGACCTCTCCACAATCGCGCCGGGGCATCGGCTAACTCGGCATCGCCTCCGGAAGGGGTCGTGCCTTTCCAACGCTTTCGTTCTTCACATTTGACAAAAAACTGTACATCATGCGGGGCTTTCTTGTCGGTGACCACGGTATAGCCGATCTCTTCCATACGACTTTTGATGAGTGACGAAAGATCATCGGATGGCACACGGCCATTTTCTGTGAGAGCTATGATATTGAGATAAACCGTTTTGATTTTGGCGAGTTGCGTTCGTTGTTCTTGGTCTATGTGGGTTCGTCGTGCCGAACTTTCTGCGGCAATTCCCAGGATAACTAAACAAATACTCAAGAACAGTCTAATAGAATGTGTCATCATGGGGCCTCCTGACCAAGGTGGAGTCATTGCTGTGTGGGGGGGGATTGTAAAATAAACGACCCTTGCCCTTCAACGTGAAGGACAAGGGTGAAAATTGTCTAAGGTTTGTTTGAGTGTTTAACCGGCCCAGTGTTTCATGCCCATGGTTAACTTACGTGTCCATCCAGATCCAACTGTTTATACGTCCAATTGGCGGCTTCGCGAAGATCCGCCATTTCTTTAGATTTATCGTAAATGAGCCATACCTTTTTATTCAATTCGGTCATGGGTGCTATTGCTTTTTCATCCCGCAATTTTCCCAATGACCAGACCACAGGAGTGAGTACGGGAAAATTAATATCTTCAGATGTTTTCATGGTGGACAATGCCCTCTTGAGGTAGGCAATCAGTGGGGGAATCGCAGTAGGGTTGCCACTGGCCCCCGCAACATCTCCGAGGGCTTCAGCTGCCGCTGCCTGAATCTCTGGTTGCGGGGAGTTTTGGAATAAATCGATGAGCGTGGGGATGGAGTCTTCTCCAACTCCTTTGAGTGCGGCAATGGCTTCCTGAGCCAAGTCCTTTTGTTTCACCAGTTCGGTGATTTGCGGTAGTGCTAGGTCAGCTTCATGCATACTTAGCGTAGAGAGAATTTTGAGCTTCCTGAGTTTTGGTGTATTCGGGGCCTCCAAGAGTTTTACTAGTCGTTGGGGTTGTCCCCATTCTGCGGCGATCAATACCGGAAAGTCATAGTTGGATACTTGCGTAGTTAATTGTTCCAGGGCAAACAAGCCTGGATCTTTCGCTCCAGCAATTTTTGCCGCAGTGATAGAATCTTGAAACGGAGTACGTACCTCTTTATACCAACCCAAATTTTTTCCGTTGAGCAGGTAAGTAAAGAGACAGGCTGGACCATTCCAAAGTCGGGATGGCGCATCCGCCAATTCGGCGTCTCCTCCCTCAGGTGTCGTTCCCGTCCAGGTTTTTCGCTCTTCGCATTTAACTTTAAACTCGACATCATGAGCCTTTGTTCGATCAGTGACTACCTCATATCCAATGTCTCCTAAACCCTGAGTCACAATCTTAGTGAGATCTGTGGCGTCCGAGGCGCCTTTTTCAGTTAAGGCAAGGACTGTGACGAGAACCGTCTTGGCTTTTTCAAGGTGGGTCCTTTCTTCGGGAGTCATATGAGTTCGTCGAGCGAAACTACTTTCGGGAACCATTAGAAGAGATAATGTGACTAAAATAGAAGTGAAGAATAAGCAGTGTTTCATGAGGAGCCTCCTTGGGGCCATAGTCGTCCCATGGTATGGTGACGGGCTGCCAACGTTTGCGGCAGTACAGAATACAGTCGGGAATAGTCGTGGGGCTGGATTGGATGGGCATAATCTTTTGAGGCTGTTTAACATTCTAATCACATCTTACAATACACAAACTTTCCAGAGGAAATAGCCAAAAACTTCCTAATAATTTTAGACGGAAAAAGGCACTGCACTCCTTTTTCACGAGAACATGATAAACGGTAAAAAGGAAGATGTATAGGGATAAGCCTGAGTTGGGGAGGGTTTTTTGGTTTTGCAGGAGAAGGAGTGTCAGCCTCTACCCAGGAACCGGTTTTGAATTTCCGGCTAACCGTTGGCAGGCAATCGTTTTTGTTTGGAAAAAATGAGGTCCTGTCAGTGAAGGAATAGGGCAATATTCATGCCGGGCCTCTTAACTTATCCACTCCTTTTCTCATCGCAATGAATTTTTTTCCATGGGCATTATGAGTTGTGGGCCAAATTGGAGATGGTTCTTTAGTTGAATGGGTAATCCGCACACGATATACTCGCGCGGTTATGCTGAAAAATCTCAATATTGCCATTATCGGGGCCGGAAATATTGCCGAGGCCTTGGTGTCTGGATTGCTTAAGAAACGAGTGGTTCAGCCCTCGCAAATTTTTGCCACGGATGTTTCGGAGTCGAGGTTGAAGCATTTTAAAACCCAATATGGGGTTCGTGTTGGGTCTGACAATGCTCAGGCTGCTAAATGGTGCGATATTCTAATTTTGGCGGTGAAGCCTCAGGTTATTGATGAGGTCGTGGTAGGGTTGAAGTTACCTGCTCGATCAAATCCCTTGGTATTATCTGTGGCGGCTGGTGTGCCTATTGAAAGAATCCAATCTAAGCTTCGTTCTACCAAGCATATTATCCGGGTCATGCCGAATACCCCCAGCATTGTGCTGGAGGGGGCCACGGCATTGGCCGGGGGCCCAGGTGTATCTTCTCAGGAACTTGAAATAGGAAAATCCATCTTTGAGGCGGTCGGAAAGGTCGTGGTGGTCGAGGAAACCCACATTGATACCATTACGGGGCTTAGTGGTGGAGGGCCTGCCTATGTTTATGTTTTTATTGAGGCGTTGGCCGATGGTGGAGTAAAAATGGGCTTGCCGCGTGAAGTTGCACAGTTATTAGCCGCCCAGACGGTTTTAGGTGCGGCCAAGATGGTCCTTGAAAGTGGTGAGCACCCTGGGGCTTTGAAAGACCGCGTGGCGTCTCCTGGAGGGACGACCATTGCGGGGTTACATAGTTTGGAAGAAGGAAAACTTCGGGGGACCGTAATTAATGCGGTGCAAAGCGCCACCCTACGTTCTAGAAAGTTAGGGAAACTGGGCCAGTCAAGGCATATAGCGTCACGAAAAAATGGCGTTGGTCGAGCCAAGCGGGCTACCTAGATAGGTCCTCCCCCGGGTGAGTGGGGGAAAATAGGGCTCATCAAATTTGGGGAAAGGAGTAGGTTGTGCAGTATTGGGTGAAGGTCGTTTTTACGGATAATCAGGAAGTGATGGTGAATAATGCCGTCCGCCATACCATCAGTGATGATATGGAAGTCTTGGAAATTGATACGCCCCAAGAGGTGATGATCATCCCTCTGAAGCAGATAAAATACTTTTCTTGCGATGCGGCGGTATTTGCCAAAAAATAAGCTGCTGGAAAATATTTTCCTAACAGTGTACTTTACGCCAAACTCTCCCGCACGCCGAACGGATTTCGGCTATTTTCCACCAGCACAGGGGATGTCTCAATTATTATGGAGAGGCGCGTTACATCGCATACCGAAGAAGAGGAAATGAACCAGCGTCGGCATTTGCTGGCGTTGGCGAGAAAGGGTGACGCAAATGCTGTTTCCAAGTTAATGGAGCTGTATCAGGTTAAGGTGTATAGTGGGAATAGCCTGAAATCCATAAAAATTCGAAAATTGCCACCCCCTCCGCCATCCCATAAGCACAAGGAAGGGCTTCCGACGGCCAGAAAGCCAGCCCCGAGACCCTTACCACCCATTGTTGACACTTCCCCCTCTATTCAATCTAAATCTTTGAAGGGTTCAAAGTCGGTCTCCTTGAAAAAAGTTCAGGGTCAAAAGACCGCATCGAAACAAACTCCTGCTAAATCTAAAAAGGTTGCTGGAAGCACTTCTCCATCGAAATCTAAGGCTAAACCCGCGTCAAAGGGGAAAACCCGGAAACCAATACTCAAGAGTCAGGCGAAAAAGTCTTCCATGTCAGGTGCCCGGCTTACAAAAAGTACTTCCAAGGCTAAAACTAAGACTCAACCCAAAGCGAAACCCAAATCTGCCTCAACGTCTCGCGCCAAAGTAAAACCGGTTAAAAAGTCTACGCCAAAATTATCCTCGAAGGTTAAACCAAAATCTAAATCCAAAACCAAACCCAAGCAAAAAACCAAGGCTAGGGCTATCGCCAAACATAAATAATCCCGGGATTGTGAAATGTCGTGGTGGAAGGTAACGATTGTGGAAGTTAGCGAACTTCTACTTTGAGGCCACCACCTGCCAGTTTTGCTGCAATATTATCTGCAGCCTTTTTCGAGCCTTTGTAGACTTGGGCGCTCCCCTCATGATCAATGCGCCAGGCAAGTTCGAAGGCTTTTGACGAATTCATTCCAGGGATAAAGCGACAGAATAGGTCGATGACCTGCTGATAGGTATGACAGTCGCAGTTATAGACGATAACTTCGGCCTCAAAGTCCTTCCCGGTTCCGAGGTCCGTGCCTTCTTCGATGATTTCGTCAACTTCTGTAGAGGGAAAGGTTGCCATAATGGAATGTGAGAATGAGGGTATTCTATCAGTGGTGGACGAATGGCTCAATATCTGAGGCAGATGGCTCAGGTTTCAGTATTTAAGGCTTCACTTTTATTCTCCGATGGAAGATCATTACGCAAAAACATTCCGCCTGCTTATTGCTGGTGATCCAAGACATACGAGCTTCAACCTAGCTTTGACCACAAAAGGGAGATTCCATTGAGCAAGACCATTTTAGTCACGGGGGCCGCAGGTTTTATTGGAAGCAATGCTTCACAAATCCTCGCGTCTCGGGGGGACCGAGTCGTTGGCTTGGATAACCTGAATGATTATTACGATCCTGCCAGAAAACGTGCCAATCTAGAAGAGGTCCGGCAAGCTCTAGCTCACACTGGGCAGGGTGATGGTTTTACCTTCGTGGAGGGGGATATTCGGGATCAGAATCTTGTTGCTGAATTATTTTCTGCTCATTCCTTTGATGCGGTTGTCCATCTTGCCGCTATGGCAGGTGTTCGGGTGTCAATTGAAAATCCCCATATTTACTATGATGTGAATGTGACCGGAACGTTAAACCTTGTCGAGGCATCGGTCGGACGGTTTGGTGGAAAGGCGATCGGACAAAAGAAGCCTGACTCCTTGCCGACTTTTGTGTTTGCCTCAACCTCCTCGGCTTATGGCAATACCAAGCAGATTCCCTTTGTTGAAAATGATCCCTCTGATAAGCCCTTGGCTCCCTATGCTGCAAGTAAGCGAGCGGGCGAGTTGTTGGGATATTCCTATCATTATCTCTATGGCTTACCGTTTACGGCCTTACGATTTTTTACGGTCTATGGTCCTCGGGGTCGTCCGGACATGATGGCCTACAAGGTGTTAGACAATATTTTTACTGGACGGGAGGTTCCCCTCTACAATTCGGGGCAAATGCATCGTGATTGGACCTATGTCACGGATATTGTGCAGGGTATTGTTGGAGCCGTGGATCGACCGCTTGGGTATGAGATCATCAATCTTGGCCGTGGTGAGCCTGTCCTGTTGGCTGAATTTGTCAAGACTATCGAGGAGTTGGCTGGCAAACCTGCTCATTTAATTCCCACCCCAATGGTTGATGCTGATATCGCCTACACATTTGCTGATATTACCAAGGCGCGCGATTTATTAGGGTATGACCCGAAGTTATCGGTTGGCCAAGGAGTTCGCCAATTCTGGGATTGGTACCAGAAGACGATCCTTTCCCCATCTTAAATCCCATATTTTCCTATTGAGAGAAGGGTCCCCCCCTTTTTACCCCTTATTACTTTTGGATGAACTGGGAAATTTTGGGAATTATCGATTTCTCTCCAATTTTTCTTCTTCCCTATTCGAAGAAAATTAATATTTCGTTTGAGACGTGTGCAGGTTTTTTCGCTAGTCTTGGTCGATTCTTCACCGTTGCTCCCGTGCGCTACATTTTACTAGTCAACAAATAATCTAGCTAGATTTTTCTACTTACTGCAATATTTACCCACTATTTCTTACATTTCATAACTCCTTATTTAAACTCAAGTTTTTTTGACCATTTCCGATACATCACCACAATTGGTTAGTCAAAATGGACAAAGTGGCATGTACTCAATGCCGAGTTAAATATCTTAGGTGAAAATTCTTAATTTTTGTTTTTAATGATGAAGAAGACAGGGCTCGTATTAAATACAGGAGGTCCATGGGAAGGCCTCGCGGACAAACAAGGAGGTAGTATGATGGCAACCAGTCGAGAAATTATGAAAATTGTTGGTCTTGCGGGACTGGCATTGCTGCTGGGGCAAGGATGTAGTCAAAAGTCGGTAAACGTTACTGCGGATTCCGAAACCTTTGAACAGGGATCTCAGTATGCCGATGGCCAGTATGGTGCAGGTAACCCATATGGACAAGGCAGCGTTTCTTCGTCATCCCAATACTCTTGGGGACAGCAAGGTGGAGCCGGGGGCAATGGCTCACAAAATTGGGCTCAGCAAAATGGGGGAGGATCTGGCTCACAAAATTGGGCGTCGGGAGGGTCTTCCGGTTATGGCGATGATGAAAGCAATTCAGGATCCCAGGCGATTTCCGGTCCTCTGGCTAACTTGCAGGAGTATGGAAGCGGATGGAACTCTTCAGAAGGCAGTATGGCCAATGAATTTATCCAAGAGGATTATGACAATATTGCAGATGCGCGGTCCCAAGGATTTGGCCAAGGCGGGCAGTATGGTTTCGGTTCCCAACCGAATGACCAAGGGAATGGCTATGGTTCTCAATCTTTTGGCCAAGGCCAGAGGAATTTCGGGGACCAGCATACTCGGGTCCAGGTAGAACTCCAAGATGTGTTTTTTGAATTGGATAGCTGGAGAATTTCCCAAGAGGGACGACAAGCCTTGGCCCATGATGCGGACTGGATTAGTCAAAACCAAGCCCGCAGTTTGACTGTCGAAGGCCATTGTGATCAACGAGGAACTCGGGACTACAACGTGGTACTCGGGAAAAAACGTGCTGAAGCCGTTCGCGCTTATCTCGTGGATCTGGGTGTAGAATCTCATAAAATTCAAGTAATTTCCTATGGCAAAGAGCGTCCGTTTTGCTATGGAAACGATGAACAATGTTATCAGTTGAATCGCCGAGGACATATGCAACTTCATCAATAATACATGGTAGATTCGGTTTTCTTTATGAAGAGGGCAGCGTGGAAACATGCTGCCCTCTTTTTATTCCCTGTCTATCGATCGTTCTTCAAAAGCCCTTGACCTTAAGCCATCCTTTCTTGCCTGTCCGTGACCGCGATGGTAAAGTGACGCCCGCTATGCGGGAGTGGCGGAATCGGCAGACGCACAGGACTTAAAATCCTGCGCCCGCAAGGGCATACGGGTTCAATTCCCGTCTCCCGCACCATCATATAACAGATTGATTTTTATAGGGATTTTTTTCTGGCCTATTGTGGGCTGCAAAAGGATAACTGGCTATAATGCCGAATTTAGACACTTTTTTTGGTTCAATTCCTCGAAGCTAATTTTCGATATAATCTAGAGCGTTAATCCAAGGAAATACATATTTGAAACCTGACATTGAAAAATACATGCCCTATCTGGATGAATATGATTTGACTGAAGATAAGAAAGTTCAGCTTATAAAAGACGTATGGTTAATAATGGAAAGTTTTGTTGATCAGGCTTGGGGCCTCCATCCGGTGCAACAATGCACAGACAGGCACTTGATTCAAGCAGGTAAGCTAAATCTTCTTTAAACCCCACTATATTAAGGAAATTGTAAAATAGGCTTAATGCTCTTACTGCGAGGCAAGAGATTCCTCAACAGCCTTGCGTATATATTTTTGGTAGGAAATCCCTTCTTCATCTGCCTTTTGCCGAACCGCCGACAAGAGTTGCTCTGAAAACCGTAGATTGACCTGCTTGTCCTTCGGAAGCATCTCAAAATTGACCGATGTAAAATTCTTCAGATTAATGTAATCCGTTAAATCCTGGTCCAGGAACTTTTCCGCTTCCTTATCATTTTTGAATTTTGGCACTTTCTTCTTCATATCTCTTCGCCTCTTTCTCATGCATATAACGGGCGCTAATGGGTCGGATTAAACTCTCTCCATTCATCTCCCGCAGGGTAAACACTATAAACATCGGCTTTTGTTTTTTCGAGCGTCCAATCGCCAGATAACGCTCTTCGTCATCGGAATGTTTGGGGTCGGGGGTAACGAAAACCTCTTTTTGTTGAAAGAAATATTCAATCTCCTTCTGCGACAGGCCATGCTTTTGGCCTTTCTCCCGATTTCCCTCATCCCAATCAAAGCCGTTAACTTGTATTTTTATCATAGCAATAAAATATACATTTGTCTATACAAATGTCAATATAAATAATGGCTGCATCTTGGCCCAGACTTTTACAAATATTGCAAAATATGTAGAAGGGCTCGAAAGATAACAACCCGGCTTGTTTTAAGGTACTTACGGCGATAGGCTAAGTTCTAACGGTGTGCCTTGGAGAATGGTGTTCCACTCTTCCAATATCTGGAACAGTTGGTTCGAAGTTTCTCCTCTAAGGCGCATCACCTACAACCTTATTTGGGCTTTCATCCTATTGTTCCCGAACCGGTCCCAGGGGATCTGGAACTCTGGATCATGTCGTAAATAACTCTCCCTTGGGCGAGAGACATCCTTATTATTTCTCCCTTCCTACGACTCTTTTCCCTCTATAATCGATTTTGGTTCGAAATCCAGCGAACCGTAAAGTGGTCCAAACCCCACTTTGAGGAACCGGTTGCCGGTACTCTTCAAAACCTGACTTCCCAAAAAATCAACCGTATTGATCAGCTTCAATCGACCTACCAAGTATCCTTTGAAGGCCAATTGCGACAATCCCTCGCACTGACTAATTATCTGTATTTAGATTTATTGGATCGGGCTTTCCAAAATTTTCCATGGAAAGTTTCCCCTGGTGCCCATATCGTGGATGTGGGATCCCAGAACTTTTATTATGCTTCTGTCTTGCACGCATTTTTTCAACCAAAGGCATTGGTAGGAATAGAGCTGGAAGGCTATCGGATTTATCAGGATGGGCACAGCCGTTTTGATTACGCCATGGCCTATATTCAAGATATGCCGAATACTCAATACCGAGTCATGGATTTTTGTGATTTCGATGGAGAGGTGGACGGCATCACCTGTTTCTATCCATTTTTTGAACCGAACGCTTTGGTTCGATGGCGATTGCCCCTAAAGGTATACCGCCCAGAACTATTGGCTCAGACCATGGCGCGAGTGCTCAAGGTCAATGGTTTTGTGTTTATGGTCAATCGTGGAGAAAGGGGAGGGGTCAAGGCTTGTCAGTTTATGGTGGCTTCTGGTCTGAATCTGGTTGCACAATGTACCTTTCCCGATCCAATTACCGATTGGAACGGTCCACCATGCGTAAGTCTCTGGCGAAAGGAACACTAGGAATTCTTCAATAAATTTACTCTCAATTTCTTCTACGGCAGTCAGAATTCTTTCCAAACCCTATCTATAAGTCCAACCTGTTGAAACTCAATGGGTTTATGCCCATGTTTCTAGGATTCAAGCACTATAGGTGTCGGATACATTTACTGTGAATTTTGCCCATTCCACGTTGCTGGTCGCGATGAGTTCTTTCGGCCACGTCAAACTTACTAAAAAAATGCTGGTATTCAATGAGTTACAGGGGCCGCCACGCTGTTTCATATCTCAGTCATCCTGGTGGCATAGGGCTTGCGATGTCTGTTGGAGGTAAAGCAGCCAATAAGCCTGTTTAGTACAAAAAAATAGCATAACGATTCACAACCCTCATCGTTAAACCTGGAGAAATGAAATGATCAAAAAAGATCAACTTCAAAAGGCAACCTCCAGGGGGTGGGAAAAATTGAGTTGTGTCGTGATAATTTTGATATTGTTTTTTTCAGTGAGTTCCAGTGATGCTAATGCATTGGATATTATCCGGCATTTTCAGGGAGGAACCCCTCAGCCGACGGCCATTGGAAAGGGGAACTTAGTGGCCATCTTTCATGCTGCAGCTGACTTTTGGGAACATGCCATTCAAGATGACCACACCTTGATATTAAAGTTCGGGTGGGCTCCCGTAGGGGGAGGAGTACACACGTTGAATCGTCAAGAGGGTTCTCCTAATCGTGAAACTGAAGGCACCATTCTCTTCAATAACAATACCAATCCCAATAATTTTCAATGGTGGTTGGATGCGACCCCTCATCAAAGTGAAGAGTTTCAGTCCTACACCGAATTGACGCAAGATTTAGGGGGTGGCCAGATTGTAGTTAGCCGAGTTTATTCCAACCCCAAAGGTGAATTCTCGAATGGTGACTATATCGATTTGTTTTCGGTAGCTCTTCATGAAATTGGGCATTCGCTGGGAAAAAGCTTGGCAAATAAAAATTGGGAAGCATTTTCTAAGAAGGGTATTATTGAGATTACAATGCCTCTTCCTTTTTCGGGAACTTCCATTCCTTTAGCCACCAATAATTATGGTGTCACTACTCATATCCATCCTACGAAAATTCAGGGCCGTCCGGTCATGGGGTCGTCCCAAGCAAAGACCCGTCAGTTGCTCTCCATGTTGGATATTTTGGTCAACGCGCAATTGAGCCACTTTACTAAATTGAATCTGACACCTCCCAGGTTTGAGCAAAAAGAATTTCCTGAAACTACTCTGACGCAAGGTGAGAATGACAAAGTAATCAAAATAGGACCCAATGCAATTGGTCTTTCACCAGCCAAATCATAACTTGGCCCTATTATCCCGCCCGTTATCTATGTAGAAGAAATCTACGGGTTTTTGCTTGTCTTGCATTAGCCCAATCTCATCCATAGAATCCTGCCACCTATGGCACCCGCAAAAAACCACAAGAAAAAATCTTCATTAAAAAGTTCTGTCTCTTCATCTTCTATCGATCGCGGTCCAAAGCGGCGGTTCCAAAATCGGTTGCTGAAATGGTATGGCGAATTTGGACGAGACCTTCCTTGGCGTCGCACTTCGGATCCCTACAGAATTTTAGTTTCTGAAGTCATGCTTCAGCAAACGCAGGTTGATCGGGTGGTACCTAAGTATCATGAATTTTTAGGAAAATATCCCACCTTACTAGATTTGGCTGCGGCGAAACCCGATGATGTCCGTAAGGCATGGTATCCACTTGGCTATAATGTACGGCCCTATCGGTTACATAGTATTGCCTGCGAAGCCGTGGAAAAGTATGGGAGCACCATTCCTCGAGACCCGGCGCAGCTTCAATCGATGAAAGGGATTGGTCGATATACCGCAGGGGCGGTACGGTCTTTTGCTTTTAATGAGGATGCTCCTATTCTTGATACCAATGTCATGCGAGTGTTGCATCGTGTGTTTCTTGGAAATGGGGATCCCAAGAAGAAGACGTCTCGATTGTGGGCTATGTCGGAAGAGCTTATTCCCAAAGGGAAGGGGTATGATTTTAATCAGGCGCTCATGGATTTTGGCGCCGTCGTCTGTACCGCGCGTAAGCCCTATTGTCTGTTTTGTCCTATGCGAGACTTCTGTCAGGCGTTTCCTGTTGAAATTAAATAGCTGTCAGGGTGATGTCTACGAAAAAATATATTCAGGTTGCGGCTGCGGTGATTGAATGTGAAGGGCGTTATCTCATTACCAAACGAGAACCAAATTCACATTTGGGCGGTTATTGGGAATTTCCAGGCGGCAAGCGAGAACCTGGTGAGAGTTTAGAGGAATGTTTGAGGCGAGAGTTGCTCGAGGAGTTGGGGGTTGAGATCACGCATCCCCAACCTTTCGTGGTCGTCAAACACGAATATACAGAGAAAGCCGTGGAATTGCATTTTTTCTTCAGTTCGTTATTGTCGGGTGATCTGCAGCCGCTCGGATGCGCGGATTTTCATTGGGTTCATCCTGACGAATTTTCATGCTATCAGTTTCCACCCGCAGATGAACCGGTTATGGCTAAACTCCAGGAACAAAATCAAAGAAAATGATGTGGGACTTTATTTCATGCTCATTCACCACACGATCCAAAAAAATCCCACAAGGTGCAGATGAAAGTTGTTCTTGATATTGAAACCGTGCAAGCGCCTCGCGAGGAATGGGCACGGTTAGCAGGCGTAGAGAATGTTATCTCAGAATCTTGCGATGGGGATCCTTCTGCTGATTTGTTTTCCCACGCGGAGGTCCAGGAGCAGCTTAAAAAAGAGGATGAATTGTATGAACGTTCATCGTTTGATGGGACCTATAGCCGAATTGTGTGCATTGGGATGTTGGTTTTTTCTCCTTCTATGGAACCACAGGGAGCCGTGAGTTGGTATGGTTCCAATGAAGCTGACTTGCTTCGTCAATTTTGGGGCCGGCTAGGGGAAATTCGTCCGTCACTATTCATTACGCATAATGGGTTGGGGTTTGATTTGCCGTTTATTAAAAAACGGTCGATTATTCATCGTGTCAAACCTTCAATGGAAATCAGTCTGGCAAAGTTTCGCACCGAACCGGTCTACGATACGATGGCCGTTTGGAGTAATTGGGATATGCGAGGATGGGTGAAGCTGGATATTTTGGCTCGGGCATTACAGGTCGAAACCAAGTCGGGTAGCGGGAAAGAGGTTGCGGAGATGTGGGCTGCGGGACAGGGTAAAGCCATTGCAGAATATTGTCTACAAGATACCTATGTCACCTATGCTTGTTATAATCGGATGACCTTTCGTGAACCCCTGGGACGAGATCTTGTTGTGCATAATCCTCAATTAATTGAAGCAAGCTAACGGGTTTCGGTTTTTTCCTGCTTTATTTCCTCAATGGCTTTTTTCTGGTCGGCCAATTCTTTTCGAAGTGCTTTAATTTCCTCCATTAACAATTGCGTGTCAGAGTTTGTTTCACTTTGATCCGAAGCGGTCTCGATCTCCTGAGATAAAGGTGTTGTTTTCTCGGAGATGGATGCCTTTGGGGCGGTGTCGGTGGTTTTGTCTGCTTGCATGGATGGAAAGGAGTGCTCGTCTTTGAGGGAGGCAAGGAGACGAAGATTGATGACGACATGGTTGGTATCTGCTCCGCCCAAGAGCCAATGGGGCTTCTGTTCTGCTTGGATTGCTTCTTGGGGAGTAAATACAATGGTAGGTTTTCCAGTACCTTCCTGAACTGTTCGGACCGTTCTTCCCGCGGTTTTAGTTGCGGCATGAGCTCCGGAGTTTGCAAATATTAAAGAAATATACAGATTTTCATTTTTCACATACATGGTCCCTTTGAGGGGCTGAATATCTTGTTTGGGGTTGCCGTGGGTTTGAAAAGCCACATGTTCCTCAGGTGTCACTTGAGAAAAGGCTTGTTTCAACTGATCCGCTAATACATGGGTTTGTTCCTCGGTGAACACAGGGTGCGGGGAATTGTCACTGGAAAATAATTTTTGGAGTAATCGTTTATGTTGCTCCAGTTTCAAGCCAGTCAAGATGTGAGTCATTGTTTCGGTGTGGAAAGAGACGGGGTGATCTGCCGAGAAGGATTCGTCGGACACAGTGGTGAGTGAAACCGATACTTGGGAATCTTCAAAAATGGGGGTTTCGACCCGGGGCGTCCAATAGCACCCACTCAAAAAGGCGAGCAGGATGCATAGATGCAGAATTCGATAAGGAAATGGAAATTCATACATGATGGTTCGTCGCTGAAAGCTCTAGCCTAACAAAATACTGAACTTGAGGGAACGGTTTTTATAATCTTTGCTTAACTAGAGATGAATGGAAATCTTAATATGGTAAAATGTTTCCCTATTAAGTTTTTTGTAGGGAGCCAGGGGAAGAGAAGAACAAATTTCATTTTAGGCAAGGATGTGTAGGGAGAAAAGAGAATGGTTAAACTTGGCGGAGCCCACAAGCACGAGCAATGCCATCTCGGTAGTTTAGCCATAATTGGAGACCTTCCTCCAAGTGCTCCAATACCAGAGTATGCTGTTTGTTGGCAGTTGCCTCTTTGACAATTGAATCGTACACAATTTTTCGATTAGAGGGCTCAATCATTTCACGAACCCGGACCAAATCCATGTGTTTGGGGTCAAGGCCATGGTAGATCACAAGCGGGTGTTTAAGGACAATATCTTCGATTTCAGCTTCGGATTTTGGTTCTTCTTGGCTAAAGACTTCCTGTCGATCATTCGCCGATCCTTCAACAAGAAGGGTCAAGATCGCGGCACCCACAATCCACTCTTGCTCTTGGCAAATATCATCGAGCCATTCCCGGAACGAAAAACTCTGCGAGAGCAATTCGACATCGCGAAATTCGGCGCGTGGATACCCGAGACCTAACATCATGTCCAAAAAGAGTTCCTGGTGTGGCTGGCCAAGCGAGAGTTTCCCGGTTTCCTCTTCGTAGATCGTGGTAGCCAGCTGTCGGCGCATTTCCCATGCAGGGTTTTTCCCAAGAAGCCGACCGAGCAGCACGGAAAAATCCCGGATGTATACCGCATACTCTTGGCGGAAATGAATATTTAGCTGGGCCTTGGTGGCCGTGCTTCCGTTGAAGTAGGGTGTCGACCAATGTTGTTTGCGGCTAACAATGTCAAAAAGACGTTCGCGAAACTGGTCAGCTGAAAGCTTCCAAATCATTCGAATCCATCGGGTTCGGGATGAGCCGTGTGTGTTGCTACACGTTGGCGTGGGAATTTAAAGCCTTGTCGGAATATTTTGGTTCGAGCTTAATCAAGGCAAATTTGCAATTTCTGGAAAATCAAACCTACAATAGGATATTTATAATAACACACATGAGGAAAAATCAACATGGCCAGAGCTCCGGTAAATCTTGCTGATCCTGACCAAATTTTGACTTTTTTGGCGGACGTTTCCCTAAAAGGTGAGGGACTCACCACTGACAGCTTAATGGAATATGTATTAGACGAAGGATTTACCGAACCGACCTATTTGAGTGCCAAAGGCGAGGATCCAGAAGCGTATTATAAGGGGGAGCCTAATGCCTGGGCGGTATATCAAATCCGAGAGTGGAAACGGGTTCTTGTCATTAGTGATGGGGGAGGGAGAGGTCGGCGCGCGCAAATAACAGAAACTCCTTAGGGCAATTGCCCTGGCCCGAATGGACATGATGGGGGCAAGTCATTTAAATAGTTATAGTGCTATCCAATTAGATGCAAAAAAGGCCGATTGGATTGAGAATTAATTGGCTCGGCATTTAGGCCATAAGGAGAGGTTATTTATAGTACCATCCTCCAACAAGCACGCCTTCTTCAAAATAAAGGTAGCGGTGTCGAACCGAACCTGCATCGATCCAATCTTCATATACCCATTCTTCTCGCCGAATGCCCCGATCCGTATAGGTGACATTCATTTGGTAGGGTGATCCCCATGCGGCGATGGCCTGATCGCGAGTCATGCCGGCAACAACTTCTTTGTCCTGAATATGTTGTTCAAAGGTTGGGTCTAAGAAGCTAGGCAGAAATCCCCAGGCAATCATGAAAAGCGCGAAGGCGGCCAAAAGGGAGTAAATGGTAATGCGTACAGGTTTTCGACAGATAAAGGGTATCTCGGGCGTCTGGAGATTTGGATGCAAGTCCACGGCTTCCCCATTTTCCGAAGATGGTTTGGGAGGGTGGACAGAGGTGGCTGAGATGGAATTGTTGGGTACCATAAAACGCTAGGTGACTTTATCAGGGCGAAATAAATGTCGTCAATGTGGAGATCCAATGTTTCTGGAGATTGAACATAGTGAAAATTTTGAGGGGTCATTATTTCTCCGTTTCAAGGAGGTTGGGCTAGCGAAACCTTTGATGCAGGTAAAACTGTATGAACGCTCAATACAAGGGGAATGGTGTGACGTAGTTGGTTGGACAGACAATGAGGCCGACCCTGTTTGTCCTGCGTTTGGCCAACCTGTGGAAGATTCAGGGGCGGGTTTGGCCTATCTCGTGTTTGGGGGCATGTGTGGTATTCGGATAAGGCCGGTAGAAATTAAAGAACCTTGGTCACTCGAAAGTCCCTACCAATGGGGGGAATCTCATCTCCTTCTTGCCGATATTGGAGATTTACGATTTCAAGAACCCTAAACTTGTCGTGGAAAGTTTCGAAGGCTTGAGGCCTTAATCAGCGTATTGAGGCAAAGGAATGGACTTCTGTTTTTTTGGAGGTTCCGTGGGGCGCTTGGCAAACTCAGGAGAATAGGGGTTTAAAAAGGGTTCATGGGTATAGGGTCGTGTTTTTCGAATTTGGGGCAGGCTTTGAATAGTAAATTCCAACCGATCAATGGGCGACTGTCCCGTGACATAGTTCGGAATGCCATTGAGGGAAAAGAGTTGGTAGGCTAAAGACCAATCCCATTGTTCTTTATTATGTTCCTTGACCAAGAGGGTTGCTTCTTGAGAAGGAGGGCCTTTGAAAATTAGCACCCAAAGATTCGATCGGAATACTGGTGCATCGGGTTGGGTGGGAGGAACAAATTCTTTGACGAGGCTGGGAATGGTTTCAATCGGGACCGCAGGGGTGAATTCGATTTCAACTCGTTTAACATATAAAGTAGGAAAATCTTTTTGCTCGCGAAGGTCCGGTGTATACACAAATGAATAACGAACTTGGATGCCGTTTTTTTCATAGGTGTACACATCTTCCCCGTTTTCTGGAGACACCAACTTGCTAAAATACTTTTCCCAATCTTGGGGCGAGTAGTAGCTAAAGATCCGCAAGGCGGCTTTTCGGGCCCGAATGGCGTGAGGGGTCCCAATTTTTTGGTGCAGTTCCTTTTTCGTGAGCCCCAAAAACCCATCTTCGAAATAGGGCATGGCCTGGGACTGTGAGGGCGAACCCAAAAAACTCAAGCCGACCAGGATAAGAAAAAAGATCTGAGGAATTTTTGTTAATGAGACAGGCATGGATTTAGCTAGTACAAACACAACTAATTTATCCTATTCCCTCATCTTATAGGGCGTCAAGCCAGGCAGGCACCACAGGAATAGTTTTTTCAAAATTTTTTGCAGGCTGACTTTTGACCCTCGTCTTCTTACCCGGTATAGTCGTTTTTCCGTAAAATCGATGATATCTATACCAGAGCGAGTGCAAAGCCTCATTTTAGTGGGGTGTGGCAAGGAATGACGAAAGTCAGTCTAGACAATCATATAGTCAGGATTTAATTGAAGAGGAAAATGTGAAACATTCAACAGGCCGAATACAAGATTTGCAGGCCCTCATGACGAAGCGAATTGTGGTGTTGGATGGGGCCATGGGCACCATGATTCAACGGCAAAAGTTAGAGGAAGCTGATTTCCGTGGATCCCAGTTCGCCCACCATTCCTGTGACGTAAAGGGGAATAATGATCTATTGGCGATCACGCAATCCGACCTAATTACCTCGATTCATCAGCAGTACCTTGATGCCGGGGCGGATATTATTGAAACCAATACGTTTAATTCCAACTCCATTTCCATGGCTGATTATAAAATGGAGCATTTGGCTTACGATTTGAATGTCGCGGGAGCCAAGGCCGCGCGAAAAGCTGTTGAGATGGTCATGACCAAAGATCCGTCTCGAACAAAATTTGTGGCTGGGGCCCTTGGCCCCACCAATCGTACGGCTTGTATGTCGCCCGATGTAAATGATCCGGCCTTCCGTGCGGTTACGTTTGATCAGTTGCGTGAAGCCTATTATGAACAAGTCCGGGGGCTCCTCGATGGCGGAGTAGATTTGCTTCTCGTGGAGACCATTTTCGATACCCTCAATGCCAAAGCCGCATTTTTTGCGATTGATCAATATCGTGAGGAACATGGCATACAGATCCCGGTGATGGCGTCGGTTACCATTACAGATCAAAGCGGACGGACCCTGTCCGGGCAGACAATTGAAGCGTTTTGGAATTCCATTGCCGATGCTCACCCCTTTAGTGTGGGAATAAATTGTGCGCTTGGCGCCAAACAAATGCGTCCCTATATTGAAGAACTCGCAAAACTCGCCCCTACCTATATTAGTTGCTATCCCAATGCCGGTTTGCCGAATGCGTTTGGCGGGTTTGATGAAACGCCGGAACGGATGGGTGAGGATTTACGCGACTTTGCCAGCAATGGGTGGTTGAACATTGTGGGCGGGTGTTGTGGAAGCACACCCGATCATATTCATTCCATTGCTCAAGCGGTGAAAGGCCTTCCTCCTCATGTGGTTGTTCCTTCAGATCATGTTACCCGGTTAAGCGGATTAGAGCCGTTGGTCATTCGGCCTGAAATGAACTTTATCAATATTGGGGAACGGACCAATGTGACTGGTTCACCAAAATTCGCCAAGTTGATTCTCAATGGCCAGTTCGAGGAGGCCTTGTCTGTAGCGAGACAACAAGTGGAGGGTGGCGCTCAAATCATCGACGTTAATATGGATGAAGGGATGTTGGATTCTGAAAAATCCATGGTGCACTTCCTCCACCTCATTGCCTCGGAGCCGGATATTTGTCGTGTGCCGATCATGATCGATAGCTCCAAATGGTCGGTGATCGAGGCCGGCCTTCAATGTATTCAGGGTAAGGGGGTGGTCAATTCAATTAGCCTGAAAGAGGGTGAGGAGAAATTTAAGGAACAGGCCCGCCTCATTAAACGGTACGGTGCGGCCACAGTAATCATGGCTTTTGATGAACAGGGGCAAGCCGATACCATTGAACGAAAAGTCGAGATCTGTACGAGGGCATATCATCTCTTAACCAAAGACGTAGAGTTTCCTCCTGAAGACATTATTTTTGACCCCAATATTCTTACGGTGGCCACGGGGATCGAGGAGCACAATAATTATGCGGTGAATTTTATTGAAGCCACTCGACAAATCAAGGCGACCTTGCCGCATTGTAAAGTGAGTGGTGGCGTCAGCAATATTTCCTTTTCCTTTCGGGGAAACAACTTTGTGCGCGAGGCCATGCATACCGCTTTTTTGTTTCATGCCATTAAGGCAGGGATGGATATGGCTATTGTGAATGCCGGTCAATTGGGCGTATACGAAGAAATTTCTAAGGACTTGTTGGAGTTGGTGGAAGATGTCCTGCTGAATCGTAGGTCCGATGCCACGGAACGGTTGGTCTCCTTTGCCGAGACGGTCAAGCAAGGTGGTAAGGCCATCGTGAAAGACGATGTCTGGCGCAAAGGCACGGTTGAAGAACGTCTGTCACATGCATTGGTCAAGGGCATTGTGGAATATATTGACGAAGATGTGGAAGAGGCGCGTCAGAAATTTGAAAAACCACTTCAGGTCATTGAAGGCCCTCTGATGGCTGGTATGAATATCGTCGGGGAATTATTTGGTTCTGGGAAAATGTTTTTGCCGCAAGTCGTGAAGAGCGCTCGCGTGATGAAAAAAGCTGTGGCCTATTTGTTGCCCTTCATGGATAAAGAAAAAGAAGCTTCTGGGAGTGGAGCGCAGGGGAAAGTCTTAATGGCCACGGTGAAAGGTGATGTGCATGATATTGGCAAAAATATTGTTGCGGTGGTATTGGGCTGTAACAACTATGAAGTGATCGACCTTGGAGTGATGGTCCCCTGCGAGAAAATTTTAAAAACCGCTAGAGAAGAAAAGGTCGACATGGTCGGCTTGAGTGGATTGATTACACCTTCATTGGATGAAATGGTGCATAACGCCAAAGAGATGGCGCGAGAAGGCTTCGATATTCCTTTGCTCATTGGAGGCGCGACCACAAGTAAGGCTCATACCGCCGTGAAAATTGCTCCAGGGTATCAAGAACCAGTCGTACATGTCCTGGATGCTTCCTTGGCAGTGAATGTCGTACGACAATTGTTAAGTGAGGAAGAAAGACCTGGATTTGTAGAAAAGGTTCGCCAGCAGCAAGCCTCCTCACGCGAAGCCTACGAGAGCAAGAAAACCACGAAAAAGTTATTGAGGTTGGAGGAAGCCAGAAAGCGCCGAACCCCAATAGATTGGCAATCTTCGGATATGACCAAGCCGAGTTTTCTAGGGACACGAGTGATAGAAAATCAAATGCTAGAAGATTTAATTCCTCTAATCGATTGGTCGCCTTTTTTCCAGACCTGGGAACTGAAGGGTCGATATCCAAAGATATTTGAGGATGCCACTGTCGGAAGTAAAGCGAAAGAGTTGTTTGATGATGCGCAGGGTTTACTCAAGGAAATTGTCGATAAGAAGTTACTTACTGCCAAGGCCGTGTATGGATTTTTCCCCGCCAATAGTCGGGAGGATGACATTGTTGTTTATCAAGATGAGACTCGCTCGACAGAGTTGACGGTGTTTCACACGCTTCGACAGCAATTGGAAAAAACTAAAGGCGAGGCTAATTATGCCTTGGCCGATTTTATTGCCCCTCAATCAACGGGATTTGCCGACTATCTTGGTGGGTTTGCCGTGACGGCAGGCATTGGCCTGGAGGACATCTGCAAGCAATTTGAAAAAGACCACGATGATTATAATTCCATCATGGCAAAGGCGTTGGCCGATCGACTGGCGGAGGCCTTTGCGGAATGGCTGCATCGAAAAGTTCGGAGGGAATGGGGTTATGGACAGGATGAAGACCTCTCGAATGAAGAGTTAATCAAAGAGTCCTATCGTGGAATTCGCCCAGCTCCAGGTTATCCGGCCTGTCCCGACCATACGGAAAAAGGTATTTTGTTTAAGCTGCTGAATGTTGAACAGTCCACGGGGATCCATCTGACTGAAACATTCGCAATGTTTCCCGCGGCTTCCGTGAGTGGTCTCTACTTTGCCCATCCCCAGGCCAAATACTTTGGGGTCGGGAAAATCGACCAAGATCAGGTTAAAGACTATGCAATTCGAAAACAAATGGATGTGTCGGTAGTCGAACGATGGCTTTCGCCCAATTTATTGTAAGGGTCTTTTCACTGAGAAAGAGATTGCAAATATTGGAAATTTTGCGGGACTTTGGGGCCTCTTAGGAACTCAAGGCCATTGATGCTTCGGTGGGTTCTTGGAACATGGAGTCAATGCTGACTGCTTTTAAAGCATCCGTAATCCAGGTATGTCGTTCTTGGGCCCAGGCGTTGAATGCGTCTGTATCCTGAAACATCAGGTCCCAGGCTTTGACACCATCGAGGAGGAGAAGTTGATGCGGTTTGTTTTTTCCTGGAAAGTACACTACGAGCACAGCGGAATTTCCGATCACACTAATATCCGTAAACATATGGATCATGGATTCCTTCGGGAGATACATGGAGCGGGAGGCGGCTTCGACAATCGGACCGTACACTCGATGAAGAAATTGATGGATAGCTTCATACGGCGATTTTGATTCATGGAGCTGAGTGTTTGGGCCCACTCCGATCAGGTGGGTCGTCAGGTATTCGGTGGCTTCCCAACTCGGCATTGTCCCTGAATGCACCAGAGAGTCCATTAAATATGACAGCCAATTCCTGTTAGTTGTGCTTTTTGACTCGTTCATCTCTCGCTCCTTACGCACCCTTTCGGGTCAAGCCATGGTGTACTTGAGTTGCTGTATTGGTGATGTTGTGGGAAATCTTGGCGGGTCTATCCCGGAAATTGCCCTTGTGTAACACGAACTTTCATCCTAATGGATGGACTGGAAACTGTCAACAGTATTACCCTTTATTTTTCATGTGGTTAGCAACCTTGACCAGCTATTTTCCGTAAGCATAGAATGACATTCTGTGAAAATAACCAGTTGAGATTTCAATAGTTTTCTCAGAGGGAAATCCTGGGGAAAAACGGTACTTTCTCCATGTTTACCCCAAAAATTTCAATAAAGGACCGTTATGCGGATTGATTATAATAAAGGGGGCTTGCTGAGTTCTGAGCTTATTCAATTGCGGAGAAAAGAGAGTGATGCCAATATAGGGCCCAAAAAGAAGGTCATGCTGGTCTTCCCCCCCGACTGGTATCCTTCGGAACCCTACCTGAGTTTGCCCACCCTCGCCGCCTTCCTTCGCCGGGCCGGTCACGAAGTCGTTCAAAAAGATGTCAATTTGGAAATGTATGATTGGTATTTTAGTGCGGACTTTTTAAAGCGCGTGCTTAAGCGCGTACCTCAGCAGTTGGATCGGCTGAAGCGGATCAGTCGCGATCGTAGCCTGACTGAACCTGAGACGGAACTGCAACTTGCGTTGTGTGAATGTACTCGATCACGCATTGCCGAATTGAGTGACCAGGCCGAACAAGCCAAGGCGATCGTTCGGTCTCCAGATTTCTATGATGCGGAGAAACTCGAATGGGCTATTAATATTTTTCGCGAAGTGACCGCGACTATTTCTTTGGTTTACGCCCCTGCTCGTATTTGTATGCCTCCCATGGAAACCGACCTTTCTTATAAAATTTTCATGTCGTCTGAAGTCTTAGAGGCAGTTAACGATACGCAAGTGAATGTGTACCGGGATGTCTTTGAGCATATTTTGAGGCCCGCGATTGAGGAGGAAAAGCCAGAAATTATTGGTCTGTCCATTGTGCTTCGGCAGCAATTATTTTCGACAATGACCTTCTGCGCCATGATCAAAGAAGCGTTCCCTGATATTCACATAACCATTGGGGGGAACACTGTTACCAGATTGCGAGATGTATTACCCAATACCCCAAGATTATTTGCCTTGTTCGATAGTGCGATAGTGTATGAAGGTGAGACGGCATTTTTGCAGTTAATTGAAGCCATCGGCACTGATCGAAATTTTAACGAAATCCCCAATCTGCTTTGGCGTGATGAGTCCGGGATTCATACCTCTTCGGTGACATCCTCAGAAAGTATGTCGGATTTGCCGCCGCCGGATTTTGATGGGCTGCCCCTCGAAAAATATTTTGTTCCGGAACCGATTCTTCCCTATCTGGCCACGCGTGGCTGTTATTGGGGACGGTGCGAATTTTGTGACCACGGTGAAGGATATACTGCGGGCTACCGCACCAAAAAGATTCAGGAGGTTATTGAAGAAGTTCGATTGCTTCGCGATAAATATCACACCCGCATGTTCCACTTCACCGATGAATCCTATCCCCCTGCCTTATTCCGCAAGCTCACCCGGGCCTTAAAAGAAGAAAAAATGGATATCGCCTGGACCACGCACATTCGATTCGAAAAAAGTTTGCTGGATGATGAAGTGTGGCAGGATGCGGAGGATTCCGGGTGCAAATTTCTTCACTTCGGGTATGAATCTGGCAGTGAGCGCGTGCTGAAACTCATGGATAAAGCCACCACGACGGAGGTGATTCAACGCAGCATGGAGTTATCGTCGAAGCATGGCGTGTGGAATCATGTCATGGGATTTTTTGGATTTCCGGGTGAGCGATACGAAGATGCAAAATTTTCCATGCAATTTTTAGAAGACAATAAAGAACATGTGCATTCCATTGGATTTGGAACATTTGATTTGAGCAAACATACTCCCGTCGCCAAGAATGCTGAAAAGTGGGGCGTGACATACTACGCCAATCCTGAATGGGACCTGGCTCTGGATTATTATTTCACAGTAAAAGATGGGTTGGGTATTGAAGATGCCGAGCGCGTGTTTGAAGAGTTTGAACAGAATCATTATCCCGGCTGGGATTTGAAAATTTTCATCCGGGAATATGTGTTTCTTTATGTGGCCCATTTTGGCACCAACAAACTTCCTGCTCTCCAATTTCGAATTGCCCCCGATGAAAAGGACCAGGCCTTAGCGAAAGTTTAAAATCCTATGTCTTCTTCCTTCATAAAAATCGATACTAAAAATGCGAAGCCAAAGAGTGGCCGTAAGTTAAAGACCATGCTGCTCTTCCCTCCGGAATGGGTGCCAACGGCGCCGTATTTAGCCCTTCCTAGCCTGACGGCGGTGCTTCGGGAAAATGGGCATGAAGTTATTCAGCGAGACATCAATATCGAAATGTATGAATTGTTTTTTAGCGATATGTTCCTTATTTGGGTGAATGCGCGAATGGCACAACAGCTCAGGGAGCTGAAAGGGAAAGAAGCACAAGGCGAACTGACGGAAAAGGAAATTGATCAAAAGGAGTGCCTGGAGGAAGTCTTGTCGTTCGACGTGATGGAATTAGCCTCTAGTGCCGAGGAAGCCAAACGCATTAACCGTAGCGAAGATTTCTATGATGCTAGCAAACTCGAATGGGCACTGAATGTTTTTCGTGATGTGATGCGCTACATCTCAGTGGCATACTATCCGGCTTCCCTAGTCTATTACCCGATGGAAAGCAACTTAGGGTATCGTCCTGGAGTCTCAAGTGAAGTGTATGCCTGCTTAAATGACCCTCAGGTCAATGTGTATCGCGATGTGTGCCAGCAGTTGGTTTTGCCTTCCATCGCGAAGGAGCGGCCGGATGTGGTGGGGATTTCGATTGGCACCAAAATGCAGCTGATCGCTGGGTTGACCTTTGGAAAGCTGATTAAGGAAGCCTATCCCGATATTCATATTACGGTCGGGGGAAACGTTATCACGCGTTTGCAAGAGGACCTGGCAAAGCAAGAACCATTTTTTACGGAAATATTTGACTCGGCCATCATGTATGAAGGTGAGCATGCCCTCTTGTGGTTGCTGGAGGCTTTGGTGGGGGATCGGGAATGGACCGCCGTTCCTAACCTTATGTACAAAGAGCAAGGCCATGTTCGGATCAATTCGGAAATTTATACCGAAAAAACGACCAGCCTCCCACTTCCAGACTTCGAAGGGTTTCCGTTGGACTCATATTTTGTCCCGACACGTATTCTTCCGTACCTTGCCACTCGCGGGTGTTATTGGGGGAAATGTACGTTTTGCGATCATGGGCAAGGATATTTTGATCAATATCGTGGAAAGCCAGCCCAAGATGTTGTGCGCGAGGTGAAGGCGTTGCAGGAAAAATTTCATGCCGATCATTTTTTATTCGCCGATGAATCCTATCCCCCGGCTCTCTTTAAAAAAGTATCCCAACTGCTTATTGAGGAGAATGTTGATATTAAATGGACGACGCTCATTCGATTTGAAGAAACTCTACAAGATCCAGAAATTTGGGACTTGGCAGCCAAATCGGGGTGTAAAACGCTCTACTATGGGATGGAGTCGGCGAACGAACGAGTACTGGAATTAATGGATAAACATGCCAAGAAGAGCGTCATCGAAAATAATTTAAAAGAAGCGGCGAGAGTTGGCATTTGGAATCATGTGATGGCCTTTTATGGATTTCCCGGAGAAACGAAAGAGGAGGCCGAGGATACGAGACAGTTTTTGCTGGACAATAAAGCCAGCATTCATTCTGTTGAGTTATTTTACTTCGTGGCGTACAGGCATACCCCCATGGTTCGAAATCCAGAAAAATTTGGCATTACGATTCACAAGCAAGATGAATACGATATGCCGCTGGATTATTACTATACCTTGAATGAACCTGGTGGTGTCAGTTGTCTGGATGCCATGCAATTATGCGAAGAGTTTTATCAAAATGACTTTGCATCTTGGGCCGTACGCATTAATGCGCGCGAGCAGATATTTCTTTATATTTCCAAATATGGCACTAATAAGCTGCCTCAGATTTATGCCACCAACCATACACCTGCCGAGGCTAAGCCGGATACCGTGGCGGGATTAATTACCTGGCCCGTGGCCAAAGCTGATCCTGAGGGCGGAAAGGATGGGGAACCTGGCATGGCGAGAGTAGTGAGTCATTCGGCTAAATAGTCCGATTGTTTTAAGTTGCCCTCATTGCTCCCAGGTTTAGAATAATTCAGATTCCCGCTGAAGTTGCTGCTCAAAAAGTTGGTTAGAGTAGAATTTAGTCCGAGGATGTGCCAGTACCCTGTTCTAACGACTCTTTCAATAGGGCGTAGGCTGACCGAATTTCCTTAGTCATCGCTTCACCTTTTTTGTACATCTGCATATATTTGGTCGGGTTGTTGGTCATATTGGCATAGCGGTGAGGATGCCATGTGACCAGCAGTTCTTGGTATCGGTGATGTAACGTTTTCGATTCCAAGGGCAGGGAAAGCTGGAACAGTGCTAACGCGTTTTTGAAGGATTCATTGGATGGGAGATGGGAATTTTCCATGGAGTATTTGGGCGAAATTGGAATTATGATAATCGAGACTTGGCTTGACTGTACAAAGTCTGGCAAAAATTTTGTGAGGGTGTCAACGAGCCATTGTGTTCTTATAGACAAGAATGGTCATGAGCGACTAGGAGTGAGGGGTTAACCGTGGGGCGAGACCTGCCGGTATTAGAGCCAACTCTCGTTCTCCAAGGCAAGGGGTATCGGGAAGTGCTCAAGCGTGAAATGGATGCCGGAAAAATTCCCTTGAGTTTGGGGAAGAAGTGCCCGGTGGAATGTGACTTTTGTTACGAGCTGGATCATTCCTATCGCGAGACGCAAGATCCGCCGAAAACATCGCAAGATGATTGGGAGTTTATCCTAAACTATATCAATGCCAAGCCTACCGATCCCATGCAGTTCTGGTGTTTGGGAGGGAATGAGTATATGGAGTGGACGGATTTATTCCTGCATCCCAAAGGCATGGAGTGGGTGGAAGACTTTTTAAAGCACACCGATAAGAATATTCAGTTTTTTACTGTTGGTTTTGTCCATGTCCCTAAAATTCATCAGCTGGTGGCACAATATCCGGGCCGGATCAATTTTGAACTGTCGGTGATCACACTCAGCAAGTATCGAGAAAAATTAATGCCCCATGCGCCGTCGGTGAGGCACGTCATGAAGGTGTTGGATGGCCCTGCCGTGTCCTCGGCTAATTTTTATTCCTTTGACCAAGATACGATGTCTAAGGATGCCGAACAGATTGCCAAGGTTAATCAACAATGCGTGTTGTGGATGGGGTGCCTGACCCCGGTTCGTGGGTTAAAGGAAGATACGGCCAATCTGATGCGACAGGGGAGAAAGTTTCTCCCCCTTGAAGCGGAACGAATATATGATGCGGGATATCCCAATCTGACCACGATTCATACGGAAGCCTATGTGACCGCATTTTTGAATCGAAAACGCATTGTGAGTGCGTTCGATGCCCTCGAATTAGAGAAAAAGGATACGGTGGTGATGGCCGGGAGTGTTCATAAAATTTTGAACATGTACCGAAAGGGGAGGGCGCGCTTTCTCCATATACCCAATGCGATGTTGGGTGGAGATTCCGATTGCACGGTACTTCTGACCTTTGATGATATACGGAAATGTCTTACGAACGAAAAGCGCCTGCACATTCCAAAAAGCGTCATGGAATCTGGGCGTGGGACGAATATGGATATAATGGGAGTCACCTTAGAGGAGTTTATCCACAAAACTGGTGTGAAAGTGAAGGTGCTCCATAAGATAGATACGAAATTTGCCAATACCCGGCTGTATCGAAATGGGACGCTGAAAAATTTTGTTGAGGACTATGTACGAAATCCCGCCGCCGCCAGCTATGAAGCCTTGCCTTTAAGTGCGTAACGTGTTCTACTACCTGCCAAATTTTCTGTTTCGGTAAAAAAGTGCACCAATTCAATAGTTTCCATGTCCATTGGCCTGCTGGGTAGGGTGCGATGGGGGCCGGAAGATTTTATTTCCCCAAATCTTATGAAGCCATTATCCTCTCCTACTAAATCAAAAATTCTATGACAACTCCAACTCGACGCTTGCAGTTTTATAAGGCTGATGTGTTCACGGATCAGCCTTTTGGTGGAAATCCCGTGGCGGTCATTCCCGATGCTGAAGACTTAACTGATCGGGAATTTCAGCAAATTGCTAGGGAAATGAATCTCTCTGAAACCGTGTTTGTCGTTCCTCCGACTGATCCGGCGGCAATTGCCAAGCTCAGAATTTTTACTCCAACCCAAGAAATTCCTTTTGCCGGACATCCGGTCATCGGCACCTTTTTTGTCCTCAGTTTGTTGAATAAGTTTCCCTTGCAGGAACCAATTACCCGATTCATGTTTGAGTGTAACATTGGCGTGTTTCCTGTCGAACTATTGGTTGTGAAGGATCAGGTACAGCAGGTGATCATGTCTCAACCTTCCCCGGAATATTTAGGTGTGGTGGACGAAATTAAGGATCTGTATGAAATCAGTCAGGCTTTGGGATTGACGAAGGCCAATATTTCCGACACGCGGCTTCCCGTTGAAGTCGTGTCGACCGGTCTGCCGGTGGTGATTGTTCCTGTACGAACATTGACGGCAGTCAAATCGATCGAGGTGGACCTGACGGGAACGATGACGATCTGTGAGCGCCTGGGGGTGAACGGTATCATGGTATTTACCACCATGACGGTGGAGGATTGGGCCACGGTCCATACCCGTATGTTTGCTGCACCGATTGGTATTGTCGAAGATCCTGCGACAGGAAGCGCGAGTGGGGCTCTTGGAGGATACTTAGTGAAAAATGGGGTGGTGGATGTAGGGCCTACGACTGAAATATATACAGAACAAGGTTATGAGATTGATCGGCCATCTCGAATTCTGGTGCAGGTCTACTCCGATGATGACATGATTCAAGAAATAAAAGTCGGGGGCCAGGCGGTAATGGTGGCCGAAGGAAAGCTTCTTTTTTAATGACGCACTCCTTTTGATTGGGAGCAGGCTATGCCAACTCTCATGAAGGCCGTGACCTTTCATGAACATGGTGGTCCGGAAAAATTAATCTACGAAGAGGTTCCTCTTCCCCAGGTTGGGCCCGACGAGGTATTGGTTCGAGTCAAAGCCTGTGCCCTCAATCACCTGGATATTTGGATTCGTCAGGGTATTCCAAATTATTCCATCTCTCTTCCTCATATTTCTGGTTGTGATGTCAGTGGTGTGATCGACACCGTAGGAACGGCGTATTCTGGTTCTTTAACGCCAGGGCAACGAGTGTTTGTCATGCCGGGAATCAGTTGCGGCAATTGTGACGACTGCTTGATTGGGAAGGAGAATCGCTGTTCGCAGTTTCAGATTCTTGGGGCTCAACGAAATGGTGGATATGCCAAATACGTGGCTGTGCCGGCGGTCAATGTTCTGCCCATGCCAGAAAATCTCACATTTGAACAAGCCGCGGCATTTCCTTTAGTGACGCTTACGGCATGGCATATGGTCAAGTCTTTGGCCAATGTGCAACCGGGAGAATCCGTCCTCGTGATGGGTGCGGGAAGTGGCGTGGGAAGCATGGCTATTCAAATGGTTAATTTATTGGGAGCGAGGGCGCTGAGCACGGTGGGTACGGAAGACAAAAAAGGAAAGGCAAACCTGCTAGGGGCGGAAGATGTCATCAATCATTCTACGGAAAATGTGGCGGATCGAGTTGCAGCCCTTACAAATGATAGGGGAGTCGATGTGGTTATCGAGCATATTGGACAAGCAGTGTGGAATTCTTGTTTGAATTCCCTGTCACGAGGTGGTCGCATGGTTACCTGTGGCGCGACCTCTGGTGGAGCCCACCAGTTTGATGCGCGTTATCTATACTCCCGGCAATTGACTATTATGGGATCGTATATGGGAACCCGAGACGAACTTTTGGAAGCCACGCGTTTGATTGAGGCGGGTACGCTTCGACCCATCCTGGACACGACATTTCCTTTGCATGAGGCCCGGGTGGCGCAAGAACGCATGTTAGAGAGAAAAAATTTTGGAAAGATTGTACTTCTTCCAGACCCTGGTGAGGAATAACCTGAGAAGCGTGTAAAACTCGAGGTTCGTTTTTTATTTCTGCATTTCACCTACAATGTGGGGAAGTTCAGGAATGATTAAGGATTCCATAGCCAATCGAACGGCTCCGCTCGATCCGGGAATCGAAAAAATGACCTTGCCTCGATAGAGACCCGCGGTGGCGCGGCTGAGAATCGCAGACGACCCAATGTCTTTATACGAAAGATAGCGGAAAATTTCGCCGAACCCCACCAGGTGTTTTTCTAGTAACCCGTCCACAGCCTCGAACGTTGAGTCCCTCTGAGAAATTCCCGTTCCTCCATTGATGATGATCGCGCCAAGGGAATGATGAGTCCCTAACTCTTGAAGGAGCAGTTGTACTTCGGTGGGTTCATCCTTCACCACATGGTAGGCGTCAATACAATGTCCCTGTGAGGTGAGCAATTCTCGAATGAGCTGACCGCTCTTGTCCGTATCGGGAGTTCTGGTGTCGCTACAGGTAATGATTCCGCAACTGATGGTTGAGGGACCACGGGCCTTATGTTCGGCAGAGGAAGCTGAGCCCTGCGAATGACTAGGTCCATGTGAGTGAGAACCGTGTTGGGTGCCCATGTTAGGGTTCGACGATTTAAGTGAGAACTGTTACGCCCACACAGAATCTGGGTTTAATTGAGCAACGGGGGTGCCCTTCTTGATGTGTTCGTCGAGAATCAAGGCTACATGCTCATCTTTTACTTGGGAGTACCAAGTGCCATCAGGATAGACTACCACGGTTGGTCCTTGTTCGCAGGGGCCTAAGCATGAGCTGCCAGTTACCAGGACCTCACCCGGTTGGAAGCCACGCTCCATGAGTCCCATATTAAGGGCCATCAAAAGGTTTTGGGATCCGGCTGATCCGCAAGAGGGTTTCGGATGACCAGGGGGGCGTGTATTGGTACAAACCATAATATGATACTTGGGTTTTGGCATTATCACTCCTTTCGAGGTGATTAGTCGGTTGTTGTTTTATGTTAGATCAAACAGTTGGCTCTGGGATGATGGATGGGGTGATTTGGCTTCCTGCTATTATACTTGAAATTATCGAGGACGAAACAATTCCCACATCTCAAGGCATTCCTCAGGCATGCTCCAATGCTTGAGTCCTTTTACCACGAAGTCCAAATAATGCTCTTTGGGTTTGAATTTCCCAATGACCTGTGACGTGTGTGTCGTGACCAATTCTTTTTGTTCATCTTCCGTGTAGACATTGGCTTCGAGATGCCGGTACGCCCCTTCCGGAACTTCACCATCAAATTGGTCCAAAATTTTCACATCTTCGTCGGTGAGTTCAAAGACGCCTCCCCAGACGCGTTCTCCTTGCGAAGGGATCACACTGGCCAAACCGCACCGCCATTGAGATGAGAACCGTGGGAACCCAATGGTGTGGTCCGGGAGATAGGCTTTAAATAAAAACTTGTGTTCTGGTGCTCGTCGTTTTAGTTGTGTTGGATTCAAATTGTCAGCATAAAAAAAGAATCGCATGAACAGGCAGCCTCATTTCCGAATAAAGGTCATTAGCAAACTCTCATTTCTATCACAATGTTTCGAGGGGTTGTCAAGGTGGGGCTTGGGGCGGTAGGCCAACTGGAAGAGAAGCTTAAGAATTCTGGCGGAGGAATCCAAGTATTTTGTCCAACCCCATTTTCAAAAGACTCTCTCCGGTTTGGGTGGATTGATTTTCTTTGGCATGGCGATCTGCCCAATCTAATGCGACCGGAAGGGGGATGAGTTTGGCTGGTCCTTTGGTGAGTTCAGCCCACATGAGACTTAACACGGTGGCAATACGAAAGGGAGCTGATAGGGGAACCACTGGGTTTTGTGCGATATCCTGACACAATTCTTTGGGGGAGGTGACAAGAAGTTCTCGGCAGGCCGCGGGTCGGAATTCATAAATGCTGCACACTTCATCCTCAAGAAACACACATGGCAATCGCTGGGCATAATATGCTTGATTGACTGGCTCCATATCCTCATCAGACAATTGCGATCGGGTCTCTGATATCTGCACAAGTTTTCCAAGGAGGCCCGATTGCTCCAATGTCTTTTTGACAGAACTCAGACGAGTTAAAATTTTTTCTCGTAGAGGGACTGGTAGTTGTTCGATGTTTCGTTGGAGTGCAAAAGCTTCAGGTGGAGAGACGGGGACCAGCATTCGGCAGCAAGCGGCGCATCCTTTATGACAAGAAATTTGGTGTCCGGCCAATCGATTGTGATCTTCTTCCATTGCGAGGGCTTGTTCGCCCAATGAGCGCATGAGAGGGACAATATCTGATATAGGAATAAAACTTGTCGGTACCGAGATTTCCGCCTGGAGTTCGCCGACAGTGGTCTGAAGCGAGAGACGAAAGGTTTCTAGTTGTTTTGGCGAGCTCATACGGGTGTTTGCCTTGCAGGATGAGCCAGAAAGTTTTCTGAAATAATGAAGACAGCGTAGTGAAAAAGTCTGTGCTTAAGCAAGGACCCTATTGGCCATGGACCCTTTGTATTCATTTGAGGGGGCTTGGGGAAAAACAAACTTCAAATCACGAGATATGGTACTAGTGTGTTTGGGGGAGAAGGTTTGAAAATTTTTATTTAAGCTTTTACTTTTCGCGGGGACGAAGGTGAAGTTCTTCGCGTTTCAAATCAATGTCAACATGATAGTGTTTTAAGAAACTCATCCCTAAAAGGCCATCTTCAAATCCGTCTGTCATTCCCCTACCAAAAGAAGCTCGTACTTTGCTCTGTTCGGCTTCCCCAATTCGAACTAACTCCAGCATGGTAATGAACTGTTGAGTCGGACCATTGGCTGTATTATAGGTGGCTTCAATGGCGTCTGATTCTGAAAGGCCTAGTTCGTAAGCTACTTCAGCTTTTAACATAATGTCCGTAGCGCCAGTATCCACCAGTAGTGTCACCGTCTGATAGTCGTTTATTTCTACATCCACATAAAGGTGGTTGCCTGATCGGACCGCCGGAATAATTATTTCATCATCGAAAATTGGCTCAGAAACATTTTGAGAGGTGTTGTTGCCGAGGAGCATGTCTAAAAGACTCGTACGATCAAGTTCGTCATGAATAGCTTCACGAACAATTTCTACCGTTTGTGGGTTGTCGATTTGCTTGCCAATAGAAAAGAGACCAAAACCAAAAATGGCAGTAATGGAAGAGATTCCGATGGCAATACCGATGACAATTCCACTGAAAGAAGATTTTTGCATAGGATTCTACTTGAATCTGGTTATTCCCCGTAGCTCTGCTACGCGGGTCTCATTATAGAAGGTATGATCATGTATTCCCCTGAATACCCCGCTGCTTGCGGCGGGGATCTTTTATTAGCAAGAAAAGAAAACTCAATATCTTAACCCTCTAGCCTATGTATCGGCCTAATTTCTATGTCGGGTTAATAAGGGGACAGAGATTTAATAAGAACGAGAATAAAGCGAAGAAATGAGTGGTAATGGCCTATGGTCTCAAGTCAGGAATCAACATTTCCCCCCTCTTGTCATTGTTCGATATTTTGCTTATTCTTTCATCCATGGCTGACACGATTTTTAAAAAAATTCTTAGTGGCGAGATTCCTTGTCATAAAGTTTATGAAGACGAGCAGGTCCTTGCATTTTTGGATATTAATCCCCTCTCCAAGGGCCATACCTTGGTGATTCCTAAAGAGCCCGCGGAAACCTTGGATCAATTGTCCGACGAATCTTCGGCGGCGATTGGACGAGTACTTCCCCGTTTGTGTCGAGCAGTCCTGAAGGCCACCGGTGCAAGGGACTATAACATTCTCCAAAACAATGGAGCTCCGGCTCACCAGGCGGTCTTTCATGTTCATTATCACATTATTCCAAAAGAAGAGAATGGCGCGGGGCTGGGTATTGGATGGAAACCTACCGCTTTGAATTCTGGTGCCGACTTGGCTCGTTCTATTGCTTCTTGTTTAGACCCATAATCCTCCCTGGCTCCTGGTTGGCTAATCGGGTGGCTAATTTTCTTATTGCAACTGCCTTGCAACTATTGACTCGCCTTGATGGTGTTGCTAAGGTTGCCTCATATGATAGCCCGTTTCCGATCATTCAATTTTTCACCTCGTTCTCAAGCCACGGTTGCGGCCACGGTCGTTCTGCTGGTCCTCTGTCTTCTTCCTTTTGCGAGTGCTCTAGAAGTTCACCATATTTTTGCGGAAGTGGATCATGATGGTCATGAGCATTCAGATTTTGACCTCTGCCAATGGGTGCAAGCCCATGGGAGTGGGTCCGTTGATCTCGATCATGGAAATCTTGGAATCCCGCTTCAGGTCGAACATGAACAATGGCATACGTCAGAAATTGTTTTTTCTTCGAAAGCCCTCACTTCCCAAGAATCCCGCGGTCCTCCTCTTTTCCTCTAGATCAGTCGAAATTCATTTCTTGTCAGGGTTATATGGGACGTCCTATTCCTTTTCCTCGGGAATAAGTTGACGCCTGTGTAATTTCTGGTGAACTTCTTGAATTATTTTGATCTTTGAGAAAGAGGGGCTATGTCATATCTTGATAAAGATTTAAAAAAAACTAACCATCTGAAATGGTTGTTCTTGGGTTTGGCCTTTACGTTTATATTTGGATTTTTGGAGGATTCGTATGCTGTTTCAGGAGGGCAAAAGATTGCAGGGCATGTGCAAAATGTGGATTTGCGGCGTGTGGCTCAAGCCACAGTGGAATTGCGAGATCAGGAGGGCGCACTGGTCACATCCGAGTCAACTGATGATGCCGGAGAGTTTATTTTGGTTGCTCCAGGAACTGGAGTATTTTCTATACGGGCGATTCAAGAGACGTATCGAAGCGAATATAAGATTGTCGAAGTTGGTAATGAGGAGGTAGGTCCAGTCGTGTTGACGATGACTGTTACACAAGAAATTGCGTTGGAAGTAGTGGCTCCCTTACTCCCAATTCAACCTAAGTCGTCCAGCGAAACCTACTCACTGAGTCGAACGGAAATCGAGGCCCTGCCGTTTGGGAGTAACATTGAATTCAATGATGCATTGTTGACTATTCCCGGTGCGGTGAACGGGAGCCTCAAGCAAGTTCACATTCGCCAGGATCATGCAAATTTTCAGGTACGGATCGACGGTGTGCCGATTCCGGATACGGTTTCTTCCACCTTCACGGATGTGATTTCCCCCCGTGCCTGGGAACGGGCAGATATTATTCTCGGTGGGATGGAAGCACAGTTTGGCAATCGAACAGCTGCGGTCATTGATATTACGAGCAAAAGCGGAACCAAGCCAGGATTTGGATCTATTCAATTGTTTGGGGGGTCGAATGAAACCGTGATACCTTCATTCGAATATGGTGGGACGGCAGGAGACAAGTTTCGGTATTACGTATTAAACAGTTATACCACAACGAGTCGTGGGATTGATCCACCGACGTTAGGTGATTCAGGTTTTCATAACGAAAGTGACAGAAATCAGACTTTCATACGTGGCGATTATCAACTTAACAATAACAATAACTTTACGCTGTTATTTCTGAACTCGATTGCGAAGTTTCAAATTCCCAATACGCCCAATCAAATAGCCAATGGAACAATCGTTGGGTTGATCCAGGCGAACAATCCTGGGTTTAACCCAGTAATTTCACAAGACATTGATGAATCCCAAAAAGAGACTAACCAGTATGCCCATTTGGTGTGGCGACATGATGTCAATGCTAGTCAATTCTTTAGTCTAGCTGGATATTTGCGTCATACACGAGCCACGTTTGAAACTGATCCTTTAAATGTCTTGGCCTATACTGGCGATACGGACGAGCCATTCTCTGCTGGCGATCAGGATCGATTTGCCTATTCCAACGGGGTGCGATTGGACTATACGAATGTCTTGAATAGCGAGCACCTTGTTAAAGCTGGGTTTCAATTTGATCGAACGCAGGCGGTCAACAAGACGGAATTATTCGCCTTCAATCGTGTGGGTGGAGCCCCAATGGGGAGTGTCTTGATGCGTCGGGCGGATAGTCGGTTGATTGGCTATCGGGAAGAATTTTGGGTGCAGGATCAATATACGCCTAATGATCAATGGACGTTTAATCTTGGTGTCCGGGTGGATAATATTCACGGATTTATCGAGGCCGCCCAAATCAGCCCACGAGTCGGTGCGACGTTTAAAGCCACGAACAACCATGCCTTTCATGCGTTCTATGGTCGGTTGTTTACTCCGCCGAATCTGGAAGCAATCAGGTTTGTCCAACTTAATACGGTTGGCACCACTGCCGAACCTGAGAATTTGACGAATAATACGGTCAAGCCGGAGCGGTCACATTATTTTGAGGTGGGATCCACGCATGCGTTTGGCCAAATTGCCGTGGTACAACTGACGGGCTATTATAAACTCAGTAAGAATTTATCCGATGCCGGGCAATTTGGCACCACGCCGTTGCTGAACTTCTTTGCCTTTAAAAATGGTTGGCAGCGGGGGATCGAAGGCAGTATCAAAGTGAAACTCACGGACAATCTTTCGGCACGAGGAAATGTCGCTTGGGGGCAATGTAAAGGACAGGGGCTTCAGTCGGGACATTTCCTCCTGGAGCAGCAGGAGATTAATGATATTGAAACGAGCGAAGGAGTGTTTTGTGATCATATGCAAGAAGTCACGAGTTCGGCCATTCTGACCTATCGACTACTGGAGCATACGACCGTATCCGGGCAAATGTTGTTTGGCTCTGGTTTGCGGACAGCATCAGCCGGTGAGAAAACCAATTCCCAGAGCGCTGATTCGGTGACGACGTATAATCTCTCTCTTACTCACGTTCTTCCATTATCCGGTAAGCAGAGGCTGTTGTTTGGTTTTGATATGATCAATGTATTCGATCAACAAGAATTGTTAAATATCGGGGAGCAGAGTATTGGTCTTGGGGTCTCGCATGCGAATATGCCGCGCTCATTTTTCTTCAGAACACAATGGTTTTTTGATTCATGAAGGGAGTTTTCCAATGAGAGACGTTTGGGTCCCAATAGGAATCGCATGCCTGTCCTTGATGAGTGTGCCCATGGTTGTGCAGGCCCAATCCGATCGATCGACTCATGAAGCAGACCACTTAGAAGACGAAGATGTGGAAGTGCTTGAAACCGTTCATGTACACGGATTCAAGCTCAATAAAGATCAACAACTTGGTCCTGTACCAAAATATACCCCCTGGCCCACTATGCCGCCTTCCTTAAATGGAAAAGAAATCGACGACTGGATGAAAATCAGAATTTTGGTGAGTAAGACGGCAGAGACAACTGTTGTAGTTTTACAACCGGCCAAACACCGTCAATTGAATCTCGAGGGGCTCCATGCCCTTAAGCAATGGACCTTTGATCCGCAAATGGATGGTGATGATTTTGTGGATGGTGAGCTGACGGTGCGAATTCACTTCCGAACAAAATAACCTAAGGTTATGGAGTGGGGAGAATGTTAGAGGGGTTCTTTTTTTTTCGATCTTTTGGACGAGCTGTGGTTCGACGAAGGGAAGAGGCCATGCCGATGAGGGAAAGGCCATAGATGAGCCATTTTGAAATATCAACATTGTACCAATGAATGCCGTTTCGGTAATCACCAGGGTACATGTGATGGTAGTTATGGTACCCCTCGCCAAAGGTCAGGAGAGAGACCCACCAACTATCTCGACTTGTATCGGAGTTTCCATGGGGTTGTCGGCCCCACAAGTGGCAAACGGAATTCACGCAAAACGTGGAGTTCAAGACAAAAAATGTCCGTCCTAATCCGGCCAAAAGAAAGCATCCTAGTCCACCTATCCATCCATTGGCCATGAGACCAACGACAAACGGTAGCATCAATCCGGAAAGGACAATGGGGAGGTAATACCGATCCTGCCAAACCACCACAGAGTCTTGTCGTAATTTTGAAGTCCATCGATTATCTCGATTGGGGTCTTTCAAAAAAATCCAGCCGCAGTGACTAAACCAAAACCCCCGTTTGGCATTATAAGGGTCAGAGTCTTGGTCGCATTGGGCATGGTGCCGCATGTGGTCGGCAGCCCATCGGAGTGCGGAATTTTCTATCGCCCAGCCACCGGCAATTAACAATAGACCTTTGACACAATTGGGGCAGGTGAAGCTTCGGTGGGTTACGAGGCGATGGTATCCTACGGTGATTCCCAATCCCGTGATGGCGTAGAGCATGCCAAACATGATCCAGTCGATCGGGTGATAGTCATAGAAATAGGCAAAGGTGGGGACGCCAATGAGGGCGCCTGTGGCGACCGTTCCAAACAGTAAGATTTTGCCAATATCGAGACCACGGGAAGAAAGAGGAGGCAGGGTGGTCGAGGGCATGTTCGGGTCTTTCAAAAATAAAAACGGAGGGGTCTGCTCAGAATGCAAGCCCCTCCGTTTATGTATGGATTACAGGGTGATGTTTAGAACCGGCTCCGTCTGCCTCGGTTTCCATCTCCTCCTCGGCCACCACCGCCACCACCAAATCCGCCGCCACCGCCACCAGAGCGAGGGGCCATGGGTTTGGCTTCATTGACAGTTAAGGTGCGCCCACCCATATCGCTGGAATGAAGCGCATTAATGGCCGCTTGAGCTTCTTCTTGAGTTGACATTTCTACAAATCCAAATCCGCGGGATTGGCCGGTGTATTTATCAGTAATAACACGAGCCGATTCGACAGTCCCATGCTCAGCAAATAACGCCTCAACTTCAGCTTCCGTCGCGGAATACGGCAAGCCACCTACATACACTTTTGAACCCATGTGGTTCCTCCTTTGAAAATCATGACATTGTCTTGTGACTGGGGAGAATCAAATGTTTGGAAGGTATGGTCCGAGGGCGCGAACTTGAGGCGACTCTGGGCTGACTTCCGAATGGACTCCTCGGCAAAACAACATCGGTTACGGGCCTTATTCACGATTCTTTGACTGCCAGACCCACGGCGGAAAAAGATACTCCTTTTTACCATAGTTGGTTCCCAAAAGATAGTCAGGATTCTGCGTAGCCAAGAATAGGGATATGTATATTAAGGGGAGGTTTGGGTAGGTTATAAACTAACGATTTTTATGCTTTCCGGAGCATTTGGACTACTTTCTCAGGTTAGGAATGTAGGAGGCATAAAAAATAGTATGCATATGTTCGCATGAGGATTGCTTTGCTAGATAGATGTGGAAAACTCCCTTGTGTGGTACACTGCCACGGCAGGTAGCCGAATCGTATGGTCTCAGGCCGGAAAAATATCATGGCTGATTCCTTCAAGAGTAAATCGTATTTTTATTCTAGACTATCAAATTACTGTGAAATTCATAGGGTCATCCGAAATCGCATGCCTCATCTACTCACCGGTTAAGTCCTTTCACGATTCACATTTTCTAACTTTTTAGTCCATGTGTTTAGTCTTACTTTGGCAAAGTCGTGTCATAGTTTCTCCCTGGTATTATGGGAATTTTAGGCTGCGTTCGAATTGGTGTCCAGAGATAGGTCTTCAATGCAGTCCATGATATTGAGCCCAACCTTTTTCATTTCTCAAGAAACACTTGAAGGATGATGAGTTCTCTTTTTGATCATACGGCGGTGACATTTCAGCAAGCGGTCGTGCAACTGGTGGATGGTTGCCGTCGTTTTGCGAAATGGGTGGTGATGGGGGTTGTGATACTGACCAGTATTCTCTTGGTCTATACCGTGAACAATCTCACGCTCGATACGAATCCTCTCAATTTACTGGATCCAGATCTTCCCTTCCGACAATTAGATGAGGAGTTTGTTGCGGCCTTTCCGGAACTCGACGATTTAATTGTGATCGTGATTGATCAAGGAACTTCGGATGCCGCCCGGGACGCCGTTCGTCAATTAGCCGGAACTCTATCTCAACAACCTGCCCTCTTTTCTTCGATCTATGATCCGGCACAGGGTGAATTTTTCGACACCTATGGGTTGCTGTACCTGAAACCTGACGAACTCTGGAAATTGGACGAACGTTTGAGTAAATGGCAACCGTTTTTAGGCACGATGGTCCATGACCCTAGCCTTCGCGGCCTTTTTTCCATGCTTTCTTTGGCGGTTGGCGAAAATCCGAATGCGGATGAACAAATCCTATTGGCAAAGGTGTTTGATTTGCTGAGTGAGGCCATTGAGGCTCAGATCGCAGGAAAGCCTAATCCTTCTTCTTGGAAAGAGGCCATGCTTGGTGACGTGACCCCAAAAGGCGATCCCAAGCGCCGCTTCCTTCTCGCAAAACCCCGTTTGGATTACTCGACTTTGGAAGGGGCTGGTGGGCCCATTGGATTTATACGTAAGCAAGGAAAGGTGTTGGAAAACACTTTTGGCGTTCGTGTTCGCCTAACCGGGTCCATTCCCATAGAAACAGAAGAGCGCGAAACGCTATCCAAAGGTGCGGAAATGGCCGGGGTCCTATCGATATCTCTGGTCTGTCTCATTTTATTGCTTGGGTTGCGGTCAGTCCGTCTTGTCGGCGCCATGCTGTTTACTCTGATCGTTGGATTGATTTGGACCGGTGCCTTTGCTGTATTCACGATTGGATCCTTGAATTTTATTTCTGCAACCGCCCCGGTGTTATTTATTGGGCTAGGTGTGGATTTTGGTATTCAACTTGGGATGCGGTATCGGGAAGCGTTTGATCGGTTGGGTGTCCATCAGGAAGCCCTTCGTCAGGCAGCGAGTGGGGTGGGGGGCGCCCTTACGCTGTCGGCCATCGCCGCCGCATTGAGTTTTTTCTCATTTTTGCCAACGGCCTACCGGGGATTTGCGGAACTTGGATTGATTGCTGGGGGGGGAATGTTTTTGGCGTTGTTCGCTAATCTGACTTTTTTCCCGGCATTATTAACGATCTTCCCGATTTCCAGGACCAAACGTATTTCCTCTATTCCCCAATCTTCGCCGAATAATTCCTTCACCTTACCCTGGGTTCTCCGGTATCGAAGGCCGATTTTGTTTTTGATGGTGCCCCTCACATTAGCCGCTGTCGCGGCGCTTCCCTTACTTCGGTTTGATTTCAATGCTCTTCACCTTAGGGATCCCAACACGGAAGGGGTTTCCACGTTTCTTGAGCTTCTTAAGGACCCAGGGACCTCTCCCTATGTGATTCACCTGTTGGCTCAGAATCTCACAAAGGCGGATGAACTTGCTGCGCGTTTAAAAGAACTGGATGTGGTAGATCGTGCTCTTACCTTGTCGAAATACGTGCCAGAAGACCAAGAGGAGAAAATGGCGATTATTGATGACATGGCCTTAGTGCTGGATCCGGTGCTGACTCCCGTTGAGCCGCTCCCGTTTCCAAGTGAGGAAGAAGAAATTCGAGCTGTTCAGGACTTTCAAAGAAAGTTGGAAGACCAGAACAATCCCCTGTGGACCCAGAAGTTTTCTTCCAGCGCAAAAAACTTGACGGCATCTTTTGATCACTTTGGAGCAAGTGTTGGATGGAACCCTGAGGCCATACATGAGCTTCGTAAAAGGCTGGTTGGAAATTTCCCTCAATGGCTTGACCGTTTAAGAAGGTTGATGAATGCGACTCCGGTAACACTTGAAACCTTGCCCCAGGCCCTGAAAGACCATTATCTTGCCAAGGATGGTCGCGCACGGGTTGAAGTGTTTTCTGTGTTTAATGGGAACGATAATACGAAGCTGCGGCAGTTCGCTCGAGGTGTGCAAGAAGTGGATCCACGCGCCATTGGGTCTCCCGTTGGGATTGTCGAGGGTGGGCGGGCCATTATCGATGCGTGCATCCAAGCGACTATTGTAGCGATTTTGGCTTCCACAGTCTTGTTGTTTGTTATACTTCGGAGGCCAGGCGAGGTACTTCTTGTCCTTCTGCCTCTTCTCATGACGATGATTCTCACGGTTGCGGCTTCGCTCTTGTTTGATGTCCGCTTAAACCTTGCGAATGTGGTGGCCTTGCCCTTGGTCCTGGGATTGGGCATTGCCTTTGGGATTTATCTTGTCTTGCGAAAACGCGAAGGTGTGTCCATTGCGCAAGTTGTTCAAAGCAGTACTTCTCAAGCGGTACTTTTCAGCGCGCTCACGACAATGGCCTCTTTTGGTGCCTTAGGATTTTCAGCTCATCCAGGGATGGCAAGCTTGGGCATTTTGCTGGTGCTGACCTTAACTTTGGCCCTGCTCTGTGCTCTGGTGGTTTTGCCGGCTTTAATTGGAGAATTGGAAGTCCGAGGCTGGTGGAAAAATGGATGAGTCAAGAAAATGGATGGTTAGCGAATGGAGACAGTCACTGAGGCATTGCCGAGGTCCGTATTGCGAGCTTGGGGATCGATGTTAGGGGTAGGTTGCTCTGGTGTGTCTTCAATCTCCACTGGCCCTTCTTTTTCGAGCTCCGCATAGGGTTCGTCCAAAAACAAGTCTTCGTCCTCGATTGGCGGGTTTCCGTCATAAATAAGAAAATTTCGGTGTTGGAGATAGGCCTCACGGGTGAAGAGGTACGGCTCAACCGCGACTTCGTTTCTGATTTGGATGGCTTGGTCAAATCGTGACCGTTTGTCAATAAAGCCCAAAACCGCGACAGGAACGGCGACCGGATTGCTGACATAGAAAAGGATATTGGTGACAGTGCTGAACCCAAGGTCCGGGACATCTCGTGCCGTGTTTGGCCCAAGGAAAGGAAGGACGAGGTAAGAGCCCTGTCCCACCCCCCACACTGCGAGTGTTTGTCCAAAGTCCTCATTATGTTTTTCAAGGCCCAAGGGGGTGGCAATATCAAAGAGCCCCAAAGCCCCGAATGTACTATTGATAAGAAATCGGCTTGAATCTTCAACCCCTTGTTTGCCTTTTCCTTGCAGGAAGTCATTGAGTATCACATTCAGATAGGAGACGTTATCGAAAAAATTCGAAACGCTAGATCGAACCATTTCTGGAGTGTAATCAATGTACACTCGGGAAATTGGCTCTCCCACATACTGATCTAAAATGTCATTGGCGTGATAGATAGGTCGATTAATGACTTCAATGGGATCATCGGATGACCCTGCAGCCAGAACAGCGTCAGTGCCCCCCATGAGTACTCCCAGGGAAACCAGGAGTGAAGAAAATATTGCCAATGGGCGTTGTTGGTTTGACCAGAGTTTCATAATAAACATCGGTGGTTGGGAGCGATTGAATGATTCTAAATGATAATCCTACCAGTAATTGACATTATAGTCCATCCGCGTTTTCCTTGATTTGCGTACGTAGTTTTTCTATTAGGGTATCGTAGCCATCCTTTTTTAAAATGCTACCATACTCAGTCCGTTTGAGCGCGAGATCGCTGACGCCATTGACCATGATATTGATGATTTTCCATTGATCATTGACTTGATGAAGAATGTAATTAAATCGAATTTCCTCTCCATCGGCCTTTTGGAATCGGGTTTGAACAAGCTTTCGATTTTTCCTGAGAGATTCCTCCGAAATCAGCGAAAACTTTTCCCCGGAAAAACTATTGAATCGGCCAGCATAGGTGGAGTGACTAAGTTCTCCAAAAATATCGGTGAAATTCTTCTGTTGGTTTTCATTCAGTTCCCTCCAGTATTGTCCCATTGCAATCCGTGCGATAACCGGTAAGTCGTGAGTTTGGGTCACCACTGGTCGGATGAGGTCGTAGCGGCCTTTATACCCTAACTTATCCCCATCCTTCATGATCTTGAGAATGGTGTCCTGTAGGTGAGTGACGGCGGTACTCGCCTCTTCCGCCAACGCCCATTGGCTTGAAACTAATAAGATGAAAAAAAAGCTCAAAATCACAATATGATGGAGTCTCTTATATTTTTTCATAATTCCTTAATTCTACCAATTATCGAATGTGTGTACATTTGAGGGTTATCATATTCCTGGCGAAAATTAGTTTTTGAGGGCTGTTCAGGTATCCAGGTTGTATCGGAGAATGTATGGCTTAAAGTGAGAAAAGATGGTCTCCTGGGTGAGCCCAAACTGAGACAGGGTGTATCGATGGGTTCCATTTTTGTGGTTAGGGTGTCTTAGTAAATAGTTCTGCATATTACTTTTCGCGGTGTTAGTAAGCGTTAATCCAAAATGTTGGTACATCTGTTCAATAGTCCGTATGGGATGTTGTTCGAGTGCATTATACAACACATCATAGAATTGGTGCCTCTGAGTGCTAACTGCATCGCGAACATTCATGGCTCGCTGAACAGCATTGGCCCATTGAGTGAGGGCTTCCTGTCCAATCGCTTGTGGGTCGACTGAACGACTAAAGGCCTGGCGGAGAATGACGTCCAAACTAGAAACGGATCCCAAAACAGCGTGGGGGGATCGATGAGTTTGCACAATCTTCGCATCCGGGTACACGGCCAACAAAGATTCCAGGGATAAAATGTGTGCCGGGGCTTTGAGGATCCATTGCCGGGGTTGTGAGCCCCACTGGAGTTGCTGAAGGAATTGGCGGTGGTCGACATATGTGGGGCGAAGGTTCCCGCTTTCCAACCATTTTTGATAGGAGGGGATGTGGTAGGTGCTTTGAAATTGCGCACTCATAAAGCTGTGGCTCATGATCGTCACGCATTCCGTCGGATCTTGCGCTGTCATCGGGTGGACAATTTTAAATTTTGGCGCGACTAAATAAAAACCTTTGAGGAGTTGGTCAGTCTGCCGAATAGGAGATTCTGTCTGCGAGTCAGGATGACCGGGAGGGGGCGAAGGAAACATGGTTTCCCACATACGAGGTGCTCGTAGACCCGGGTCTTGTGCAAGTAGGTTGTGGAGGAAGGTTGATCCAGTTCGAGGAAGGCCCACGATGAAAATAGGTGAGGTGATGGGTTCCTGAGAAATTTCCGGATAGGTTTTTCGATCTTGTGTCAGAATTAAACGATTCCCCAGAAGCCGAATGGTTTCCCCCTTCACAGCCAAGCGTCCGACCATGGAGAGGCGAGCCTCCTTTTCGCAGGCCTCCAAGAGAATGTTTAACGGTTCGAGAAAGGAGGAGTCGCCAAAATCTTGAAGCTTCGTTTTCTTAGAAGCTTGGGCCATGAAGGACTTTGAATCGAATGGAACCAGTGGGAGACCCAGGTCACGCAACCGAGCCCCCGCGGCATTAAATAATTGGACAAAGGGGAGGATGTTCATCAGTGTTTGTAGGAAAATTTTTTTTTAACGTCTCGTCATGATTATGAGGACGATTTTTAAATAGGTTAATCGGGACTTCTTTAGATTTGGTCTCCTGTCCTGGTTACTTGGTGGCTCCAAATGGGCAGATGTTACATAATTTTTAAAAATGTTGATTGCTGATGTCAGCTAACAAAATTCTGTGAAAGTTTTCAAGGGGATCATATCTGCTGAGAGGGGATCTCGGAAAGAAGGCCTGCCAATGTTTAGTGGGAAAGGGGCGACTGAAATGCTCAATTTACAGCCGATGAGGCTCCGATCATATTGGCAATAACCAAGTGCTTCACCCACCACAAAAATTAGGCAAAGAGATCAATGATTTTCGGTTCTGATGGTGGTGTATTCGATCCAGAGGAGGGGAGTTCCTGAACTTTTTCCGTACGTTCTTGTTGCAACTCTCTTCGAGCTTGGGCTTCTAGCCGTGTGGCTTGTGCTGCCACGGCACGATCTTGAGCAGATGGATTCGCGGGGGCATTCGCAGCGGCTCGAATTTGTCGAGCCTTTTGGATGGTGGCCTCAGGATCCCCGGAGACCGCGCTGGTATCAATGTTGATCTCTCCTCCAACGGCATATAGTTGACCGTCTGACCCACGTTGGTACGTATAGGACGGTCCTCCTTTGGCGAGTGATCCAGCGGCCGCGGCATGTGCTGCTTCATGGGCACGAACCTCTCGATCTCGGGCTTTGAGTTTTTCCAATTCCGGATCATGGCCGGAAAGCTGGACAGGATCATGGACTGGGCTGGTAATGCCCTTTTCTTTGGAATTTGTTGGTGTTGAGGAGGTTGGGGACGCTGTCGGAGTTGTTTGTAAATGCCCTATTGGAAGAGAAGGGGTATTGAGCGAGTGTACCTGCATAATGTAGGGTTAACCCTTAGAAAACCATAAAATTTTATATGGTAAAACTATCGGAAAACTTTGGCTCGTCCTGAAATTCATGATTTTCTGAACGAACGCACGAAAAGTTGGCCGAATTTTCAAAAAAGAGGGCAAAATGCCGGGAGAGTCTTTAACAGTTTCCGCCACGGAAGAGGGCAAAAAGCTGTGGTATTTGAAGCGAATCAGACTTTTTGCTGGGCTTTCTTGGAAGGAAATGCGTCATTTGCAACGGATCACCAAAATGGAGAGTTACGCCAGGGGGCAATTATTGTATCTCCCGGGAGATCCGAGCGGGGCTGTGTTTTTGCTTAAAAAGGGGCGAGTTAAAATTTCCAAGGTAAATGACGATGGTCGGGAGGCACTATTGGCAATTCTCGAGCCTGGCGAAATTTTTGGGGAAACGGAAGCGGTCACTGGAGAGCATCGAGAAACGCTTGTCCAGGCATTGGAAAAAACCATGGTGTGTGAGATTCGTCGAGAGGATTTTGAAAAATATCTCCAAAAATATCCACATGTGGGCGGCCGAGTGATAAAACTCATGGGCTTGCGGCTTCGCGCGATTGAATCGCGAGTTGGGGACATGGTGTTTAAAAGTGCACCCGCCCGTCTTGCCACCATGCTGCTCAATTTGGCGGAAACCATGGGGTGCCCTGAAGACCGAGGGATTCGTCTTCAGTCTCGGCTTACCCACCAAAACCTGGCTAATTTGATTGGAACGTCCCGCGAAACCGTGAGCACTTTACTTGGTCAGTTCTCCAAACGAGGGCTTGTTCTACAAGATCATCGACATATCGTAATTCTTGATAAGGCGAGATTAGCCAACGTGCATTAGGGGGAAAGCAGACAAAGGAAATTTGACTTGGATACACAAAAAGGCCAACTCCCGTGTTTTTTGGGAGATGGCCTTTTGTCGTGCGACCTAAAAAACGAATCAGGTCTATCGAAGAATAAGCAGCTGGCCGCCTAAATCATCCTTCGCCGAAGGGTTCGTGTAATTCAGCAGATTGCTGGCCGTAACGTAGGTTAAGTCGCTAGTGGGGATCCCAATGAACTTGGTTTCTCCAGGTTTTAAGGTGAGTTTGGCGGTCATGGATGTTGGGCCGGCAAATGCAGAATCGGCGGTAAGGTGGAAGGAGTAGTCCGATTCAAGTTTATTTGTCACTTGCAGAAGAACTGGGCGACCCGCGCGGCCACCGGTTCCTTGAGCTACGAGATTCAAAATCGCGGTTGGGGGGTACCATCCTTGTTTGTTGCCAACTTTCATAGCGGTGAATGCGATATCCACATCAAGTTCCTTGAAGGGCTGGCCTACCACAGACCCTGTCTCGAGATCTCCAATTTCAACGCCGCCCGACTGTAAGGCGAAGGCTGACCCGGTCAATCCAAAAATCAAAAACACTCCCAAGCAAAGGATGAAGAAAGACGTGCGCATCATACTGCCTCCTTGGTTGATAATAGAAAAACGGCTGATATTTTCCTGAAATATGTATGTTCTTAGTGTTGCAGACCCCGTGAGGAGCCTGGAATGAAGAGATGAGGTAGGCAAACCTCCCTTTATCCCGAGGGCTCTCCACAGGACATGGGCAGGAAGCGCAATAGGTCTGGAATGGCCTTGAGAGTCCTACCCAGGGGAACCAAGATTTAGGAGTGTCGTCTTGGTTCAAGATTCTTCAATTATGGGGCGTTAGTATAGGGTGGGGCCCGACTCTGGTCTACCGATGGGTACTAATCAATGCAACACTTTCGGGATTTTCTGAGATGCGAAACGGAATGAATAAGAATTATCGTTGAGAGAGCGATGAATAGAAAAGAGTTGGGAAAGGCTTGTATACGGGGCAACTTTTTGACCAACACCCCAAAATTGGGGAATCCAAAATGATGAAAAAAATCACCATCAGTTTACATAACTATTTTGCCTGTCTTTGGGATTATTTAGACTTCGGTGAAGAAAATTTAATTTCGATGGCGACTAATTTGTCATCAATCTTTGCCGCCTCTGCAATTAACCGATTCCCGACTTGAGGACGTGCGTCGTTCGTGGTGATGCCATTGTGTTGAAAAATGGTGTCAGGGCTGATGTGTATCGTGACGACTTTTCCTTTGGGTGTTTTCACTGTAATCTGATCTTGTGTCGTTTCTGTGACCGTGCCGAGGACGTGAGAGGCGTTCCCATGGGCGCCCACAAAAAGAGGAGCGGATAGAAGCAACAGAAGGATGGTGAGGGCAAGTAATCGTTTCATAACATTTCCTTTTGATTTAATGATGATGTTCTGATGGTGGGACAAAATCCTCACCAGCTAAGAAGGCGTCCATAGCTTCCTGTTCAGCCCGTTCCTGTGCGGTCTTCGGATTTAATTCTTTCATTTGTGAAATTTCTTCTGGAGTAATATTTGGTAGATGTCGAATGAAATGGACCAAGGCCCAACTTCCCATATCTTTCTCCGGATCCCCACTTCCCCAAGCCGGCATGCCGGTAAACCGCACACCAAAGTGAATCACATAAAATAATTCTCCATCCGACATCGATTGAATGGGTTCTGTGCGGAGATCAGGGACGGGCGGATAAAAATTTGGCCCCATTTCGGTCTTCCCGCTTCCATCATTCGCATGGCAGGACGCACAGTGATCGGCAAAATGGTGAAGTGCCTCTTCTAAGTTTTCCGCGGAAGCTTCTACAGGGTTTTTCGCATCTCGCCATTGACTTGGTGTTGCCAGGTGGCGTGCAAAACGGGCCATGGTGACTTCCCATTCCGGCGGTTTCCCCTTCGCGCTAAAGGCTCCGGGTAACAGCCAAGTCACAACTAAGATCAAACCCAAGACTGCAACCGCTCCAATGCCAAGAAGTTTTTTCATTTTTTAGTCAACTGCAGTCCATGATGTGGATAAAGGCTACAATACTTTTTATTATGCACCCTTTCCCATTCGAAAGCTAGAATTCAGCTGAATTTGTTGCTTCCATTATGACGTCTGGTATTTCCAGATGAAAGAAATTTGGTAGGAAGTTCAAAATGAACGGTGAATTGTGGTTGGACGAGGACGGCTTCTTTTGGTAAAAAATCCGTCCTCGATGTATGTTTTTAACCCTTCCCAGAAGGGAATATTATTTTTCTTACGATGCCATCAGGAGAGTCATTCCGAAAATAATAAATAGTATCTATTCCCCCATAGATAATCGGTGCTTTCTTGCTAATTAAACGTCCATTCCATTCCCGCAAATCCACTGATTCCTGGAGCCGGATTAAAGAATCTTCCCATATTATCGTTCACCACTACTGCCCCGGCATAAGTTTGATTCGTCAGATTCCGGCCTTCGGCAAAAATTACGAGATTTTTGCGGATATTATATCCACCTTTCATGTGGACAACAAAATAGGCTGGATTTTTCACGGTATTGAGATTATCCACATGGAATCCTTTGATTGACCATTCAAAATTCGGGGCAATCCAGAATCCACTTGGGTGATCATAACGTAATTCTCCAGCCAGATTATGTTCCGGAGCGCCAGGGACGCGATTCCCATCAGCCGCAATAAGCGTACTCCCTCCAAACACATCATCGGTAAATTGAAACAACGACCATGTATAAGCGGTCCGAACAATCAGTCGATCCTGTTGGGCTGGTGTGCCAGGGGCCAGGAGGCCTGTGAGGACAAGAAGGCTTCCGCCTGCCTCAATGCCGGTATGACGAGTCCCATTCGCATTTTGAAAGGTGCTCGTGCCTCCAATAACAGAAGCCAAAATTTCCTTTTCCATTTCTAAATTATACACCGTGAAGTCCCACGAAAATCGCTGGTTAGCGGTTGTGCCCCGCGTACCGATTTCGAATTGCCAGGCACGCTGAGCGTCCAAGGAAAGAAACGCTGATGTCGGTGTCGAGCCATCTGGATTTATTGCTGAGGTCAACTCTAAATTGAGAGGCGGTTCGTAGCCACGGCTGATATTTCCAAAAATTTGAGAAGTCGACGACGTGTGATAGACAACCCCCGCCTTTGGCGTAATCGCATTGAATTGTCGAAGGTCACTTCTGCTACTCGTCACGAGCCCGGAAAATGGACTGATTAATTCGTTGCGGGCTTGCCGAACACTATAATCCCATCTCCCCCCAATAATCAGGACCAACCCATCTGATATGTTAAATTGGTTTTCAATGTAGGTTCCAAAATTGGTGGTTCTGGTATTCAAGTTCTGCGTCTGTGGCCCGCGATTGCCAAGAACATTGCTGAATCGGCGTTGGTGTTGATCGCCGTAACGAGGCTGATGTCCGATAAGAAATGCATTGTCATGCCCAAAGAGCGGCTTCGAATTATGATACCGAAGTTCCGCACCGACGTTATGATTATCCTGAACGATCGTTTGAAAAATCGGGTGATCGAGGTATTGATAAGAATAAAAAGGTATGATTTCGATAAATTGTTGAGGAGAAAATTCATTTCGATAAGCCACACCTGCTCGCCACAGGTTGTAAAATCGCCCATAGTTACAGACCTGGTTGGGGACACAAGCAAACAGGCTGATTCCACCCAAAGAACTGGACTGTTGAGGATTGGCCTCCATTTGTCCCAGTGTGAGGGAACCAGGAATCCGTTCAGCCACGTTGCCGCCTAAGAGATATGCCCGAATTTCTTGGTGGGTGCCAAGCTTAAATCCGAAATTTGCATTGAGCCGCTGCCGGTCTTGTTGGCTGTGATCCTGGAAGCCGTCCTGATGATTTCCGGAGACGCTAATATAGTAGTCGGCAATGACATCCATGAAGCCAAGCTTCATAGGTTTGGAAACACGGCCACTAGAAACTTGGCCCATATACAACCCAAAGCTTCCACCTTGGGCACGCACTTGCAACATCGAAGCATTATATCCCGTCCGTGGCACGAAATTGATGGCTCCACCAATGGTGTTGGCGCCATACCTTAAGGCATTGGTTCCTTTGTACACTTCGATTCGTTCATAGGCCAGCAATTCGATAGATTCAAAGTCGGAAAATCCATCGGCATCTCCGAACGGAATACCGTTGATTAAGATCGTAATTCCTCGATGATGAAAATTGTTCCGTAGGGAAGTGCCTCGAATTTGAAATTGGCCCTCGTCTGCACCAAAGCGGGATTGAAACCGGACTCCCGGAACGAACTGCAACACATCATTCAAGTTCAAACCGCGTGATTGTTTAATCTCTTTTTCTTCAATCAACGCCGTGCTCGCAGGCCGACGCGAAAGTTCTTCTTTGATGATGTCAATATTTTCGATTTTTTTGCCCTCTACTAAATATGTGGGAAGAGTTTCAATGTCAGTGTCGGTGATAGTCGTTGGAGGGGTATCAGCAAATGTTGGAGAAAGTCCAAATAGGGAAAACCACATGATAACGATCATAGACCGATAAAATTTGAAATGAGTGCAAGGTAGGCCCTGGTACATAGAAAGTTCCTTTCTTATGGAGACGCAAATCTTGGGTGCAGCCAAAGATTGCCTAGGAAGCAATGCTGTTGAAGAAAAACGATTGAATGAAAACTAAAAATCTAAGGGAGGCGGGCGAGCCCTAAAAAAGTTGGGTGACAAGATTGGGTAAAAGAGAAAAGGGGCAACCAAAACACCGACTATGAAGAGGACCAGCAGGAGTTGAGGCGAGGCAGGCTGGGTGTTTGAAGGCTGTGCGCTTACCTGACAGGCCCAAAAACATAACGGTGAGTGGGAATGAGATGTATTTTTATGTTGGTGTGAAGCTGCATGTGGGTTGAAATGGTTGACCGTACAATAAGTTGAAACGCTGGCGAGCCCAAGATAGAGAATGACCAAAAACAGCGTGAAATGTCGCACCAAAAATTTCATACGAGGTGTCATCACGGTCTTACTAGGTATACGCATCATTGAATAAGAGTCCATGCTGAACCTAATTAACGTAAGGGCGCATGCTTGGAGATTTGTGTAAATTACGTGAAGCAAGAGTCTCTCAGTTTCGCAGTTCCTCACTGATTCTGTTTAGTCCTGATCTATGCCTCCATAAAAATTAGGTTTTTCGACGATTAGCAAATCTTTTCCGGATTCAAAATTCATTCAATGGACTCAGGGTTTACCAAAGTTCGGATAAACGCGATGGCGTCCTGGCTGTCCCAGTCTCGCGGGCCCATAGCCCGGCCAAGAATGGTTCCATCGCTTCCAATCAAGATGGTCGTGGGTAATCCCCGAACAAAAAATTGTTGAGACACTTCTTGGGTTTCATCGAGCAGAACTTCCATGTTCAAGTGAAGGAGGTTCCAAAAGGCCTGAATGGCCTTGGGCTGAATATCTGTAGTGACAGCCAGAATTTTAAACTTGTCTCGCGGGAAATGTTCTTGCAGTCGATTTAGAGCAGGCATTTCTTCTTTGCACGGTCCACACCAGGTTGCCCAAAAATTTAAAAGGACGACTTTCCCCAACAGTTGCTGAGAATCCACGGGTATTCCCTCAAGGGTTACAATGCGGAAGTGCGGGGCTTGGGCTGGAGGAATGGGGGGAACTATTTGTAGGGAAGACAACGTATCATTTGCCCAAACCGAATGCCCGGAGACCGTATGGGGTAGGAGTGGTATGGGCAACCCGAAGAGGAGGAAAACGATGACCTGGAGCATTACGGTTTAGTGTGAGTGAGGGGTCGATATCGTGACGGGTTGTACAATCAACACATTATTGGGAAAGGCATGTTCGTTCCAAGCAATGCTCCCTTGGCCTCGAGTATTGAGGCTGACGACTGGCCCCTCTCCTTTGGCTTGATTCAGGCGTTGAGGGGTCGTGAACGTGTTTCCTCGATCTTCCGAATAACTCAGAAATACCTCATGTCGAACCGGCGAGAGTTCTTCCCACACCACGAGGATTCGTCCTTGTGGATCTACGGCCATATGTGGCTTATCCGGAAAAGTGCCTTTTGAACGATTAAGCATACGACGTGGTGAAAAGGTTTGTCCTTGATTGTCAGACATTGCGAAATAGATCCCCGGTGTTTCATCAGGGCCTTCGGTATACCAAACCACATACAGTCTTCCTTGACCGTCGACCCCTATCGAGGATGGTCGATGCGGACATGCAGGAAAAACCCATTGGTCGTGACCCACGATAACGGGCGATGAATAGGAACGCCCGTTATCCGTTGAACGAGCCACCACGGTTTCTCTCACGTTGCCCTCAAGAGTCTGTCGCCAGGAAACATAAATTGTCCCGTCTGGAGCTGTGGTCATTGCGGTTCGACAACAGACACAGGTCATTCCCTCCAGTGCGAGGTTTTTTTTAAAACTCAATCCCTTCGTGTCCGATCGTGTGGTCATCGTTTTGGGTTGTCCATGCCCCAGCCGTTCGTCGATCCAAGACACATGAAGCGTGCCTGATGGGCTGACACAGAGATTGTCAAAGCTATGACTGGTTGGGGCTGCATCATCATTTACGGTGACTGGAGGGGTAAACGTGCCTATGGCAGGGGCCCAGCGACTTGCCTTTAGAAGGCTCGCAAATGGATTGCTTTTTCCTTGGGGATGGGGTGTTGACCAGGTGATATACACCGATTGATCTGGTCCCAATGCGAGAGCAGGAGGTTGATGGAGTGAAGATACGGGATCCCCGTCTTTGTTGACATGAATGGGCAGAGTAACGCCCATGGCTTGATGGGGCGCTGTTGCGTAAAAAATTTCGTTGCGAGCTTTCCCTGCTTCAAACCATGCCAGATGTAGTGTTCCTTGGTTGTCAATTTTCAATGCCGGTCCAGATATACGTTTGGAGCCATGATTAAGATTCAATGGTATGCCAAACTCCAGGCCAGGAATTTGGGGAGACGATGACAGGCCAGGGGACGGTGAAATGAGATTAACGATCAACCAAGGTACAAGGAACAATAGGAATGTTTTTGAGAGCAGGATCATATACTCACTCTATTTTGTAGGATGAACAACCGGTATTCCAAAGACTCTACCAACATAAAATAGAGATTGTGGTTTTGGACTGTCTACGGGAGCTTGCCAACAGATGCTACCCCTTGCAACAGTTTTATTTATAAAATCCTTCCTGCTCTTGAAGCAGACCGAAATGGCAAGTTTGCAAATTAATGGGGGGTAGGGGGAAAGCTCGGGAGGTTGCAACAATCGAGCTTTCCCACTCCCAAATCCAAGGTCAGGAGGAGAGCCTAAACCTTGGAAACAAAAATTTTGGTAGAACAAGATTCCGATTCACTTGGGTAAACCGTCGCTTAATGCGTAGGACTTTGTTTTTTCCAATTATCTATCCAGGCCAATCAAAAGATATAAAATCTTTGGTGAAGGTGAAATCATGGATTTACTGATCCGGCTTCGAAGAAATTTAGCGGGTTGATGGCATGATAACTGACTTGTTTGCCTTCGGTCCGAGGATCGTAGTACCCACCAGATTTTCCGTTTGTGTGTCTAATCAGGGGGCTGGAAGGATTAGGCGTATTGTTAAACTGATTCGCCAGATCACGATAGGTTATTCTGCCCATTTCAATTTTATCGAATTCATCATCTGTGCCATAAGTGACTTGACTGGGATAGGGACGACATCCATCAACCGCGGCATTCAAAATAGGGTGCAATCGGAGGAATGTGTCCAGTGCTTGCTGGGCAATGGAACGTATTCCCGGAGGTAATTGGGACAGGAATTCCTCACGGGAAATCCCTCGAGGGTGGGAATCAGAAAAAATGACCGCATGGTTGGTGTTAAAGGCAATAGCTCCTTTGTGAATGACTCCATTGGTTAAATCTTGAAGAGTCAGTTCATGTACATAGGATTTTTTTCGAGCATCCTCAAATTGAGGGGGAATAAATTGGTTTGTCACTTTTCGCAAAACCAAATCTCGGTGGCGAGCGATTCTGACCTGGATGTTTTCGTCTGGTCGAATTTTTCTACACATGATGGAACTGAAGGGTTGTGTTCTCAAGTGTAGGGCAAAAACTTTTTCGGATGCCGATTGTGCCAAAGATGTATTGGCGGCAATGAAAAAGAAAATAAGCGCAAAGGCTGGAAGGGCTGGATATAAGCATGTATTCGAGTAAACTTTTATATCATTATTCCCTTAAAACGGTTTTTGAATGGCATGCCAAGGTGTGTTGGGAACCCGATATTCCTCATGACTCAAAGCATCGTGAAGTTCTTTATTAGGAGAACAACCTAGTATTCGCTCAGATCGGATGCCTTGCATCCTGGAAAACAGGAAGCGATTTTCCTAGGGTGAAAACATTCACGAGGTTTTGACTCAACAACCTAATACGCTGGTTGTTGTTTCATGTTTTGATTAGTGGGAAATCTTAGAAAAAGGGATGGGCGGAGCTCGTGATGGTGGGGCTTTGGAGAAGAGAACTAGGGTGCGCAAAAGAAGAAAAGGTTCGGTGTTTGCTAAAAACGAAAAGGTCGGGTCTGGTTCAAGTGATGGGGTTTGAATCGCTTTTCCTGCGGCACACAACCAACCACACCAAGTTTGTTGATGGGTGCTGTGATCATGGCCGACATGGGTGGCGTGCTTGGCGATTGCAGTGGTCAGCAGACTGCTCACGAAGAAAAAGCAAAACGCTAACCCAACCCCAAGTATTTTCTGATTTTTCCCGGAAATCATAGGCCTAAAATGTAAGCCTTTAAGGCAAGGCTGTCTACAAACAGTTACTTGCCGGTGCAACAATTTGCGAAAAATTTTATACGGTTGTTGGTTCCAGCCACATCCGTTCTTTGCGATTGCCTTCAACTAAGGCCTGGACCGATGAGCCAAACACTCGAAGGCTACCTCTGCCAATTTTCGTCGCCTCCAGGCGTCCTTCATCAATCCATCGATAAATGGTCCATCGGCTGACATTTAAGGCTTCGGCAGCTTCACTGACGCGTAAAAGGGGCTGTGTCATGATGGTCTCTCCTTAAAAATTCCCAAAAATGATTTGACATGGGGATGCCAATGCAAGACGTCCCGTTATGTCAGGAGGTTGAATTAGCCCAGGTACACCATTCTGTGATGCCCAGGGGCACAACCTACTTAGACTTTGAACGTTGGGAACAAATTGATCATAGGAGGACCGCGAGAGGAGAGTTGAATTCGGTGGGTAGATGGCGTTGGAATAAAGGTGAATGAAGAAAGCGAAATGGCTAACAAGAGAGGACGTACCGATGAATTGACAGAAGCATAAGTTTCGGAATTATTAGTCTGACAAGCCCAAGCACAAAGAGGAGAGTGGTTACTGGTATGACTATGATTTGAGGCATGGGTTGTTGCGCAAAATAGAGACGCAATGACCAAAACAAGATAGATCCCGCCGACCAAGGAGGCCGTTGCGGTTAAGGCTGTTTTTGTTTTGGGGAAAGGAATCATCGAGTAATTGTCAGGGGGAAAGTGGTTTTGTTGCAATCGCCATATTGGAGATTCCCGTTTTTCGGATCGCATCCATCACTTCAATGACGCGTCCGTGAGGAACCGCGGTGTCAGCATTGATAACGACCGATGGTTCACTTGTATCTAACAAACTTTGTAAACGGGATTCAAGTTCCTGGATCACGATCGGCTCTTTGTTAAAGAACAATTCCCCTTTTTTCGTGAGTGTCAGCGAGACCTGCTCCGGTACATCATCGGTGGCTGAGCCAGCGGTGGGAAGATTGACCGGCATCCCTTTTTGTAAGGTCATTGAAAGTGTGGCGATCATGAAAAACACCAATAAAAAGAACATGGTGTCGATCATGGGGATGATCTCAATTCGGGCTTTCTTTTTTGGGACGGCTGGGAGTCTCACGCGGGGTTTTCTCCAGTGTTTCTTGTAATGCCGACTCCAGGCGAGTGGCGTAATATTCAATAAGTTCAGTGTATTGTTCAATCCTGGCTTGAAAGTAGTTGTAGGGGACCAAGGCAATCACGGCGACAAAAATGCCTGCTGCGGTGCAAATTAAGGCTTCGGCCACTCCTCCGGTTACGGCATGAGGTTGGCCTATCCCTTGATCTGCCATTACTCCAAATGAATCGATCATTCCAATAATCGTTCCTAGAAGTCCGAGAAGGGGGGCGAGGGTAATGATCGTATCCAGAGCTGGCATCCCGCGTTTCATTCGGGAGAGTTCAGCAATGGCTGCCGCCTCCATGGCTTTTTCCGGAGCGGCGGTTCTGGCTTGAAGTCCAGCTTTTAAAACGCGGAGCATGAAATGTGGCTCGCGATCATTGAAGGCAAGGGCATCGGTCAACTTCCCTTGGGTCACAAGGTTGATCAGACGATCGGCATGGTCGTTGGGTGGCATGTGGTAAAACCACCATCCTCGTTCTAAGACGATGGCGACGGCCACGAGCGAGCTGATGACAATAGGGATCATCATCCATCCGCCGGCCATAAACATTTGTATCATTGGCGTGTATCCTTGGTGAATATGTTGATTAACCTTGTTTTCTCAAGTCGAAATTGATGGGGATTTCCACAATGCTGCGAATGGGGATATTGCCATCTTTGGCCGGGGAGAATTGCCATTTTTTGACGGCTTCTACCGCAGCTTCATCGAGCACTGGGTATCCACTGCTTTTACGAATTTCTATCTTCTCGGGATGGCCATCTGGTTGAACAGCGACGCGCACAACCACGGTGCCCTCCCAGCCGGCTTCTCGGGCAATCCGAGGATAGACAGGGGGAAGGGTGCGTCCCAAACCCACCTTTGATTTGCCAATAGTGCCAACGCCTGGTGCCATGGCCTTGAGAACATTTGGTGTGACCGATCGAATGGACTCCGGACTGTCTCTTGTGGTTATGGCCTCAATGTGAGGAGAAGGGATGTGGGTTGGAATCTGCGTGGCAGAAGTGGAGGGATTGAGTTCAGGTGTGGTGGGTAGGGAATAAGAGCGCGATACTGGCATTCGTTGAGTTACTTTTAAAAAGTTTTTAAATTCCACCTGGTTATCCGCACGGGAATCTCGTAGCGGAGATCGTTCTATCGGCTGGGCGCGTTCCCGAGAATTCTGAGGGACAGCGACTTGAGCCATGGTAAGAGGAGCCGTTGGCGTCGTAAGAGGTTTGGCAACCTTTGGGGGCGGCGGTGGAGTTGGTAAAACCGAGCGTTGCGCCTTCAACATGGCCGGTGGCTGAGGCGTTGCTTCCTTATTTTTTGTTTTCTGGGTTGTTGAAGGGGCGGTGCTGGGAGTGGCGGCTTCAATTAAGGTGACCTTTACCACGGACGGTGTCTTTTCGAGTTGGCTTGTGACTTGCGTCAAGCTTAATAGAGCGAGGATTCCAAGATGGAGCAGTCCCGACCATGCCCAAAAGGGCAAAAATGGTGGTTCGGAAGAGAGCGATTTCATGGGGGCCGTGGCGGCAAAGGCAAAACTCATTGACCGGTTTTTTTCAGTAGGTTGCCCACCCGTTCGTCTTTTCCACCAAGCTCAGCGTATTTTTTGTATTGTGCCAATGCTCGCCCTGTATCTTTCCGATAAAACTCATAAAAAACTCCGAGGTTATAGTAGGCTTCCACGAGTTGAGGGTTCAGCGAAATCGCGGATTGATATTCCTGCTCGGCTTGGTCGAGTTTGTTGAGATTTGCATAAAGAACCCCAAGGTTTAAGTGGGCTTCAGCATGTTTGGGATTAAGGCGGATGACTTGTTGAAAATGTTCCGCAGCTTGTTGTGATTGTTCTTTGGCTTGCAACAGAAATCCCAAGGCGTAATGCGCTTCCAGTAAATTATTATCGATCTGCAGGGCCCGTTTGTATGATTGAATGGCCTGGTTCGTTTGATTCTGTTTTTCGGCCAATTGGGCAAGTATTAACCAGGCATTGGCATGGTTTGGATCAATTTTGGTCAATTTTTCCAAATATTGTTTGGCCTGATCAGGATGTCCTTGGCTATCATACAACGTGGCCAGGTTATACAGTGCCGTGGGATGGTTGGGGTTCAGCTTCAGGGCGGCCAAATAGGCCTCAATGGCTTTTTCCGTTGAATGCATTTGGTCAAACACGAACGCCAAATTGAGTTGGGCCTCGGCATAGCGGGGATAGATCTCCATGGCTTTTTCTAAGGCCTGCTTGGCTTTCGGCATATTGCCGGCATGTTGATACACCAAACCAAGGTCGAGGTAGGCGCGGGCAAAATTTGGGTGCAGGTTTACTGCATGTTCTAAATGCTGAATCGCCTTTTCTGGTTGATGCAATCCATTAAACAGCACGACGCCCAACAAATGGTGGGCAGCGGCGAATCGAGGAAAAACCTGGAGGGCTTGTTGCAAGGTTTGGGAGGCTTGTGAAAAGTCTTGCCGTTGAACATGAGACAAGGCTTGATTGTACAAATCCTGTGCCTGATCAGCCCAGCATTGGAGTGGACTGCCAAGGCTGAGCAGGAGGGAAAACACACCGATACGAATAGTGTCAAAAACAAGTAATCGTGGGCTCATAATTCCTCAGGTGATGGAGTCATTGAAAAATACGGGTTACGGTTCATCAAGGTCAAAGCGAATGGGAAGATCAACGGTGGCCGCGAGAAGAAATTCTCCGTCCTTGGCAGGTTCGAACCTCCAGGATTTGACGGATTGCAAAGCACTGACATCAAGAATCGGAAATCCAGAACTTTTTTGAGTTTGCACAGAATCTACCAAACCTTGTTGGTTAACTCGAATTCTCAGTATCACGGTGCCTTCCCAACCTTGTTCCCGGGCGAATTGTGGATAGGGTGGGCGTTCAGCCTTGGCTGGCCGGACTGGGGTTCGTTTTCCTTTAATATCTGCAATGGGATCTCGAGTCACTTTGACCGAATCCATAGTCGCCGTGGATGGGGGGGGCAGGCTCGCCTGCACCAAAGGTCCTATAGGTAGGGGAGTAAAGTCGTTCATTTCAGGAAGCGGGATCGAAATTTTTCGTTCCTCTTGGATGACAAACGTGGCTGGAACTTCGATGGTATCGAGTATGGCCACTGGTTCCTCGGGGTAGTCTTCTCCCCGCACTTCTGGAGTGCCGAAGACGAAGGTGGTTAATGTGAAACATAGGGTTGTAACAGTTTGAGAAAGCCGCCAAAAATTTGGATATATCATATTACTATAGACTGCCTCGGGAACCAAAAGCCTCTTGGCTGTTCAAAATATGGAAATTGGTCGTGTTCTAAGGATAGCGTCTGTTATCTTGACATGTTCAATGGAAAGGCCTAGACCTCAAAACCTTTAAACACTAGCATAATCTGGATAGATTGATAAACCCATCAACGCCTACTGATGTGACAGGATCATCCAGAATTCTTGCGAAAATATGACTCTTGCCATACCTTTCCACCGGTTGATTCCAGAATCCATTCAGGTATACTACTCTGAGACGATATGCACGAGACATGTTCCTAATTTCTCATTTCTAAACTGAACCCCGTGGAAAATCTATGTTTGTCCGCCTCCTGAACCTGATCTTTGGTAGCAAAAATGATCGTGAGCTCAAGGCCTTGCAGCCTCTTGTGGCTCAGATCAATGAAATGGAACCCCCTCTCCAGAATCTCTCCCTGGAAGCCTTGGCCGATAAAACCCAAACCTTTAAAAAGCGCATTGAAGCTGGAGAAACCGTAGACGACATTTTGCCCGAAGCCTTTGCCGTGTGTCGTGAGGCTTCCCGTCGAATTTTAGGCATGCGCCATTTTGATGTGCAGCTTTTAGGTGGCATGGTTCTCAATCAGGGGAAAATTTCGGAAATGAAAACCGGTGAAGGGAAAACCTTGATGGCGACCCTGCCGGTGTATCTCAATTCGCTCACCGGAAAGGGTGTGCATCTCGTAACGGTCAATGATTACTTGGCCAAACGCGATGCCCAATGGATGGGTGCGGTGTATCATTCCCTCGGATGCTCTGTCGGCGTGATTCAACACGAATCCTCATTTTTATATGACCCCCATTACGAAGCTGCTGACAAGCGGCTGAATAATTTGCGTCCCTGTACCCGTCCGGAGGCATATCGGGCGGATATTACCTATGGCACCAACAATGAATTTGGATTCGATTACCTACGCGACAATTTGGTGGTGACGGACCTTCGGCAGCGTGTCCAACGAGAATTGCACTATGCCATTGTCGACGAAGTCGATAGCATTCTGATTGATGAAGCCCGAACACCGCTGATTATTTCAGGTCCGACTGAGCAGAATACGGATTTGTATAACCAAATCAATCGGATCATTCCCCAATTAAAGCCAGAAGAAGACTATACCATCGAAGAAAAATCCAAGACCGCCACGTTGACTGAAGAAGGCAACGCTAAGGTGGAAAAACTTTTGGGCGTGGATAACCTCTACGACATGCGGAATCTCAATCTGGTTCACCATGTAGTGAAAGCCTTATCAGCCCATGCGATTTATAAGCGGGACGTGGATTATGTCGTCAAAGATGGGGAAGTCCAGATTGTCGATGAATTCACTGGGAGGCTCATGCCCGGGCGTCGGTGGGGAGATGGCTTGCACCAAGCGGTCGAGGCCAAGGAAGGGGTAAAGATTGCCAATGAAAATCAAACCTTGGCGTCGGTCACCTTTCAAAACTTTTTTCGCATGTATGAAAAACTCGCCGGCATGACAGGGACGGCTGATACCGAAGCCGCGGAGTTCGCCAAAATCTACAATCTGGATGTGAACGTCATTCCTACCAATCGTCCGATGATTCGGATCGATCATCCCGATGTGGTCTATCGTACGGAAAAAGAAAAATTCACGGCGATTGCCGAGGAAATCAAAGAATATCACGAACGTGGGCAGCCCGTGTTAGTCGGGACTATTTCCATCGAAAAGTCCGAGCGGCTCTCTGCCATGTTGAAACACCAGGGCGTAAAACATCATGTGTTGAATGCCAAATTCCATGAGAAAGAAGCCGAGATTATTGCCCTTGCCGGTCAAAAGGGCGCGGTGACGTTGGCGACGAATATGGCAGGTCGTGGGACGGATATTGTGCTGGGGGGCAGCCCCGAAGCCTTATATAAACAACAGGTCGTGTATCGCGGAGAAGATCTCACGGATGAACAAAAACAAGCGGCCTTTGAAAAAATAAAAGTGCAATGCGAAAAGGAAAAAGAAGAGGTTTTAACGCTTGGTGGCCTGCACATTGTTGGAACCGAACGTCACGAGAGCCGTCGGATCGATAATCAGCTGCGTGGACGGGCGGGGCGGCAAGGGGACCCGGGGTCCACACGATTCTTTCTCTCCCTCCAAGATGATTTAATGCGGATTTTTGCCTCGGAGCGTGTCTCCAATCTCATGCTTAAATTGGGCATGGAAGAAGGGGTGCCTATTGAACATGGGATGGTGACCAAATCCATTGAAAATGCACAAAAGAAGGTGGAGGCCCACAATTTCGAAATTCGTAAGCAGCTTCTGGAGTATGATGATGTCATGAATAAGCAACGAGAGATCATCTATGCTCATCGAGGGGCTGTGTTATCTGGGTCTTCCTTAGAGGAAGATGTTCGCGATTGGATGGAAGATGTTGTGGACTCGCTCCTTGCGACGCATTGTCCTGAAGAGGAGTACGCCGAAGCATGGAATCTGGAGGGCCTGCGGGACGTTGTGCATGGACAATGTGGCGCCGAACTTATCACAGTAGATGAGATGAAGGACATGGGACGTGATGGTCTTCGGGAGGAACTGCTGGAGCGAATGCGGGCCCTGTTTGAACAAAGACAAAAGGAGCGCGACCAGCATATTGGTCCTGAGGTGCGCCATCAGCTTGAACGAGCACTCGTTCTGCAGGTGATCGATCATCATTGGAAAGAACATTTATTAGGCATGGATCAATTGCGCGATGGGATCGGTCTTCGTGGCTATGGTCAAAAAGACCCTCTCGCGGAATATAAGCGGGAGGGCTATGACATGTTTTCGGGGATGATGGACTTGATTAAGTCCGATGCCTTGGAGCGTTTATTCAAAGTCCAGGTCGTACAGGGCGAGAAACCTCAAGAAGTCAAAGAAGTGGACCAACCCAGACAGATGAGCTTCAATCGTGGGGAAGCTGCCGCTCCTAAAACCGTACACCGAGCCGAAGATAAAGTTGGCCGCAATGACCCCTGCCCTTGCGGTAGCGGTAAGAAATATAAAAAATGCCATGGCGCGTAAGAAAAATACTTGAGAACCATTTGGTGATTTCACATTTATTTGAATTCAGATATGGATTCCTTTCAACCCCATTTTCGGGCTAGAATAATTACGATTGTATTTCAGCCTTGTCAGTCGGATAGTCCCGTTAGTAAAGAAACACTCACTCACTTCTGGGATTCCCTCCGGCTGAGTTGACCTACCTCCTGACTCCAATTTTCCTCAATTTAAAAACTCTTCCTTTCTTTGGTCGGTGCGAATGTCTGATTGTCCATATGACTGTTGTTACAGTCTGTTTTTTTATTTTTGCTCATTCTTCCCTAATAGTATTTCCACCCTCTGTCGGAATTTTTTTCAGACCTTCCAAACCAATCTTTTTCTTCGTTCTGCTCTCTAGGTTCTACTTGTGATCCAGTCGACATCATTTTAATTTTTTCCCGTCGGGATCTTTGCCTTGGTTAAATTGGTATCGTTAGTTTCAATCACTTCTCATTAGGGGACTTTTCTTTTCATTTATCAACTATCTTAGGACCGTCGGAATTTTTTGCGAATATGCTGGTTCTTATGGCCTGGACTATTTGGTTGATATTCTCAACCCATTGAATTCAAACGGCTTTGAGTGTTTATTTGGTCGTGGTATGGATTCTGCTTTTACTCCTGAAACTGAAAATATCTTTACCCCTGCGCCGGGGTGAAAAATAACCACTACTTGTTCCTCCCATCCTGGAATGCGGAGGGCAATAAAAGGAGGAATGCCATGAATGTACAATCCACCATCCGAAAGGGTTTGTTTGCCTGTATCATGACCGTGGTTGCTGCAGCACCAAGCTGGGCCGCGCCAGTCAACATAACAGTACAAAGCGGAAATTTCCCAGGATTTATCGCAACCTTTGTTCATAACAACTCTACTGCAGGTGGATCCCCCATTTACAATCCTTTAGTAGGAACCTTGATGGGAGATCTAGATTATTGGTCTGGGGGTTGGAGGCTTTCCAACATTATGGGGGTGATGACAGATAACAGAGGATCGTATCTGGGGAGCACCGTGACCATTTCGAATGGATGGCTTCATGATGGTGGTTCAGAGTATGCCCACGGCTATTTTGATTACACTATCAGTGGAGGTCCCAAGGATGGTTACACTGGAACCTTTAACTTCTTGAATACCCAAAGTGCCAATTTCTTAACCGAAACGACAGTGCAGCTATGGGGCGGAGATGTGTCAAACTCTATCGGCATGGATTTCCGTGCCAATATCTCCCCGAAGCCAGTACCGGAACCCAGCACCATGATTCTTTTTGGTTCAGGCCTTGTCGGCTTAGTTGGATGGCGCTACCGGAAGGCTCAAGCGTAGTTTGAGTACTGCTTTCCTGGGGGCTAAAACTTCGAGCCTCATTCCGTAAGGAGTGGGGCTCGTTTTTTTTGAGGGGAAGGGGCCATGGCATGGAAATAGATTTGAATTTCCTTTGACCCCATGGACGAAAGGCGTGAGATAAGAGACAATGGAATTAAACCAGGTGAGAAACTGGAATGTGACTTAGCAGAGAGTTTAAAGAGAGTGAGGGGCTATGTTTCACCATTTAAGGAAATGAATAGTTTTGACCCCAGATTTATGAAATTAAATTTCCGAATAGCAATGGGGATTCAACGTCCCATTCTTTTTTTTCCGGCATTACACTCAGTTTAAGTTATGTGAAACCGAATAGAATATAGTCGTTGTTTTTACTTGTGGTCGGGTCGAATTCAATGTTGTGGAGAGGTGCTTTCGCTCCTCTTTCTGGGTCGATATTTTCTTTTATCGTGGATGGGGGAAAGGCGATCGGTTGCCCGGTCGAGAGTGAAATGAGTGACAGGCTCGTATAATGAAAAGGAGGAGTATATGGATTCCGAAGCACGTTGTTTGATGGTGGCTGGTTTGACATTTTTTTCTGGATTAATCCTCGGGATAGGAATGGGGGTATTACTAGCTCCTCAATCCGGGAGTCGGACCCGTCGACATCTCCGCAGCATGATGGAAGATATGGGCGAGCGTGCCGGTGAATGGGTGGATGATGCCAAGGAAACCATGAACGATATGGTTGATCGCGGAAAAAACCTAGGCCGTCATTCCTGAGGTCACGGTGCCAAATCAACAAAATAATCTTGTCGTGGAGTCCTAGATGAAAGCTTGGGTGGGATTAAGTCTTTTTGTGGTGGGTGTGGGGACAGGTGCCGTGGGTACGCAATTTATTCCTCCTACCTTCTCCTCATATATGCCGGTGGCGCTTCAAGCGCAGAGCGAAATTGTCAAAGGCACCGTGGTGCGAAAACACCAGGACAAGGAACGTTTACTTTTGACCGTATCCACTTCCCGAGGAGCCTTACTGGGGACGTTTACCCGTCAAATTCCAGAGATCAATTTGCTAGTTGAAGAGGGGGATGAAATTACCTTGGGCCTTGCTCAGTATGCTCCCTTCGTTCATGATCCTTCGATTCGAGGGGTGATGAAACCCGATCACTTTGGAGAGCATTTAAAAGAAGACTTGATGCCTGATGAAGGGGATTCGCTTCCCCTTGATTCGCCATCCACCACTCAACCTTTGCGATCTGGATCAGATGCTGTTGACCCTCAAACATGAAAAAGCCCTACAGGCCCTTGCGCGTCTTCATGGTATCGAATTGCGATATCGCGATGGCACGGGCATGGACCGGGTAGTCCCGTCTTCCGCCCTTCATTCATTGTTGCATGCGATGGGGGTGAAGGTGGGGACTGAGGATGAGGCTCGCCAGTCTCTGAAGGCCGTTCGTCATCGGCGATGGACTTCAGTACTTGATGAAGTTTTTGTCGTGTGGGAAAGCGAGGCTACTTCCCTTTGGCAATTGACTCTTCCTCTGAAACCTTCAGCGCTTTCGCATTTGACCGTGTGGTGGCAACTGATTGATGAGCATGGTCGAGAGTTTAGTGGTGAGCGGTCAGGGGATTCTCTTGCACTGTTGGCCTCGCGGACAATTCATGGAACGGACTATTGCCGATTGGGAGTGCCGTTTCCTGACCAGTTACCCCTAGGATATTATCGTCTTTCGGTGAGTGTCTCAGGATTGCCTAGTAAGATCAGTGGGAATGCGTTCGTGGTTGTGGCCCCGCGGCAATGTTACCTTCCTGATCAGCCTTCTCGATCGTGGGGCCTAACCGTTCAGTTATATGGGTTGGCTAGTGGCCGCAACTGGGGCATTGGGGACTTTACGGACCTTTCAAGGTTGGCCACTTGGGCAGGGCATCGCCTCGGCGCTTCAACCATTGGTATTAACCCACTTCACGCTTTGTCTCCCCAATCAATCAGCCCCTATTCTCCGTCAAGCCGATTATTTTTTAATCCTTTATATCTTGATATTGAGGCCATTCCTGAATTTCAAGAGGCGCATACTGTACGTGACCAGGTCTACAACCAGCCATTTCAAGAGCGTTTAGAACGACTGAGGAAAAATCCTACGGTTGATTACGAAAGCATCCGTGGTATCAAGTTGCCGATACTGGAATCTTTATATGGCGCGTTTTGCCAACGTCATGTTGCCGCAGGTTCTGATCGTGCTCAGGCCTTTGAGCGTTTTGTCAAACAACAAGGCATAGCCTTATTCAGATTTGCCCTCTTCCAGGTGTTACAGGAACAGTATCCGCAAGTGTATTGGCGACACTGGCCAAGAGAATATCAAGATCCCACCTCGGTAGCGGTTGAAGAATTTTCCCATCGAAATTTCGAACGACTCCAATTTTTTCAATATGTGCAGTGGCAATGTGTGGAGCAACTTCATCAGCTAAACGTGGCTGCGAAGAAGGCTGGGGTCTCTTTTGGGCTGTACCATGATCTGGCCGTGGGTATTGATGCCGGGGGGGCTGATGCCTGGATATTTCAAGACCAGCTGGCACGCGGGGTTTCCATTGGCGCCCCGCCTGATACCTTTAATTTATCCGGACAAAATTGGGGCTTACAGTCCCCAATTCCCAGTCGTCTGAGATCACATGCCTTTCAATATTTTCGAGAAACGCTCTCTCATAATATGGAATTTGGGGGCATGTTGCGGATTGATCATGCGCTTGGACTGTTTCGATTGTATTGGATCCCCGACGGCAAGTCTGGCAGTGAGGGGGCCTATGTTCGGTTTCCGGTTGACGAGTTATTAGCCATCTTGGCGTTGGAAAGTGTTCGGCATCAGGTGATGGTTGTGGCGGAGGATTTGGGAACTGTGACCCCAACGATTCGACGAAAGTTTGCTCAGGCGGGGTTGTTGTCGTATCGATTGCTGATGTTTGAAAAGGGTTCCGGTCAACGGTATCGAGCCCCCAATATGTACCCTGAACTCGCCTTGGCATCCGTCAATACGCACGATTTGCCAACCCTTCGGGGATTTTGGGTGGGTCGGGATATTGAGACCAAGGACCAAATTGGGTTATACCCCTCACTGGCTCATATGGATGAAGATCGAGTGACGCGTATCCGAGATCGGCAAGCCCTGCTCCACGCTTTGGGTAAGGAAAATCTGTTACCTCATGGGACGTCCGCTTTGGCTGAAGATCTGCCTAACTTGTCGGATGATTTGTGTCAGGCTACATATGCCTATCTGGCTCGGACTCCCTGCCGCATAGTGGCGACCTCTTTGGAAGATTTATTGGGAGAGGTGGATACGCCAAATATACCTGGTGCACCAGAAGGTGCGTATCCGGTGTGGCAAAAAAAGTTGAGCCGACCCTTCGAAGAATGGCAGAATGATCCAGGTCTGCTTGAGTTCGCCGCAGCTGTCCATCGCGAGCGGGCAGCGTTCTCTTCCTAAAATTTCTTTCACTCCGAAGACCCTTAACAAAGAAAGTGGACGAATATGGAGCCAGAGTCGCGCCTTATTATTATGACAGATTTAGATGGGTCCTTGCTGGATTATGATACCTATGGGTATGAGCCTGCCCGGTCGGCGCTCGAAGATTTGCAGGCCAGGGGCGTTCCCGTCATGTTTTCAAGCAGCAAGACATTTGCCGAAGTAGAACCCCTGCGTCTGGAAATGAAGAATGTGGATCCGTTTATCGTGGAAAATGGGGGAGCGGTGTATGTCCCCGAGGGATATTTTCCTCAAGTGCCGGAAAATAGTGTTGTGCGGGATGGGTACCATGTCATTGAATTCGGGGTTCCGTATGCGAAGCTTCGCGAAGGATTACGGACAATAGAACAAAAACTTGGGATTCGGTTAAAGGGATTTGGTGATATGAGTCTCGATGATGTGGTGGCCACGACAGGCTTGTCTCCCATACAAGCCATGGCCGCCCAAAAACGAGAATATGATGAACCGTTCCTCGTTAACGATCCTTCCAAGATGTTTGAAATTCGACATGAAGCCGGTCAGTTGGGGCTGTTAGTCGTGCTGGCTGGTCGCTTTGCGCATTTGGTTGGGGGGACACATAAGGGGCCAGCTTGTCGCACTCTTCTGGATTTATTCCGAAAGCATTGGGGATCCATCAAAATTGCAGCCATTGGAGACAGTTTAAATGATATTCCCATGTTGGAGCAGGCAGATTATCCTTTTTTGGTTGAGCAAAGAGGTGGAGGTTACCAAAGTGGGATTGCTTTTAAGCAGCTCATTCGAGTGGAAGGTGTTGGGCCGATCGGATGGGCCAAATGTATTCAGCAATTAGGTGAAGTGTAATGAATATTTCTTGGTCTTTTGTGGACATTACGTAGAAGATTCTTCAGCATGATGATGTTTAAGAAGCATAACGATATCTCCCTCTTTGACAGGTTCGTTTTTTCGGAATTCATCAAGTGATAACATTTTCCCGTTTCGATAGATCCTCAGCACCACATTGGGAAGGAAGTCAAGGGTCGATTTCCCGACGTCCTCCTGTCGAACCTTTTCCTCAATCAGATCCACCCGCCCTCCTGAGGTGAGCAGGTCCTCCATATATCGAGCCAGATGAGTTTGGTTGACAGCAGAGGCCAACATCGATCCCCCAAAGGTCGCAGGGGTAATGATGGTGTTGGCACCGGCCTGCCGCAATAATTTGACGTTTTCCTCTTCCTTGGCACTCACTAAGGCTCGAAGAGATGGACAAATATTCCGCACGGTGAGGAGCGTGAGAGCATTGGTATCATCGCGCCCAGAGGTAATGATGATGGCTTTGGCTTTTTCGAGGACGGCATCTCGGAGGGTCGCTTCCTTTGAGGCATCTCCACGGATCGCATACACGCCTAACTCCACAGCAGCCCGAACACGTTCGTCTCGCATATCGATGGCCAAAATTTGTTCGGGGTTCGTCCCCTTCGCGAGTAATTCTTTAATGGTGGCTAACCCCGTATATCCGATGCCGCATACCACCACGTGTTGTTCTAAGCTTGCTCTCACTTTTGCCATGCGATAACCCTCTGCAAATTGTTTAAGTGCCAATTGGTAGGCGGTTCCGAGAAAAAGCATCCAGATAAACATACGAATTGGAGTGATCACGAAGGCGTCAAAGAGTCTGGATTGCGGGGTGATGGGTACGATATCCCCATAGCCCACTGTGGTAATAGTGACCATGGTAAAATAGATGACATCGGGAATGGTAATGACTCCATCCGCATGATCCTTCAGTCCCTCCCGATCGATCCATAGATAGGTAATCAAAAAAACAACGAGAAGGATAATGACGCCGATTCGAATGGCGATGGTTCGCCAGGGGGATAAGTCCTCTGGCATGACCAGGACGCTTTCCAATAATTGACGGGATCGTTTGGGTGCCATAACGTGATGCTACCTGAATTTTTCTGAGAACTCCATGTTGGGGAGTCATACAAGAATGGCGAAGCCAAGGTGGCGTGTTACAGCGGTTTGTGCCGGGGTCGCCTCTTCTGGCAACTATGCCTGTTAAGAGGATGGGCTATGATTGTTGTGGATTGATTGTGGTGGGGTTGTCATTTAATCGCGAGGCGGGAATCACGACTTTCTTGCCATTGACCTCGAGAACGATGACCATGGAGGTGAGATCGAGCACCGTTCCAGTCATGTCGCCAACTTGAACTTGCTGTCCGACTTGAATGAAGTGGCGAACGGAATATGTGCCGATGAGGTTTCGAATGGCGGGCCCCGCGCCAAGACCGATGGATAAGGCCAATGTTGCCACAGAGCCAGCGGCAAGAATCAGGATGAATGAGCCTAAGAAGCTCGTATCAAATCCTAGTTTCGCCGCCGCCATAATTCCCACGACCAGCGCACACAAGGCATAGACGAGGTTCCCAGCCATCCTGGCCGCTGGGAGGCCTGTGGTGTCAAAGAGGGTGGTCACCAATGTGCGTAAAGCTTTGGCGCCGAATAGGCCCACGAGCACAATAAGGATCGCGAGAACGAGATCCGGTAATGCGTACGCGAGAGAAATTAAGGCTTCGGTGATGACATCGAGCTCCAAAGTCCGGGCAGCCGAAATGAGAAAGAGCAGCACAATAAACCAAAAAGATAAAGCCCCTACCAAAGTCGCCCCAGGTTGCTGGATGCCGAATTGCTGAAAAAATTGCGTAATCCCCCAGTTGTCCAAGTGTCGATCCATGTTGGCAAATGCCATGATGCGGCGCATGGCGCTGCTCACAAGGCGACCCACGATGATACCGATAGTCAGGAGGACTAAGGCTCCCACGATATTTGGAAGGAAAGTAATGATCATGTCCAAACTATCATAGAGCGATTCTTGAAGAGGGAGGATTAGGGGAGATTCATTCATGTATCAGGCTCCTGAGTTTCTTTCTAGCCGGTTCAAATGGGGGCGCAGGAATCGTTGGCTAATGGAGGCTTTCATATTGCCATTTTTATTCCTTTTCGTCACGTAGGAATTCTCCGATGGGACTTGATCGAATAACACCTGATAGGCTCGAATTCGTCGAACATAAATCACTGGTTCATGTCCCCGGGCCTTTCCATACCGAAGAGTACGATAATATTTTTTTTGACTGAGAAGGGGGAGCACTTCCGTCATGTCTTGCCAGTGGTCAGGATTTTTCTTGATTCGTTGAGCCAACTCTCTTGCATCTTCCATATGACCCAGGCCTACGTTGTAGGCCGCCAGGGCAAAAAACCTTCGGTCGGGCATCGGAACGGAGGTAGGAATTCTCTGTTGCATTCGTGCAAGAAATCGTGCGCCACCATAAATACTTTTTTCAGGGTCAAGCCGATTCCGGATTCCAAGGGATGCCGCGGTACGGCGAGTTAACATCATGATCCCACGTACACCCGTTGGGCTTTTAGCGCGGCGATTCCAATGAGATTCCTGATAGGCTTGTGAGGCAAGAAGTTTCCAAGGGAGGTTATATTTCTCTGCGGCGTTTTGGAAATGTTCTTGATACCGAGGGAATCGTGTTCTGAGATGTTTGAAAAACATTTTTCGGTCATAGGCGGGGAGTATTTTTCGAACTGGTACGGGTGCAGTAATTTGAGGACGGGTCAACGAATGAAGGCCGGGGGTTGCGATCGAAGATTTTATTGCGGAAAGGCGTTCGGAGGTTTTTTCCGCAACCTTCGAAAACACAACGTGGACGCCCATGAGGAAAAATATCAATATGAGACTGCCAACCCATTTTAGGAATAATATCATTTTTTCACTATCTACATTGGAAAACGGTTGCTCCTGATGCTGTGATCCTGAAAATCGTGTGCATGGGCAACTTCATCGTAGATGTTTTCAATACCACCTACTCTCTCCCCTTGAAGTTCTTAAGACAATGGTCGAGAGTCTCCTTCGATCTTTCTCTGAACTCCTTTGTGTTTACGGTACCCCTCTTATTCTCTTAGTGCAATTGTTTTGAATGGTGTGGGCTTTCCCTTTCGCCTGTAGCCAAAATTGTAGTGTGGGAAAGTGGAGAAATTTCAACGATGGAAAAGGGCGTGATGAAGATCACGGAGTTGGAGTGATAGAAATCACCGCTGTTTGCTGTTGTCTTTCGTTAGGATCTTCTACCCTAGAGATTGACGAATTTATGTTTGCCCAAAACTTAGGGAGTTGGGTCTTTAAAAATTTAGAAAAGGGGGAATATCCCCGCAATCGAGATGGTCGAGGCTTTTTCGCTGGCAAAAGTCATTGCGGCTCAAGGACGAGCTTGGGATTTCCCCCCATTATAAAGTTTACAAATACCTTATGAGGTGATCATATGCTGAATTCCCGATTGTGTCCAAGGTTTTCTCTGGATTACGAACCGTCAACTAAAAAGTTAGGGTAAGGTAGGTGACTGTGACACTCGAAAAAGATACCTCCCTGACGAAAATTCTGGTGGTTCAGGGGAATTCTCCAATTGGTCCCATGCTACAAAGAATTCTTGAAAAAGCTGGTCACGATGTGGTTTTGGCTAGCCCAGAGTCAGTTACCTGTTTTGCCTCCACCGAATCCTCCCCCTCGCTGGTCATTACCGATTTCATGACCGGTCCAACTGATACTCGTCTGGAAACTTTACGGCATGTGCATGAATCAGCTCCCCAGGCTAAAATTATCGCATTGTTTTCTGGCCAAGATGAAAATCCAGACGATCGACAGGCCGTGGCCAATCAACCTGGTGTCGTTCGTGTCTTAAATGATCCGTTTGAAGTGGGAGGATTATTGGATGTGATGCGAAGCGCCATTGAGATTCCACGGTGATTTTTACCTTTTAAAATATTTGAAAATTATTGGACGATTAGACTAGGGATAATTGGATCTGTAGTTGTCACGAAAAGTTGATTGTAGTTTTCAGTGCCCCCCCTCCTGTTTTGTTTCTCTATGACACGCCATCTTCTTTCTTCAGAATAAATATCGTTTTAGGTTTTAATTTTTTTCATTCGTATCTAAACAGATACAATGTCGTATCTGATTGGATACAACATTCGTAAATCTGTATCTTTTAAAAATTCGGACCATTTGAATGAAAATAAAAATATGTGTTTAAAATCAATAGGTTATATGATTTTCGCCGCAAAGTTATCGTGACGTAAATTTTGGCATGAGATCTGCTCTATTTAATCCAAATGTCGTCTTGGGCTTCTTATTCACCAGATGTTGAGTGTATGGCACCAATTTTAGTGATTGACGACGATCCACAGATTAATGCATTGCTACAAGATGTTTTAGAGTTTGAAGGATTTCAGGTTATCACAGCGCAAAGAGCCATTGAGGGGCTCCAACATTTAGAGACTACAAAGGTGGATTTGGTCATCACTGATGTGCTTATGCCTGACAAAGAGGGTTTAGAGACAATTCGAGAGATGCGCCAACGTTTTCCTCATACCAAAATATTGGCTATTTCAGGTGGGCTCACGAAAAGTGGCGTCGATGTTTTGGAACTTGCGAAGCGTTTGGGAGCCCATAGTGTGTTGTCAAAACCCTTTGATGTGCAAGACCTTGTTAAAAGCGTCCGTCAATTATTGGGGAGTTAACTATCGCTGGTTCAAACAGGTTGGTTGTCAAAATTTTCCATGGTCCCTACCACGTGTGACAGGCTCTCCACTCATTATAAAATCCCCCTAAAATTCCGTCTTTTGATTCTACTTGCTTTCTTTAAAATCTAACGAAGCGGAATTTATACAATATCGTTGCCCTGTTGGTGCTGGGCCATCGGGGAATACATGTCCAAGATGAGCATCGCATGCTGAGCAGAGTACCTCGACTCTCGTCATGCCATAACTATGATCCGCGTGGGTGGAAATTACAGAGGCCGATAGGGGTTGTGTGAAACTTGGCCAACCAGTTCCCGAATCAAATTTATCATCTGACTGAAACAACGGGGTTCCACAGCAAATACATTGATAGGTGCCCTCCCCTTTGTGATTGTAGTAGCATCCACTGAATGCGGGTTCGGTACCGTGCTCTCTCGCCACATGAAACTGTTCTGGCGTGAGATGTTGCCTCCATTCATCATCGGATTTTTGAATCTTGTCTGCCATCCGTGCCATCCTTCCTTTCTCTCTGTTTCTCTAATGCTCAAGCACAATCAATATTTTCTGAATCTCGAATTCCGATAAGTTCAGAGAAAGATACTAACTGATGCATCTAGGAAGAGCCAAGGATGGCGAATCTAATGCTGTGAAGGCTGTAGAAGAGGGGGGGAAACGGTGGGCTTTATGAAGGTAATAGCTCCTCCTCAAAAGTAAGGACAATAAAGCTCACACATGTTTTTTTATGGTGTCAAGCACCGCTTGTTCGTCGCCATCGGCTTTCCAAACGATTCGCAGAAACTCCGCAGGTTCAATTCCGATCTTGTGCAAGAATGGTCGATCTGCTCCGCAGCCATACATAATGTCGGGTGACATTTCTCCCCGGAGTTTTGCTCGTGCTTTGGCAATAATGCGTGGGAGCCAGCGGTGGCCTCCCAATTCCTCATGACCGGAGGGTAGGGTAGAAGTGTCAGTCACATGGGTTGATGCGTATCCTTTTTGAACGTGCAAGAAGAAATCACGCCTTATTGCGGTGATGTCTGCGATCGTTGAAAACGAGGGCTCGCAGTCTTCTACCCAGTCTTCAACAAAATCGTAAATTTCCTGTGGGGATGCCCCGATCGACTCCAGAAACTCAAGACTTGTTTGAGGAATGACATGATCTCGTCCGCGAAGGCCATTCTGGTAACGCGTGACAGCTTCGTCGTATAGGTGTTGCAAGTTCTCAACCCAATTGCCGGTGTTTTTCATGTGCGTTTCCATATGGCGATCCTTGGACTGTGTATCATATCGAGGCGGTTTGAGGTTCTGAATAATATGCGCCATGAGGGTTCCTCCTGATTATGATCGACTCATTTGTGATTGTGTCAGAATTTTTTTCAGCCAGTACTTGCTTCGGTATTGAACCCACGACCGTTGCTTCGACCTTCCCGTTTTGGAATATAAGAAACGTCGGTATGGATTGGATGTGATATTCTGCAGCCAGTTGCGGTTGATGATCCACATTCACTTTTCCAATGGTAATGTAATCCACCAGTTCCAAAGCTAGTTCTGCAATGATGGGATTCATCGCTCGGCAGGGTCCGCACCAGGGCGCCCAAAAGTCAACAAGGACTGGTTTGTCGCTATGTTTTACGATCTCATGAAAGTTTTGTTCCGTTAACGTCATGCTATGGTTTTCCATATTTACCTTGAATTTGTGTTTTTTATTAATAAGAGTAACTTCCACTAATATGGGATTTCACAAATCATGCCAATTTGAATATTTTATAAGTTGTTGAAAAATAAAAATATTATATATTTTTAGCCGTAGCGGATTCGTCGATATTTCGTTGTGATGGCATTATTATTTTAAGAGAAACGATATGTCGTTGATGGAGAGGATGGCCATACTCTCATAGGCTAGAGAATGCTTCAAGACCTACTATGGTTAATGTTTTGAATGAGGGAGGAGGTCGGTGAGGAAGATGTATGGATTACCGAAACGAGGTCATTATTGATTCGCCTTGACTGGTGGTCGCTGCCCAACGCAACACGTCGCGTGCGTTGTGTTTGACGATAAGCCCCATCGCCTTGAGGTTTTTTTCGGCAAGGGGAGTCGGTTTGCCGGAAATCCACACTTCTACTTTTTGAGTTGGATGTTCAGGGTTCTTCCAGCGTCGTATATGTTGGGCTGCTTCTTCCACCTCTCTTTGCCAGGTGAGTCGATCAGTGGGAATCATCGCGATGAGCGTATGATTGTTCGCATATCCTGCAACAAGTTGATTGTTAATGGCGACAATATCGTTCAGTGGGCGGATATTCAGATGAAAAGCCACCAGCATCTCAGAGAGCCGCTGAAAAAACAGTGCGTCTTCTTCAAATTGTGCTGACATGGCCACTTCAAGGAATCGTCCGCGGTTTGCCACCGACTGCATTTCCGAGAGGGCCTGGACAATGACGGTTTCGTGTCGAGGCGAATACCAGACATGGCTAAGAAAGTCTTCAATGACAGATTCATCAATGCCCATGGCTTCCAGTTTGTCACGATTCAGGCGGCGAAGGTCTTCCGGTGCATAGTCTCGGAGTAGGTCGCCCACGGCGCTGCTCAGCGTGGTACCGGTCAGGATGGCGCCGGCAGGACCGGCCACGGGAATAGTGAGCAACCGAACGCCGGTATCTCCCGCATAACCGGCCCAACTTAACCTATTCAGAGTTTTCTGCAGTACAGAGTTGGATGAGTAAACATCGACTCCCAACTTGTCGGCTATTTTTCGTTTCACCATCGAAAATCCAATGATTTCTTTGCTTGCCGGGCCCTCTAATTGTCCTCGTTCACCGGTGACCATTTCTTTCAAGCGGGTTGTGGCACGCCAGAGGCCTTTCGGGACTTGAGTCGCCGTATTGACTGGGTCGCTGAACAGGTTGACGACAAACTTCAAGGGACTCAAAGCGGCATGGGCCACGCCATGTCCAAAAGCCGAAAGTTGGTCAAGGGACCCTTCTTCTTGCAATTTGGCTAAGGCGTGGATCTCTTGAATGCGAATTCGCAGCATGTCTTGCCCGTACGCCTCAAATTGTCCGAAGGGGGAAGTGATAGTGAAATGGTTGGTGAGTCGAAACGGTTCAACCTGGTCCATCACGGTATGGTGAGCACTTTTTAATAAATCAGCAGGTAACAATGTTCTAGCATCAAGATTGGTCATGGATTCAAAAACGGTGGTGGTTGTAGAAGAGGTTGTGATGGAAGGGGGAAGGGCTGTGGCAAAATCTGCACACAGATGTATCCAAAAGGCCATTATGCCTAGGGCTATCAACCATTTATATAAGGAAGAGATCCCTGCTATAGGCATAGGGGTGTCGATAGGTTTTAGAGGGTTCAAGGTCTGGTTCTTTTTTGGTTTTTCGTTCAAGGGTTTTTGAATGCTTCTTTCAGATCATGCAAGCTTTATTCCAGATTGTTGTTTGCCCGGGAATATTTTTTAAAATGTTGAATGAATTTGGTGATTTGTGTTGAACGCTGTCTAGTATCCGTTGTTTCGGTATGTTGTGGCGAGATCTTGATTCGTTACATGGTAATTAAAGGACCAAGGTTTCAAGGGCTGGAGGTTGAGGAGTCGCCAAGAGGGGAATATTCCTCTGAGAAGTGGGAAATTTTTTCCTCCCAGATGATGACTTGAATGTGGTAATGAACTGCAACGCTTCAAAAAAAGAGGAGCAAGGCGGCCCTTGCTCCTCCGAAAAAAAAGGAAAGAGAAATTACGGTTTGATATAGATATAGCCTTGTTGTTGAAGATCGGCAATGCGTTTTACCGCAACAGGATGTTCGGTCGGCTGAAATCCCGCCACGAGTTTTTCAAGGGGCGTCCCAAACAATTTCATGGATACTTGGCACATTTCCGCATCCGCACCTTTATCCATAGCGGCTTTCAATTTCGCTTTGAGTTCAGGGTCAACACTTTCTTCTTTGAAGAGTTCAAGAGCTGGTCCATGAACGATCAGTTTGACATCAATGTTGTCCGGCCCCCCCTCGGCTTCGATGTGTTTATTAATGAGAGCCAAGGCATAGGTCGCGGTGGCAATGTCTTTGCCGTCTACGTGGTATAACACCTTGACCTTTTCTTTGGCCCAAGCGACATCGTGTCCCATTGGGAGTCCAATAGACAATGTTAAGGCGGCGGCGAAAATGAGTGAAGAGGTGAAACACGTTTTTAAGGTTTTGGACATGGAGCCCTCCAGGGTGAATGAATGAGATACCTTTATTCAAAAGGTTATTTCATTATCGCAATGGGTGGAAAAAATAGCTATGAGCTAGGGTATTTTGGAGATTGCCGAAGGAGCAGACTTTGGATGTTATGACTTCTTTATGATGCCTCGTTAGGGTGGCAAAGGACCTATGAAGCCATTTATTGCAGATTTGCATATCCATTCGCGGTTTTCACGGGCGGTGAGTAAAGACATGGTCCCCGAGAACTTATATCGGTGGGCACAACTTAAAGGAATTAGTGTTCTAGGGACTGGAGATTTTACCCACCCTGGCTGGTGTCTTGAGCTTCAGGAGAAAATCGAACCAGCAGAACCAGGTTTGTATCGTCTCAAACCTGAACTTGCCAAAAAAGTCGATGCCGAAATTCCTGAATCGTGTCGAGGGGAAGTTCGGTTCCTTCTTACCTCGGAAATTAGCAGTATCTATAAGCGGTATGGGCGCACGCGCAAAGTGCATAATATGATTTATGCGTCAAGCTTTACGGAGGTTTCGAACCTCAATGACAAGTTAGCACAGATTGGAAATATTCGTTCCGATGGACGGCCGATATTAGGGTTAGACAGCGAAGAATTGTTGCGCATTATGTTAGAACTGTCCCCCCAGTCTTTGTTTGTGCCGGCGCATGCTTGGACCCCGCACTTTTCGGTGTTCGGAGCTAACTCGGGATTTGATTCCTTGGAAGAATGCTTTGGAGAACTCACGCCACATATTAAGGTTATCGAAACTGGGCTGTCCTCGGATCCTCCGATGAATTGGCGACTTAGCCAGTTAGAAGGCATAACGCTTATTTCCAATTCCGATGCGCATTCTCCGAGTAAACTAGGCCGGGAATGCAACGTGCTGAATTGCGATCTGTCGTTCGAGGGTATCAAGCAGGCCTTTACGAATGGTTTTTCTCCACAATTTCTGGGGACAATTGAATTTTTTCCGGCGGAAGGGAAGTACTATTATGATGGGCACCGAAACTGCCAAATCCGTCTCACGCCCGAGGAAACACGTGCGCATCAAGGGATGTGTCCTGAATGCGGAAAAATGGTTACCGTTGGCGTGTTGCACCGCACCGAAGCCTTGTCTGACCAGCCTATCGGCTATCGTCCAGAAAAGGGCTTGCCCTATTGGAGTCTTGTCCCGTTGGTTGAACTCCTCGCGGAAGTAAGAGGCGCGGGAGTAAATACCAAGGGAGTGCAAGAAGCATATCACCATATGCTCGCAAGATTGGGTCCAGAACTTTTCATCCTCAGGGAAATTCCTTTAGCGGATATCGAAGAAAATGGTGGGCGGTTGTTGGCCCTCTCTGTCCAACTTTTGCGTGAGGGGCATGCCAGGATCGATCCTGGTTATGACGGGGAGTTTGGCCGGGTGCGGATGTTGAGTCCTGAAGATCGAGATTAGACGTCCCATTCATTGATAAAGATCATGCAAGAATTTACTTGTCCATGATGGGAGTCCTGGGAGCGAAACAATTGTAGGGAATATGATCAATGTTTGGAAAAGTGAGCGTTATTCAAAATGCGAAGAATGAACGGAAAAGGATCGTTGCCCCGATATCATCCGCAATAGGTCGGCCTTGCTGCGAGAACGCATCTTGTCGGACGTTCCTGATGGTTCTTCTAGCAAAATAGTCACAGACCGGTCATCGCAGTCGGCGATGGTGAATCCTCGTCGATGAAAGTACCCGGCTACGTCACGCATTCTGGCGACTCCTTCGCTATATTGGCAAAATATGCAGTCCATGATTTCGGCTTCTTCGTGGCGTGCACGTTTTGATGCATGCCAAAAGGCCAACCGATAACTGGAGATTTTAAGTAGACGGGTCATGAGAATAACGATACCGCTTAATGGTGCTTAAGCCAAGGAGTAAAATCTTCCAATCCCGGCGGAAAGCCAGCCTTCCAAGGGCCTCGATGCTTCCCTGCAGAACCAAGCGGGCAAAACCAAAAACCTTCATCTGTTTTGGCCACTTTCCATCGGCTACCATCTTGGTGGATCCAAAACCATATTCGTTTGGCGATGCGAATTTTGCTCATGGCCGGGGGATGTTGATGTGGATAAGAGATACTTCCCTCGTTCTAAGGTTGCCATTGTAGCATGGAGAAACGTCCACGTCTTTCGTTTCTTGACAATATCGAAAATTTTTGTTCATGGTGTGTTTATGGAATCTTCTGAATCACCTGAGTCGATACAAGCGCAGGAATCTGGGCCTTCCGGCCTTCGATCTTCTGCTGATGTGCATGTGCTGAAGGTAGGGGAGAAAACGATTATCCTTGTCGGGACGGTCCATGTCTCTCGTGAATCGGCAGATTTAGTTCGGGGAGTCATCGAAGAGGAAAAGCCCAATGGTGTGTGTGTCGAGCTTGATGCTCGTCGATTGGAGGCCCTCTCGCAGCAGCATAAATGGGAGTCGCTTGACCTCAAAGAGGTCATTCGCAATAAACAACTGAGTACTCTGTTGGTCAATTTGCTCTTGGCATCCTATCAAAAACGGCTGGGTGATCAGCTGGGTGTTTTGCCGGGAACCGAAATGCTGGAAGCGATTACCATATCTAAAAAACATGACATTCCTATTTTCTTGTGTGATCGCGATGTCCGGGTGACCATGCGGCGCGCCTGGCGCTCCACACCATTCCTTAAAAAAAGCATGTTGGTTTCGTCTCTCATGTTAAGTGTATTTGATACTGAACCAGTGACGGAAGAGTCCTTGTCGGATTTAAAAAAACAGGACGTGTTATCGGAAATGATGCGGGAACTTGGCACCGAAGTGCCCACGCTTAAAGAAGTGCTCATAGATGAACGAGATCAATATCTTGCGGAAAAAATTTTACAAGCCGATGGCGAGAAAGTGGTGGCTGTGGTGGGTGCTGGTCATGTCGAGGGCATGAAATCGGTGTTGCAACAATCTGGGCGTTCAGACCTTTCCGCGCTCGATGTCATTCCTCCCGTTTCACCAGTATGGAAATGGGTGGGGTGGAGTATTCCCGCAATCATCGTCGGATCAATTGCCATGATTGGGTATCAAAAGGGGTTGGCGGCGGCTGGCGAAAATGCCATGTTTTGGATTCTCGCAAATGGCATTCCCAGTGGCCTTGGCGCGATCATTGCCTTTGCTCACCCTTTGACAATTTTAGTGGCATTTGCGGGCGCTCCGATTACGAGTCTGACGCCTGTGATTGGCGTGGGGTACGTGACCGCCTTTGTGCAAGCCTATATGCAGCCACCGGTCGTCCGGGAATTTCAAACCGTTGCGGAAGATATTGCGATTCCTCGACGATGGTGGCAAAGTCGGCTCCTCAGGATTTTTCTCGCCTTTTTGTTGCCGACCCTTGGAAGCGTCATTGGCACGTGGGTGGGCGGAACTCGAATCGTCTCGAACCTGTTCTAAAATACGTGAAGCGTAAAGCGAGGGGGGATCGTTTTATGAACGCATCACGTATTACGAAGCTTCCCGTTTCGAGGTATGTTGAAAAATACAGGCAGGGCATGTGTAATGAATAAAGCGGTCTTCTCCGACCAGGCGCTTATTCATGTTAATTTTGCACCACGCACATTGTCGGTCGGGCAATTCGGATCCCGGGGTCATTGCGAGTGAATCGGGGGAAGGCGTTGACATAGTGGCATTCTCGTAAAGCCGGGCCTTGGTTGTCAACGAGAGGGGAGATTTGTCATTCAATCGTTCCGGTCTAATGAAGGCCAACATAAAGGAGGTCCCATGAAACTTCCGGCCACGATTCTAATGGTCATGATGTCCGTGCCATTTGCCTGGGGGAATGATGCACACGTTGACCCTTCCATCTTGAATGTCTCGGCCCGAGGAACGATTCAGTTGGCACCCGACACCGCCATTGTCAATTTTTCTGTCGAAACTGCGGGAGAGTCCTTTGAACAAGTTGTGAGTGATAATCGGGATCGTATGGAACGGGTAATGGCGGCGCTTATTGCTCTGGGTATACCTGAAGAGCGTATTCAAACTACTTCATTTGATATTACCCCCCAATATGCCCCACCCCCTCGGCGTCGGTCTGATGAGCCTATCAAATATGAGCCACCCAAAATTCTTGGCTATACTGCGCGGAATGGACTCAAGGCTGAAGTGCGAGATTTGGTCAAGGTGGGGGCCGTGGCTGATCGGGCCTTAAAAGCTGGAGCGAATCATTTTAATGGAATCCAATGGATCGTGCGTGATCAACATCCCGTGTACCTCCAGGCCTTAGCCCAAGCGGCCAAGAAGGCCAAGGAAAAAGCAAAAATCCTTGCACAGTCTTTAGACGTTCAACTGGTAGGACTATTGACGGTGCAAGAAGGTGGGATATCGGTTCCGGAACTACGACGGTCCTATGCCAAAGCGAGTATGTTGATGGCTGATGGGGGAGCAGAATCCTCGGTCCCCATGTCGCCAGGTGAAATCAAAGTCGAAGCCCAGGTGACTCTGTTATATAAAATTGGTCCTACCCAAGGGATGACCGATGTGCCATAGATGGTTTGGTATTTGAATAGGTGGAAATCTGCAGGATTTGTCATTCTGAGCCTAGTGAAGAATCTCTCCATCATGAGAGACAGATCCTTCATTTCATTCAGGATGACAAAAGAACGTTTGCTTGTGCTAAGTATTGTTGTCTTAGGGGCCACCTTCCACCTTCTTTGATGAAACAAAACTATGAGTGACCCGTTTCCAGTACCTCTAACAGGCATTCCAGCTCTCGTGGTGTCGGGGTTTTTAGGCTCAGGTAAAACAACTCTTGTGCAGCATCTTCTAAAAGATGCTCAGCAAAAAGGCTTGCGGTTGGCAGTAGTCTCGAACGAATTCGGCGCCCTAGGCATTGATCAGGCCCTTCTTGGAGCCCAAGGGTCGAATGCTTATGTCGAACTCGAAGGGGGGTGCGTTTGCTGCAAATTGTCAGATGAATTGGTCAACACATTGCAGCAGTTGTGGATAGAAGTTCGGCCAGACCGTATCGTTGTCGAAACCTCCGGGGTGGCGTTGCCCTTCGATACACTCCTCAATTTTTGGCGGGAACCTGTCTCCAATTGGGTGGGCGATTGTATTGCGGTCGTGGTGGTCAATGCCGAACAAGTGGCCGACGAGCGCGATTTAGAGGGCACCTTTGAACAGCAGGTGTCGTCGGCGGATTTATTGATTCTTAATAAAGTGGATCTTGTGGGAACTGATCATCTTGGGCGAATTGAAGCACGGTTAGATCACTTGGCTCCCGGCATACCAATCATTCATGCAACTAATGCAAGTGTCTCACCCGAGGTATTGTTTACACCAGACAATGATATGAATGCTAAGCGGAACGTTGATGGACATGGACCTCATACGCACGAAGCTTTTGAATCTGAAGAAGTTCAATTGGAACCTGGAGCTCATCCTGACTCAATCATTAGCCAGATTGTTTCTCACAAAGCCCTGCGCGCTAAAGGCTTTGTCCAGACTTCTCAAGGCCTTCGCTTACTTCAGGGCGTGGGGACCCGAATTGATTTAATCGAATCTCCCATCGATCCTCCTGATCACCTGCTTGGGCGCATCATCGTTATTCGACGAAGCCATAAGCCAAACTCAATACACTAGCCCGGTCTACAGATTGAAAAAATAAGAAGTAGCCTCTCTATTATTGGCCTGTTTCAATATTCCGAATAGCTTCTTGTGCGGCATTTTGCACATTAAGATCCAGGTCCCTTTCCGCGAGGAGCGAGAGTTTTGGAACAAACGAGGCGTTGCCAATGCTGCCTAGCACTTGCACGGCCACTGATCGTTCCTCTGGCGTCGCAACCTTCGTCAATTCCCATAGCGTTTTTTGCGCCTGGGGATCTTCAAGAGCACCTATTGCCCGTATGGCGTTAATCCGTGCGACCCTTCGCACAAAGGCTGGTCCCGGCTGCTCGTAGGGTTGTTCAAAGTTCGTGTCAGTATACGGACGACGCACCATTTTCATGAGGACCGTGCCAGCATCTGTTTGGTTGGTGAGCCAAGCTTTCAGAATTTGGGCCTGAAAAAAGAACAACGGGTCTCCTTCGAGGTTACCAATGGTATCCCAATAGAGGCCCCCAATTGGAACTTCGCTTGGTTCGGCTTCGAAATGATTCGAAGCGATGATGCCGACCTTCGGGTGATAGACGGTGGTGTTGAACGTCACCGCTGTTCCTTGTTCCAATGCACGGAAAGTGCCACTGGGTGTTTCTGTATATTCAAGAAACAAGATGGCATCATGGGGTTCTTCTGGATCGAAGACAATGTGGAATCCGACTTCCTCCAGTCTCCCTTTCAAATTTGAAACGGGATCATAAATCGGATACTCATAATCTAACCAGGTCGTGACTTTTCCACCAAGCAAAATCGTGTGAATGGCCTTGAGGTTATCTTTTTCTTCAGGAGTATAGGTCTTTTTAAGTTCTTGTTGAGCTTGGGCTTGTATGAAGGTGGGGGAGAGCAGACCGACTGCCAAGGTAATAAGCAGAGCTGTGACAATATGACTAAATGACTGACTGCTCATGCGACTATTCTACATTACCTTAGCTGCCGCTGAAACCCGAGGCAGTAATTATAGTTCTACGACAGATGAAAATTACTATTCGCAAAGCAAGTAGGAAAAGTTTTTTTCAATTTCATCTTTGATCTCGGGATCCAGATGGGCTTGGTGGAGTGTTTTTGATTTTCCCAGTAGTTCTACGATTAAATTTTTGGCGGATTGGAGATTTGCGCGTTGAAAGATCGTGCCAGTGAGTGAGGCGTCTTGAAGATTGGCATGGGAAAGATCAGCTTCGGTGAGGTCGGCTTCACGAAGGTCGGCCATTTTTAGATTGGCCTTGGTAAGTGTGCAGCCACGCAAAATACCCCAAGGCAGAGCAGTTCGAGTCATGTTTGCTTGGGAGAGGTTGGCTCCTGTGAGGTTTGCGCGAACCATGCCCGTCCCACTGAGGTCGGTCATTTGGAGTGTGGCATTGGTGAGGATAGCTTTGATGAGATTGGCTTCAAGGATATCGGCTTCGGTGAGATTCGCGTCGGTCAAATTGGCTTCTTCGAGATTGGCTTGAAGCAAATACGCATCAGAAAGGTCCGTCCCAGAAAAATTCACCTTCGTAAAATCCATTCTTGTGAAATCGTAGCCCGAGAGATCCGCGCCACTGAGGTCGGGAAGGATGTCCGGCTGTGTACGCCGAAATTTATTCCAGACTTCCAGTCCTTTGAGGACCAGGTCAAGATGTTCTTGATTTGCCATGCTGCTGTTGTAGCGCGGCAAGAGACTCGAAGGCAAGGATATGGGGCAAGCAATTGGTTAAGAGATTGCCTGCTGCTTGGAATGACGAAATTACTGTTTTTTGAGGAAGCGTAAAAACTCGGAATCGGGACTGAGCACCATGGTGGTGTCTTTGGCGAACACCTTTCGATAGGCTTCCATCGATCGGACAAATTCAAAGTATTTTGGATCTTGCCGATAAGCATCCGCATAAATTTTGAAGGCTTTGGCTTCGCCTTCACCGCGAATTTCTTGGGCCTCTTTGTAGGCCTCGGCCAAAATAATTTCACGATCTTTTTCCGCCTCTGATCGAATTTTCTGCGCTTCTTCTGCGCCTTCGGCTTTGTATTGTTTTGCGATCCGTTCTCGCTCAGCTTGCATCCGATCAAAGACGGCCTTGGCATTTTGTTCAGGCAGGTCTGCGCGTTTGATGCGAACATCCGTTACCTCTAGCCCGTATTCAGAGGCTTTTTTATTGGCTCGTTCGGCGACAACAGCCATAATCATTAAGCGGTTGGCGGAGACGATTTCTAAGAGTTCATGCCGTCCCAATTCCACGCGAAGTTCGGAATAGATGATATCGTCTAAACGTTGCAAGGCCCCGCGTTGTGTTTGAAAAGCTTGGTACACGCGGAGTGCGTCAACGATTTTCCATTTAGCGAAATTATCGATGAGAATGGTTTTTTTGTCTTGGGTGATAACCTCTCGTGCAGAGGCATCGTAGTCGAGAAGCCGTTTGTCAAAATACGTGACCTCTTGGACAAAAGGAATTTTGAATTTGAGCCCGGGTTCCGTGACTGTACGCTTAGGTTCTCCCAACTGCACGACAATGGCCGTTTGTGTGAGGTCTAAAATGAAGAACGGAGAAGCCCCCATCATGATGAGGAGAACGATAACCCCTAATATGCCGAGAATAAGATTTTGTTTCATTATGGTGTCGCCTGTGAATTAGATTTTGGAAATCTTTTCATCCGATCCAATGGCAAATACGGCAACACATTGCCAGATGCCTTGGAGTCCAGAATAATTTTATCGACATTGGAGAGCACTTCTTCCATGGTTTCGATATAGACGCGTTTCCCAATGACGTTTTTGCCTTTTCGGTATTCTTCCAATGTTTGCAAAAAGTGATTGGCTTCACCTTCGGCACGTGCGAGGCGGGATTGTGCAAATCCCTTGGCTTGGTTAATGTCTTGTGCAGCTTGCCCTTTGGCTTTCGGAATAATATCGTTTCGATAGCCGTGGGCTTGATTGATGAGCTGTTCTCGCTCTTCTTTCGCACTGGCCACATCTTTAAAGAACTTGGCAACTTTTTGAGGCGGATTTACATCCAAGAGCTGAACTGAGGCAATCTGTGTTCCACCTTCATATTGATCGAGTATTCCTTGAAGCAGGTCTTGGGTCTTTTGTTGAATTTCCGCTTTTCCGACGGTGAGGACTTCATCGATCTTGTTTTTGCCAACGACTTCCCGCATGGAGGCTTCTGCGGCCTTGCGTATGGTTTCTTCTATGTCAGCGACATTGAAAAGATAGTCCCTGGCTTTGCTGATTTTGTATTGGATAATGAATTCCACAGACAGAATATTCATATCTCCGGTCAACATTAATGCTTCTTGGGGTACGATTTGTGTGCGGCCGCGATCGTTGGTGCGAAATCCCACTTCTATCCGGTGAAGTTTTTCGACTTTGGGGGTGACCACGGTTTCAATAAATGGGACTTTAAGATGTGGCCCTGGTCCAACGGTCCGAACCACGTCTCCAAACCGTTTCACCAGACCTTCTTCGTCGGGTTCGACCTTAAACACCGCTTGCGAAAGTGCAAGAACGGCCACGACTATGAGAATGATAGTTTTCATGCCCTTGTTGGGCATCATTCTCTGCCATTGGTCTTGAGCTTTTTTGAGGACATCATCTAACGGGTCTGAACCGCCTTGTTGTCCCCACGGATCTTTAGGTTCCCAGGACATTTATTTCTCCGTTGTGGATTTGGGTACTAGTGCTAGTGCGTAAGTAATTGACCTTTACGTTAACAGAAATAGTGAGTAGGGGCAACCTAAGACATTAAAAGGGCAAACGAATTTTTCTTGTACGTTTGATAGCCTTGCGGTCTTAAGATGCATGAGCGAGAAACTTTCAGCGATGACAACAAAGCCAACATTGATCCTGAATAAACCCTATGGCGTGTTGTCGTGTTTTACCGATGAGCTGAGGCGTCCCACGTTGGCTGAATATATTTCCGTGCCAGACGTGTATGCCGCTGGGCGGTTGGATTTGGATAGCGAAGGCCTTCTTCTTCTCACGGCTGATGGCATGCTGGCGCATCGATTAACCGACCCTGAACATAAGCTTCCCAAAGTGTATCTTGTTCAAGTCGAACGCATTCCAGACGCGACGGCCTTGGATCAACTTCGGAATGGTGTGGTCATTCGAGGCCGAACAACTCGTCCGGCTCATATTCAGCTTTTAGAGGAACCACCGAATTTTTGGGATCGACCTGTTCCCATCCGGTTTCGAAAATCCGTACCGACTTCATGGTTGGAAATGACAATTACAGAAGGCATGAATCGTCAAATCCGCCGAATGACTGCAGCGGTAGGAAATCCGACATTGCGGATCATTCGGATCGCCATTGGTGGGCTGAAACTCGGGGACTTAATGCCTGGGGAATATCGAGAGGTGACCAAAGACGAAATGAAGACATTATTCACAGGATTCTAAAGTTCATAATGGTTCTCGAATGTCTAAGTCCTTCATTGACTGGCTGTGGTGCCATGCCATTGGAGAATGGATTTGTGATGTCAACCTTTGTTCGTGATGACTATGGGTTAATGTTTGCTATATAACGTAGTCTTGGCCCATGGTTCGAAATTATTCTTGATCATTAGGGTCGTCATCGATAAAATAGCCCTCTTTCCTGTTGTTTTCTATCAGGAACCCAAGAAACAGTCGTCAGGAAAAGTTCGGCTCGAAAGATTTTGCAGAGTTTTCTTGGGTCAAAGTCTCATCCTCCCAACCTGTTATCTTCCCCGACAATGGAAAGCAGGGTTTGTTTAATTTTGAGGGTTGCGGCTTAGGAAAAATATGATTGAGAGATAGAGAAGAAGGTTCGCTGAGCTCAGTCGGCGAGTTCGAATCTAAATAAAGCCTTACATACATCATGGAGAGAAACTAATCATGGCGGTAACAACAATTTTGGCCCTGTCCCTTCTTGGACTTGTCATTGCGTTTTTTTATTCTTCGTCAGTCCAAAAAATTCCCATTGATATGGGGGTGGATGATGCGGATACCAGACAACGTTTAAAGAAAATCCACTCAGCCATTGCCACTGGTGCCATGGCTTTCCTCAAACAGGAATATAAATTCATGGCCATCTTTATGGTGGTCTTTGCGGCGGTGATTGCGTTGCTCATTGATGATCATCATACGGACTATGTCAATGAAGGGGTTTACACAGCCGTTGCCTTTATTTTTGGATCGATCATTTCCATCGCCTCGGGTTTCATCGGGATGAAAATTGCCACGCAAGGCAATGTTCGGACTACGGTCTCTGCCAATAAGTCACTGTCCGCTGCCTTTAATGTGGCGTTGCATTCAGGGGCGGTCATGGGGTTTGGATTGGTGAGTTTGGCCACTTTGGGAATGCTCCTGATTTATCTTCTGCTGAAAAGTATTATGCCTGAACAACTTCCGACGCATATTCTCATGGAGGTCATCGCGGGCTTTGGTCTAGGTGGGTCTTCCATTGCCTTGTTTGCGCGGGTGGGTGGTGGCATTTTCACCAAAGCGGCGGATGTGGGAGCTGATCTCGTCGGTAAAGTCGAAGCCGGTATTCCGGAAGATGATCCACGTAATCCTGCAGTGATTGCAGATAACGTAGGCGATAATGTTGGCGATGTGGCTGGTATGGGAGCCGACCTCTTTGGCTCCTGCGCGGAAAGTACTTGCGCAGCCATGGTGATTAGCGCGGTGGCATTCTCTGGCATGGTTGATGCCCTGTTGTATCCAATTGTCATCTCAGCAGTCGGCATTCCTATTAGCCTTTTGACTTTGATGTTGATTAAAGTGAATACCGAAGAACAGGTTGGGCCAGCGCTCAAAAAGATGCTGATCATCTCCAGTGGCTTGACTGCGGTTGCAATGTTTTTTGTTACCAAGTTGATGATTCCTGAAACTTTTCTCATTGCGGGTGAAACCTATACGAGCGTCGGCGTGTATTTTTGTTTCTTAGCTGGACTCGTTGCCGGACTGGCGGTGGGTTTGATGACCGAATACTACACGGCTCATGAATATGCCCCAGTGAGGGAAGTCGCGCAATCGTGCGAAACCGGGGCTGCCACGAATATTATTTTTGGCTTGGCCCTAGGCTATAAGAGCGCAGTAGGCCCCTATCTCGCGATTGCGCTGGCCATTTATTTTCCCTGGATGTTAGCGGGAATGTATGGCGTGGCCATCGCATCCCTTGGAATGTTAGGAACGCTGGTGATCGCGCTTACGATCGATGCCTATGGTCCAGTGTCTGATAATGCTGGGGGGATTGCGGAAATGGCTGGTATGCCGGAACATGTGCGCAAACGGACCGATGTACTCGACGCCGCTGGGAATACGACTGCCGCTATCGGGAAGGGGTTTGCTATTGGGGCCGCTATCCTGACATCTTTGGCTCTCTTTGCCGCATTTTTGACTCGAGCAGATTTATTACTGAAGGAACAAAACGGGCCACAGTATGATCTGTTAGGCAGCATCAATCTCCTAGATCCTTTGGTTTATACGGGTTTATTTATTGGTGCGGTTCTTCCCGCCTATTTCTCCGCCATGACCATGAAGTCCGTGGGCTCTGCGGCGTATAAAATGATTGAAGAAGTGCGACGTCAGTTCAAATCCATTCCTGGGCTGATGGAGGGAAAGGCCGAAGCGGATTACGAACAATGTGTGGCAATTTCCACGCAAGCCGCGTTGAAGGAAATGATTGCCCCAGGGATTTTGATCATGGGGACTCCGCTGCTTGTCGGATTCCTTTTCGATATTCAAGCTGTGGCGGGCGTACTCGCCGGATCTCTGGTGGCGGGTGGAGTCATTGCCATTTCTTCCTCCAATAGTGGAGGTGCGTGGGATAATGCAAAGAAATATATTGAAGCCGGAAATCTTGGCGGCAAGGGGACGGAAGTTCACAAGGCCGCGGTAGTCGGGGATACCGTTGGCGATCCGTTGAAAGATACTTCCGGTCCTTCGTTGAATATTCTGATCAAACTTTCAGCGATTCTGTCTTTGGTCTTCGTCCCATTTTTCGTCCAGTATGGTGGGTTGCTCGTTCGATAACAAACCGGCTCCTTTAGTGAACATCGCTTCTTAAAATAAGAAGGCCCTGACTTTTTTCGTCAGGGCCTTCCTTGTTTGCTCAACCCTCTTCAGAAGTTCGCTTATTTTTGATGTAATCGTCGATAGGTTTTTTGCGCCAAATTGTAAATTTCAATAAAACCCGCGGACGCATTCTGGTTGAAACTTGCATCCTTATTAAAGGTCGCCAAGTTGCTATCAAATAGGGAGTGGGGTGATTCCATAGCGACAACCTCGGCCTTCCCTTTGTAGAGCTTCACTTTGACGGTTCCATTGACATATTGGTTGGCGGAGTCTTGGAAGGCGTGAATGGCATCCATGGAAGGGTCATACCATTTTGCGCCGTAACACATGTATGCCCATTTTTCGTCGAGAAGTTTTTTTAGTTCATTGAGGTCGCGAGTGTTGACCAACTTTTCTAAATTGAAATGAGCCTTGATTAAAATCTCCGCGCCAGGAGCTTCATACACTCCGCGAACCTTCAGCCCAACCAGTCGATCTTCCGTTAAATGCACAATGCCAACCCCATGTCGGGCGCCAACGGTATTCGCCTGTTCGATAACTTGTGACAGGGAAAGGTCTTCCCCATTGATAGAACAAGGAACACCCTTATAAAAACCCACAGTGAGGACTTCGGCTGCATCGGGGGCTTTCTCCGGTGGAACGCAAACCTGGAGAAATTTGTTGAGATCAGGAATGCAGGCCGGGTTTTCAATGTCTCCGCCTTCATTCGTTGATCCCCACATATTGTCATCATGGGAGTACAGGTATTGTTTATTTTGTTTAATCGGGATGTCGTGTTGTTTGGCATAGTCAATCTGTTCGTCCCGCCCCATGCTCCACTCGCGGACCGGGGCGATAACTTTCATGGTGGCATCTAACGTCGTAATGTAATTTTCAAAACGAACCTGATCGTTGCCTTTGCCCGTGGAGCCATGGGCAATGACCTTGATGCCACGTTCTTGGGCGACACGAACGGCTATTTCCGAAAGCGTGACCCGTGCAAGAGGGGTGGAAAGGGGGTATCCTCCCTGATAATCCGCGTTGGCTTTAATGGCACGCGATAACAATTTTTCCGCAAATTCCTCACGAGCATCGACGACGACCGCTTCTTTGGCCCCAAGTTTGATGGCCTTGGCTTTGACGGCTTCAAGATCTTCATGCAGTTGCCCGACATCGACGGTCAGCGCCACGATCGAACAGTTGTAGGCCTCGGCAATCCATTTGAGCATAATGGACGTATCCAACCCGCCGGAATAGAGTAATACGCATGTATCAAAGGTTCCCTTGCGGGCTTCGTGAGATGCAATTTTTTGATAGGTAAATGTCGTTTCCATTTCAGGTTCACCTAATGTAAGAATTAAAAAATAGTAATGACACAGGACCTATAGTCCCATTCGAAATTAGGGAAGCAGTATGCCATTGATTCACAAGGGAAGGAAAGGGGAAGAAGGTTAGCCTGGAACATACCGGTCCACAACCGCTGCTCCGACGGCGTCACCCCACACATTTACGGCGGTTCTGAATCGATCAATTAGCCAGTCGATGGCTAAAAGCAGTCCTAATCCTTCAAGAGGCAACCCAACTGCTTGTAAGACGACCACCATGGTAACCAGACCCGCTTCGGGAATTCCCGCCGCTCCGATGGTTGATACGGTGGCCACAATGAATAGAGCCATAAGGGCGGTCACTGGTAAATCAATTCCCCAAGCTTGGGCAATAAACACGGCTGCGACCGCTTCGTATAAAGCCGATCCGTCCATGTTGACCGTGGCTCCAATCGGGAGGACAAACCGACTGGATCGTGTCCTGATACCGGCGCGTTCAACCCCTTCCATAGTCAAGGGCAGGGTGGCCGATGAACTTGCCGTAGCAAATGCACTGGTGAGGGCCGCGCCTAGAAAGCCCATATACGTAAAGGGATGGCGCTGGCCGGCTAGATGTAAAATCAGTCCCAGGCTGATCCCCGCATGGATGACTAGTCCGACGATAACCGTGATCGTGAATAATCCGAGGCCTACTAAGAGCGCGACAATGCCCTCACTGCCGCCCGCAATGGCCAGGCGGCCGGCGACCAATCCAAACACTCCGATGGGGCCGATCCACATTACGAGATGGACCAGCTTCATGATGGCAGCAAAGATGCCTTCAAAGATGTTGATGACTAACTGGCCCTTTTCCCCAACGGTCGTTAGGACTGCTCCAAAGGCGAGGGAAAATATCACCAAGGGCAGGAGATCTCCTTGGGTGGCGGATGCGAAAATATTGGGAGAAATAAATCCTCGTAACAGATCAATCCAACCATGTTTTACTGCCGCCTCGGTCCCGAGCGGGGCTACTGCAGCGGTGATATCGGCACCTACACCAGGTTGAATCAGTTTGACGAGAATCATCCCCAGAATAATGGCGAGTCCTGAAGTGATCAGATAATACGCCACTGTGACACCACCCAATCTTCCCAAATGGCGAATATCCCCCAAGGAGCCTACTCCTTGGATAATAGATGAGATGATCAAGGGAACCACGAGCATCTGGAGCATTCGAATCCACAGATCTCCAAGGACGACAACGTGTTGAGCGGCCTCGGGAGCCATGGCTCCAAGGACTCCCCCGGCAAGCGCACCGATAACCATGAACCAAAGCAGTGGGCCCTGGCCCTTGTTTTCAATTCGAGGAGGGGATGACTCAGGAGGGGATGGATGCTGAATTTCAGGCAATGGAACTTGTTACCTGGTTTTTTTATTTGGTTGTTGGTTCATGCCACTGGCAGAACCAAACCCTTTGATTTGTTTGGCAATGGTCTCAAAGTTGTCAATAGAGATAATTGGTTCAAGTTTTTGATGCAGAAAGATCAAGGTTCGGGAAGGTTCGGCCCCCACTTGCCAGGCAGGATCTTGCTCCGGGGTGATTTCCTGAATGTAGGCAATCGCGGAAGTGCTAATGAAGGTATTTCTGACGCCGGCTAATGTGACTTGTTTAATTTTCAAAAAAGACATACCTCGTTCCTTTCAGTATGAATGCCTCTTAAATTTATAACCAAGTAAAGGCTGTTCCCCAGGTTCCCTGGGCATGTTCCGTCACTTCAGTAATGATTTCTGCCGGTACCGCCTTCAAATCTCCTACTTCCATCTGATTGTAATGAAAGGCATAGAGGTGTGCGGCAAAGTGTGCAAAGAGCAGTGAAGATTCCCCTGGAATTTCTCCATGACCAACCACACTGGGCTCGACGCCTTTTCCCCAATTTTGACGTCCCTCGTTGTTGGGATTAAAAAAATAGACCCGGACATTGCCTTCGTCATCTTCCGCGACTCTCTGAATGGAAACGGCATGATACCCTAAAAATTTCCCATGAATGTTGGTAATCAGTAACCCTACGGGATTGGGGTAGATCAGATCGTGCCCGCCATCGTAGGATGGGTGATGGGTCGCATAAAATAGCCGAACAAATTCTTCGTATCCCACCACATTCAGATTAATGAGATTGAAGGGGGATGCTAAACTGTTTGGAACCCAACGTCCGTAAAGGGCTGGGTTGACCCATTTGTGAGGATCTTCCCCACGCAATGCGGCCCGTCGCATCATTTCATCATAAATGCGATCAAGATGGGGCACCAGAACGCGTGAAACCGGATCGAGTCTCAAATCAAATTTACCCGCCGCGACTCCTCCTGCGATGGCCCCCGAGAAAATCGGGGCTCCCTCAAACAACATTTCAACGGTATCGTCACGGGCCGCACTGGTGAGTAATTGGAGTAAATATCCAGGATCATGCAGACTCCAGAGGCTTAATGCACGAGCACCCTGACAGGTTGGATTGTTTCCTTGCCCGACACCTAAGGGCTGTCCCAACATCGCGATGGCTCCTCCCACAAGTGCTGCGTTTGCGTTGATTCCTGAACCTCTAGGCAAGGGTTTTTTAATGACTTGTTGGGCAGTCGCACATAAATCGAGGTTTGTTAGTTTTGTGAGACCATCTGCCACCTCTGCGCGAGCTAACAGCGTTCGTTCCAAAAATTGCTGAAATCCATAAATGACCCAACTGGTGGCGGGATGGATGGTCAGACGGAGCAACTCCAATACCTGATCGCGATATTGTTCCATGTGGGCCTGTCCAGCTTCGGTCAAATCTAAGGCAAAGGCTAGGATGTCGGTGTCATCTTTATTAAGGAGATGCTGAATCAGTGCCACATGGTATTCACTGGACAGTCCGGTAAGGGTTAAGAGTTTTCCTGCGACCTTGGCCTCGTTTTCGATCTCATGGTTGGTGGCCTTAGTTAAGAGATTTCGATAATTCGCTGGGGTTTGGGCTTTCTCGGCGAGAGGCGTTGGGCTTCCCGTCGCTTTAAGAAATCTGTTCAGGCGTGCAACCTGCTTGGGTTCTGGATCGCCTGGAATATTTTTGGCTTGTTCAATCATATTCAAGGTCAGGCTGACATCAATAGGCCGTTGCGAGACGCGTTGATCGATATCGTCGAGCACATGTTCCAGCAATCCACCGGTAGACACCTCTTGCTCAATCAATGCGAGCAGTCGTCGCGCGCGTGCAAAGACTTTGGGACGGAGGCGGGATTCTTCCGTTTCGCTACCGTACAGTAAGTCGAGATTCAGTCCCATGACCGTTTGTAAAAAGGATTGGGCTTGCTCCTTGGTCATTGCTGCATGTGTAGATTCTCCTGCCGCCAGGGACATCACGCGAAGCTCACTTACTATTTCGATGGAGGAGTATTCTCCTTCGGCTCGCAACCCGCCCCCAACTAATTCTGGCATTAACCGATCCGGATGTTCCCAGGGCCCGGCATGAAAAACTCCTGCAGAATCGAAACGGTGGGCTTGTGCTCTGACGAATTGGATCCCTTGGTCACTCTCAAACAAATCCGTGGCCCGACGAAAAAATTCTGTTTGGTATTTGGGTTTGGCAAAAAGCGTAGCTTGCTCCAATTCTTCTAGGGCATGAAGAAAGGCTTTTTCGTGGCGACCGATAGTGGTCGAAGAGGCAGATGTTGAAGAGCCCTGAGGGGTCTCACTCATAGAAGTCATAATCCTCGTACTTCTGCACGAGTTCGCGCAATATTTCTGGGTCTTCACCTGCTAAGAATACCGTTCCATAGTGGTTGCCGAACCCGACCCGCTCTGCCACCTTTGGTGTGACAGGTTCAAACATGGTATGGCGATCAAAGTAGGAGTGATTCTCTAATTCTTCAGGAAACGCGAGTTGGTGCACGGTGGCCTTTCGCGGGTAGACCATCAAATTGGCCGCGAAGATCTTATGGTCTCGCTCTTTCGGGAAAAATCGATCCAATTGCCGTTTGGTGGTGTTCGGATCCGAACATAATAATAAAGCAGCGTAAGGATTAAAGCCATGAGCTTTTTGAATCAGCTCGAAGATGTGGCCACCGGGAACCCGGTTTGCTACCTCTCCAAAATGCAACTCCCCTTCATGATCCAAGAAATACTCAGGATGGATCATGCCATTGGTGATACCAAAGGCTTTGATGAGTTTTTCGATCGCTTTTCGAATCTTGGGGCGCTGTTTGGTGAGCTTCGGTGTTTCAGGTACGATTTGAGAATAGCCCAAATGGACATATTCGGTGATATTCATGAATTCGATTTTTCCCTGATGAATAAAGGCTTCAACCGAAAACTCTTGTCCAGCCAAATGGCTTTCGGCCAAACAGGGAAAGGCGTCATCTGGGAGAGAAGTGATGTCTTCTCTGGTCCGGACAAACACATGCCCGACGCTTCCTGCAGCCGATAACGGTTTAAGGTGGACGGGTTCTGGCACTTCTTCGTCTAGGCGAAGCCTGGCTTCATTGATGTCTTCAAAAAAGGCTAGGGCTTCTTCGGGTGTCCGGATTTCTTCAAAGACACCAACCCGAATTCCGTTCATTTGGGCGTTGCGTTTCATCATGGCCTTGTCACGGAAGAGCAACGCTCGTTGAAAGGCGCGGGGATCTTTGAGGAGAAGGGTGTTGAGTTGGCCCGCCCATTCCACGGTTTCTTCATACAGGGGGACGGCATGGCTCACGCCTCGCTCCACGAGTTTTTCGTGAAGGCGCTCTGAATTCTGGTTCCGCATATAAAAGTCCCAGGTCGTACAATCAACTCCATCTTCTTTCAGGGCAATGTCGAAACCTTCCGGAACCACGGCGACAAATGGGATGTTGTGTTCCTTTGCGGCTTCCATGGTTTCGAGACTATATCCCAAGAGAGCGACTGGTGCTCGCTTAGTGGTAGGTTTTTTCTTAACGTCCGGTGTCTTTTTCGAAATGGCCGACTTCTTCTTGATGGTTGGTTTCTTTTTGTTGGGGGATTTTTTCGCGCTCAATACCTTTTTCGAGATGGCCTTTTTCTTGGCTGCCGCGGGTTTATTACCTCCAGATGGTTTCTTTTTCTTAGGGGCTTTCTTAGCCATTGAGATCTCCTTCAACGTGTGGGTTCCCTCGTTTCCCGTTCCTGTCGCACCTAGAGGGTGAGGGAGGATTTAAATGAGTGTTCAACTTTTATTGCTGATGAATTGTGGTATGTAGAGATTGGTGTCAGAACAGAAATTGGTACAGTTGGAATCCCTCTTCATAGTAGGGTTTAAGCCAACCTTGCTGCCACTCTAGCACTTGCTCTCGGGTAGTAGCAATGCATTCAAATCCGAAGCGGGTATAGGCGCGAGTGGCCCAGATTGCCTTGGGGTGGGCAATCAACACCATACCCCGTTTACCTTCCTCCCAAGCGAGATCACGAACATGACTAAGTAATTGGGGCCCGAACCCCTTGCCTACTTGGTGGGCGTAGACATAGATGTATCCGATGTAAAACATGTCTTGGACTGATTGAGTGGATATTACGCCAACCGGGACATCTTGGTTTCGCCCAATAAAGAAGCGTCGCCTGTCGAACTCCATTTCTCCCCAAGTATTATCCACCGTATGCTGGGCCATATCTTTTTCGTGAAGAAAAGGCCGGTACCATTCAGCTGATGAACGGAGAATATTCGCAGCAATGACCATTTCGTGACGTTTGGCCGGTTGAATATCTAGCTGTATAGGTGCTTGAGGTCTTTTCCACTCAAATCTGTTATAGAGTCTTTCTCCAATTTCCAATTGATTTTGCATGATGGATCCCTTCCAAAAAGTGTGTTTTCTGCTGTCGTGTGTTGCAGGATTTTTCCTGCATTCAGGTGTCATGTGTATGTTTGAATGTTAAACTCTATGGTCGTAGCAAATTGCCAGCCAGGGATTTCTTACTTCCCCTACCATCTTTCTTCTTTCTTTCTACTTGAATTTTTCTTGTTAGGCCCGAAAACCCATGAAGGCTTCAATCCTCCATTGGGTACAATCTGAATTCGCTGTTTGAGTTAGGTCGGCGATGAGTGAGCAACTTACATTCCACAGAAGCCGGAACCCTGTTGTCAGGCTTTGCTCTCCTCAGTGGAGTGGAGAAACTTTGGCACCTCCTTAGGTTAAATAAAAGACGGCAGACATTGGTTCACCTTAAATTTATTTACCTAAGATAGTATTAAGCAATTGTGATTCCATAACCTAAATTACTGAAAATAAACGATTTAATGTTTTCATTTTATTTTATGGGAAAAGTGTGTCTCTCTAAATGAGACACACTTGACTCATTTTTTATTTGTGAGACAATAGTGTCTCAATGTCTGAAGCCTATCCAATATGCCTCCTGGGGTCCCCGCATTTAGAACATGCATTGGCTCAAATGGGTTTCGAGGTTTTCAGTGGGGAGTCGCCAGTAAGTGGAGAAACTCTACAAATCGGGGCTCACGTTCGCCTCGTGATCTTAGATGGTAAGAATCTTGGCGATGCCCAAACTTTCGATACGATCAAGGCTTTGCAGGAATGTCGGCCGTATCTCGATGTGTTGGTGTTTAAACCTGACGCGGATGCGAGCTATGTTCATGCTGTTCTAAAAAGCGGGGCGGCGGATGTGGTGTATGAGGATTCACTGGAAACTCTGCAACACACCATTCAAACTATTCAGGCGAATCAAACATTTTCCTCGAATACCTCAGACCTTCGGGATACTCGTAAAAAATTTGGGAGTTTTGAAGGTATCCTCAGCCGTAATGGCACCATGTGGGATATTTTTCAAACCATTGCCCGAACGGCGAGTTCCGATGCCACGGTGTTGATTGTTGGGGAAACGGGGACAGGGAAAGACTTGCTCGCCAGGGCTATCCACCGTCAGTCTGGACGAACAGGCCGATTTGTGGCCGTAAATTGCAGCACTATTAATCCAGAAATTATTGAGTCGGAATTGTTCGGTCATGAGCGCGGTGCCTTTACTGGCGCTCATCAGCAAAAACAGGGGTTGTTTCGATATGCCGATGGCGGCACGATTCTTCTCGATGAAATTGGAGATATGCCGGTTCAAACTCAGTTGAGTTTGTTACGCGTGTTACAAGAACAGACGGTGCGGCCCGTTGGGTCTCACCATGAAGTGCCCATTGATGCGCGAGTCATTGCCGCAACCAATGCTTCTTTGGCTCAAGCGGTGCAAATTGGCCAATTTCGGGAAGATCTTTTTTATCGCCTTGATGTAATTCGATTAGAGGTGCCTCCGTTACGCGAACGCCGGGAAGACATTCTGTTTTTATTTGGCCATTTTCTGAAACAAGTCTGTGCAGATTATGGAATGGACTGTCCAGAATTGAATCAGTCATTTATGGATTTGCTCTGGGAGCAGCCTTGGCCAGGAAATGTGCGCCAATTAGAAAATCTGACTCAACGACTGGTCTTAAAAGGTCATACCAAGGAATTGACCGCGGAAGATCTGACCGAAGTGTTATATTCCCAAGAGATTCCAGGAGTTTCATCTACCTTGCCAAGCGCTGAAATGGAAAACGGAGCCCGATCATTTCCAAGTCAGAATTGTTCGTCAGCATCCATTGATCCCACGTTGACTCTGGCAGACTACCTTCAACCCCAACTTTCGGTTTTAGAGAAAGAGTATCTAGAAGTCGTTTTAGCTGACAATAATGGACGCATTGCCGATTCAGCCAATCAGGCTGGTATGAGTCGCCGTACGCTTCTTCGTAAGCTTAAAGCGTATGACATCGACAAGCAGGAATTTCGCGATAAATCTTGAATACTGGGTAATGATACCAGTTACCTTGGTTAGGCAGAATTTCGAACCTGGTCTTTAATCATTGGCATAGCGTCCTTGGAGATAGGCCAGCAAGTCTTTGACGTGGTCTCGTGTGCCTACCGCTTTTTGTAGGAGGTCCGGTGTTTCGTACAAATGGCCATGGTGGTGAATCCGTTCCCTTAAAAATTGTAAGGTTGGAGCAAAGTTACCCTCGGTGATTTGGTGTCCGAGGTTTGGAATGCATTCGTGTAGTTTGGCAAAGAGTGATGCCGCATATAAATTTCCCAAGGTGTAGCTTGGGAAATATCCGAAAGCCCCGCCCGCCCAATGAGCATCTTGTAAAATGCCTTCCGCTGGATCGGAGGGTCGAATTCCTAAATATTGTTCGCTTAACTTCTCCCATTCCCCCGGAGCTTCATTGACGGTGATGCGTTTCTCTAATAATGCCAATTCCATTTCAAATCGTAAAATGATATGTAGGTTATAGGAGACTTCATCGGAAAATATTCGAATGCTTCCTGAATTCACATGGCAAGAGGTTTTGAAAACATTTTCGGGATCAAATGCCTGACGGGGAAAATGTTTGGTCATCAATGGCTGGAGCCATTGATAAAATTCGAGAGATCGTCCCACCATATTTTCCCATAGGCGAGATTGGGATTCATGTAATCCTGTTGAGGTGGCGGCGTACACCGCTGAGCTACCTGGTCCATCGGGGATGCCTTGTTCATAAAGGGCATGTCCAAGTTCATGCATCGTAGCCGCTAATCCACTGAGAAAGTCTCGTTCGTGCACATGGGTGGCAATCCGTACATCCCCGCGGCCAACTCGACAGGAAAAGGGATGTTCCGCCTCATGTAATGCCCCCCGTGTCGTGTCATATCCCACCGCGCGAATGACTTCTTGGTGGAGCGTGAGTTGTTTGGCGACCTCAAAAAGTTCGGTGAAGGGTTCAGCCGGTTTTTTCGCAAGGGCTGCGTTTCGCACTGTCGTGAGGCCGGGTTGTAATGTGCCAAACATGAGGCGTAGATCCTTGACGGTTGTCCCGGGGTCGTAGTCTTCAAGAAGGACATCATAGGGATGACGACTGGAATCAATTGCCTGAGCTCGTTCAAGGGCCAAGTCTAAATTCGTCTGCAAGCTCTTAACGAATCGTTTGTAATTTTTTTCCTTTTTGGCTTCCCCCCATGCTGCGATTCCGTTTGCCGAGGCCTTGGCAATTTGGCTGGCCAGGGTTTGCGGAACGCAGGTTGAACGGGCATAGGTCCGTCGTAAATTTCGTACAGCAGCCTGTTGTTCGATTGTTGGGTTGGGAAGGGCCGCCACCGCCTCAATGAGCTCACCCAATCGAGGAGACGTGGCCTGTTCGTGGTACAACCTGCCTATCATTTCACTTTGTTGCGTTCGGCCCTCCACCGAATTTGATGGCATGATCACTTGCTGGTCCCAAGCCAATAATCCTCCAATGCCCGCGAGTGTATCCAGTTCTGAAATTTGGTGAGAGAGTGTATCCCATGCGGATGTAGTCATGAGGTTGGTTCCTTAACTTGTGGGTGAGAAATAATTTTGGTGAAAGTCGTGGAGCAATTCACCAAATGTTGTATTTAACGATTGAGAAAGGCTTGACGCAGGTTCTCGCTGGCTTCCTGGAGAACCTGACATGTTTTGGCGAATGCGAAGCGGACAAGATGCTGTCCCAAATCAGTCGCCTGATAATAAAAGGCATTGCCGGGAACCACGGCGACTTTGGCTTCTGTGATTAATCGCTTGGTAAAAGATTCTGAGTTTCCTTTGTGTGCCCAGGGTTCGTAGCCGGCTAACAAGTAATAGGCACCTTGCGGTAGGTAGGGCGTAAATCCACTTTCTTGCAGCATCTTCATGGTCAAGTCTCGACGTTCCAAAAATTCCGCGCGTAACTCGGCGTAGTAAGTTTCTGGGAGGGCCAAGGCCGTAACTGCTGCATGCTGAAAAGGCGTGGGGGCACAGATGGTGAGGTAGTCATGTACCGTCCGAATCGCGGCCGTGACATCTTCGGAGGCCACCACATAGCCTAGACGCCAACCGGTCGCTGCATAAATTTTTGACAAGCCTCCGGTAATAACCAAACTCTTCAAAGTGGGAGCCAATGTTGCTGGGGCGATATGGTGATGCGGCTCATAGTAGAGGTGATCATAAATTTCATCCGTCACGACGTAGATGCCATGCTGATCCGCAATGGCCAAGATCCCTGTTAATTCGTCGTGGGTAAACACATGGCCGGAGGGGTTATGTGGAGTATTCAGAATGATAGCTCGTGTTCGAGGGCTCAAGGCTGAACGAAGCTCATCGATTGGCATGGCATAGTCTGGTGGTCGAAGCGTAACGAATTTTGGTCTGCCGCTGGCGAAATAAACTGCCGGGACATAGTTTTCGTGTGCGGGTTCAATGATGACGACTTCATCATCAGTTTCGACAAGGGCCAGCATGGAGGCCACGATGGCTTCCGTCACACCACAGGTAATGGTGACCTCGGTTTCAGGGTTAATGGAGAGACCATGCCTGTCCTTGAGATGTTGTGCGATGGCTTGGCGTAATTCTGTCAATCCCCAGGTTACAGAGTATTGATTGTGATCCTGGCTAATGGCATCAATCGCCGCTTGTTTCACCACGGGTGAAGTGGGAAAGTCAGGACGCCCTTGAGCTAAATTAATGGCATGATTCTCGAGTGCAATTCGCATATTTTCCCGAATCTGTGATGGCCCGATCTTTTTCAGTCTGGAAGGAGGTGTGAAAGAAGCTGGATTAAATTTTTGATCCTGAATAGACATGCGAAGCCTTATAGAAAAAAAGGAACTAAGAAGAAAGGTTTATGATGTATCCAATCTGGTATTATGATGTATTTAATCTGGTATAGTGATAGTAATGTTCCAAAGAGAATATGACTGAAATCTTTAACAGGATAGGAGATCTTCTCCACATCCTTCAACTGGGAAGTTTCTCGAGGATGCCGTGGCCCGACTACGCGGTTTGGCTGAGAGGAGTTATCTTGACCACCTCACGAAGCTTCGTTATCCTACCAACGTGACCGCGCAATGATTTGTCAGGAGGTGGCCCATGGAAAAACAAGAACGCAAATCGGATTCTTCCAAAACCCCATCCGTTAAGGATGATCAAGAGGTTAAGCCGAATCCAAAGGTGATCGAAACTGGCAAAAAACTTCAGGAAGATATTGATCAACTGGTCGATGAAATAGACGAAGTATTGGAAGAAAACGCTTCAGAATTCGTCAAAAACTATGTGCAGAAAGGGGGCGAATAAGCTGCCTTTCTGTTACCCTCTTTATACTTCTTTATCCCGCTGGACCGTCTGCATCTCTTCTCATTCGATTTGGTACCGTTAGATTCTTGCCGTAGTCCCTTTCCATTAGGTTCGGAGTTTGACACTCTGTAGCCCAACTCCTAAGATTCTCGCTGTTTAAGTTCAACCCTGCGTGTGGATAACATTCGCGCAATATCACTAGAAAATATGATGACCAAGAAGCACTGGATCACTAGGTCTGTTAACCAGGAACAAGTTCTCGCCCTTGCGGAAGCGATGGAGGTGTCTCCCATTACGGCCAAGGTTTTGTGGGGGCGAGGAGTGCGGGATAGCGGGCATGCTCGTCAGTGGCTTTCAAATGGGGGGGGATCTGGCCATGATCCATTTCTTCTGCCAGATATGGAAAAATGCGTCGATCGGTTAGAGCGCGCCATTCGTCAGAAGGAACGCATTTGTTTTTATGGCGATTATGATGTTGATGGCATTTCCGCCACAAGTTTGCATCTTTCGTTTTTTCGAAGTCTCGGTGCGCATGCGGAAGTGTATATTCCCCACCGTCAAGAAGAAGGCTACGGCCTCAATGAACGCGCGATTCGAAAACTGGCGGATTGCCAAGTGTCGCTTATGCTGACGGCGGATTGCGGGACAACCTCGCATCAGGAAATTGCCTTGGCGCAGCGTCTTGGTATTGATGTGATCGTGACGGACCATCATCAATTCCAAGATGACGTTCCTCAACCCTTTGCATTTATTAATCCCTATCGTTCTGACAATCTGTATCCCTTTCAGGGGCTATGCTCCGGAGGTTTGGCGTACAAAGTGATACATGCTTATTTCAAAAAATATGGGGGACGGGATGTCGTACCCGAAGATGGGCTTGATCTTGTCGCGTTGTCGTCAGTTGCTGATGTGATGCCACTTCGAGATGAAAACCGTGTATTTGTTCGTGAAGGGCTTCGTCATATTAATGAGGGAAGACGTTGCGGCATTCGAGCCCTGAAGCAAGTTTTGGGAATTGCAGGAAGTTGTTCGGCCAGTACCATTGGATTTCGGCTGGCTCCGGTGATCAATGCCGCCGGGCGATTGGCTCATGCGGAATTAGGAGTTCGGCTGTTAACCAGCGGTTCCGATGAGGAGGCCCTCTCCTTGGCTCAGAAATTAGAACACATGAATCGTCAACGTCGTGAAATTGAACAGGAAATCTTTGAAGAAGCAAAAGCCTGTGTCGAAGAGGCAAGAGAATCTCCCGTGATCGTTGTCGGAAAGCCAGGATGGCATGTTGGCGTAGTGGGAATTGTGGCGTCTCGGTTGGTGGAACGATACCATCGTCCAGCTGTGGTTGTGGCATTTGATCAGGATGGCATGGGAAAAGGCTCGGCGCGTTCCGTACCAGGGTATAATGTGTTTGATTCCTTGGCCCAATGCCAGGAACATTTACTGGCCTTTGGAGGCCACCCTGCAGCTGCGGGGGTAACCGTGTCTTTTGACTCGTTTTCGCGGTTTCAACAAAAAATGTTTGAAGTGGCGACGGGGAATATGACATCGGAACTAAAAATTCCTGTGCTGGATATTGACGCGGAGATCAATCTTTCCGAGGTGCAACCTCGCTTGCTGAAAGAATTCGATGCTTTGGATCCATTTGGTATGGGGAATCCTGAACCAACGCTTTCGGCGTTGGGTGTTACTGTTCTGGAAAAACGAATTGTGGGTGACAATCATTTAAAGTTGGTGGTGCGTCACAATGGGTCGGTTCCGATTGAATGTATTGGGTTTCGAATGGGGGAATGGTTACCCACCTTGAATGGCGCTGGCCGACAATATGATGTGGCATTTATTCCGGAAATCAATCGCTGGAAAGGATATGACCGAATTCAGCTCCGCATGAGAGATTTACGGATTTGTGAAGGAACATGAGCACGCGATGTCGTTAACCATCGTTACAGAGATCGACCAACTTATTCAGCAGGTTCAAGGCTATCATCCCGAAGCGGATGGGGCTGTGATCCGGCGTGCCTATGAGTTTTCGGCAAAAGCCCATGAAGGACAAACTCGGCGGTCGGGCGAGCCTTACCTTCGACATCCGTTAGCGGTGGCGGGAATTCTGACCTTTCTGAAGTTAGATGTCACCGCTATTGTCGCGGCTCTGCTTCACGATACCCTAGAAGATACCGTGGCCACTCAAGAGGAATTGCGCGCGCAATTTGGCGATGAGGTGACGCATTTGGTCGAAGGCGTCACGAAAATTGGGCAGATTCCTTTTCAGACGTATGAAGAAAAGCAGGCTGAAAATTTTCGAAAAATGTTGTTGTCAATGGCTGATGACATCCGTGTGGTGTTTATTAAATTGGCCGACCGTCTGCACAACATGAGAACACTTGAACATATGTCCGAAAGCAAGCGAAAACAAATTGCTCAAGAAACTGTGGAGATTTATGCTCCGTTAGCGAATCGTCTTGGTATGAGTTGGATGAAGCAAGAGCTGGAGGACTTATGTTTTCAATATTTAAAACCCGAAGCCTATAGTTTGCTCAAGCTCCGGGTAGCAAAACGGGATGAAGAGCGAGAGGCCTATGTTGAATCCATCATCCATACGACGAAGGACGCTTTGGTTTCTGCAGGATTAACCGGTGAGGTCGAGGGAAGGCCAAAGCATTTGTATTCCGTGCATCAAAAAATGGAACGACAAGGCATTACCTTTGAAGAAGTATATGACCTCGCAGCGATTCGGATCATTACCGATACGAAGATGAATTGTTATACGGTATTAGGTTTGATCCATTCTCTGTGGCCTCCGGTTCATGGCCGATTTAAAGATTACATCGCGACTCCGCGGACGAACCTCTATCAATCACTTCATACGACGGTGTTGGGTCCCCAAGGCCAACATATCGAGTTTCAGATTCGAACCGAAGAGATGCATCGTCTTGCCGAGTATGGCGTGGCTGCGCATTGGCGTTACAAAGAGCAGGCACGAGTCGGGGATCGTGATGAAAAGGTATTCAGTTGGTTACGCCAATTTGTGGAATGGCATCGGGATTTATCAGACAACCGGCAGTTTATGGATTCCGTGAAGCTCGACCTTTTTCATTTAGATGTGTTCCATGATGTTGTGTTTGCCTTTACGCCAAAAGGGGAAGTGAAGGAGTTGCCTTTGGGTTCCACTCCGCTGGATTTTGCCTATTCTATTCATACCGAAATTGGCGATCACTGCATCGGGGCCAAGGTGAATGGGAAAATTATTCCATTGCGACACAAACTGAGCAGCGGGGATACCGTTGAAATTTTAACGTCGTCGTCCCAGACTCCTCAACGGGAATGGCTCAAGTTTGTCAGAACTTCGCGAGCTCGCGCCAAAATCAAACATTGGCTGAAAGTGGAAGAGCAAAAGCGTGGACTCGAGTTAGGGCAGCGTCTTTTGGAACGAGAGTTTCGTCAGCATAATCTGCCGGCGGCTGAGTTGCTCAAATCTGATCAGTTAGAGCAGGTCGCTTTGGCTGGTGGTTACGAATCCCTCGATAATATGGCAAGAATGATTGGGTATGGACGGTTGTCAGCCGCCAATGTGGTCAATCAATTTTTAGATCCAGCCGTTCAAGAGCAGAGCGATGGTGCTGGGAGCGGGGAAACGCCGGACTCTATTCCATTGAAAAGGCCGAATAAGGCGGTGAAGGTGTTGGGTGGTCGAGATGTCATGATGCAGTTGTCGAAATGTTGTAGTCCCATTCCTGGGGATTCCATCATGGGATATCTGACCCGAGGTCGCGGCCTGACCATTCATGCCTTGGGATGTCCCAATTTGCAGGCATTGGATTATGAAAAGGATCGATTGGTGGAGGTGGAATGGGATAGCCATATCGAAGGGAATCATTCAGTCAAGGTCTGCGTATTGACCGTGGATCAACCGGGAGTTCTCGCCAAGGTGTCTTTGGCCATTTCGTCATCCCAAGCCAATATCAGTAGAGCCGAAATCACCACCAGAGAGGACCAAAAGGCCGTCTTGGATTTTGTAATTGAGGTCTCGAATGCCTTGCACCTTGAGCGAACCTTGGAAGCTGTAGGGCGGATCGAAGGGGTAATTTCTGCAAAACGAATTCGAGGGTGGGAAGATTCTCGTTAGAGATGCCTATCAGTAGGAAAACAATAGATTCCTTCTGATTTCCTCAGGGGAGTTCGATGGTGAGTTTCTTGCCTGGTGCGAGGTTCAGCGTTTTTGATCGGCCTGGACCCAATTCCAATACTGCGACGGCCGGTTTATTGGAGCGGTACCGGGGACAGAGATTGTCTTTCCGTTCGCAGATCGGAGCCGCATGTTGAATGTGAACAATAACACCCTTCTCATCGAGCCAAAGCATATCTAGAGCCATTTTGGTGTTTTTCATCCAGAAAGTCCAAATCCCGGGTTCTGGGAAGGTGAACAGCATACCTCGATCTGGGGCTAATCGTGTGCGATACATTAATCCTTGGGATCTTTGATCGGGGGTGTTGGCTATTTCTGCATAAATAGTGAAGCCATCGGGTGTTTGAATGGTGGCGAGCCCTGGGTTTAACTTGGGTGGTGGAGATGGGGGTGAAGCCAAAACAGATAGGGAGCCTGCAAATTCAAAAACAGCCAGTGCAAATACGATCAGAATTTTTTTCTGTCCTGTCATGTGCTTCCAATCAGTAAGATGCTTATACCTAGCTCTATATAACTTCTTCTCAGTGAAAAATGCTAGGGGGTAATTGGCAATGGTGATCGGGTTGCCTAAAACCCCTGGCCGCTTTTTTAAAATAATATTGATTTATGTATATTTACCTCAGTATTATTTCTTGGTCATCTTGAGATCACTTTTCCCTTAAAAATAGTCACTCATGTTTCCCATCAAACTATCTTGACGATTGTATGTCCTGTCTCTATAATGCACCGTTTGTTGGGATCGACCCGTGGGCGGTTTCGTAAGTCAAAATTCTTATTGAGCCCTAGTTCTTACCTGTAGGAATGCAGGAGGGAGAAGGGTTTTGCCTTTATCGCATCCCACCTTTTCTATTGACTATTTCCCTTAATCTTTTGATGACTTAAGGGCAGACTGCCAAAAAGTGTAGATGTAAAATGGGCAGGTACCCGAGTGGACAAAGGGGGCAGACTGTAAATCTGCTGCCATCGGCTTCCAAGGTTCGAATCCTTGCCTGCCCACCATTTTTTTGCTGGCGAGAGATTGGGTAGGGAGTGGTTGCACGAAAATTTGTCTGTTTGGTTATGAAGCCGTTCAAGAAGAACACATATGTAAACCGTGGCGGGAGTAGCTCAGTGGTAGAGTTCCAGCCTTCCAAGCTGGCTGTCGCGGGTTCAAATCCCGTCTCCCGCTCCAATACTTTCGTGAATGGGAATACCAAGGGCCTATAAGCGTAGATGTTTGATTGTCGATTTGGTCCCAGCTTTTTGAATTATGCCGAGGCCCACGTAGCTCAGTTGGCAGAGCACGTCCTTGGTAAGGACGAGGTCACGCGTTCGATCCGCGTCGTGGGCTCCACGGTTTCGATTGAATCATAATTTTTAGAAAAATTTACATTCTCACGTTTAGCTAACGGCCAGGGATGTGTCTATGGGTTCCTGGATGAGAAAGAACCCTGGGAGGGGCAGATGGCGAAGTCGAAATTTGATCGGAAGAAGCCGCATTTGAATGTGGGGACGATTGGGCACGTTGACCATGGGAAGACGACCCTGACCTCAGCCTTAACGAAGGTGATGGGGGATAAGGGGATGGCCAACTATGTCTCCTATGATCAAGTGGCCAAGGCGAGTGAATCGCAAGGGCGACGGGATCCGACCAAAATCCTGACCATAGCCATCTCGCATGTGGAATATGAAAGCGACAATCGGCATTACGCGCATGTGGACTGTCCGGGGCATGCCGACTACGTCAAGAACATGATAACCGGGGCGGCCCAAATGGATGGCGCCATCCTCGTGGTATCGGCTGCTGATGGGCCCATGCCGCAAACCCGCGAACATATTCTGTTGGCCCGGCAAGTGGGGGTGCCCTATATCGTCGTCTTTTTAAACAAAGCGGATAAAGTCGAAGATCCCGAGCTGTTGGAATTAGTGGAGCTGGAAGTGCGGGAATTGCTCTCGAAGTATCAATTCCCCGGCGATGACGTGCCCATTATTACGGGCTCGGCCATCAAAGCCATCGAAGGGGACACCAGTGACATCGGCGTACCTTCCATCATAAAGCTCTTGGAAGCGATTGACACCTACATTCCTACTCCCGAGCGCGCCATTGATAAACCCTTCCTGATGCCCATCGAAGATGTGTTTACCATCAGTGGCCGTGGGACCGTGGTCACGGGCCGGGTGGAGCGGGGGCGAGTGAAGGTGGGCGATGAAATTGAAATTGTCGGGTTAGGCAACACACAAACCACCACCGTGACTGGGGTGGAAATGTTCCGGAAAGTCTTAGATGACGGGCAAGCGGGGGATAATATTGGGGCGTTATTGCGGGGCACCAAAAAAGACGAAGTGGAGCGGGGCATGGTGTTAGCCAAGCCGAAGAGTATCACTCCACATACGAAGTTTAAGGCTGAGGTGTATGTGTTGACCAAGGAAGAAGGGGGGCGGCATACCCCGTTTTTCAATGGTTATCGTCCGCAGTTTTATTTCCGCACGACGGATGTGACGGGGATCGTGCAATTGAATGAAGGGGTGGAGATGGTGATGCCGGGGGACAACACGACGTTTACGGGAGAGTTGATCTCGCCGATTGCGATGGAACAGGGGTTGCGGTTTGCGGTTCGTGAAGGTGGGCGCACGGTGGGCGCCGGCGTGGTGACGGAAATTTTGGCATAACAGGGCGTCAGAGTTGTTTGATATTTCTGGAAAGGTGGTGGGGCCATGCGGGTCATAATTTCTTTGGCTTGTGGTGAATGTAAGCGGCGAAACTATTCGACGATGAAGAATAAAAAAAATGATCCGGATCGTTTGGAGAGAAAGAAGTATTGTCGATTTTGCCGAAAGCATGTTCCTCATAAGGAAGTAAAATAGGATGGGTAATCTTGGGCAGTCGAAAGCGAAGGGGCATGGTGTCAATGGCTAGCATGTCGGTCTCCAAAACCGATGGTCCGGGTTCGAGTCCTGGTGCCCCTGCCACTCTGTTGATGGAGGCGGCCTGGGTAGGAAGTTGGCGGAGTGTGTTTGGGCTGGAGGAGAAGTGTTGTGCGTAAATTATGGGGCAGGATTACTGAGTTTTTATCGGAAGTTAAAGCTGAATTGAAAAAGGTTACCTATCCCACTCGCGACGAGACTATTGGGTCCACCTCGGTTGTCGTGGTGTTTTGTGTCATCATGTCTTTATATCTTTCTTTTGTGGATTCAATTTTAGTGTGGCTTGTCAGCCGCATACTTTAAACAGAGTCATTTGAGGTCTATGCGATGGCCAAAAATTGGTACGTCATACATACCTACGCTGGCTATGAGGGTCGGGTAAGGGCTTCCCTGGGAGAGCGGGCGACGCAAATGGGGCTCCAGGAGGAGCTTGGCCAAGTGCTCGTTCCAACGGAAGATGTCATTGAGATTAAGGATGGGAAGCGGAGGGCATCGAAGCGGAAGTTTTTCCCAGGGTATGTGCTCGTAGAGTTGGAGGCTCCTGTTAAAGATGAAACAGTGATGATGATCAAGGACACGCCGAAAGTGACGGGATTTGTCGGAGGTGGAACGACTCCCATTCCTTTGACCAGTGAAGAGGCGGACTCAATTCTTAAGCAAATTGAATCTGGTGCTACTGCCCCCCGCGAACAGGTGTTCTTTTCGAAGGGCGATAACGTGCGAATTATTGATGGGCCGTTTATGGGATTCAATGGGATGGTGGATGACGTGGATCCTGATCATAGTCGTGTCAAGGCGTTGGTCAGCATCTTTGGGCGGTCGACTCCTGTGGAATTGGCCTTTTCTCAAATTGAGCGTGCTGGGTGATTTTGTAATCGTTCACGAATGATCCAAAAGAAAATTGGTAGCCTCTAACAAAGGCTGAACGGCATAGTTAACCGTCTGGTTAGGAAAGAGAGTACGATATGGCGAAGGAGGTCATTACTCAAATTAAATTGCAAATTCCTGCGGGGAAAGCCAATCCCGCGCCTCCAGTGGGTCCGTCGTTGGGTCAGCATGGACTCAATATCATGGAATTTTGTAAGCAATTTAATGCAAAGACTCAAAAGCAGGAAGGAAGTGTCATTCCGGTAGTGATCTCGGTCTATAAAGATCGAAGTTTTACCTTTATTACGAAGACGCCGCCAGCCACGGATTTATTAAAAAAAGCCGCCGGGATCATTAAAGGGTCTGGGGTTCCACAAAAAGACAAGGTAGGGCAAATTTCGAGAGCCCAATTGCTGGAAATTTCAAAGCAGAAAATGACGGATTTGAATGCGCTGAATATTGAGGGCGCCGTGAAAATTATTGAAGGCACGGCTCGAAGCATGGGCATTACAGTTGCGGACTAATATTCAAGGTTATTTTTTATAGGAGTGATGGCAGTGGGAAAGAAATTTCAAAACGCTGCGGCGAAAGTCGAGCCGAAATTGTACGACTTACAAGCGGCTGGTGATTTGGTCAAGGAAACCGCCACCGCCAAGTTTGATGAAACCGTGGAGCTGGCTGTTCGCCTAGGCGTTGATCCGAAGCGAGCCGACCAGATGGTTCGTGGGACCACGCTGCTTCCGCATGGAACCGGAAAAAAAGTGAGAATTTTAGTTTTTGCTAAAGGGGAAAAAGAGCAGGAAGCTAAGCAGGCGGGAGCCGATTTTGTTGGCTCTGACGATCTGCTGGAAAAAGTGAAAGGTGGCTGGCTTGAATTTGATCAAGCCATTGCGACGCCTGATCTCATGGCTTCCGTGGGTAAATTGGGAAAAGTGCTCGGCCCAAGAGGGCTGATGCCGAACCCGAAGACCGGAACCGTGACTTTTGAGGTGGGGAAAGCCATCGAGGAAATCCGAAAAGGCCGCGTGGAGTATAAGGTCGACAAGGCTGGGATTGTCCATGTCCCTATTGGGAAAGTGTCTTTTGGGGGCGAGAAAATTACCCAAAATGCCCAGGCCGTGTTTAGTTCTTTGATGAAGGCTAAGCCATCCTCAAGCAAAGGCAAGTATATCAAGGGAGCAACCATGTGCAGCACCATGGGGCCAGGAATTCAACTTGAATGTGGGGCAATTGCGCGGCAGTTTGATTGATGTGGTTGGGAAGGAGCCTTGAATGAAAAAGGAAGACAAAGTAACGGCAGTCGCCGACCTACACGAAAAGTTTTCGAAAGCCAAATTGGCCGTCGTAACAGAATGTGGCGGTATGCCGGTCAACCAGGTGACGCAATTGAGGCATCAGCTTCGTGGTGCAAAGGCTGAATTGAAAGTCGTGAAAAATACCATCGCTAAGCGAGCGGCAGAAGGCACGTCATTGGTGCCGGTTACAACCTTATTTAAAGGGCAAGTGGCCCTCGTGATTGGCTACGATGATCCGGTGCTGCCGACAAAAATTTTACGAGATTTTATTAAAGCAGAAAAATGTGATGAAAAAATATTATGGCGAGGCGGAGTGTTGGAGGGGAACACCCTCGATTCCGCCCAACTCATGGCCACAGCAGATTTACCTTCCAAGGAAGTCTTGCTATCCATGTTGCTTTCCGCCATGCAAGGCCCGATGCGCGGGCTGGCTGGGGTTATGCAAGGCATTCTTCGTGGGTTTGTGGCGGTGTTGGCCGCAATTCAAGAAACAAAGAAAGGAGATGATTCAATGGCAGCGACAGAGGCAAAACTTTCAAAAGAGGACATTCTCAGTGCGGTGGGAAGTATGACCGTATTGGAGCTTTCGGAATTAGTTAAGGGGTTCGAGGAGAAATTTGGCGTCACGGCGGCGGCGCCGGTGGCAGTTGCGGCGGCGCCTGGAGCCGCAGCGCCAGCGGCAGCGGTGGAGGAAAAGGATTCGTTTGATGTGGTCCTGACAGGTGTTCCAGCAGATAAAAAGATTCAAGTCATCAAAGTGGTTCGTGAGATCACAGGGTTGGGTCTAAAAGAGGCCAAGGACCTAGTTGAGGGTGCGCCAAAGCCTGTGAAGGAAGGCGCGGACAAAGATGAATCTGAAACGATTAAAAAGAAATTGACCGATGTTGGAGCGACAGTAGAAATCAAATAAGGTGGACGGAAGTTTCCTGTTTGCTCATGAAGAGCTGTCTAACCTGAATTGATGTCCAAGGAGCCGACTATGCCGCAACCAATATTGCCGGGAATTATCAAGCGGATGGATTTTGCCAAAATTCCATCGAGGATTGACATCCCGGATCTGGTCGAAGTGCAAAAACGATCATACGAAGATTTTCTGCAACAAGATGCTGACTCTGAGCGGCGCGCCGAAAAAGGTCTGCAAGCCGCCTTGATGAGTGTCTTTCCGATTTCTGATTACAACAACACGGCACTTCTTGAATTTACTAGTTACACCCTTGGTACGCCAAAATATGATGTGCGTGAATGTTTAGAGCAAGGCATGACTTTGGCTGCGCCAATGAAACTGCGCATTCGTTTGGTGGTTTTTGATAGTCAAGATAAGAGCGTTAAGGGAAAGGTGCTCGATGTTCGTGAACAGGAGGTCTATGTCGGCGAACTCCCGCTCATGACGGATCGAGGGACTTTTATCATTAATGGAACGGAGCGCGTTGTTGTTAGCCAATTGCATCGTTCTCCTGGGGCTTCGTTCAGTCATGATAAGGGGAGGACTCACTCCAGCGGAAAAATACTTTTTTCCGCGCGTATTATTCCCTATCGGGGCTCATGGTTAGATTTTGAGTTTGACGCCCGGGATATTTTGTATGTTCGAATCGATCGGCGCCGAAAAATGCCAGCTACGATCTTGTTAAAAGCCTTTGGTCTTTCAACGGATGATCTGCTGAAAATGTATTATCCCGTGGAAGAAATCCGCGTGGTAAGTGGGCAGTTCATGCGCAAGCTTGATGCGGATCTGCATACAGGGCTTCGTGCGACGGCTGATGTCTTTGAAAAAGGCGGAAAAGAGCCTTTAGTCAAAGAAGGTAGTCGTTTAACCAAGGGTGTCATGGCCAAACTTACCGGCGCCGGTATAAAGGAAATTCCTGTAAAGCCGGATGAACTTTTGGGGCGTGCGGTGTTGACAGAAATTGTAGATACCAAAAGTGGCGAAGTGCTCCTCGAAAAAAATCAACGGCTGACATTGCCCATTGTCGAAAAAATTCTGGAAAGTTCAATTGAAAGTTTCAAAGTCATATACCTGGATAGTTCGGCGACCACACCAGTGATTTTGGATACCCTGGATGCCGAGAAAACGACCTCCAAAGAAGAGGCCTGGGTGGAGATTTACAAGCGGCTTAGGCCTGGGGAAATGCCTTCGATTGATTCTGCCAAACTTCTTTTTGAAAATCTGTTTTTAAATCCTAAACGATATGATCTGTCCCCGGTTGGGCGCTTGAAAATGAATAGCCGGTTTGGCTTGGATCATTCACTCGATCAACGTGTCCTGACCTCGCAGGATGTGACGGAAGTTGTGCGTTGTTTGGTTGAGTTGAAAATGGGCAAGGGGGATGTTGACGATATCGACCATTTAGGAAACCGTCGTGTGCGCTCGGTGGGTGAACTTTTGGAAAATCAGATTCGGTTGGGACTTGCTCGTATGGAGCGAAGTATCAAGGAGCGCATGAATCTCTTGGATATGGAGACGGTCCTTCCTCATGATTTGATTAACGCAAAGCCTATTGTGGCGGCTATCAAGGAGTTTTTTGCTGGTAGTCAGTTGTCTCAGTTCATGGATCAAACCAATCCATTAGCCGAAATCACTCACAAGCGTCGCTTGTCAGCTTTGGGACCTGGGGGCTTGACTCGAGAACGCGCGGGCTTCGAGGTTCGCGACGTGCATCCGTCTCACTACAGTCGAATTTGTCCAATTGAAACCCCAGAAGGACCTAATATTGGTTTGATTACCTCTTTGGCCACATATGCGCGTATCAATGAATTTGGATTTATTGAAGCGCCATTTCGAAAGGTACGTAAGGGGCGGGTGGTAGACGAAGTTGAATTTCTCTCTCCTTTGGAAGGGGAGCGGTATATCATCGCTCAGGCAAATTCGAAAATTGACGAAAGTGGAAAGTTGATCTCCGAGGCTGTAACTGCTCGGTCGCAAGGTGAGTTTGTGACCACTGATCCTGATAAAGTTGATTATGTCGACGTATCGCCTAAGCAGGTTGTCAGTGTGGCCACAGCGTTAATTCCCTTTCTCGAGCATGATGACGCCAACCGGGCCTTGATGGGTTCGAACATGCAACGGCAAGCCGTCCCGTTACTTCAGAGCGAAGCACCTCTGGTGGGAACGGGGATGGAAGCGGTTGTCGCGCGTGATTCTGGGTATGTTGAGCAGGCCCGTCGCGACGGTGTTGTCGAGAGTGTGGATGCAAGGCGGATTGTCGTCAGAACGGAATTGGGTAAGAAGGATGATCCCAAACGCAAGAGTGGCAGATTTTTGGATACCTATGACTTGGTGAAGTTCCAACGTACGAACCAAAATACTTGTGTGACGCAGACCCCTGTGGTTCGTGTTGGTCAACCCGTTAAGGTTGGGCAGGTGTTGGCAGATGGCCCATCCATAGATCGTGGAGAATTGGCACTTGGGAAAAATGTGTTGGTGGGATTTATGCCGTGGGGTGGGTACAACTTCGAGGATGCAATTTTGCTGAGTGAAAAACTCGTGCGGGATGATACCTTCACGTCTATTCATATTGAAGAGTTTGAAGTTGAAGCTCGCGATACCAAATTAGGAAAAGAGGAAATTACACGGGATATACCCAACTTGGGTGAGGAAGCACTGCGGAACCTTGATGAAAGTGGGATTGTGCGGATTGGGGCCGAAGTGAAGCCTGGGGATATCTTGGTCGGAAAGGTGACTCCCAAAGGGGAAACCCAACTCACCCCGGAAGAAAAATTATTGCGAGCGATCTTTGGCGAAAAAGCTGGCGATGTGAAGGATACTTCGCTTCAGGTGCCTCCTGGCATTGAAGGAATTGTCGTTGATGTCAAAATCTTTTCCCGTAAGGGTATTGATAAGGATGAGCGATCCAAGAACATTGAATCTCAGGATCGGGTAAAGATCGAGCGAAATTATCAAGATGAACTTCGAATCATCGAAGAAGAACGCAATAAGCGTCTTCGTAAGCTCCTGTTGGGGCAAGTCGTGGGGCGTGATCTTATGGATCACGATAACGGCGATGTCATTTTGAAGAAAAAGGGAAAAATTACCGCGGATGTGTTGCGGAAATTGTCCGATGATGATGTCCGTCGAGTGATTCTTGGTGATGCGGAAGAACACAAGAAGCTTGAAGATATTGAACGGGCAGCGAAGGATCAAATTGAAATCCTCCAAACCTATTATGATGAAAAGGTTGGAAGACTTCGTCGTGGTGATGAGTTGCCTCCCGGTGTCATCAAATTAGTCAAGGTATACCTGGCGATTAAACGGAAAATTTCCGTCGGCGATAAAATGGCGGGTCGGCATGGAAATAAAGGTGTGGTGTCGCGGATTCTTCCTGAAGAAGATATGCCGTATCTTCCTGATGGCACGCCATTAGAAATTGTTCTGAACCCATTGGGCGTACCTTCTCGTATGAACGTAGGGCAAATCCTAGAAACTCATCTCGGGTGGGCGGCTAGTGCCTTGGGTCTTCACGTGGCCAGTCCGGTCTTTGATGGAGCTACGGAACCGGAAATTAAGGAACTCTTAAAGAAGGCGGGGCTGCCTCAAAATGGCCAATCCGTGGTGTATGACGGTCGCTCTGGAGAACCGTTTAAAAGCCCTGTGACGGTTGGCTATGTGTATATGATGAAATTACATCACTTGGTTGATGATAAAATTCATGCGCGTTCCATTGGTCCCTATTCTCTGGTCACCCAGCAACCGTTGGGTGGTAAAGCGCAATTCGGGGGGCAGCGTTTGGGGGAAATGGAGGTCTGGGCATTGCAAGCCTATGGAGCCGCCTCCACCTTGCAGGAATTTCTTACCGTGAAATCTGATGATGTCCCGGGTCGCTCGCGTATGTATGAGGCGATTGTGAAAGGCGAAAATTTCTTGGAGCCTGGATTGCCAGAGTCCTTCAACGTGTTGGTCAAAGAGCTCCAGAGTCTTGGACTCGATGTCGAGTTAATGAAATCCACTGAATAGATTCGTGTTAAAAGAATTTAACACGGGTGTTTAACTAGGAGGGTCGAAACTTGGAAAGCATTTATGCGCTGTTTGAAAAGCCACGCGATGCCGTGTCCTTTGATGCGATGCGTATTCGAATTGCTTCACCAGAGAAAATCCGTTCGTGGTCCTATGGGGAAGTAAAAAAACCCGAAACGATTAATTACCGATCCTTTAAGCCGGAAAAAGACGGGTTGTTTTGCGCCAAAATCTTTGGCCCGACAAAGGATTGGGAATGTAATTGTGGAAAATATAAGCGGATGAAGCATCGAGGCATTGTTTGTGACAAGTGCGGTGTCGAGGTGATCCAATCCAAAGTTCGTCGTGAGCGTATGGGGCATATTGAGCTTGCGGCTTCGGTTGCCCATATTTGGTTTTTAAAAGGGGTGCCGAGTCGTATTGGGATTCTGTTGGATATGAGTCTCAAGCAATTGGAGAAAATACTGTATTTCGAGGCTTATGTGGTGCTTGATCCAGGAGACACGCCACTGAAAGAAAATGAGCTTCTCACGGAGGAGCGGTATCGTGAATTATTTGATGAATACGGTTCCCAGGGATTTCGTGTGGGAATTGGCGCTGAAGCCATTCGTGAATTATTGCGAAAGGTCGATATCGAAGGCCTGTGGAATGAGCGGCATGAAAAAGTCAAGGCAACCACCTCCATCGCGCTGAGCAAAAAACTTACAAAGCGCCTGAAAGTGATAGAGGCCTTCCATAAATCCGGAAATAAACCGGAGTGGATGATTATGGATGTCATCCCGGTGCTTCCTCCGGAACTTCGTCCCTTGGTGCCTCTCGATGGCGGTCGGTTTGCGACCTCTGATTTGAATGATCTTTATCGTCGCGTCATTAATCGAAATAACCGATTGAAGCGATTAGTCGAATTGAAAGCGCCAGGTGTCATCATTCGCAATGAAATGCGTATGTTGCAGGAAGCCGTGGATGCGCTCTTTGATAATGGTCGGCGTGGACGGACGATTCGTGGTGCGAATAAGCGACCCCTCAAATCCTTGAGCGATATGTTGAAGGGGAAACAGGGAAGATTCCGTCAAAATCTCTTAGGAAAACGGGTCGATTATTCGGGGCGGTCCGTGATCGTCGTAGGGCCTGAGCTGAAGTTGAATCAATGTGGTCTGCCCAAGAAGATGGCGCTCGAGTTATTCAAACCCTTTATCTTCCATAAATTGGAGGAGCGAGGCGCAGCCACAACCATTAAAAGCGCAAAGCGACTGGTGGAGAAGGAGCGTCCAGAAGTGTGGGATGTGTTGGATGAAGTTATCCGTGAGCATCCTGTGATTCTCAACCGTGCGCCAACTTTGCATCGACTGGGTATGCAAGCCTTTGATCCAGTCTTAGTCGAAGGAAAAGCGATTCGCCTCCATCCTTTGGTCTGCGCGGCCTTCAATGCTGACTTTGACGGTGACCAAATGGCTGTTCATGTGCCCTTGTCCGTTGAGGCTCAAATCGAAGCCCGGGTCTTGATGATGTCGACGAATAATGTGCTGTCACCTGCTAATGGTCGTCCGTTGGCTATTCCTTCTCAGGATATGGTGTTGGGGTGTTATTGGCTTACGCAGGAGCGGGAAGGGGCCAAAGGTGAAGGCCGTATCTTATACGGAGCTGAAGAAGTGCGCATTGCTTACGACGCTGGTGAGCTTGATGAACAAGCTCGTGTGAAGGTGCGTATCAATAACGAGTTAGTCGACACAACGGTCGGTCGAGTCATCTTTGGCGAAATTTTGCCGGCATCCATTAATTTCTCGCACGTCAATCAAATTATGACGAAAAAAGAAATGACCAAGCTCATCGATGCGGTGTATCGCAAGGCTGGGCTTCATGAAACCGTCCTCATGCTGGATAAACTCAAGGAACTTGGTTTCTCTTATGCGACCAAGGCGGGTGTGTCCATCTGTATCGACAATATGCATATCCCCACGAAGAAAGAGGTCTTGCTCGGTGCGGCGAAAAAGGAAGTGGGGGAGGTGGAGTCACAATATAGCGAAGGGTTGATTACCAACGGTGAACGATACAATAAAGTTATCGATATTTGGGCTCATGTAAGTGAGCAGGTGGCCAATGAGATGATGCTCGAAATCCGTGCTGGTGGTGGTCAGGGTCCTGAAGATACCCTCAATCCAATTTTCATGATGGCGGACTCCGGTGCTCGTGGTAGTTCACAGCAAATTCGTCAGCTTGGTGGGATGCGTGGTTTGATGGCTAAGCCCTCAGGTGAAATTATTGAAACCCCGATTACCGCAAATTTCCGCGAGGGGTTGACCGTGTTGCAGTATTTTATTTCTACCCATGGTGCACGAAAAGGGTTGGCGGATACGGCGTTAAAAACCGCGAATTCTGGATATTTGACCAGGCGTCTTGTCGATATTGCTCAGGACGTTATTATTAGTGAGGAAGATTGTCTGACCACCGATGGAATTGAAGTTTCGGCATTGGTGGAAGGTGGTGAAGTAATTGAACCTTTGGAGGAACGAATTCTTGGAAGGTTGGCCGCTGGAGACATTCTCGATCCCTTAACCGGCGAAGTGGTGGTCAAGGCTGATACCGAACTGGATGAGTTCCAAGTTAAGGCTGTCAGTGAGGCCGGCATTGATCATATTAAAATCCGTTCGGTGTTGACTTGTCAGGCTCGGTGGGGAGTGTGTGTGAGATGCTATGGTCGTGATTTGGCCCGTGGTCGATTGGTGGAAAAAGGTGAGCCTGTGGGTGTAATTGCAGCACAATCAATCGGTGAACCTGGGACTCAGTTGACCATGAGAACCTTCCACATAGGCGGTACCGCGAGTAAGGTTGTAGAGCAAAGCGTGTTGGAGTCACGGCATGACGGTGTATTGAAGTACTTAAGCTTTGATGCCAAGAAAAATTCTGACTTCCATAACAGCCACATGGCCGTAAAAAATAAGCAGGGGGAATGGGTCGTAATGAACCGGAATGCGAAGATCGCGGTGTATGATGATTCCGGACGTGAACGCGAAAAACATCCGGTTGTGTACGGCGCGAAAATCAAGGTCAAGGATGGCGAACGCGTCACGGTTGGGCAGAAGCTTGTAGAGTGGGATCCTTATTCGCTCACAATCTTGACGGAGGTGGGCGGAAAGATTGCTTATGGTGATATCACCGATGGTGTCACCATGAAGGAAGAGGTGGATGAAATCACTGGCATGTCCCGGAAGGTCGTGATTGAACAGGCCGGGACGAACCTTCGCCCACGTATTTCGATTAAAGATGAATCTGGAAAAACGGCCAAGTTGCCCTCGGCAGGGTCGCAGGCTCGATACCTTTTGCCTGTGGGCGCCCATCTTTTTGTTGAAAAAGGATCAATCGTCTTTCCTGGAGATGTGTTGGCCAAGATTCCTCGAGAAACTACAAAGACCAAGGATATCACTGGTGGTTTGCCTCGCGTGGCAGAACTGTTCGAAGCCAGAAAACCCAAAGAGCAAGCTGTGATAAGTGAAATCGACGGGGAAGTTTCTTTTGGTGGATTTGTCAAAGGATTGCGGAAAGTGACCGTTGATAACAAAATGGGTGATGTGAAGGAATATTTTATTCCTCGTGGGAAACATGTCAATGTACACGAAGGAGATTGGGTTCGGGCTGGAGAGCCATTGATGGATGGTTCGGCCAATCCGCATGACATACTCGCGGTCTTGGGCCCTCGTGAATTGCAGCGCTATTTAGTGAATCAAGTTCAAGAAGTCTATCGGTTGCAGGGTGTTTCCATTAACGATAAGCATATCGAAGTCATTGCACGACAAATGCTCAAGAAAATCAGAATTGAAGATCCTGGCGATGCGAGTTTCTTGCCCGGTGCACAGGTCGGAAGATTTTCTTTCATGGATGAGAATCAACGAGTATTAGCGGAGGGCGGCCAGCCTGCGATCGGAAAACCCGTGTTGCTGGGTATTACTAAAGCCTCGTTGAGCACAGACAGCTTTATCTCCGGGGCATCATTCCAGGAAACGACTAGGGTGTTGACCGAGGCGGCTATCAATGGTCGTGTCGACGATCTCCGTGGGTTGAAGGAAAATGTTATTGTTGGACGTCTTATTCCAGCAGGGACAGGATTTTCAGAATATCGTGAAACGTTTGTTCCAAGGCCGGTTGAAGATGTTCTAGAATCGGACCCAGGAAGTGACTCAGAATCAATGGCTGTTGAAGGTGGGAAAGAATTACAGACGCAAACATCATAAATGTTTTTGAATCGCATGGTTTTCTATTGACACTAGAGTGATTGTTTCATTACAATCCGCCGGTTGCCCGCCACCTGTGTGTTAGATTCAATGAACACTTAAGTAGCGAAAAGAGAGGCACTTATGCCGACAGTGAATCAGTTGGTTCGTAAAGGTCGAAAGGCCCCAAAATTTAAAAGTAAAAGCCCGGCCTTGAATCGCTGTCCGCAACGACGTGGGGTCTGCTTGCGGGTGTATACCACGACACCAAAGAAGCCGAATTCGGCTTTGCGAAAAGTTGCGAGGGTTCGTTTGACGACTGGGGTGGAGGTGACCACCTATATTCCAGGTATGGGGCATAACCTTCAGGAGCATTCTATCGTGCTTCTTCGTGGAGGCCGTGTGAAGGATTTGCCAGGTGTACGATATCATTTGGTTCGTGGTGCGTTGGATGCTGTGGGTGTGGCCAATCGAAAACAAGGCCGATCCAAGTATGGGGCCAAGAAGCCAAAGTAGCTTAGACTTGTGTGGTTCCTTGGTTTGTTGATCATGTTTTTAGGAGTAAGTGAATAAATTATGGCACGTGGACAAAGCGCAGGGCATAGAACACCACCCCCAGATTCAAAGTTTCGCGACGCTTTGGTCGGGAAATTTATCAATATATTGATGAGTCGTGGAAAGAAGAGTACGGCCCAGGCAGTATGTTATGGCGCCTTTGAAATGGTGGAATCAAAGACGGGTGGTGATCCACTGAAAGTATTTCATGCCGCCCTCGGTAATGTGAAGCCGATGGTGGAGGTGAAGTCTCGTCGGGTGGGTGGTGCTTCGTACCAGGTTCCTGTTGAAATTCGTCCGGTTCGGCAGATGGCGCTCGCCTTTCGCTGGATTAAGCAGAGTGCGCTTTCTCGGTCTGGTCGTAGTATGGAAGAGAAGCTTGCCGCTGAATTAATGGATGCGGCCAATAGCGCCGGTGCTGCAGTTAAGAAGCGTGATGAAACGCATCGAATGGCTGAAGCGAATCGGGCGTTTGCTCATTATCGTTGGTGACTTGTGGGATGGTGCTGTAGTTGGGCACACCCTGTAATGCCCTAACGTATTCCTTATTTTATTTTTTATTGGGGGTCGTGAAGGTGAGGGTGCCGCTACAGCATTTGTGTGCTTTCAAGAAGATGAGGGAAAATTGAGTCGAGGATACCCATTAGAGCGGACCCGTAATATTGGCATTATGGCGCATATTGATGCCGGTAAAACGACCACAACTGAGCGAATTTTGTTTTATACCGGTGTGTCTCACCGCATTGGAGAGGTGCATGAAGGCGCGGCTCAGATGGACTGGATGGAGCAGGAGCGTGAGCGTGGGATTACCATTACCTCTGCTGCCACCACCTGTTTTTGGAAAGATCATCGCATCAATATAATTGACACTCCAGGGCACGTCGATTTTACCGTGGAAGTTGAGCGTTCTCTTCGAGTGTTGGATGGGGCTGTGGCCGTATTTGATTCCGTCATGGGTGTGGAACCCCAGTCTGAGACTGTTTGGCGACAAGCGGACAAGTATCATGTCCCGCGAATTGCTTTTTTAAATAAAATGGATCGGGTGGGTGCGGATTTCTTTAACAGTATTCAGACCATTATCGATCGTCTTGGGGCCAATCCCATTCCCATTCAATTACCAATTGGGAAAGAGGCGGATTTTCTTGGCGTGATTGACCTGGTCTCAATGAAGGCCATTGTGTGGAATGATGAATCCCTTGGCGCTAGCTATGAAGTGGGGGAGATTCCCTCTGATCTGTTGTCGATGGCCGAAGAATATCGTGAAAAAATGCTGGAGGCTGTGGCTGAATTCGACGAAGTTTTACTTGAGCGTTACCTCAATGGGGAAACCCTCAATGAAGCTGAGATAAAGCGGGCTATTCGTATGGGGACGAATCAGCTAAAGGTAACTCCGGTCTTGTGTGGCACGGCTTTTAAAAATAAGGGCGTTCAGACTTTGTTGGATGCCGTGGTTGACCTGTTGCCCTCGCCGTTGGATGTTCCTGAGGTTGAAGGGGTGCACCCAGACTCTGGGGAGGTCATGCATCGAAAAGCCAATGATGATGAACCATTCTCCGCCCTTGCTTTTAAGATTATGACGGACCCCTTTGCTGGTCAGTTGACATACTTCCGTGTCTATTCTGGGAAATTAGAAACAGGTTCCTATGTCTATAATGTGACGCAGGGAAGGCGTGAGCGCATCGGTCGGCTCCTGAAGATGCATGCCAATAAGCGCGAAGATATTGATGTAGTGTATTCCGGGGATATTGCGGCCGCCGTGGGAATGAAGGGTGCACGGACAGGGGACACATTGGCTGATGAGAAGAAGCAAATCCTGTTAGAGGTAATTAAATTTCCTGAGCCAGTCATCTCTATGGCAGTGGAACCAAAAACCAAGCAAGATTTGGAGAAACTTGGATTTTCCTTGGAAAAGCTTGCTCAGGAGGATCCTTCATTTCATGTTCGCACTGATGACGAAACAGGCCAGACAATTATTTCTGGTATGGGGGAGTTGCATTTAGAGATTATTGTCGATCGGTTGGTCCGAGAATTTAAGGTTCAGGCAAATGTGGGGAAGCCTGAAGTTGCCTACCGTGAAACGATCCGTAAGAAGGGCGAAGCCGAAGGGAAATATATCAAGCAGTCTGGGGGGCGCGGCCAGTATGGTCATGTCGTACTAAACGTGGAGCCGTCAGAACCTGGGATTGGTCTTGAGTTTGTTAATAAAATTGTTGGGGGAATCATCCCGAGGGAATATATCCCAGCTGTCGAAAAGGGCGTGAAAGAGCGGATGGAGACTGGGGTATTAGCCGGGTATCCCATGCGTGATGTGCGTGTGACGTTGTTCGACGGTTCATTTCATGAAGTGGATTCCAATGAAATGGCCTTTAAGATTGCTGGGTCAATGGCCTTTGAGAGCGCTTGTAAAAAAGCTGATCCTGCCTTGCTTGAGCCAATTATGAAAGTTGAAGTGTTGGTGCCGCAAGAGTTCATGGGGGATGTCATTGGAGATTTAAATTCCCGGAGAGGTAAGGTTCGGGGGATGCAGTCCCGTGCAGGATCTCAAGCGGTGGATGCCGCGGTCCCTTTGAGCGAAATGTTTGGATATTCCACTTCGCTTCGGTCAAAAACTCAAGGGCGTGCCACCTATTCAATGGAATTTGAGCAATATGATATCGTCCCAAAGCTGATTTCCGAGCAAATCATGGGGAAGCAGCGCGGCGAGTCGTAATCACATAAATAAAGTGTTAACTGTAATCGAAAGAATTGGTTGAGCAAATTATTCTTTCGTTTGGATTGCCTAAGAAAAGTCGCATTTGTAAAGGGAGGGGCAGATGGCGAAGTCGAAATTTGATCGGAAGAAGCCGCATTTGAATGTGGGGACGATTGGGCACGTTGACCATGGGAAGACGACCCTGACCTCAGCCTTAACGAAGGTGATGGGGGATAAGGGGATGGCCAACTATGTCTCCTATGATCAAGTGGCCAAGGCGAGTGAATCGCAAGGGCGACGGGATCCGACCAAAATCCTGACCATAGCCATCTCGCATGTGGAATATGAAAGCGACAATCGGCATTACGCGCATGTGGACTGTCCGGGGCATGCCGACTACGTCAAGAACATGATAACCGGGGCGGCCCAAATGGATGGCGCCATCCTCGTGGTATCGGCTGCTGATGGGCCCATGCCGCAAACCCGCGAACATATTCTGTTGGCCCGGCAAGTGGGGGTGCCCTATATCGTCGTCTTTTTAAACAAAGCGGATAAAGTCGAAGATCCCGAGCTGTTGGAATTAGTGGAGCTGGAAGTGCGGGAATTGCTCTCGAAGTATCAATTCCCCGGCGATGACGTGCCCATTATTACGGGCTCGGCCATCAAAGCCATCGAAGGGGACACCAGTGACATCGGCGTACCTTCCATCATAAAGCTCTTGGAAGCGATTGACACCTACATTCCTACTCCCGAGCGCGCCATTGATAAACCCTTCCTGATGCCCATCGAAGATGTGTTTACCATCAGTGGCCGTGGGACCGTGGTCACGGGCCGGGTGGAGCGGGGGCGAGTGAAGGTGGGCGATGAAATTGAAATTGTCGGGTTAGGCAACACACAAACCACCACCGTGACTGGGGTGGAAATGTTCCGGAAAGTCTTAGATGACGGGCAAGCGGGGGATAATATTGGGGCGTTATTGCGGGGCACCAAAAAAGACGAAGTGGAGCGGGGCATGGTGTTAGCCAAGCCGAAGAGTATCACTCCACATACGAAGTTTAAGGCTGAGGTGTATGTGTTGACCAAGGAAGAAGGGGGGCGGCATACCCCGTTTTTCAATGGTTATCGTCCGCAGTTTTATTTCCGCACGACGGATGTGACGGGGATCGTGCAATTGAATGAAGGGGTGGAGATGGTGATGCCGGGGGACAACACGACGTTTACGGGAGAGTTGATCTCGCCGATTGCGATGGAACAGGGGTTGCGGTTTGCGGTTCGTGAAGGCGGGCGCACGGTGGGCGCCGGCGTGGTGACGGAAATTTTGGCATAGGTTGAGGGGGTAGAGCGTGGTAAGTGTGGATCAGCGAATTCGTATCCGGTTGAAAGGGTTTGATTACCGGATTCTTGATCAGTCAGCGCGTGAAATTGTCGATACGGTTAAGCAGACTGGTGCGAGAGTGGCTGGCCCTGTTCCGCTTCCTACCCGAATTGAAAAGTTTACGATTCAGCGTTCGACTCATGCTGACAAAAAATCAAGAGAGCAATTTGAAATTCGAACCTATAAGCGATTGCTGGATATTCTTGAGCCAACTCCAGACACGATGGATGCTCTAATGAAATTAAGTTTGGCTGCCGGAGTGGATGTCGAGATTAAATTGTGATGACCATTTTTTTAAGTGTTGTCTGGTTTGGGTGAGGATGTAGCATTATGAGTGGTGGATTGTTGGGAAAAAAATTGGGGATGACTCAGGTGTATGATGCAGAGCGTCGTCTTTACCCTGTGACGGTGGTAGAAGCGGGTCCTTGTGATGTTACCGCTGTCAAAACATTGGACCGAGATGGGTATGAAGCCATTCAATTGGGATATCGCGAGGTGCAGGAACGAAAGTTGACTAAGGCTCAAATTGGTCATCTTCGGGCATCTGGTAGTAAGAAGCTCTGGAAATCTTTAAGGGAGTTTCGTGGTTCATCAGACAAGCAAATTGGGGATACCGTATCCGTTGATTTGTTTGAAAACGGTGAGTTGGTCGATGTGCAAGGGGTATCCAGGGGGAAGGGTTTTCAGGGTGTGATGAAACGCCACAATTTTGGTGGTGGGCCAGCTACTCATGGATCCATGTTTCATCGTGCTCCAGGTTCTGTTGGTGCGAGTTCTTTTCCTTCAAGAGTGTGGAGAGGAAAGAGGCTTCCTGGCCATATGGGTGCCCAACGAGTGACAGTTCGTGGTTTGAAAATTGTTGAAGTGCGCCCAGAGGAAAACCTTCTGTTAATTTTTGGAGCAGTTCCCGGACCTCCTGGTGGCTATGTTGTCATTCAGAAGGTTCGGAAAAAGTAATTTTATGGCTACTATTAAGGTTTTAGATACAGGGAAGAAGGCTGCTGGCTCCGTTGAATTAAATGATTCTGTATTTGGGGTTCCTGTTAAAGTTCCTCTTGTTCATTCCGCTGTGGTGATGCAGCGTGCTTCGCTTCGGCAGGGAACATCCAGCACAAAGGGGCGTGGTGAAGTCAGCGGCACCGGAAAGAAGCCATGGAAGCAAAAGCATACTGGTCGGGCCAGGGCTGGATCTAATCGATCGCCGGTGTGGAGGCATGGTGGAATAGTTTTTGGTCCTCGTCCCCGCACCTACGATTATTCCATACCGAAAAAAATGTATCGTGGGGCTATGCAAAGTGCTTTATCCTCCAAGCAATCTGCAGGCGAATTATCGATTGTTTCAGAGTTGTCGCTCTCTGAGGCTAAGACAAAGCAGCTTTCGACGATGTTGTCCAAGTTGGGTTTGGGGCGTTCGGCTTTGTTGGTGGCAGGAGAAGAGAACATCAATCTCTTCCGTGCTGCACGAAATTTGAAAGATGTGAGGGCCGTTGTCCCCAGTGAAATGACCGTTTACGATGTCCTACGTTACGAGTCCTTGGTTATTGTGAAAGATCAGCTGGATAAAGTTCAGGAGTTATGGTCATGAAGCGCGATCCCTTTGACGTACTTGTGAAGCCGCTGTTGACTGAAAAAATCACCGGACTTCAAGAGCAGGCGAACCGGGTGGCATTTTTGGTGAAGAAGGATGCTACGAAGATAGAGGTAAGAAAGGCCGTGGAGTCGGCCTTAAAAGTCAAAGTTAAGAGTGTCAATGTGATGGTCGTTATGGGGAAGAAAAAGCGGCAGGGCCGTTTTCTTGGAAAACGTCCAGACTGGAAAAAAGCCATTGTGACGCTACGTGAGGGTGAAAAGCTGGAACTGTATGAAAGTGCCTAAGTTAAATTGTTCTCGGGAAGTGGATAGAGATTTTGGAAGTTTGGTAATTTTGAAATAAGGAAGTTGAAAGAAAAATGGCAATCAAATCATACAGACCCACATCGCCAGGCCGTAGAGGTATGACGGCGATTGTTGGCGAAAAATTGTCATCTGATCGTCCTGAAAAAAAACTTACGAAGAAGCAGGGGCAGTCTGGGGGGCGGAATAATCAGGGCCGCATCACAAGTCGATTTCGTGGGGGTGGTCATAAGCGTCTGTATCGACAAATTGATTTTAGGCGCAATAAATTTGGTATTCCTGCGAAAGTGGCCCGTATTGAATATGATCCCAATAGATCTGCCAGGATTGCGTTGCTTCATTATGCCGATGGGGAGAAGCGATATATTCTTTCTCCCGTTGATTTAGTGGTTGGTGCCACGGTGCAATCCGGGACTGATGCCGATATTCGGCCTGGAAATGCGCTTCCAATTTCGGCTATGCCATTAGGGACGGTCATTCATAATATTGAACTTAAGCCAGGAAAGGGTGGCCAATTAGCGAGAAGTGCGGGATCTTCGGCGCAAGTGATGGGGCGTGAAGGCCATTATATTCAAGTCCGTTTAACTTCTGGGGAAATGCGGAGAATCTTGGGTACGTGTATGGCCACCGTTGGGCAAGTGGGTAACTTGGATCATGAGAAAATCAATGTCGGGAAGGCTGGACGTTCTCGGTGGTTAGGGAAGATGCCGCATGTGCGTGGTGTGGTGATGAACCCGGTTGATCATCCTCATGGTGGTGGTGAAGGTAAAGCCGGCCAAGGGAATCCTCATCCAGTTTCCCCTTGGGGAATGCCGACCAAGGGGTTCAAGACCCGCAAAAAGAAAAAGGATTCGTCTAAATTTATTATTTCACGGCGGAGTAAATAGTCTAGTAGGAGTCGTGTATGCCTCGTTCAGTTCATAAAGGGCCATTCGTGGACGATCATCTGATGAAGAAGGTCGAAAAGATGAATGAAAGCCGTGACAATAAATTGATTAAGACATGGTCCCGCCGTTCGACCGTCGTGCCAGAAATGATTGGCCATACCTTTGCCGTGCATAATGGGAAAAAGTTTATGCCGGTATATGTCACTGAAAATATGGTTGGGCATAAATTAGGTGAGTTCGCTCCCACGCGGTTCTTTAAGGGGCATGGGGCTGCAAAATCAGAAAAAGCTGTTCCATTAAAGTAGGAGAAGGGAAGTAGGGCAATGGCGGAAGCAAGTGCAGTCCTGAGATTTGTGAGAATGACTCCGAGGAAAATGCGGATGGTGATAGATTTGATCCGTGGGCGGGAGGTGCCGGAGGCCTTAACTCTTCTCAAATATCTTCCTCGATCAGCTGCCCCCGTCGTCGAAAAATTGTTGCAGTCTGCCGTGGCCAATGCAGGACAAAAAGAGCTTGGTGATCCTGAGTCTTTGCGAATCGTGCGGGCCTATGTTGATTGTGGGCCGACGTTGAAACGGTTTAGGGCGCGGTCAATGGGGAGGGCTAATCCAATTCATAAACGAATGAGTCATGTGACAATTGTTGTGGCTCCTTCCGAAGTTTCTTGATGGTTGGCGTCTGGCTGATTTTTGGAAATGCTGTTCATTTTGACATAGAGGGGTAGGCGGAATTTATGGGGCAAAAAACACATCCTTATGGTTTTAGACTTGGGTATACCAGGTCCTGGAATTCACGGTGGTATGCCAAAAAAGAGTATGTGAAGTTGCTCCATGAGGATGTGCAGATTCGTAAAGTCGTCAAATCTCGGTTGTATCATGCGGGTATCTCTCGGGTAGAGATTGAACGTTCTGGGAATCAAGTGAAAATCATTATTCATACCGCTCGTCCTGGTATTATCATTGGACGGAAAGGCGCGGAAGTTGACAAGCTCAAAGGCATGATGGAGCAACAGTATGGGCGGGAAGTGTATGTCACCGTCAAGGAAATTAAAAAACCAGAATTGGATGCACAGTTAGTGGCGGAGAATATCGCCTTGCAGTTGGAAAAGCGTGTGTCGTTTCGTCGTGCTATGAAACGTAGCGTCGCCGCCGCATTGCGCTTGGGGGCGCAAGGGGTGCGGGTTGCCTGTGCGGGGCGTCTTGGGGGAAATGAAATTGCCAGGACTGAATGGTATCGAGAGGGGCGTGTCCCTCTTCATACCCTCCGGGCTGATGTGGATTATGGTTTTGCTGAATCCAATACCACGATGGGAAAAATTGGGGTCAAGGCTTGGATTTACAAGGGTGATGCTAAGTTGCCTTCAACGAATATTGGAGAGCCGGCTCTTTCTTTATTGTAAGTGGAATAGGCGTGAATCAATATGCTATCTCCTAAAAAAGTTAAGTTTCGCAAAGTACATAAGGGCCGTATGTATGGGAAGGCCTACCGTGGTGGTGAAGTATCTTTTGGGTTGTATGGCTTGAAGGTTCTTGAGCCAGGTCGAATAACCGCTCGACAGATTGAAGCCGCGAGAATTGCCATGACGCGTCATGTGAAGCGTGGTGGTAGAATTTGGACGAGGATTTTCCCTGATAAGCCCGTCACCAAAAAGCCGGCTGAAGTACGAATGGGTAAAGGAAAGGGTAATCCAGAATTTTGGGTTGCGGTGGTTAAACCTGGGCGTATTCTTTATGAAATGGACGATGTGACCCGTTCAGTGGCAGAGGAAGCCTTTCGTTTGGCTGGGCATAAACTGCCGTTGGCGACAAAATTAGTGGTTCGTGGGGAATTGGCGATTTAGCATGGCGTATTTATGGATATTCAAGAACTAAGAAAATTGGAACCGGAAGAAGTGTTGGGGAAAGTTCATGAGTTGAAACAAGAACTGTTTCATCTCAGATGTCAACTGGCTTTAGGTCGGATCGAAAACCCTATGCGCATTCGTCACGTGCGGCGTGATGTAGCCAGGGCGCGAACGGTCCTTCGCGAGAAGAAGTGACGGTTTGCTTGATGATTGGAGTTAAGGTGCTAAAGAATGGGTAATCCTGAACGTCGTAGGCAACGTGTTTCGTATGGTGAAGTGATCAAGGATAAGATGGAGAAAACCGTTGTGGTCGCGGTGACAAGGTTTGTTCCGCATCCATTGTACGGAAAGGTCGTGCGTCGTGTGTCTCGGTTGAAGGCACATGATGAGAAAAATGAATCGAAGATTGGGGATCGAGTGAAGATCGTAGAAACGAGACCACTGAGTAAAGATAAGCATTGGCGCGTTTCAGCAGTAGTGGAAAAAGGCGAGCGGTCTCAGCAAGCGTAGATTCAATTGGTTCTGGCAGGAGTATTGAACGGGCATGATTCAAAATTACACATATCTCGATGTTGCTGATAATTCCGGAGCTCGAAGCGTTCGTTGTTTTCATGTGCTTGGAGGGACGCGTCGTCGATATGGCGGGATAGGCGATATTATTGTCGTCTCAGTTCGTGAAGCGATTCCTCGAGCTGGTGTCAAAAAAGGCCAGGTCGTCAAGGCCGTGATCGTACGAACTAAGAAAAGCGCGCGGCGAGAAGACGGCTCCTATATTCGTTTTGATCAAAATGCCTGTGTGCTCGTCAATGCTCAGGGTGATCCCATTGGGACCAGAATCTTTGGCCCTGTGGCCAGGGAATTGCGAAAAAAGAAATTTATGAAAATTATTTCACTGGCTCCTGAGGTCATATAATGGCGAGAGGTCGATCGGGAAAGCAGCGTATTCAGGGCCTTCGGAAGGCTCAAGTCAAAAAGGGAGATATGGTGATGGTTATTGCCGGACGGGAAAAGGGAAAAACCGGCAAAGTCTTGGGGGTGTCTCCTCGGTTGGGGAAGGTGACGGTTGAGAAATTAAATATTATCAAGCGACATACAAAACCAACGCAAAAACATAAACAAGGCGGAATTTTGGAGCGTGAGGCCCCCTTTGCGATTTCCAACGTGATGGTTTTCTCGCAGGGAATTCAACGACCCTCAAGAATCGGGATTAAAGTGTTAGGTGATGGTCGGCGTGTCAGGATTCTTCGAAAAAGTCCTGAAGAAATTTTGGATAAAGTGTAATGAGTAAAACGCAATCAAAAGAACCTAGTCAGTCTAAGGCAAATGGAAAGCCGCTTCCCCGATTAAAAGAGAAATATCGGGCCGAGGTTCTCCCTTTGATGATTAAGGAATTCTCCTATAAAAATCAGATGCAGGTTCCTCGCCTGGAACGTGTGGTGCTTAACGTTGGAATGGGAGAAGCTGTTCAAAACGCCAAGCTATTAGAAAGTGCAGTGGCTGAACTTTCGTTGATCACCGGACAGAAGGCTGTGGTCACCAAGGCTAAAAAAGCCATTGCCGGGTTTAAATTGCGGCAAGGAATACCGATTGGAGCCAAAGTCACGCTCCGTGGAAATCACATGTATGAATTCCTGGATCGATTGATGAACATTGCCCTTCCTCGGATTCGGGATTTTCGCGGGGTCTCTCCCAAGGCTTTTGATGGTCGGGGGAATTATACTCTTGGCCTCAAAGAGCAATTAACTTTTCCGGAAATAAAATATGATGATGTGGCCTCGATCCATGGAATGGATATTACAATAGTGACCAGTGCGAACCGCAATGATGAGGCAAAAGCGCTTCTGGCCCATTTAGGGATGCCTTTTCGTTGATCTAATTAACCGATAGGGACTGTGTCGGAGTAACTTGTGGCAAAGAAATCATTACGAATTAAAGCAGCCAGTGAACCAAAGTTTGAGGTTCGACGATACAACCGTTGTCCTCTGTGTGGAAGGGTTCGAGCCTTTTTGAGGCGTTTTCATATGTGCCGTATTTGTTTTCGGTTTCATGGTCTGCGTGGGGACATCCCCGGGGTCACAAAGTCCAGTTGGTAGGCTCTGTGGGTTTAGCGAAAAATCTTTTTTATTAAATTGAGGAATTCACTATGTCGATGACTGATCCTGTTGCTGATTTGTTTGTTCGTCTGCTTAATGCGGGTCGACGGGCTCATCCAACAGTGGGTATTCCAGCATCACGGCTGAAAGCCAATATTCTCTCGGTATTTCAGGCCGAAGGGTTCATTCAAAGCTTTGAGCCCACTACCATTAATGGCCATCCAGGTCTCGAAGTTAAATTGCGGTATCATCCCGGTCGAGAGAAAAAACCCATTCTTGGTGGGATTAAACGGGTAAGTAAGCCGGGCCATCGCATTTATGTAGGGAAGTCGGATATTCCGCGGGTGATGGGGGGGTTAGGTGTTGCTTTGATCTCCACATCGAAAGGTGTCATCACCGATAGTGAGGCCCGGAAAAATGGAATGGGCGGTGAAGTGTTGTGTTATGTGTGGTAGCAATACCAACGGTATTTCTTCGTAAACCTAGGTTAGGACAAAACAACAGATGTCACGAATTGGGAAAAAGCCGGTTCCGATAAAGAAAGGCGTTGAGGTTCAAGTGGCTGGTCGTCAAGTGACCGTCAAAGGTCCTCTTGGTCAGTTGCAGTGGGGATTGGTCGATGGCGTCAATGTGGAAGTGAAAGATGGGCACCTCCATGTGGAGCGAGCCTCGGATATTCCTCGACTAAAAGCGCTCCATGGATTGACGCGGATGGAGTTACATAACTTGATCGAAGGGGTTACCACTGGGTTTGAGCGAACTTTGGAACTCACGGGGGTTGGATATCGGGCTCAGGTCAAAGGTCAAGATCTTTCTTTAAACGTAGGGTTTGCCCACCCTGTCTCTGTGTCTATTCCGAAGGGAGTTCAGGCAACAGTGGATAAACAGACCGTGGTATTAGTCAAGGGCATTGATAAGCGATTGGTTACGCAAGTGGCTGCCAACATACGTGGCATTCGCCCACCTGACGTCTATAAGCAGAAGGGCATTAAATACGCTGGAGAAGTGTTAATTAAAAAGGCCGGTAAAGCCGGGAAGAAGTAGAGTGCTCTTATGAATGAAGCTACCAAACGTCGAAGATTCTCCCGCCGTAAGGCGCGGGTCCGGAAAAAAATTCTTGGATCGGATGCCCGCCCAAGACTAAACGTGTTTCGAAGTAACGCGCATATTTATGCCCAAATTATTGATGATATTCAGGGGCGAACGTTAGCGGCGGCCTCGTCTCTTGAAAAGGCCATCCAGGACAGTGTTTCGTCGGGGGCCTCCACAGCTGCGGCTAAGGCAGTAGGGCAGCGAATCGCTGAAAGAGCTAAAGCCGCCAATGTCACAGCCGTCGTGTTTGATCGTGGCGGGCGTTTATTTCATGGTCGAGTTAAAGCCTTAGCTGACGCTTCTCGTGAAGCCGGGCTTAACTTTTAGCCCAGGGGGAATAGTATTTTGCGTGTCAATCCTGAAGAATTGAATTTAAAGGATAAACTGGTTTCTATTAATCGCGTGGCCAAGGTCGTAAAAGGGGGGAAGCGTTTTTCCTTTAGCGCTCTTGTGGTCGTGGGTGATGGCTCTGGATGGGTGGGAATCGGAAAAGGCAAAGCTGCGGAAGTTCCTCCAGCCATTGCGAAAGCGGTGGGTCGTGCCAAAAAACAGTTAATTCAGGTTCCCTTAAAAAACGGTAGCATTCCTCATGATGTCCATGGATTCTTTTGTGGAGAGCATGTGTTGATGAAGCCGGCTCAGGAAGGGACAGGAATTATTGCCGGTGGCGCGGTCCGTGCCATTTTGGAGGTCCTAGGAGTCAATAATATTGTGGCGAAAACCTTGGGACGGGGAAATCCATTCAATGTCGTTCAGGCCACATTAGCTGGATTGGCGCAGTTGAAGGATCCTGAGGCCGTAAAGCGTATTCGCCAGGCCGGATAAACTGATTTATTACACAGATATTACAAGTTGAATAACATGCCTACTTCAAAACAAAAATCTGAAACGGACCGAGTCTCAATCACGCTAAAACAGAGCCCTATTGGTCGTCACAAGAAGCAACGGGTATTATTACTGGGCCTAGGATTGCGACGATTACACCAAACCGTTGAGCATCCTAAAAATCCTCAGGTTCTTGGTTTGATTGATAAAGTGAAGCATTTGGTTGAGGTGAAATCCACATGAAATTGCATGAATTACGACCCGCTCCTGGATCGAAGAAGAAGCCAAAACGCGTAGGGCGTGGTCACGGATCTGGTCATGGAAAGACCTCGGGAAAAGGGCATAAGGGGGTATTGGCTCGCTCAGGGAAGCCCAATATGGCAGGATTTGAAGGCGGCCAGATGCCTTTAGCTCGTCGTTTGCCGAAGCGAGGATTTCATAATCCCTTTCGGGTTGAATACTGTATTGTCAACCTCCAAGCGCTTTCAACCCTATCTGACGTCAATGAAGTGACGCCGCAAGTCCTATATGACAAGGGCATCGTGAGGAAACGGTCGAAGCCTATTAAGATTCTAGGGGTGGGCGAACTCACAAAGCCACTTGTCGTGGAAGCCCATAAATTTAGCCAGTCGGCCCTCCAAAAGATTCAGCAAGCAGGTGGGCAAGCCAAGGTCATTGGCCGTGCTTGAACGGCTCATTACGAGCTTCCAAAACATTCTTAAAATTCCAGAGTTACGCAGCCGTGTGATTTTTACGCTGGCAATGTTGGCTGTGTATAGGATTGGAGCACATGTTCCTACACCTGGAATTAATAACGATGAACTTGCGAAGTTTCTTCTTGATCGTGGTGGAGCCCTTTTAGGGTTCCTTGATATTTTTTCAGGCGGTGCTTTATCCCGTCTGACGATCTTTGCACTGGGCATCATGCCCTATATTAGTGCCTCGATCATCATTCAATTACTGACCGTCGTTATACCTCATTTATCCAAACTTGCGAAGGAGGGTGAGCGCGGAAGAAAAACCATTATCCAATACACTCGCTATGGCACGATTGGCATTGCGCTGGTCCAAGGATTTGGTATAGCGCTTGGTTTGGAAGGAATGAATCAAGGCCAGTTTGTTCTTGAGCCGGGTTGGGCCTTTCGGTTTATGACTGTGATTACCCTCACTGCTGGAACCGCATTTCTCATGTGGCTTGGTGAGCAAATCACGGAACGTGGGGTTGGAAATGGAATTTCGTTGATAATTTTTGCTGGAATTGTCGCCAGACTTCCAAGTGCTGTGGTGCAGACGTTTGATCTGTACCGGGTTGGTGAGCTAAGCCTTCTGTTCCTCATCATCTTAGGTTTGGTCATGGTCGGGGTGGTCACGGCCATCGTCTTTTTGGAAAGTGGTCGGCGAAAAGTTCCTGTTCAATATGCAAAACGTGTGGTTGGACGCCGAGTCTTTGGAGGGCAAAATACTCATATACCGTTAAAGATTAACACGGCGGGAGTGATCCCACCTATTTTTGCGTCGTCAATTATCGCGTTCCCAGCAACGATTACAGGCTTTATTCAGGTACCTTGGGTTCAAGAACTTGGTGCACATTTGGCTCCAGGTTCAGTTGTGTATACGTTGCTCTATGTGAGTATGATTCTCTTCTTTTGCTTTTTTTATACCGCCGTGGTTCTGAATCCGGTGGACATGTCAGACAATATGAAAAAGTACGGAGGGTTTATTCCGGGAATACGGCCGGGGCAACGCACGGCGGATTATATTTATAAAGTGCTCACCAGGATCACTTTTGCGGGGGCCATCTATTTGGCTATCGTTTGCGTTATCCCCGAGTTGTTGATTTATCGGCTCAATGTTCCGTTTTATTTTGGCGGAACCTCCTTGTTGATTACGGTTGGGGTTGGACTCGATACGGCTCAACAGATTGAATCGCATATGTTGATGCGCAACTATGAAGGATTCTTATCCAAGGGGAAACTTAAGGGACGGAGTGGGTAGTCTGTGATGCGATTGGTTTTTCTTGGGGCTCCTGGAGTTGGAAAAGGTACACAAGCGGAAATGGTGTCTGCCAAGTACGGCATTCCCAAAATTTCGACTGGAGACTTGTTGCGAGCAGCGGTGGCGCAGAAGACGCCGTTAGGATTGGAAGCCAAGCAGTTTATGGATCGAGGAGACCTTGTTCCTGACAAGGTGGTGATCGGATTAGTTGAAGAAAAGACGAATGCGGCAGAATGTGCCAAAGGTTTTATTCTCGATGGGTTTCCACGAACCGTTCCCCAAGCTGATACCCTAACTGGAATGCTAGCGAAAAAAGGGGTCTCGCTGGATCGGGTGGTGTATTTTGTGATTCCCCGGGAAGAAGTGATCAGTCGACTGAGTGGTCGTCGAAGTTGTTCAAACTGTCCTGCTGTGTATCATGTGGAGTTTGTTCCTCCAAAACAGGAAGGCGTCTGTGACGATTGTGGTGGGACGCTTATCCAGCGAAGTGATGACCAAAAGGAAACCGTGGAGTCACGGTTAAATGTCTATGAAGAACAAACCTCACCCCTAATTCAGTATTACCGGGAAAAAAATTTGTTGGTCGAATTGAATGGTTCTGGAGCTGTGGAGGATGTGCAAGGTCGCCTTGTGGCGTTACTGTCAGCCTCTTAAATATTATTGATGATTGTTTTAAAAACACCAGAAGAAGTTGAAATGATGGCCCAGGCGTCCAAAATTGTCGCAGAGGCCCATCAAGTGTTGAAGAAAGAGGTCAGGCCAGGCGTTACAACCCTGTTCCTTGATAGTATCGCCGAGGAGTTTATACGAGGCCACGGGGGCGTTCCTGCATTCAAAGGGTATAGGAACTATCCTAAGACTTTGTGCGTAGCGGTGAATGACGAGGTCGTTCATGGAATCCCCTCAAACCGAATCTTGAAGGAGGGTGATATTATCGGGCTTGACTTGGGTGCAATTGTTCATGGATTTTATGGGGATGGCGCTGTGACAGTCCCTGTCGGTCCTGTCCCTGATCAGGTGGCGACATTAATGCGGGTGACCGAAGAAGCGATGATGAAAGGCATTGAACAAGGGGTAGTTGGCAATCGCTTGTCAGACATCTCGCATGCGGTTCAGCAGCATGTTGAAGCCCATGGATTTTCGGTGGTCCGGGATTTTGTCGGGCATGGTATTGGGCGCCAATTGCATGAAGAACCTCAGGTGCCGAACTATGGGCGGCCAGGCCACGGGCCCCGCTTGCAGGTAGGCATGGTGTTGGCTATTGAACCTATGGTAAATGTGGGGGGGTATCATGTGCGGGTGCTGGATGACCAATGGACGGCCGTGACGCAAGACGGGAGCCTTTCCGCTCATTTTGAGCATACCATTGCCATCCAACCGAGCGGTCCTCCAAGAATATTAACGGCACTCTAAACGGACGATAAGGGCAAAGGACTTTTCTCTGAAAGTCCAAATGTAATTATGGGAAAAGAAGATGTGATTGAGGTCCAGGGTTCCGTGTTGGAAACCTTGCCCAATGCGATGTTTCGAGTGCAATTAGAAAGTGGACATAAGATCTTGGCCCATATTTCTGGCAAAATGCGGATGCACTTTATCCGAATTTTACCTGGAGATAAGGTGACCGTGGAAATGTCCCCCTATGATTTAACGAGAGGCCGGATTACCTATCGATTTAAATAATACGATGTGGGCTTGAAAATGAAGGTAAAATCGTCAGTCAAACCAATTTGTTCAAAATGTACTGTGTACCGGCGACGTGGTGTGGTTCGGGTTCGTTGCAGTAATCCGAAGCATAAGCAACGACAAGGGTAATTAAATGTCAGTCTCAGTCACGAAAGGACAGGGCACTCACCTGTCGGTCTTTGCCGTGGTAGAGGGCTAAGGAGGACGGATGGCTCGTATTGCAGGAGTAGATCTTCCCGTTGGGAAGCGTGTTGATATCGGATTAACCTATATCTACGGAATCGGTCCGTGGACGGCTCGAAGTATCCTGCAAAAAACGGGGATTGATGGTTCGACTCGAGTCAAGGATCTTGGCGAAGAAGACATCGTGAAGCTTCGTGAAATTATTGATCGTGAATGCAATGTGGAAGGTGACTTGCGACGAGAAATCACGATGAGCATCAAGCGGCTCATTGACACCGGTACGTATCGAGGGCTCCGTCATCGAAAAGGGCTGCCCCTTCGTGGACAGCGAACGAAAACTAATGCTCGAACCCGAAAAGGGAAGCGAGCCGCGATTGGTCGCAAGAAATAAGATTTTAATAAGGGTGAATTCATGAGTGTGAGTAAGGGGCGAAAAAAAGAGAAAAAAATTGTTCAGGCCGGAATTGCACATGTCCAAGCATCCTTTAATAATACGTTGGTGACAATTACGGACATGGGTGGAAATACGGTGTCCTGGTCGAGCTCAGGTAGTTTGGGGTTTAAGGGGTCTCGAAAAAGCACACCGTTTGCTGCAACCAAAGCGGGAGAAACTGCGGGACGAAAAGCCATGGAACATGGGATGCGGCAAATTGACGTGTATGTCAATGGTCCGGGATCAGGCCGGGAATCAGCTGTTCGAGCTTTGCAATCAGTGGGCTTGCGTGTCACTTTAATTCGTGATGTAACCCCTATCCCGCATAATGGGTGTCGTCCTCCGAAGCGACGAAGGGTGTAACTAGGATTTTCCTGAACAACGAAAGAAAGTAAATGGCGGCCTAACATGGCTGAGTTTTAGGTGAAAGGAATACGACGTGGCGAATTATACGGGACCAGTGTGTAGGATTTGTCGGCGAGAGGGCGTCAAGCTCTTTCTCAAAGGAACGCGGTGCATGACGGACAAATGTGCGATTGAGCGACGGAGTTATCCTCCGGGACAACACGGACAAGGCCGATCACGGGTAACCGACTATAGTGCGCAGCTTCGAGAAAAACAAAAATTACGGCGTATGTATGGCATGCTCGAACGTCAGTTCCGTGGGGTGTTTAAGCGAGCCGAACGTCAGGGCGGTGTGACGGGTGAAAACCTTCTGCGTTTGCTGGAGCAACGCTTGGATAATGTGGTCTATCGAATCGGCTTTGCCCTATCAAGAAAGCAAGCTCGGCAGTTGGTGAATCATGGGCATATTCTGTTGAATGGAAAGAAGGCCGACATTGCTTCCATTACGACTTCGGTGGGTGATGTGATTTCGGTCAAACCCAAAAGTCATGAACTGTTGGCGATAAAAAGTGCGTTAGAAGTCACGGAAGGGCGGGGAGCCCCCAATTGGATTGATGTCGATCGCGAGGCGTTTCGTGGGACGATTAATGCCTTGCCAGCCAAGGATGATATTGGGGCGCCCGTTAATGAACAGGTTATCGTCGAGTTGTACTCTCGATAAGGTTCCAATAATTATTTTTCAAGCAAGAAACTGGTTGATGAATTTTTTGCAATAGACAGATGAGGCGAAGGGGGGCGTAATGAGCAAAGGGATGAAAGATTTTCAGCTGCCGATGCGGCTGGAGTTGGAAAAAGACACGGCCTCTGCCACCTATGGGAAGTTCACCGCTGAACCATTCGAACGCGGATTTGGAACGACCATTGGAAATTCTCTGCGGCGTGTCCTGTTGTCTTCACTCCCCGGCGCTGCTGTCACGTCGGTAAAGATTGAAGGGGCTTATCATGAATTTTCTACCCTTCCAGGTGTGACGGAAGACTTAACCGTGATCATTCTCAATATCAAGAGCCTCCGGCTAAAACTCCATACGGACAAAGCCAAGGCCATCCGGCTAAAAAAGAAAGGGCCGGGCGATGCCAAAGCCTCTGATATTGAACATGATGCGGATGTCACGGTCCTGAATCCTGACTTGAAAATTGCGACCTTGGACAAAGATGGGATGATTGATATTGAAATGATTGTGAAGCCCGGACGAGGCTATGTGCCAGCCGAACGCAATAAAGAAGAGGGGTTGCCCATTGGCGTGATTCCTGTGGACTCGATTTTTTCACCTATCAAGCGCGTTAATTTTAATGTGGAAAATGCTCGGGTTGGTCGAATGACCGATTATGATCGTTTAAACCTTGAAGTATGGACGGATGGGGACATCACTCCACAAGAGGCAGTGTCCTCTGCTGCGAGTATTCTTCGAGAACATCTGGCCATTTGCATTCCGAGCGAAGAGATGCGGGAGGCGGAGCCGGATTCCTCACAAAATGAGGTGCAGGCGGAATTTACAAAAAACTTGTCGCGAAGTGTTAATGAATTGGAACTTTCCGTTCGTGCTGCGAATTGTTTGAAAAACGCCAATATCAAGACTATTGAAGATTTGGTGCAACGGACGGAAATGGAAATGTTGAAAACGAAAAATTTTGGGAAAAAGTCCTTAAATGAAATTAAAGAAGTTCTGTCGGAAATGGGATTAGGATTAGGAATTAAGACTGATTCCGTCAGTTCCTCGAACTCGTAATTCACCCAGGTTTAGGGAAAGAAGGTAATCCAGTGCGGCACCGAAAAAGTGGTAGACAACTTGGACGAAACACCAAACATCGTCATGCCCTGTTCCGGAACTTAGTGACGTCGTTGATAGAACACGAACGGATTGAAACTACAGAGGCGAAAGCAAAGGAAATTCGCGGGCTAGCGGAGAAAATGATTACCTTAGGGAAGTCTGGTACGTTGCACGCCAGACGTCAGGCCTTGAGTTTCATTCAACAAAAGACCATTGTTTCCAAGCTGTTTGATGATGTGGCAGGGCGGTTCCACAGTCGTTCTGGTGGGTATACCAGAATTATTCCGACGAGGCGACGTCCTGGGGATGCCGCTGAAATGGTGGCGTTGGAATTGGTGGCGCGTGAAGTATCGGTGAAACCTGAGAAGGAATCTGATACTGATGCCGAATCTGATGCCGAGAAAAAGTAAACATTTCTCGTGTTCCTCACGCTCTTCCTCACCTGAGCCTTGACGCTTAATGTCTTTCTTGCTGTCCTTTCGTTGTTTCTTCTAACTAGTTGACATCATTATAGAATCCTGTGCCCTATCCAAGAATGTGTAGTTTACTTGGATAGGGCCCTGTGCTATTCTTTTTTCACATCGCTTGATATACGTGAATGGAGTGCAACTGGGATGTCCAACCGTTTTTTGCGATGGACGCTAGGTGGAATCATCCTGGGCCTTAGCGTGTATTTAGCGTATGTGGTCGTTGGTCATATGCAGACCAATGCGCCTCCCCCTTCCATTGCCTTACCAGAGCTTGAGGAAGCCGATGCTGGCATGGAAGGGTTTGTGTATCGTCAAACAAAAGATGGGATGGTGCAATGGGAAGTTGCCGCTCAGCGCGCCGAAGTATTTGAAGATAAACAAGAGGCGACCCTGAAAGAGGTGCAGTTACGATTGTTTGGACAGCAGGGCGAAGAAATGATGGTGGATGCCGATGAGGGGGTGATCAATACGGAAACCAAAGATTTTGAATTACGCAATCGACAAGATCCCATCGTCATCGAACTCAAAAATGGGTATACGATTCTTACCCCACACCTGCATTGGATTGACGCCAATCAAGAAATACGAACGCCAAGTCCAGTGACGATCCAAGGCAATGGTTTGACCATTACTGGGGTTGGTTTAGTGGGACACCTTGAATCAGAGGAGTTTTCAGTTCTAGATCATGTCCGTGTCCAATCCTCGTCGTAATCTCCTTTCCCTGTCAAAAGTCCTCTTGGTGATTGGGGTGCTATGGTGGGGGCTTTTTGATGCGGCCGGGTTTGCGGCACCACGCAATCCGACGACCATTACCTCTGGGACGATGACGGCCCAAGGAAAGTCCCGAAAGGCCATTTTTGAAAAGTCCGTGGTGCTCACGCGCGATAATATGGTAATCCGCGCTGATCGGATGATCGTGTATTTTAAAAAGGATAGCCCTGGGAAATCTGATAAGTCATCAGATGATTCTTTTGGACAACAAGTGGACGTGGTCGATGCTCAGGGGCATGTCATTATCGAGAAGGAAGATGGCAAGGCCACCAGTGGGCGAGCCGTGTACTATAAAGACGAAGAAAAAGTCGTGCTCACCGACTCACCGGTGGCATGGCAAAATGGAACCCGCGTGACGGGTACGAAGATGACGATTTTTTTAAAAGAAGAGCGTAGTATTGTGGAGGGGGGATCTCGCGTCGTTATTGAGGAATCGGAAGGTGAACAGTAGGGCGCTCTCGAAAACGGAGATTTACCTGGAGTGTTGGTTTTTGTCACGTCATGCAGCAGCCCCGTGTATATGCGAAGCAACTGAGAAAAAGTTTTAAGGGACGGGAAGTCGTCCGCGGGGTCTCCCTTGAGGTCGAGGCTGGAGAAATCGTTGGACTACTTGGGCCAAATGGAGCAGGGAAAACCACCATCTTTGATATGGTGGTTGGGTTATGTCAGCCGGATCATGGTCAAATTCTCCTGAACCGCGAGCTCATCACCCACCTTCCCATGTATCAGCGGGCTCGCCGAGGCATTGGGTATCTTCCTCAGGAAGCCTCGGTATTTCGGCGTTTGTCGGTAGAAGATAATATCATGGCCGTTTTAGAAACACTTCGCCTTTCAAAGGGGGATCGTCAGGCCAGGCTTGATGAATTATTGAGTGAGCTTGGGCTGACCAATCTTCGAAAAAATAAGGCCTTCACCTTATCAGGTGGAGAGCGGCGACGCCTCGAAATAACCAGAGCCCTCGCTACAAACCCGAGTTTTTTGTTGTTGGATGAACCCTTTGCGGGTATTGATCCCATAGCCGTGGCGGATATTCAAGAAATTATCCAATCCTTAAAAAGCAAGGATATTGGGATTCTTATTACCGATCATAATGTACAAGAAACCCTTTCCATAACGGATCGAGCCTATATAATTAACGAAGGCACGATCCTGGAGTCGGGAAAGCCCGAGGCGGTTGTAAGTAGTCCTCAAGCCAGGGCATTGTATTTGGGGGAACGTTTCAAGTTGTCATGAGTACTTGTCAAAGGGTGAACGTGTCAGCATGGAATTAAGACTGGATTTAAAGCTGAGCCAGAAGTTGGTGATGACTCCCCAACTTCAGCAGGCCATCAAGCTCCTGCAATTATCCAGGTTAGAACTTCAGCAAACCTTGTCTCAGCATCTTATGGAGAATCCGCTCCTTGAGGAAGTTGCTGGCGATGAAGATGTCGAGGGACCTGCAGGTGAAACTGGAGCCGCCGAAGGGAAAGAAGGGACCCCGGCGGAAGGGGAACCCAGTACTGAAAATACCACCGCAGAATTCTCCGAACCCCTTTCTTCCGAGGAATGGGATAACTATTACGAAAGCGATTGGCGGGCAGGTGGTGCCACACAATCGTCATCATCCTCAGACGAGGATTTTCCCTCCTATGAGCAGACCCTGACAAAACCGACCTCACTTGAAGACCATTTGTTGTGGCAATTACGCTTATCTTCCGTGAATGAAACCGAGCAAGCGATTGGCACCGTCTTGATTGGGAATATTGATGAAGATGGATATATCCGTACTTCCCTCGAGGAAGTCGCGGAAGAGATGCAGGTTTCCCTCCATCAAGTGGAAAATGCGTTGGATCTCATTCAGACATTTGACCCCCCAGGTGTTGGCGCGCGAGACCTACAAGAATGTTTGAACATACAACTCAGACATCTTCATTATGGCTTGGTTGAAGGGACCCATTCCGGCAATGGGGTAAGTACAGATTGTTTACTCAAAACCATTGTGGCCAAACACTTGCCGGATCTTCAGAAGAAACGCTACCAGAATATTGCCAAAGAAGTCGGGGTTACCCTCGAAGAGGTCTATGATGCGGTTCATATCATCGAAGGATTGGAGCCTAAACCTGGACGGCCCTATTTTTCGGATAATAATCAGATCATCATTCCCGATGTATTCGTGTTTAAAGATGAAGGGGAATGGGTCGTGCTCTTGAATGAAGACGGTCTGCCTCGCGTGCAAATTAGTCCCTACTATAAAGAAATGGTAAGTGGAAGTGGTGACACCTCTGAAGCGACCAAAACTTATTTAGAAGATAAAGTCCGTGGCGCACAATGGATTATTCGAAGCCTCGACCAGCGAAACAAGACCATTTTAAAAGTCGTGCATAGTCTGATTCATTTTCAAGAAGCGTTCCTTGAAAAAGGCATTCAGTATTTGAAACCCCTGGTGTTGAAGCAGGTGGCTGAAGATGTGGGTATGCATGAGTCCACCATCAGTCGGGTGACGACGAATAAATACATGTATTGCCCCCAAGGCATGTTGGAACTCAAGTTTTTCTTTAACGCAGGAATTGGACGTTCTGATCCAGGGGCAGAAGACTTGTCCTCCCTCACAGTTCGTGAATTAATCCGGGAGATGGTCTCCAATGAAAGCGCGAGCAAACCACTGAAAGACCAAGAAATTGTCACCAAGCTGAAAAGTCGAGGAATTATTATTGCCCGACGAACCGTGGCCAAATATCGCGCGGAACTCAATATTGCCCCTGCCAGCCAACGGAAACGTATTCCGTCATAACCTGTCACGCGTAGAATTATGAGAAGTACACTTCTACCATTTCTGGTCTCCCACAATGAAATGTGTGGGTCTAGGGAGAGACGATGGAGTCGATAAATCCAGAAGTGCCGTTTCAGTTGGTGATTGTCAGTGGGGCTTCAGGATCAGGGAAGACTCAGGCCTTAAAATGCTTAGAGGATCTCGGGTTTTTCTGTGTGGATAATCTTCCGCCTGCCTTGTTCCCGAAATTTGCCGAGCTGTGCGCCCAACAGGGAGGCGATGTTCGTAATATTGGGTTGGGTATTGATATTCGAGAACGAGGGTTTTTTGCCGACTTTTTTGAAAACCTTTCACGCTTAAAGCAAAGCGCCTATCGTGTCGAGCTGCTTTTCTTGGAAGCCAGTGATGCGGTATTGACTCGTCGATTTTCCGAATCCCGTAGGCCTCATCCTGTTCTCCCGCAGCAACCAGTTATTGAGGGAATTCAATTGGAGCGTCTCCAATTACAGGAATTGCGGAATGGGGCAGATCAAGTCCTCGATACGTCCGACATGACCGTGCATGAACTACGGGATTGGATGGCCAGGCATTTTAGCGACCTGGATCATAAGCAATCGATGCGGGTGTCCCTTATGACGTTTGGGTACAAATTCGGAGTGCCCTATGATTCGGATTTAGTGTTTGACGTGCGTTTCCTTAAAAATCCAAATTTCGTACCGGAGTTAAAAGAGTTGACCGGGGAAGATGAAGCGGTCCAACGGTATGTATTTGAAAATAAAAACGCCGAGGGTTTTATTCAACATTTACAAAACCTCTTCGTCTTTCTGTTTCCGTTGTTTGAGCAAGAACGCCGAAGTTATCTGACAGTTGCGATTGGATGTACGGGGGGGCGGCACCGTTCTGTAGCCATTGCTCTGAAACTGCAACAAGTGTTCCTTTCATTGGGACATGATGTCAAAATACGCCATCGTGACCTGCATCGCAGCTAGTCTTCCTACATCACAAGTATTGCTCGCCGCAGATTTGCCCGACTTTATTCTTCTCTTCTCTTTCCTAAACGATCCTTACTATGTTCAGCTCTGAAAGCCTGGTTTTATGACGCCAATCGAGGAACCTGAATAAAGGTCTTGTTTGACGGAAAATTGGCCAACAGTGTAGGGTTGCCTTGGCAATTTTATTCTCAAATTGTCATAAAATTTCGGTGAAGAAAACGAAAGATTTTTAGCAAATTGGGAACCTTTTCTGCTCCAATGGGAACCTCTCTTCTTGCACAGGTTAAGCAGAGATTTTTGCCCAATTGGGCAAGTGCCAGACGGCATCCTGTTATTGGCTTGAGCATTGGGTCCGAAGCGATTGCGTTTGTAGAATTCCGAAATCACCAAGGTCGGTTTTTTGTGAATCGGTGGGGCTACCAGCTCCTTGAATCACAAACTTTGGACAATGGAAGAATAAAAGACCGACTATCCCTGAAAGAGGGCCTCCGTGTGTTAGTCGAACAATACCGGTTGCAGGGTGCTCACGTGGCCATGGCTGTGAGTGGAGCATCGGTGATAGTGAAACGAATTCGGGTGCCTCGGAGTCATCAACAGAATCTCGAAGAATATTTCTTGTGGGAGAGTGCTAAATTTATTCCTTATGATCCTGATGAGGTGTATCTTGATTTTTCATTGTGTTCATCATCATCTACCAAAGTTACCAGTGAGGAGATAGATATTCTTCTTGTTGCGGCCAAGCGTGAAACCGTTGACGAGCACAGAGAAGTACTCGAAGAAGTACAGCTGCATCCCATTATATGCGATGTGGAAACCTTGGCGATTCTCAATCTGGCTCAAATGAATAATGAGGTTCAGACCTATTATTCTTATCTCGTGGTCAATATTCAGAATGCCGTGATGAATATTGCCGTCGTGGGACAAGGTGAACCGCTTTTTGTTCGTGATGTATGTCTTTCTTCTGCTGTAGGGCCTTTCTTTACTGGTGGTGAATTTCGTGACGTGAGGCATCTCGGACTTTCAGGTGATTCCCTGGAGAATCAGGTAGTGGCCCCTTCCTATTGTGAGAAACTGAACCAGGCTGAAATCGTCAATGAGGTAAAGCGAACGGTCGAAAGCGCCAGAGAATGTCAACCTAACTTTCATCTTGAACGAATTTTCCTCAGCGGACCTTTGGGCATGAACCTTGAACTTCAGGAAAAAATTTCGCAGTCTCTCATGATGCCTACCTCATGTATCAACCTCTTTGCGCCGTTTAATTTTGGTGGGCGAGGGGTATCGAAATCCACCGTAGAGTCCTTGGCTAATGTTGCTGGAGGATTGGGCCTGAGAATTCTACATGGATAAATGTTCAACATGATCGCGATTAATCTTCTTCGTCGGCCGTTAGCCAATGAACAGCGTCGTCGCCGACGCTGTCAAATCGAACTGTCAGTCGGGGTGTTTCTTATTGTTGGACTGGTGGTGGCTTCAGGCCTTATTTGGTGGAACATGGACAGATCGATTTCTTCCTTGCGGGAGCAGGAAGCTCAACTGATGGACAGGCTTCGTGGTGTAGAGAATTTCCAGAGTCAACTGGAAGCAACGTCTCGCCAGCTTGACGACGTAAAGGAGCGAAGTCGTCAAGTGACCCATTTACTGGTTCAACGTCGGCAGGCCATTCAGGTATTGGATGTGGTTAGTCGCAGCCTTGATCCTTTACGGCTCTGGTTGTCTGATCTTGAAATGGAACAGGGGCAGGTCAAGCTCATGGGGTTTTCAGAATCCAAGGATCAAATCGTGAAATTCGCCAAACTTCTAAATCAAGACAGCCTTTTTCAAAATGTGACAGTGCGTGAGGCAGGAAGAGTTTCCGGGGAATCCTCTTCCTACCACTTTATCATGGACCTCCTTTTGACCTCAGAGGTGGAATATGTCAGGGCTTCTTGAATGGTGTGAATTCACGCCATTGAAGCAGAAAATTTCCCTCGTTATCCTTGTGTTAGTACTGTGGGGAGGAATGTGTTATGGCTTGATTGTCCAACCCATGATGAAGGAGCAAGAGGAATTAGTCCTGAAAGTTCAGGGTCTCGAGATAACCATTAGCAAGTTTTCTCGTTTCGAACGACAATATCTTGCTGCGCAAGAAGAGTTGTCTCAGTGGACATCCATAGCGAATCTACAGGAGGCCAGTCTCGGATTAGAGGTTCCCATGAGTCAGGTCCTTTCCGAAATGTCGAACATGAGCCAAAAAACGCTCGTGAATGTTACCTTGTGGAAGCCAGTTGAATCTAAGGTTCACTCAGGAACCGATCTGAAAGAGCAACGTCTTCGGCTTCATGTTGAAGGGGGCTTTCATCATGTGGCTCGATTTTTGGACCACATGCAGGATCTTTCAAAAGCCATGGGGATCACGGCTATGTTGATGCATAGTGCTGATAGTACTTCCGGAACGCCTACGATTCAGACAATAATTGATTTCATTGGGTTTAAAGGAGCCGGCCGTACTCTGGCTGGGAATAGTGATATTCCTAGGCCGGCCCATGCGATGGAAGGGAAAGGGTAAGTCTCGATGATTCGGCTGGTAATCTCTTGGCGTCGTTCCTCCCTTTGCGTATGGATGGCTTTAGTCTGCCTCCACGTTGGAATTCTCGACGCAGAAAGGGTGTTCGCCGAAGACTCTTCCTCCTCTGGTATATTGGCTGCGAATGAATTGGGTATTGAGTCACTATTAGATCAACCGTATCGCTATAAAATGGGAAGCCGCCGTGACCCCTTTGTTCCCTTACGTTCTTCCGGTTCAGAAGAAGATCCCGAGATTTCTGGGATATCCAAGACCGAAAATTCTGAAGACCCTCTTACATTGCTTGGCGTTATTTTTGGAGCACGCGGGTATCAGGCCCTTGTGAAGTTTCCGAATGGAGAGCGAGTCGTAGTGGAGCCTGGAAGTTATCTAGAAGGTATTCGTGGAACGGTCAGGCGAATTACAAGAGATTCCGTGGTGATTGCGAGGCCCTTGGATGCAAATGGTGATGCCCAGTTGTCGGAAAATAGTTTAGTATTATCTCCCTAACTTTTTTCTGTATGCTTGGCAGACGGGGAAGCCTAGAGGAACAAAAATAAGAGGCTAATCAAATGTATTGGGGTCGTATCTGGATACACTGTGAGGAGCCTTGAGACGGGCTGTTAAGAAAATTGCCGTGCAACGAGGGGATGATGATATTACGATTGTCATCCAGGGTAATGGTCCTTTGACCTATCGACTGACTCCTGTTGACGCCTTGCGGTTGAGTTTGGATTTACCGAATGTCGTTTCGGCCATTCGCTTTCAATTGTTGCCCGTTGACCATCGATTGCTGAAACAAATTCGAATTGGGCAGCATCCGAAAAAATTACGGTTAGTATTTGATCTTAATCATCCCATTGACAAGGGCCTGCAATACGCGATCAAGGTTGTCGAAGATCAATTAGCCATGCGCTTATCGTTGGTTGTACCTCCAGGTTAATAAGTTCTCGGGTGTGAGGGGATTCGGAAAAATGGCTAATTAAATGCCAGATATGTTCGTTATTTCTAGACTAAGGTGTTATGTATGTTGCGTTATTTAAATGCAGGTGAGTCGCATGGGCAATGTCTCATGGCCGTGCTTGAAGGTGTGCCGGCGGGGCTTCCGATTACCGCGGAAGAAGTGAATAACGATTTGGCGCGGAGGCAGGGCGGGTATGGCCGTGGTGGACGCATGAGGATTGAGAAAGATCAAATTGAATTTACTTGTGGCGTGCGTAAGGGGAAGACGTTAGGTAATCCTCTTGGCCTACTCATTCGGAACAAAGATTGGGAAAATTGGAAAGACATTATGGCGGTGGAACCTGGGCCGCCTTCGACCGAACGGGTCGTGACTCGTCCCCGTCCAGGTCATGCGGATTTGGTCGGCGCCATTAAATATGGCCATCGTGATATTCGTAATGTGCTTGAAAAGGCGAGTGCCCGTGAAACCGCTATCCGTGTGGCGGTGGGGGCTATCGGGAAAGCGTTATTGGGTCAATTTGGCATGCAAGTGGTGAGCTATACCATGGAAATCGGATCGGTGGTGGCGCCCACCTCCCTGGATCCCTTAGAAGCTTATGCGAAGGCCGAGGAATCGCAGGTCCGTTGTTGGGATCAGGGGGCCGGGGAAAAGATGATCGAAGAAATTCGTTCGGCTAAACATAAAGGCGATAGTCTGGGTGGAGTCTTCGAAGTCGTGGTTACCAATCCTCCTATTGGGTTAGGCAGCTACACCCAATGGGATCGCCGATTGAGTGCACGATTGGCCATGGCCGCAATGAGCATACAAGCGATGAAAGGTGTGGAGATTGGAATGGGATTTGAATCCGCACGTCGATTTGGATCTGAAGTGCATGACGACATTTATCCGGATGAGTCTCATACGGGGTTTATGCGAAAGACGAACAATGCTGGTGGCTTAGAAGGCGGGATCACGAATGGCCAACCAATTGTGATTCGTGTGGCCATGAAACCAATCGCCACCTTATATCGACCTAAAAACAGTGTGGATATTCAAACGAAGGAACCTTTTGAAGCGACGGTCGAGCGCTCAGATATTTGTACCGTTCCTGCGGCGGGTGTCGTTGGGGAAGCGGTCATTGCCTATGAAATGGCCAATGCCATGATGGAAAAGTTTGGTGGCGACTGTCTTGATGAGATGAAACGAAATTTTGATGCCTATCAAGCCTACGTGAAATCGTTTTGAAATTGTGAAATTCCTTAGGCTCCAATTATCGATTTTGACCTGCCTAATGTTTGTATCTTGGCACGCATCCTTGTGTGAACAATAACGATGGCGAAAACTTCCTTGTCCCGATCAGTTGTTCAAAAGCCTGAACGCGTCCGAGTGGGACTCGGCAAGCGAAGTTATGACATTATCCTTAACCCAGGCGGCCTCGACCGACTGGGGGAGTATCTTCTAGATTTAGGCTTTTCCGGAAAAGTGGGCATAGTTACCAATCCCATCTTGCAAGGACTCTATGGCCGAAGGGTTGAACGTTCATTGAAGAAAGCCGGGTTTCAACGGCATACCATTAGTGTCCCTGACGGCGAACAAGCCAAAAACCTCCGTTGGATTTCTCACATACTTGATGAATTACTGGCGCAGCGTTTTGAGCGGCAATCAGTGTTGGTGGCATTGGGTGGCGGGGTGATTGGAGACATGACCGGGTTTGCGGCTTCTATCTATCAACGAGGCATTCCGTTTGTGCAGGTGGCGACAACCTTGGTGGCTCAGGTTGATTCCAGTGTTGGAGGAAAAACCGGCGTAAATCATCCTCTGGGAAAGAATATGATTGGCGCCTTTTACCAACCTGCGCTGGTTCTTCTCGATACGCAGACCTTACGCACCCTGCCTAAGCGAGAGTGGACTGCGGGGCTTGCGGAGGTCGTGAAATATGGAATGATTGCTGACCCAAAGTTTTTTGGATTTTTAGAAAGTCGGATCGAAGATATTATTAATATGGACGACACATCATTACATCATATGGTGAAGCGGTGTTGTGAAATTAAGGCCTCAGTCGTGGCGAAAGATGAGAGAGAATCCGGTCTCAGGCGAATATTGAATTATGGTCATACCATAGGCCATGCTCTGGAATCTCTCGGCCAGTATAAACAGTATATCCATGGCGAAGCCGTGGGAATCGGAATGGTTCAGGAGGCGGACCTTGCGAATTCTCTCGGTTTATGCGCAGAAAAAGTCGTCGCTCGGCAACGAGATCTTGTTCGTCGCGCAGGGCTGCCCACGAATTTACCGCCATTGAATTTCGGAGATTTATGGGGTGCCATGCTTCATGACAAAAAAGTTGCTCGTGGACGCATTCATTGTGTGCTTCCTAAGGCTGTCGGAAAAGTGACTGTGGATCCTTTGGATCAAAAGGCTGTGAAAACCTGGTTCCGCCAAGTCGAAAAGCATCAGGCATAATTTTTTAATCCTTTTTCACAATTGGTCGACGTCGAGATACGCGATTCCTCATGAGTCCAACCAAAGTGACCACCACACGCCCCAAAAAAGATGTCAATGCGGCCTTGCGCGAACGAACCCGCGAGGTTGAAGTCCTGCACCGCATCAGCGAATCCATTAGCAGTACGCTAGACTTGGAGTCGGTGCTCAAGCATATTGTGGAAGTGGTGGTCCAGGTCACCAAAGCGGATTCATGTTTATTGTACTTGGTGTCTGCAAATCGTGATGAACTGGTGCTTCGGGCGTCGAAAAATCCACATCCGAAACTGATTGGACGAACGTCTCTCGGACTTGGAGAGGGCATCACGGGTTGGGTAGCGCAAGAAAAAGTTCGAGTGGTCATTCCACGCAATGCCAGTGACGACCCCAGGTTTCGGTTTTTCCATAATTTGCCAGAAGATCGTTATCAGGCCTTTGTTTCGCTTCCTATCGTCACGAAAGGGATTGTCGTCGGGGTCATCAATGTCCAGCATAAACGTACCAAACGGTATCAAGAGGCAGAATTGGCCTTGCTCTCCACGATTGCCAATCAAGTGGGAGGAGCGATTGAGAATGCTCGGTTGTATGAAGAAATGCGACGGCAGGCGTTACAGTTGGACACGCTGTCGCAAGTTTCTGAAACCGTGGCATCCAATCGACTGATTGATGATGTCCTGGAATTAATCGTCACCATGACCGCGGAAATGATGGATTCAAAAATTTGTTCACTCATGTTGGTGGATGAACCAAGCGGGGAGCTTCGTATTGCCGCCACTCAAAGCCTTAGTGAAGCTTACCGGCGAAAGCGCTCACTGAAAATTGGACAAAGCATTAGTGGTGCCGTGGTCAAGGAACAACGGCCTATTTATGTGCCGGACGTGACGAAAGAAGATGAATTTTATTATCGAGATTTGGCTAGACGAGAAGGGCTGTGTTCTTTGTTGTCTGTGCCCATGATGATAAAAGATAAGGTCATTGGCGTACTCAACGTCTACACCTCGAAAGTGCATGTGTTTCAGACCGAGGAGGTGAAGATCATTCAAGCAATTGCCAACCAATCGGCCGTGGCGATCGAGCATACGCGGTTAATGGAAAAATCGTTTGAAATGCAAGAAGCCCTGACGGTTCGTAAATTAGTAGAACGAGCCAAGGGCCACCTGATGCACTCACGAAAAATGACGGAAAGCGAAGCCTTTCGTTTGATTCAGCGGCAAAGTATGAATTTGCGCAAATCAATGCGAGAGATTGCCGAAGCTATAATTTTGGCAGGAGAGTTAGAAGGACGATCCGATCGGTAATCTTGTACGAGCGTCCACCTTGACAGGATGCCGACGACCTTGTTAGATGCGTGTATATTACTTGGGGCAATGAACTGTCCCGAAATGTGATGGCGTTTGTGGACAAAGGCGTCCTCAATTCCCTGAAGGGATGAGGGCGTTTTTTTTTACGATGAGAACTTGTCGAATAGCGATGGTCCAAATGAATCCCATTGTTGGGGATTTGAATGGAAATGTTCAAGCCATGACAGGATGGCTGAAGGCCGCGCGCCAGGCGCAAGCCGATATTGTGGTGTTTCCGGAATTGGTGGTTACCGGCTATCCACCAGAGGATTTGGTGCTTCGGCAGAGTTTTCTTCGGGATACTCAACAGGCCCTTCATCAATTCGTTCAGCACTGTCGTCAGATCACGACGGTGGTTGGGTTTGTGGAGGAACGGAAAACCAGGAGTCAAAAATACCGAACCTCCATGGTGGTTCCATCAGGCCCCCGGCACATTTTTAATGCCGCAGCCGTGATTCAAGATCGTCGGGTGATTGCCAGATGTCAAAAAACCTTGTTGCCTGATTACGGTGTCTTTGATGAAAGCCGGTACTTTGAATCTGGCCGTGAGGCCTTGGTGTGTAGGATTGGCGGAATCGGTGTGGGCGTGAACATTTGTGAAGATATTTGGTATGCGGATGGACCTACCCGTGATCAAGTGAACCATGGATCTGCGGAACTGATCATCAACATCAATGCTTCTCCTTTTCACAAAGGGAAGAGTGCGACGCGTGAACGAATGCTATCGCGTCGGGCTCGAGAAAATGGGGTCATGCTGAGTTACACCAACATGGTGGGTGGTCAGGATGAAATCGTGTTTGATGGGAATAGTATTCTCGTGAATCCTCAGGGGCAAGTTATTGCCCGAGCTAAAGCGTTTGAAGAAGATCTTCTTGTGGCAGATCTTCAGTTCCCTGGTACGGTTCCAAAATATCTGGCTGCGAGTACGACTACCAAGAAACGGGTGCCGGTCAATTTTACTATAAAGAATGTGGTGGCCAAGGGACACTTGGGTCCTGCGGTAAAGAAACCGATAATGCGCCAACCTCTTCCTAAATTGAATTCAGTAGAAGAAGTGTATCTGGCTCTGGTGACGGGTGTGCGGGATTATGTACGGAAGAATGGGTTTTCGACCGTGGTAATCGGAATCAGCGGTGGCATTGATTCGGCTCTCACGGCGGTTATTGCTACGGATGCTATTGGAGCGGAGAACGTCACTGGAGTGTTTATGCCCTCGAAATTTACGTCGAGGGAGAGTCGTGAAGATTCTACCAAGCTTATGAAAGCCTTGAAATGTTCCTTTTTGACCATCCCCATCGGAGCCACGTGGGAATCCTATTTGAAGCTGTTGACACCGGCTTTTGGGCGAAGGCCGCATGATGCAACCGAGGAAAATTTACAGGCCAGAATTCGAGGCACGTTGTTAATGGCCCTGTCGAATAAATTTGGTCATTTGGTGCTCACGACGGGAAATAAGAGTGAGATGAGTGTCGGGTATGCGACGTTGTACGGTGATATGGCTGGTGGGTTTGCTGTGATTAAGGACGTTCCGAAAATGCTAGTGTATGAGCTGACCCGGTATCGGAATCGTCGGGCGGTGGATCACCTTGGAAGGGAGTTGATACCTCTTCGGATTATCGAACGAGCTCCGTCGGCGGAGTTGAAAGCTGACCAAACCGATCAAGATACCTTGCCATCCTATGACGTTCTTGATCGAATATTAGAAGCCTATGTCGAAGAAGATCGGTCATTAGAAGAAATCGTGAAGTTAGGCATGAAACCTAAGATTGTTCGCCAGGTGATGGCCATGGTGGATCGAAGTGAATATAAACGGCGGCAGGCGCCTATTGGCATTAAGATTACACCGCGCGCCCTCGGCAAGGATCGGCGTATGCCTCTGACCAATCGATATCTCAAACATTAAACTGTGGAAATGATCAACTAAGAACTGATTTTTTTGCGTATTGTTCGAGAGACAAAGAGAAAACAACATGGAATCTGTCACACCATCTGGACAATTTGATTCTGTTTCTCATGACGAAGACTTAACCTTAACTCAAGCGGTACTCCAGGAGCGTCGTGATGGGTTGGCGGAACGATTGCGGAATGGGGCTTCAGGATCTGAAGTCGTCGCGGGCTTCACGGATTTGGTCGATTCGGTCCTGATTGCCAGATATCAAAATGTGCTTCGCCAACATGTCAATGACTCGGCTGTGGGGATGCAGCAATGTTGCCTCGTGGCGGTTGGCGGGTATGGACGACGGGAACTTTCACCCTATTCTGATATCGACGTCATGGTGCTTTATCATTCTGGTGGGGAGACGGTGGTGAAAACGTTATCCGAGCAGGTTTTGCACCATTTGTGGGACTTGGGGTTTCAAGTTGGACATAGTGTACGATCGATTCAAGACTGCCTGGTGTTAGCAGAAGAAGATCTTGCTGTGAAAACGGCCCTCATGGAGTCACGGTTTCTTGCTGGTGGAGCTTCAGTGTATCAAGAATTTCAGCGACGCTATGCGCGACGGGTGTTGGGTCGACGAGTTGATCAGTTTATTCGAGAGAAGGTAGAGGAACGAAAAAGAGAATATGCCAAATTTGGTGAGACAATCTATTTACTCGAACCCAACATCAAGAAAACCAAGGGAGGCTTGCGCGACCTACACTTGTTGCAATGGGTAGGGATGGCCAAGTATCAAGCCCCCACCTTACAGGACTTGGCGAACCGCGGTATTCTGGCTCACCCGGATTATTTGGCGCTGGTGGAAGCCCGAGAGTTCTTATGGAAGGTGCGGGCACTCTTGCATGTTGAAGCTGGCCGCGCGCAAGAAATCCTTTCATTTGAAGAGCAGGTTCGATTGGCGAAGGCCTTTGGATTTCACGATCAACCACATCTGTTGGCCGTAGAGCAGTTTATGCAGTTGTATTATCGCCATACCACCGGAATTTACGATCGTTGTGTCCGTTTTCTGGATCGCGCTCAAGAACAACCTCTGTGGGCCAGAGTTAAGGGGTGGTGGCCGCAGCCATTAATCCACGGGTATTTTTCGGTATCAGGAACGGCGCTGTCGGTTCCCCAAGATAAATTGCTCGATGTCCTACATGATCCAGGACGATTACTCGATCTGTTTAAAGTGTCTCAAGCGAAGGGTTTGACTATTGATGGTTCTGTCCTCGAAGAAATTCATCGACAAATGGAAACCGTGTCGGATGAAGTATTTCAAACTCCGTCCGTCCGTGAGGCCTTTCGGGAGATTCTCTCTGGACCTAGGTTGGTGGGGGAAACCTTAACGCTGATGCATCAGGCTCGCGTGCTAGAGAAATTGGTTCCGGCGTTCGGGCGTGTCCGCGGACTCATGCAATTCAATCAATACCACAAGTATACCGTGGATGAGCACAGCCTACTGACCGTACGTCTTTTAGAACGACTCGGTCGTCAAGATGGAATTTTTCACGATGTCTACGAAAAAGTTCATCGGAAAGATATTTTACATTTAGCCGCTTTGCTCCATGATATCGGCAAAGGTCTTCCCGAAGATCATAGTGAAGTGGGTAAAGGGATTGCGAGGGACATGGCAGTGCGATTGCAATTCGATCAACAGGAGGCTCGCACCTTAGAGTTTCTCGTGCATCAGCATCTGCTCATGGCCAATACCGCATTTCGCCGTGATCCCTATGATGATAAGGTACTGCTGAAATTCTCCAGAGCCGTGGGAACACCAGCCCTTTTGCGAAAGCTCCTCATGTTGACAGCTGCGGATATTGCGGCAGTGGGGCCTGAAACTTTGACCAAATGGAAAGAATCCCTCCTGCTTGAGTTGTATACGCGGACCCTCCCTGAAGTATCAGGGGGAAGTGAATCCTTAGACACGACGCAGGACATCAAAAAGGTTGCGACGGAGGTTTGTGGACTTTGGGAGTCACAGGACCTCACTTGTCAGACCATTGAAGCCACATCCCTGCCTGATTCCAGGAAATCTTGGGTAGAAGAGCAGTTAGGGAAATTCCCGCAACGGTATTTGTCTGGAACTCCACGCCATCGCATGGTGGCTCACCTTCAAGCCTTAGATCAGATTTTAACCAAGAGTCCCCTGGTTGAGTCGGCCTACATAGATGACTTGCGAGTCTGTGAATATACCTTGATTGCACGTGACCACCTGAAACCAGGAATTGTCATGAATGTGACAGGAGTCTTGGCTGCATTTGGTCTTCATGTGTTGGATGCGCAAATTATGACGAGAAGTGATGGCATCGTGTTCGACTCGTTTTTTGTTCATGATCCGGACTTTGACGGACCTCCTACAGCCGTGAAGCGACAGAAGGTGGAACAGGCCATCATTAAGGTCATGTGCGGAGAAGACACGCTTGAACAGTTAATGCAGCGAAGTCATCGTCTCTCTTTCGATCGACCCTTTCCTGTGTCCCCGAAACCCGCTGAGGTGCAAATTGATAATGAAACGTCTGACCAATTTACTATCATTGACGTGTTTGCCGATGATCGGCAGGGATTGCTGTCGGTCATTGCCCGGACGGTATTTGAATTAGGATTATCCATTCACGGTGCGAGAATCGCCACCAAACTTGATCAAGTCGTAGACGTCTTCTATGTCACGGGAGCCGATGGGGAAAAGATCAATGATGAGGAGGCACGCGAAAAGATCAGAGAAACATTGCGTCAGGCTGTCGATACGTTCCTTCAATAGCGAACCAGGAACCAAACATTTACTGGGAGGGTTTCTTCGCCAAATACCATCCCTTGTCCGCGAGACATTGTTCCATGGCCACTGAAGCCGAGCCGATCGTTGGGTTGAGAACCGAAAAACCCGTGCCTGCTCTGGGAATGGCTGGTAAGCCAAGGTTGGCACGGCATTCCTGAACATCCCACTCAAAGTCTTCAGCCTGCGCACCAGGTTTTGCCCAATACAACGGTTCGGAACATCCTAACAAGAGCAATCCCAATAGCCCCAAGTAGGGCAGGGAGAAAAAAGAGGTAGAACGAGATGTGGGAGTATCCATGATGAGAAAATCTTTCGGTGCATACAATTTTGCCCGAGAATTGTTCTGGGTTGCAAGATTTTGTGGCCTGCAAACTTTTTGCATGAGCCGCATTGATTTTCTCCTGGGATAAAGCGAAAGAGAAAACTGTTTCATTGAGGCGGGGATCATAGAGAAGGCGATGAACCAGATATCAAGATGCTGAATGCTTCGTTGCACACATCAGAAGGGATGTTGTTTTGCAAGGGGAGGATTGATTTTGTTTATTCCGTTATCAGGTGCTGAAGGGTTTTCCGAGCGACACCGGTATTTTGTGCGGCCAAGGCCACGGCTTTGGCAACGGCTGGAACGACCTGTTTATTAAACACGCTGGGAATGATGTACTCTTCGCTCAGGGTGGAAGGGGGGATGACATCGGCTAATGCCCCTGCCGCTGCCAATTGCATGGGTTCATTGATTGTCGAGGCCTGGACATCCAATGCCCCACGAAAAATACCCGGAAAGGCGAGGAGGTTATTACTTTGGTTCGGATAGTCAGACCGTCCGCTCGCATACACTCGGCAATGGTCATGTGCCGCTTCTGGAGAAATTTCCGGTTCCGGGTTCGCCAGGGCAAAGACAATTCGGTCAGGTGCCATGAGGTCCAAATCTCCAGGCTGTATAATATTCCCAGCGGAAAGCCCGATGAATACGTCCGCCCCTTGGAGCGCGTCACGCAAGGTTCCCATGGGTTTGTCATAGTGAATGAGTGAAGGAAGAACGTCTCGTTGATTGAATAATGCCCCTCCTTCCCCTTTCAATACATATCCCTGTTTGTCGCAGCCGCGAAGGTTCTGAAGGCCGGCTGCCAGAAGTAATTGGCAGCAGGCCGTCCCGGCGGCCCCAAGTCCATTGACGACAACCGTGATATCCTCCAATCGACGTCCAACCACTTTAAGAGCATTATGAAGCGCAGCCAAAACCACCACGGCGGTTCCGTGTTGGTCATCATGCATCACTGGAATGTCGAGTTTGTTTTGTAGTTGTCGTTCGATTTCAAAACAGCGGGGGGCGCTAATATCCTCCAAGTTAATTCCTCCGAAACTTGGGGCAATGGCGGAGACAATCCTGATGATTTCTTCAGGGTCTCGGGTGTCTAAACAAATAGGCCAGGCATCAATTCCTGCGAATTGCTGAAACAACATTACCTTACCTTCCATGACCGGAAGCGCGGCTTGTGGACCAAGGTTGCCCAAACCCAATACCGCAGAGCCATCCGTGATGACTGCCACACTATTGCTCTTGCTCGTAAATCGATAGGCGAGAGCCGGATCGCCGGCAATGGCTTGGCAGACGCGTCCAACACCGGGTGTGTAAGCCATGGAGAGCGTATTGCGAGTCTTGATTTGGAACTTGCTGCTGACCTGAATTTTTCCGCCTAGGTGCATCATGAAAATTCGATCAGAAGCGGAAATGACTTTCACGCCTTCGACACGGTCTAATTGTTCTAAAATTTTCTGTCCATGCTCTTCGTTCTTGGCGTCAAAGGTAATGTCTCGTACCACTTTGGACTTGGTCGCGGAGACAATGTCGGCAGCTCCAATGCTGGCTCCCTCTTCAGCTAACAAGTTGACGACTGCGGCAAAGACTCCAGGTTTTTGGGTGAGTTCTAGTCTTACCGCTAATCGGTAGTTTGAATAAGGTCCAAAATCCTTTTGTGACGGTTTTGGTCCCTTTCCTCTGCCAAAGAGATTCCAAATCATTCTTGTTCTCCACTATTCCTGTCTGGGGGCTCACTGACTTTCAATGCTGTCATAACTACCGATTTTTCTTTTCGGGGATATAGAAATGGCGGAAATGCCGGGAGTTTGGCGAATCTCGGGCAGACATAATTTTCCTTCCATAAACTAATTAAGTTGATCGGGATTTCTTTGAGGGTCCTTTAACTATTCTCGAAGGGTAACAAGTGAATGGAACAGCCAGGATACTAAGACAACCATTGAAAATGTGAGACGTTGGCGAAGAACAGTGTAATGGAAGGTTCCAACAGTGGAAAAATTCACCAAAAATTTTTACCAAAGAGGTTCTTGTGGCAGTGCGAAAGAAGTTGGAGATTGTTTTGGTGCCGAGTTAACGAGGCCACGTATTATATTTTTGGAGCGCAGCACTAACGGCTTTGCCTGGTTGCACTGACGGGTTGGCTTGCGACGAGAGATGTTCCAAAGCCGCAAGGAGGGTGACGACCGAGTCAAACGTGGATGATTCACCCATGAGGCCGATCCGCCATACTTTGCCGGCGAGCGGCCCCAACCCGCCGCCGACTTCTATATGGAATTCGTGAAGAAGCCTTGAGCGAATGGTTTTGTCATCCAGCCACTCTGGAAGAGCGACGCAAGTTAAAGTTAGAAGACTGTGGCCAGGGGCAGGAACGAGGGTAAATCCTAAGGCTTCTAAGCCTGCACGAAGAGCTTGGCTATTTCGCTGATGACGAGCAAACCGTGCGTCGAGACCTTCTTCATGTATCAACCGAAGTGCTTCGCGCAGGGCGTAGGCCATGGAAATGGGTGCCGTGTGGTGGTACGTGCGTTTCCCTTTGGTCCAATAATCCGCGACAAGGGTGCAATCGAGATACCAGCTTTGGCAGGGAGTGTTCCGGTTTTGGATAACGTGCAATGCCCGATCACTCAATGTCAGTGGGGCCAATCCTGGTGGACAACTCAAGCATTTTTGTGTGGCCGAGTAACAGGCATCAATGTCCCATTCATCTACCTTCACTGGAAGGCCTCCGAGTGACGTGACTGTATCTACAATCAACAGGGCCTCGTGGCCGTGGCAGAGGGCGCCGAGATTGTCTAGCGGTTGCCAGACGCCGGTAGAAGTTTCGGCATGGACGATCGCTACGGCCTTGATGGGACCGGCAGCCTGAAGCTGATGGGCGATTTGGTCAAGAGGAATGGGTGTGCCCCAATCGGCTTGAATTTCGACGACAGTTCCCCCGCATCGTGTGACCATTTGGGCAATCCGCGCGCCGAAGATGCCGTTCATTCCCACTATGACGCGGTCTCCGGGTTCAATGAGATTGACGATGGCTGTTTCCATGGCAGCCGATCCCGTTCCTGAAACGGCAATGGTAAAGGAATTGTCTGTTTGGAAAAGCCATCGGAGAAGTTCCTGAATCTCATCCATAATCACGAGAAACTCAGGATCAAGGTGCCCAATGAGGGGGGTGCTCATGGCTCGCAAAACCCGAGGGTGGACCAGGCTAGGGCCTGGGCCTAACAAGAGGCGACGGGAAGGGGATAAATCCTTGTATTGTTGGGTAAAACCAGGCATCAATGGTTCGTCCTTTAGAGGGCCTATTCTAGCGGGGGCATCTCAAGGATTCCACTCTTTGGGCAAAATGGCCGAAAGAGGCAATGGTCTGGGATTTCAAACGGTCTCTCATCTGGTAGGGTATTCCAGGAAATAGCCTCTGTTAATTCTGTAATCATTGTTCCCAATATAAAGACTGCCTCGATAATATTCATCCGTTATTAAGAATTACTGTGACTTCTTGGCCTTATCAAGAATCGGCTTCTGCTAACACCCAAAGGACACCTGTCGAATTTTCCTTGTTTGTGACAGTGTGTTTCGGAACGATATTCCTTGCCTGCCTGGGGTTCCTGATTTTTGCCCACCTGTCCATGCCCCGATTGGAGCGAATTCCTTCACCCGAGCGAGCGTTAGAGATCATCACGAATCAGGTGATGGGGCTCCGAGACGGATTGAAGCAGGTTTCCGATTTGGAGCGGCAAATGATGAGCGTGGTCGATCCTACTGGGGAGGAACTGCAGCAGTGCATTGAATGGTATTCGGAATTGACGGAAATAAATACTGATCCACTTTCGGCCCTCTACCTTGCGATATTAGAGGGGGAAGCGGGACAGATTCATGCCGTGCAAATGAAAGTCCACATGTGGAAGGATTGGGCCTTACCCTTTCCCTTTTATAGTGCCGTTCTCCAAGCCGCTTACTTGTCGGAAGAAGTCGACCCCATTCAGGCGCACGCGTTGCAAGCTCAAATTGCCGAGCATTTACCGAGTGGGTGGTTTTATCGGCGGATCGCGTTACAAATCGCCGAACGAAGTCACGATGAGGGATTGCAGGTATCCCTGGCAGCTGCCAGCCAACGTCATGCGCAGCGATTGGTGTCGAACAATCGTTTGTTAGGTGGCGCCCAAATCATGGCCGTCATGGGCGGCCTCATGGCCATGGTTATGCTTTGGAGGCGATGGAAATGGGGCGGGGCTGTAGCTCTTCGCGTAGGAGAGGTGTCCTTCCCTCCACGGTGGACTGGCGGGAATGGAGTGGTGGTGTTGATTCGAGGCGGTGGTATCGCCAGTTTATTGATTATTAGTCTTTCGGTCACGGGTCTTGATCCCTCGGTACTCCAATTTCTTATTCCCATCTCCATTCATATACCCATTCTTGGGTTGGCCTACTACTATTTGTGGCAACCGAACGGATTGTCGCTTCGGCAAGCCGTGGGGTTAAAGATTGTCGAAGGAGGCTGGCTCCGGGTTACCTGGTTTGCGTTAACCCTCTTTACGCTTGGCGTCGGAGGGGGATGGGTGATTGGATTTTTTGCACAGAATTTTGAGACCTCTTTGCATTGGACGGATTGGTTCGATCCCACCATGATTCAAGGCACCGCCTGGGATCTCCTTCCTCCGCTGCTGTCGTATACGATTTTGGCCCCCTTGTTTGAGGAATTGGTCTTCCGGGGCGTGCTTTATAGCACCTTGCGTCGTTATTGGAATGCACCAATCGCGATGGTTGTAAGTGCGCTGATTTTTTCGTTAGCGCATGGGTATGGAACATTCGGGTTGATCACGATTTTTTGGAGTGGGTTGTTGTGGGCCTGGGCTTATGAAAAGACGGGAAGCATTTTGCCTGGCATGGTAGCCCATGCATTGAATAATTCCCTGGTCTGCGCAACGGTGTTGCTGCTCGTGCGACCAGGATGAAGGCTCCGTCTCTTATCCTTCACCTTCCTATTCACAATTCTCAGAAATACATCTCTCGGCTTTTTCTTCTATTCCGTCATCCCCGACGTTTGTTTTCGGGGATCCAGGTTTTCCTTTTTCATTTTTCTGTCGTCCTGAGCATTGCGAAGGATCTCTCTTATTAAGATTTACATCGATACATTTTATCTTAGTGGGGAGTCGCCCCCACACGACGAGGCACTTTTTTTTCGGCAAAAGTGCCCAAAACCATTCATGCCCGTGCGCGGCCCAGCGGGTGCCTGGTCCACCGCCCCGAATCATTATGGCTCAGAAACTCGCTGGGCTCAGACAGTCTTCGCCAAAGAGGTAGGATTCGGGGCGGCGGCCCAGCCGCGCCTAACGCGGGTGAAGCGGAACCTTTGGTATTCTTAAGACTCCAAAACTCGGCAAAAGGTTTCAGGTGTGTTCATTCCCGACGTTTTTAATCGAGAATTTTGGTTGCCTGTTCTTTGAGGAAGATAGGTTTCGTTGGAAAAATATTAAAGGTTGTAACGAAACACTACATCGATAGACCCTATTCTCGGCAATCCAGATTTCTTTATCCTTTTAAGGAGGTTTTATGCATATTTTCAGGGTTATGTTGATGAGTTTCTTGGTATTTTTGGTAGGTAATCCGGCCTTAACCCTGGCGGCAGGTTCCCAAGTGCATGGCACGTTTGCCCTCTTCAAAGTCAACCCTACGTGGACAAGGCTTTCTATTGAAGAGAAGGCCAAAGGAGTTCAGGAGGCGACGGCGGTGGTCGAGTCCTTTAAAGATCAAATCACTCTTGATTCCTATTGGACCTATGGACTAACGACCGATTCCCATTTCTTGATTCGGCTACAATCCTCTGAGGCAAAGATCAATCAGGAACTGCTTACCAAACTTGCAGGGTCAGGATTAGGGCAACATCTTGATCTGGAATTTACTATCAGCGGTATTACCAAAGGCCTGAATTATGCCCCAGAATTCCCGGATCTCTTGGCCCAACTCAAAGCCGCCAAGTATGAAGGCGATCCATCGACCTACGTGATTATGATTCCGACCAGGAAAAGCGCGGAATGGTGGAATCTGCCCAAGGAAGAACGTGTAGCCTTGATTCGAGAACACACCGTACCCACTCTGCCCTATTTGAAAACGGTGAAAAGAAAGCTCTACCACGCCACAGGTCTCGCCGATGCGGACTTTATTACCATTTTCGAAACCAATAATTTGGAGGATTTCAATAACCTGGTTCTGGCCCTACGGATGGTAAAGGAAGATCAATATAACGTCCGGCTTGGGAGTCCCACCGTCTTAGGAACTTTAAAGTCTTGGAACGAGGTAGGAGCCTTATTGTCAAAATAACTCTTGAGGACCGATTTGTAACCAGAAAGGATTCATGGTGGTTCCTAATCGACTACATGTCGATAGGAACCACCGGTGAAAAACTGGTCTGAGGCTAAAGGTTCCTTGTAGTCAAATCCTTTCTTGAGAATTTTGGAGAGCAAAATTATTACAAGGATATCTTGCGTTGAATACCGCTGGGCTAAGTTTTTTTGTATTCTTAATTCGCTCAAAATTTCAACAATAGGAACGGACTTTAGCTTTCGGAAATCTAGGTTGGTTTTGTTTTTGCCGAAGATAGGCTTCGTTGAAGAAATATTTTATGTGGGGTGTCGCCCCCACGCGACGAGACACTTTTGTTTCGGCAAAAGTGTCCAAAACCATTCTTGCCTGTGCGCGGCCCCTCCGATCCTGTTCAGAAACAGGCTCTCCGGGGTTCCTGGTCCACCACCCCGAATCATTATGGCTCAGAAACTCGCTACGCTCAGACAGTCTTCGCCAGAGAAGTAGGATTCGGAGCGGTGGCCCAGCCGCACCCAACGCGGGGTGAAGGGAGTGTTGGAAAATTTTGATTTTGCAAAATTCTCAATCAAAGATTTGCTCCCAACCTTCAACCCCAAAAGTGACACATAAATCTTACTGTAGAAATTTAAAACACAAATCGGGTTTCAAAAGAAATTTTACCTTGTATATTTACATTTTCCTCTAAGTCAAAGACGAAGCTCATACTTGCACCTGGAGTATTGAAACTAAATGAATATTCAATTAGTACAACATTAGATTGGTTTGGATTTATTGTGATGCGCTCAATTGGACTACTAAAAGCGAAAATGGGAAGACTTGTGAAGTCATTCTTTGACCAATAATCTTTCACAGGGCGTAGTCGAAATGAAGCCTCTGGGACAAGCCTACCATCAACTTTTATTGAAAAATTTGATTGGTCCAAAGTCATCGAGTTACTTCTGCCATTTATAATTTTCATTGAAAACCTTCCTGAAGTGCTACCGTAGTATCGAGTTTGATTCCCCTTGAGATCGACGGTGATTCCTTGTTTTGAAATTCTTACATTATATCCCTCTTGAGGAACGTCAAGATGGGTGAAATCCGGTTGAAGTTGAAAAGTATAGGGATCACAGGCCACAATTAAAACTACAATAAAAAGACATTTCAGGATTTTTATTCCCATGCGTTCTGAATCAAACATTGTATGTTTTCTAAAAATTTTTTAATTTTCAATAGTTGTTAAGACGCTAACAGCCGGAGGATTTCCTAAGCTGTCGGTTTTTAGCGGCCACATTCAACCCTGAGGTCGAACATTCTAAACTAAGTGAGCCATTATATCCTAGCTACCCAGAAGGTAGCGGATGCCAAGTTGTACAAGCATTTTGATTTCATAAAGGGTCAAATCTTTGCGTGAGAGTCTAGGGTGGCAGTCAATGTCACAAGCTTTTTTCAATCCGCGTTGGGCGCGGCTCCGGCTTCGCCCTGAATCGGCTTCTTTGGCGAAGGCTATTTGAGCAGCGCGAGTTCCTGAGCCATCTTATTCAGGGCGAAGCCGAAGGGACCCGTAGGGCCGCGCACGGGCGAAAATGGTTTTGGGTCCTTTTGCCGAAACAAAAGAACCTCGTCGTGTGGGCGCGAAAGCCCACATATAATAAATTCTTCAGAAAGAATCCTTCAGGTTTCAATAATCTCTTCCCCCTCCCTCTCAATCTCATCTAATTCTTTAAACAGATCAGGATGCCTTAATTCATATTGCAACTCATGTAATATTTTTTGAGGCGACAAGCGTTTTCCTGCGTCCTTTGGCGTGGTCGGTTCGGGGATGGGGATGTGCCATTGAGTCGAAGCGTACTCACAAATGTCTGCCCAAAGCCGGGGCGTCCCATCGCTGACGATGTAACTTGATCCCGGCGAGGCTTGTTGCAAGGCGGCAAGACTTAACGCAGCCACATCTTCAATATGAATGAGATTGACGTAGCGGGGAGTGTTTCTAATTTTTCCCCTTCGAATCCAATTCAAGACATGCCGGCCTGGGCCGTACAGGCCGGCGAGTCTCAGGACGATGGCGCCGTAGGCCTCTCGCAAATGTTCTTCGCTCTGTACTCGGGGAAGAGTCTTGTTAATTTCGCATCGTTCATCGGTCAAATCTTCAGCCTTTGGTGGATAGGCTGAGGTGCTTCCTAAGAGAAGAAGCCGACATCCCTTATTAGTTAGGTTCTCGGCAAGCTCGGCGGCCATAGGTCCTGGTAAGGTCGGAAAACACCACACAATGTGGGACGGAGTGGGAAGGTTTTGCCAGGTGCTTGTTTGTTCTAAGTCAAAAAGAATTCGAGCGAGAGGGTCCACATAAGGTAAGTGAGCTTCAGGGGTCCGACTGCTAGCGTAAACTATCCATCCTTGTTCCAACGCTTGGTGATAGAGAACCCTTCCGGTATAACCAGCGCCTAAGATCACGAGGGGAAGGGGAGGGTCGGGGAAAATCGTGATGTCTCCTGCAACCTGCTAATCTGTCAGGTATTGGCGGGCATAACGTACATAATTGCTTGCTGATTCCTTGAGCCAGGCGACTTCTTGATCGTTCAACGGGCGTTTGACGCGAGCGGGCGAGCCTAGAGCGAGGCTGCCAGAGGGTATGACCATGTCTTCTGTGACTAACGAGCCTGCGCCAATTATGCAATCGTCCTCGATGACCGCACCGTCCATAACAATGCTGCCCATCCCGATGAGAACCCGATTGTGAATCGTGCAGCCATGGAGCACCACGTGGTGCCCGACGGTGACATCGTCTCCAATGATCAACGGGTGGGTGTCGTGGGTGACATGAAGAAGACTCAGGTCCTGGATGTTGGTTCGATGGCCGATGCGAATGTAATGCACGTCTCCACGAACCACAGAGTTAAACCACACACTCGATTCGGATTCGATGACCACATCCCCAATGACGACGGCAGTCTCTTCGATAAAGGCGCTCGATGTGATGGTAGGCAGGATTCCACGAAAGGGTTTAATCATGGCTAAATCCCCTTTCGATGGGGGCGTGGCTCGGTATACACGGAACCTTTATGTGGTGGATCACAACCAATCCCTTATCCTTTGGCCAGCACAGCCGCAATCACCAGAACCGCAAGTGCCGCGACAACTGCGACGTAGATGGTGACGCTTCGATCCGTGGTCCAGGCAATTTGCCAGTCTTCCGGGTAGAGAGTTTTTTCTTCCAGGTACAATCCTTTTTCATACAAGCCGAGCACTTTTTCAATTTCGACCAACGTTTGTTTGGCCAAACGATGCCGGTCGCGCTGTTGGAGGATGAGGTAGATAAAGAGCGCTGAAAATAATGCGACCCCGGTCATCGAAAAAATTTTAACGATGGGATCTACCGGATACGGCGGCGCAAGGGCGAGAATGGTAATGAGTAGTAGCACAAGAAATGCGCTGCCAAAGGCGGTCAAGCGAATCATTTGTTCCCGTCGGCGAAAGACTTCCTCTTTGTACCAGGGGTATAAAATTCTCACGACTTCCAATTGTTCTTCGCGGAGCAAGTGGGACGTTTCCATTAGGAAGGGACCTTTGCGGTAGATTGGGAAGATGGGGAATGGGTGACTATCCATTCGGTCAAGGCCAAGCTCATAACCCGAAAGTCTTCAGGCCGTCCAAAGTGATGGTTCGCCTCCGGGAGCAAACGAAGATTTTTTTCTCCAGGGAGGCTTTCTACTAATCGGTGTATTTGATGAATGGGCACCAGCTCGTCTTGTTCGCCATGAACGATTACACAGGGAGTGCTGATCTTCGCGGCTTGTTCATAGGCATTGTATTGGCAGCAATCCTCGTGAAATGCAAAATCTAAGGCGATGGGCTCGGACCCGCCGGTCACGTTGGGAATGGTGTTGGTGCGTTTCCATTCCTCGATGCCCTGTTGTCCAAATTCACATTCCAACATTTCCGGAAAGTCTGGGACAGGACATTTCAACCCCAGGGCAAACAGCTCAGGATGATCGGCAGCGACCAAAATCGCGACGAGTCCTCCAAAACTCGACCCGATGAGTCCAATGTCTCGATAGCCTCTATTTTTCATGTCATTGATCAAATAGTTCAATTGGGTGCAGCATGCTGAGAGGGTGATTTCGGCAAACCGTCCACCCGAATCTCCCATGCCGATCCAATCAAAGCGAAGCGTGCTGAGTCCCTTCGAGGTGAGCAATTCTGTAAGCCGAAGGTTGGTGCGACTGTCTTTATTCGAAAGAAACCCATGGCCAAGGATGACTATACTGGTGGCATCATCGCCTGGTTCCATTAAGATGGCGGACGTATGGCCTCCAGAATGTTCAAGTCGGAGTGTTGTTTCCTTGGCTTTCATGAAAAATTTCCGAGAGCCTGAGCGCGGTTGTTGCCAAAAGTGTATGGGAATATTAACGCGTTAGGCAGTAAAGCGAAAGGGTTGTGAGGCGAGTTACTGGAGAAAAAAGAAATGGTTGGTGGGGCCATGCCCATGGCCAATGGACAATCCATGGCGAATGGCCGACGTCGTGTACGTTTTGGCTGTTTCAATGGCATCGGCAATGGGTTTGCCGAGTGCCAATTGGGCGGCAATGGCTGAGGCATAGGTGCATCCCGTGCCATGTGTGGTGGTGGTATCGATAAACTCGCCTTTATACATTCGGAAAAACCGGCCATCGTATAGCAAGTCTGTGGCGGGCCGTTCTAATAAGTGCCCACCCTTAATCAAGACATGTTGGCACCCGAGTTTGTGCAGGGCTTTGGCCGCTTCGCGAGCTTCGGGAAGGGATCGTATCGTGAGGCCCGTCAAACGTTCGGCTTCGGGAATATTTGGTGTCAGAAGGTAGGCCAAAGGGATGAGGTCTTGTTTCAGCCAATCAATCGCATTGGGTTGTAATAGCTCATGACCGCTTTTCGACACCATGACGGGATCGACGACTAATTTGGTGACGCCGTATTGCTTCATCTTTCTTCCCACGAGTGCGGTAGTCGTTGCCGTGGAAAGCATTCCGGTTTTTACGGCGGCGACCTCAAAGTCGTCGAAAATGGCATCGATTTGCGCTTCAATGATCGTGTCGGGAAGGTCGTGGATAGCGGTGACCCCCTTGGTATTTTGCGCGGTAATTGACGTAATCACGGACATGGCGAATGTGCCATTGGCGGACATGGCTTTGAGATCGGCCTGAATGCCAGCTCCGCCACCAGAATCGGAACCTGCAATGGTAAGCACTTGCTTCATGAGGGGTAAAAAGGAGGAACCGAAATTCGCTTGAAAATCATTCAGCCTAGAGGGTCAAATAGGAAGTGAATGGACTCTATCATGCAGATTTTAGGTGGTCAAATGAAGGTGGTGTTTTCGATTGGCCTCATCCTTCTCCTTCGGAGTGGATGTTCGAATGAATACCAGGAAGTCCATCTTACCATCGAAGATTTTCGCTTTACTCCGACTCGCGTTCAAGTCATTCCGGGGCAACCGATCAGATTGGTCGTGAGAAACCAGGGGCGAGAAATCCATCGCTTTCAGAGTCGATTATTATCGGCATCAGAAGTCAAAATCAATGGTGAGCCCAATCTGCTCACTATTAACGCAAAGGAAGGTATTGCTGTCCCGCCAGGGAAAAGCGTCGAATTGATTATGACCTTGCCTTCTGGGGTCTACGAATTTCAATGTCCCATTCGTGGGCATCGAGGAATGAAGGGGGTGGTGATTGTGGAAACAGCAGGTAGCAAATCGTCCTTTGAACAAAGCAGATTCGCTACCTGTCTAGCTTGCCGGAAATTAAGGGGAGGAATACCAATCAGGCGATCCTGACATGATCCCAACGTAGAAATGAATTAATTTCCAGGGACTGCGTTAATCGATTTTCTCGCGGCCTCATCACGTTTGCAGGTCAGCTCAGCCAACATGCGTTGTGAATCCGTGGACCCGCTTGGGATGCGACCAAGACATGCTTCTAGGGTATCCCCGTAGTGACCTGAGGCAACATCGGTGCTCGAGACGGGAGTGGAAGAGCCTGCACTGGACCCACCCATACTGGAACCGGAGCCCCCTCCATTTGTTTGCAATTCCGCGCACCCAAACATCAGAATGGCCGCAGCAGAAATACCTAAGAAACTACGAAACAGGCGAAACGTGGTTTTCATAAAATTCCCCTCATTGTGCTTAATGTGAAGGCAATATAATCAAGCCTTCATAAAAAGGCAAGGGTTTTCCTGATTTTTCAATCTGTTATCTTGACACTATTGACCATTATTGCTAGGTTCCAAACTTGTTTATTGACACAAAATCTCGGAAGTTTTCTCACTCATTCAGATCGACCATCGGGCCTTTTAACATAGGCTTTCTACACCCCCTGTGACCGTCCAGGACCTCATCCTCTCTCTTCATCAATTCTGGGCTTCCCAACACTGTATTATTTGCCAACCCTATGATGTGGAAAAGGGGGCTGGCACGTTTAATCCAGCCACCTTTTTGCGCGCATTGGGGCCTGAACCTTGGCGTGCGGCATATGTGGAACCCTGCCGTCGTCCCACGGATGGACGCTATGGTGAAAATCCCAACCGGCTGCAACATTACTACCAATATCAGGTGGTGATGAAACCTTGCCCTGACAATGTTCAAGCGTTGTATTTAGAGAGCCTGGCTGCTCTCGGTATTGATCCTCGAAAGCATGATATTCAATTTATCCAGGATGACTGGGAATCTCCGACCCTTGGGGCATGGGGTTTGGGTTGGGAAGTGCGATTGGATGGCATGGAGATCACTCAATTCACATATTTTCAGGAAGCGGGCGGACAAACCCTCGATCCGATTACCGTCGAGTTGACCTACGGGACCGAACGTATCGCGATGTACATTCAAGATGTGGATAACGTTTATGATCTCAAGTGGACGAAGGATATGACCTACGGGGAATTATTTCATGATGCCGAGGTGCAGTTTTCTACGTATAATTTCGAATTGGCGGATGTCAATATGGTCAGTGCGATGTTTACGTCCTGTGAAGCGGAATGTCAGAAACTATTAGCACAAGGGCTGGTGCTTCCCGCCTATGACTACTGTATGAAATCGTCGCATTGGTTCAATGTGTTGGATGCGCGTGGCGCAATCAGTGTAGCGGAACGGACAGGATATATTGGACGGGTTCGAGGTTTAGCCCGGGCCTGTGCTGCGGCTTATGTTGAGCGTCGAGAGACCATGGGTTTTCCCCTGTTAAAAGCCCCCGTGGTGTCAACGTCATCGAGACGGTCTACTCGTATTTTGCCAACAAAACAGGGAAAGGTGGATTCCGGGGCTGCCTCGATGGTCTCAAAAAAGAAATAAGGCCCCTGCATGAAAAAACGTTCTTCCAAAAAATCCCCCTCGTCAAAAGCAAAAACTCAACCTTCCAAATCCGGCACCACGTCGTTCCTTCTTGAAATTGGTTCCGAGGAATTACCTTGGCAAATGATCCAACCGGCCATGACGCAATTGGCGAAATCTCTCGCTGAGATGCTGACTGAACAACATGTAAACCATGGGGCCATTCGGTCGTTTGGAACGCCACGACGCTTGGCTGTCCTAGCCGAGGGTGTGGCCAAAAAACAAACCTCATCTCATCAGGAAGTATTGGGGCCGTCAAAGGCGGTAGCGTTTGACGCGCAAGGAAAACCCACCAAAGCGGCAGAAGGGTTTGCGAAATCTCAAGGCATACATGCCACCGCTCTACAAATTCGTGAAACCCCCAAAGGTGAATATGTTTGTGCAGTGAAGCACCGAGAAGGCCGACCCACAGATATGGTGTTAAAAGAAAGTGTGCCGCAGCTCATTCAAGGTCTTTCATTTCCAAAGACCATGCGATGGAATGCTTCGGGGATGCGGTATCCTCGGCCCATTCGATGGGTCGTCGCCCTACTTGGATCTCGTACGATTTCGGTTGAGGTCGGTGGCGTGAAATCGGGGAACCGGACGTGGGGCCATCGGTTCATGACGGGAAAGACCACAAGGTTAATGGCCACCAAGGGTTTAGAGGTAAAGCGACCGGAGGTTTATGAAACGACTCTCGAACGAGCGGGGGTCGTGGCCGATCCACTTCGAAGGCGTACGGCAATAAAAAACTTGACCCAAAGCCTTGCCAAGACGGTGAAAGGTCAGCCGTATCCTGCTAATCACGATGAGTTGTTGGATCAAGCCGTCTTTTCCCTTGAATGTCCGAATATGGTGTGCGGGGAGTTTGATAAAAAGTATTTAGGCCTGCCGCCGGAGGTTCTCATTACCTCCATGAAGGAACATCAAGGTTTTTTTTCGGTAGTGACTTCCAAACAAACGCTGCTTCCACGATTTCTTGCGCCAACCAATATGAAGATTCCCAAAATGGAGGTCATCACCGCAGGGAACGAGCGGGTGTTGGCGGCCCGCCTTTCTGATGCTCAATACTTTTTTGAACAGGACTGCAAGGGAAAATTAGCTGATCGGGTGAGTCACTTGAATGGAGTGGTGTTTCATAAAAAACTTGGGACGTTGTATCAAAAAACTGAACGGACGATTTCTTTAATAGGAGCTCTGGCGGATGCTTCGGGTTTAGCCGGCCATAAAGAGTCTTGTCAGCGAGCGGCCTTGTTAAATAAGGCCGATCTGATCACGGGAATGGTTGGCGAGTTTCCGACGTTACAGGGGGTGATGGGGCGGGAATATGCGACTCACGATGGGGAACCCGCGGAGGTGTGTCAGGCCTTGGGAGAATCCTATCAACCTCGAACCCCAGAAGATGCGATTCCTGTGACGGCGGTTGGTCGGTTATTATCGCTCGCCGATAGGATAGATACTTTGGCGGCCTTTTTTCAGGTGGGCATGATTCCGTCCGGCTCGGAAGATCCCTTTGCGCTTCGACGACAGGCTTTTGGGCTTGTTCGAATTTTGGTTGAAGCGAATATTAATGTGAATCTGATCGACCTCCTCAGGTTAGCGGAACAATTATTGGAGAAGCAGGGCGTGAAATCGGAGTCGCCTTCGCCAGAGGAAGGTGAAAACCCTAGGCCCGGGCCACTTCAGATTTTGGTGGAATTTCTGGAAGATCGGCTACGATTTTACGGACGAACCCTCCATAGTTTTCGAGAAGATGTCATGGCGGCTGTCCTCAAAGGACGCCCCGTTGACCGATTCTCCATGGCGGATCTGTTTTCCCGCATGCATGCTCTTCAAGCGATCACGACCCAAAAAGACTTTGACCCATTAATGGTGGGATTTAAGCGGGCGCATCGTTTGGTCGAAAAAGAACAATGGACCGCCATTGATGTGAATGCGGCGCTTTTGGTCCATCAGTCCGAGCAGGCGCTTTTCCAGTTTGTTGAAATGGCCCAAGACACTGTGGACGCTTCCATCAAAGCCATTGATTACTCAAAGGCCCTCCAAGCGCTCATTGAGTTGAAATCCCCCATCGATGCTTTTTTTGATGGAGTGTTGGTGAACGCGCCGGAGCCTGACATTCGTGCCAACCGTTTGTCCTTGTTGCGAAAGATCGATAAGTTATTTTTAGGCATAGGGGACTTGTCGCAGATTCAAGTTCAGAGCTCATAGCCATCAACCATACGAGTCCGGTGGCTTGTTCTATGAGAAGGGGATGCCCAGATCCCATGATTTTTTCTGAAGCACGGTTTCGCTGGTTTCGAATTGGAATTACCCTGATATTAATTATCGTGTGTAATGGCGTGTTATTAGGCGGGCTCTGGGCCAGTGGCATAGATCTGGATTTTGTACTCACGAATGCTGAACTCTATGATCCAGCGAGCGGTCATTGCGTGGGAATTACTGTCATGAAAGTCTCCGGAGTGGAAACCCCGATTCAGGTATGCACTGAATGGCTGGATACCAACGATCCCACCGGACAAGTGCATACAATAAGGACCAATGAACCGTTAGCAATGGGAGAGGATGGGAATTTATACTACCCCAATGCTCGAAACGAGGATTTCCATATTCTGGGGCTCCTCGCGTTTGTTGTCGTGGTGATTGGTTCGGGCCTAGGAGTGAAGCGGTATCTCCTCATTTGGTATCAACGGCGACTTGTGGCGGGCAATGGCTAGTCGTCATTCTCAATTGAAGGTGTTCATGGGGATCTGTGGATAACCTCTGGCAAGGGCATGAATCTTCTCAAGGTCGAGGGTTGGTACTTAAGATTTATTTTTGAGAAATTTTGAAAGTATGGTACATTTTCGCTTCGTTTGAATGAATGAAGTGAATCGGCGGGCTGGTTCATTTGCAGCCAAAAAGGGGGAGCCAACGCATGGGAAAGAAGAAGTACGTCTATTACTTTGGTGACGGGAAAGCCGAAGGAAAAGGCTCAATGAGGGAGCTCCTTGGCGGAAAAGGCGCCGGGCTTGCCGAAATGACCAACCTGAAAATTACTGTCCCCTCTGGATTCACCATCACGACCGAAGCCTGCCTCGAATATTTTAAATCCAAGAAAAAATATCCTCCCGGTATGTGGGAGCAGACGCTACAAGGGTTAAAGCGCGTGGAGAAATCCATGAAGGCCGGGTTTGGCGATTCGAAAAATCCTTTACTCGTCTCGGTGCGGTCGGGTGCGCGGGCCTCCATGCCCGGTATGATGGATACCGTGCTCAACCTTGGGTTGAATGATGTGACCGTAAAAGCGCTCGCGCAAAAAACTAATAATCCTCGATTTGCCATGGATGCCTATCGACGCTTTATTACGATGTTCGGTTCCGTGGTGATGGACATCCATCGAGACAAATTTGAATCCGTCCTCCATCAAACCAAAAAAACGTTTGGTGTGAAGAGTGATACGGATATCCCCGTCGAGGGACTGGCCAGTCTTGTGACTCAATTTAAAGATGTGGTTCTTCGAGAAACCAGAAGGAAATTTCCTGACGATCCGTTTGAGCAATTAAAGATGGGGATCAATGCGGTGTTTACCTCCTGGTTTGGAGATCGCGCGGTCACTTATAGAAAAATCTACGATATTCCCGATACTTGGGGGACTGCCGTAAATGTCCAATCCATGGTCTTTGGCAACATGGGTGATACTAGCGGAACAGGCGTGGCGTTTACCCGAGATCCGTCCAGCGGTGTTCGCAAATTTTTTGGCGAATTTTTGTTGAATGCTCAAGGTGAGGACGTTGTGGCCGGTATCCGAACGCCTCTTCCAGTGAATGCCTTAAAAGATAAGCTTCCTTCGGCGTATAAAACGCTCATGACTACCCAAAAGACATTGGAAAAACATTATCGGGATATGCAAGACATGGAGTTTACCATTCAAGAAGGCAAACTCTATATGTTGCAAACTCGTGTGGGAAAACGCACGGGGATTGCCTCAGTGCGGATTGCAGTGGAAATGGTGAAGGAAGGCCTCATCACCAAAAAGGAAGCCGTCCGTCGCGTTGATCCCGATCAAATCGCACAATACCTCTACCCGATTTTCGAACCTTCCGAGGAAAAGAAATTTCAACCGATTGGACGAGGATTGCCGGCTGGACCTGGTGCCGCCTCTGGCAAGATTGCCTTAACACCAGAACAAGCCGTAACCATGAAAGCTCGTGGAGAAAAGACCATTCTGGTTCGAAAAGAAACGAGTCCCGATGATATTCACGGCATGTATGCCTCAGAAGGATTTTTAACGGCGACGGGTGGTATGACCTCTCATGCCGCGGTAGTGGCGCGCCAAATGGGAAAAGTCTGTGTCGCCGGTTGTGAAGATGTCGAGGTCTTAGAGGGCCAAGGCAAAGTGAGAATTGGGCCGTCTGTTTTCCAGGAAGGGGATAGCATTTCCCTAAACGGATTTACGGGATTTGTGTATGGGGGGATGCTTTCGGTGGTCCCGTCTGAAGTGGTGCAGGTCATTCAAGGCAACATGACTGCTAAGGAGTCTGAGAAATATCGCCTGTTTGCCACGCTACTCAGTTGGGCTGATCAGATTCGACATCTAAAGGTTCGGGCCAATGCCGATGCGCCAGATCAAGCACAAATCGCCCGTGGCTTCGGTGCCGAAGGTATTGGTCTTTGCCGAACGGAACATATGTTTTTCGCTGAGGACCGTGCCCCGATTATGGAGGCCATGATTCTTGCCTCGACTCCGGAAAAACGGGAGAAATATTTGGCGCAGCTTCTTCCTCTGCAACGGGAAGACTTCATCGGTTTGTATCGTCAAATGAAGGGGTTTCCCGTGACCATTAGGTTGCTGGATCCACCGCTCCATGAGTTTTTGCCGAAGCGTGAACAGTTGATGGTCGACATTGCTCGTCTTGAGTTAACGAATGGAAGCGCGTCGGAGATTGAAGAGAAGAAATTTATTTTGGAACGTGTTGATGATCTCCATGAATATAATCCCATGCTTGGGCTACGAGGATGTCGGCTTGGAATCACCATGCCCGAAATCACTCGTATGCAAGTACGTGCTATCATGGAGGCTGCCTGCGAAGTTGCCAAGGAAGGTAAAAAGATCATTCCTGAAATAATGATTCCCCTGGTCGGTATGGCCACGGAAATGAAGGCACAAAAGGCGATCATTAAAGAAGTGGCTAACGCAACCATGAAACAATGCGGAGTCAAGCTCTCCTATTTGGTCGGAACGATGATTGAATTGCCGCGTGCGGCAGTGACGGCCCGACAGATTGCCGAAGACGCTGAATTCTTTTCCTTTGGCACCAATGACTTGACGCAAACCACCTATGGATTGTCCAGGGATGATGCGTTCCGTTTTACGGGATTTTATCGTGAACATCATTTGCTGGATTTTGACCCCTTTGCTGTTCTGGACCAGGAAGGCGTGGGGGCTGTCATGCGCTTGGCTATGAACGAAGGTCGTGTCACTCGACCGAATATTAAACTTGGGATTTGCGGGGAACATGGCGGAGAGCCAAGCTCTGTAGAATTTTGTCATTCTCTGGGATTGCACTATGTCAGTTGTTCGCCCTATCGCGTGGCAATTGCTCGATTGGCTGCAGCCCAGGCGGTGCTCAATGCCGAAGGCCAAAAGCCTGCGACCAAGTCCAAGAAAAAAGTGGGAAAGGCTTCCACAAAAACTAAGGCTCATGCCCGCCGTGTGACGGCTACTACCAAAAAACCAAAAGCCAAAACCAAAGCTCGTCCACGAAAAACCAAAGCTCGCCGGTGACTGACGTCGATCAAGACGTCCTTTTCATGAAACAGGCCCTAACTCTTGCGGCAAGAGGCAGGGGCACTACCAGTCCAAATCCTATGGTCGGCGCAGTCGTGGTGGCCAAGGGGAAAAGGGTCGGTTCTGGGTATCATAAGCAAGCCGGTGGCCCTCACGCCGAAGTCTTTGCTCTAGAACAAGCCAAATCCAAATCTCGTCACGCCACACTCTACCTCACCTTAGAACCCTGTTGCCATACCGAAAAACGGACTCCGCCTTGTGTGCCACTCATAATTCAGTCCGGGGTTCGGCGTGTAGTGGTGGCTATGCGGGACCCCAATCCACAGGTGGCGGGTCGCGGCCTCCAGCAATTGAAAAGGGCAGGCATTAGAGTAGACGTTGGCTGCTTGAAGCGGGAAGCCGCCGAACTCAACGAGGTGTATATTCATTGGGTGAAAACAGGTCAGCCGTTTGTCATTCTCAAGGCAGCGATGACCTTAGATGGACAGATTGCAACAGCAACAGGAGAGTCAAAGTGGATCACGGGAATGCAAGCTCGTGCGCATGTGCATCAACTCCGCAGCCAAGTCGATGCGATTGCTGTCGGCGTGAACACGGTATTTCAAGATGATCCTCAACTGACAGCACGGCTTTCTGGCCAAAAAGAGAAAACATCCAGTACTCGACAGCCGGTTCGGTTAATTTTCGATAGTACTCTTCGAATCCCTCTCGACGCACGGGTCTTAAAAAATATTGAGACCAGCCCAACTGCCATTGCGACGACTTCCCAGGCAAGTCACAAGAAAATGGAACAATTGCGTTCGAAGTGGGTTGAGGTGTTAGTTGTTCCCCAAAAGGCCAAGCGGGTTTCCATTCGTCGTTGTCTTCAAGAACTGGGAAATATGGGAATCACTAGCTTGATGGTAGAAGGTGGTAGTGAGTTAAACGCCAGTTTCTTACGTGAAGGGTTGGTGAATCGAGTGTTCCTGTATATGGCCCCAACTTTATTAGGCGGCCAAAATTCCAAAGGCCTGGTTGGCGGTCTTTCGCCCAAGCACTTGGTCCAAAAAATCGCGGTCTCAAATATTCGCATGCAACCCCTAGGGGATGATGTCTTGATCTCTGGAGATTTGAATTCGAAGATACAGTAAGGGCAAAATATGGCAGAGAAATATTCATAGCCATTCGGGAGGGAATCATGAAAAAGGTCGCTGTCATTTTATCAGGATGTGGTTTCTTGGATGGAGCCGAAATTACCGAAGCGATTAGTACATTAGTGGCGATTGGGCAGCACGGTGGGGAGTACAAATGTTTTGCCCCGAATAAAGATGTGCCTGAAACCAATCATTTGACCCAACAACCCACAGGCCAGAATAGGAATGTTCTGCAAGAAGCTGCCCGTATTGGGCGGGGCGAAATTCAACCTTTGGAAGAATTAAAGGCTCAGGAATTTGATGCCCTGGCCTTTCCTGGTGGTTTTGGAGCTGCACTCCATTTGTGTGACTTTGCGCAAAAAGGTAGTGGCGGAGCCATTGATCCCCAAGTCAAGCGAATCGTGAAAGAATTTCATGAAAATCGAAAACCCATCGCCGCCATTTGTATTGCCCCGGCCATAATGGCTCTTGCCTTTGGAGGGAAAGGGGTAAATGTGACGATTGGAGATGATCAAGGAACCGCATCCGAAGTCGAAAAAACTGGCGCGAAACATTCGAACTGTGCCGTGGAAAAGTTCGTGGTGGATTCCGCCAATAAAATTATCACCACCCCAGCCTACATGTACGGCACCGCCAAACCCCACCAAATCTTCGAAGGGGTCAGCGGCGCGATAGCCGAATTGATGAAAATGGCGTGATTGTTGGTATGTGGTTTTTACCCGGAATTTCCATTCATAGGGATGTCTATGCCCTTCTTGGTTAACACCGCCCGTTTCTTTCTTCTTTTCAGTATCTATTTTATTGCGTGGAATTTCTCCTGTGTTGCCATGGCGCAACCTCTGAAGATGGATGCTCAAATTGACGCAAAGACTGAACCCTCTTTGTTGGGGGTGGTTCGCAAGTATTTGTCGAATGGTGAGGATGCGTTGGCGGAGTCCGTTCTCCATGAAATTCTTTTACGGCCCGATGCAAGTATCGACCGTGTGGTTGATCTCATTACTCATGCGCGAACATTTGGGAATGCTCCGGTTGGTCAGCAACCTAGCCTGTCCGTGTTGGTTCGTGGACGTGACATGTCCTATGGGTTGTTTGTGCCTTCAAGCTATGATCCGAGCCAGGCGTCTCCCTTGGTCGTGTGTCTTCATGGTGCTGGGTTTACGGGTGATTCCTATTTAGAGCGGTGGGCCGAGCGGCTGGGGGATTCATATATCTTGGTCTGCCCAACTATTTCCATGGGGGCGTGGTGGTCGCGGCAGGGCGAGGAACTGGTGCTAGCTACGATCCGCGCCGTTCAAAGTCGTTATCACATTGATCCTGACAGGATTTTCCTGACGGGTATGTCCAACGGTGGAATTGGGGCCTGGATCATTGGGATGCATCATGCGCCAAGGTTTGCGGCGGTAGCACCCATGGCCGGTGGTATTGACGAGGTGCTGTTTCCCTTTTTGAAAAATTTAAGTCAAACGCCTTTGTATGTGATCCATGGGGCCAAGGATCAAATTATGCCGGTATGGTTGAGCCGGAATATCACTCATGAATTGTCACAGCTTGGAATTGCCTACATATATCGTGAGCATGAGTGGACCCATCCACATGCGGGAGGACATTTCTTTCCACGTCAGGAATTACCAAGTCTTGTGAAATGGTTTGGCCAACAGCGTCGTGATCCTTATCCTATGAAAGTGACTGTGGTGCGGGATGCCAGTCACCTAAGTGAATTTGGGTGGGTGCGGATTGATGGCACGGATCGGATTGCCATGTTTTCCGAGCAATTGATTGATCGTCAGGATGAGTTGATGAAAAACCGAATTTATGCTCGGTTGACTGTAATGAATATTAAGGAAAATCGAATTGATCTCACAACTGCTCGTGTTCGTCGATATACATTGTTTCTGAACGATGTATTAATCGACTTTTCTCATCCCATCACTGTAGTGACTAATGGTATCGTCAGTTTTCACGGCCGTATCATTCCTCAGTTAGAGACCTTGTTGCGCGAGGCTCGTCGGCGTCAAGATCCTTCCGTATTGTTCTCGGCTAAATTGACCTTGGATGTCCCTCAGTAGGGATCATCCTTTCTTAATTTCATCTCTCTCCGCAATCTATTTTTCTTGTTTGCTTGGTAGTGCCTGAATTTTTTCGTCCTCATTCCATTTTTGTCGCTTTGTTTTATTTGTGTCAGGAAATTTTCCTCATTTCTCTTGGCGTATTTTCCGTTCAATTTTGATGAGTTTTGGTGTTTTTGTGAACTTTTGAATGATTTACAGTCAGATAATTTTACAAATTAGCTTTTGCCGAACTTGAAGGTCTTCCTTCTCTGCCATACCAAACATGGGAAGTTTTGAATGATGGAACGTAGAGATGTGTTTCACTCTGAACGATATTAGTTTGGGATTGTTCCAGGGGGATCAATTCTGTCTTTAAATTCAAATGCATAGAAGGATTTTTGAAGGATTATTTTTTTGGATGAAGGAGTGTGTACTCAAGGTCCAAACATTCCTTCCTTGGCCCATAGCCGATGGGTTTTTACTGCGAGACGTAAAGAATATACGTTCATTACGTAGGTAGTCTTCTGGTCTATGAATTAGCACAGTTGGAAAAAACGTCAGGGAATTTTACAAAAGTAACAGGAATTTCACTCAATATGGCCAATCAATGCGGGAGTTGAAAAATGTGAATCATGCTCACAATCAATACCTTAGTGACTATTAAGGTCTGAAATATGCCTTTGGGCAAGTGCTGGCATGAAATTTGGTTTAGTCGTCGTTAGGGTCTTGTGGTTTACAGTGTTTTCACAAAAATGTTTTGAAATTGCTCTTTTCCAAATATTTATTGTCGGCGAGTTAAGGAAAAAGTACCTTGCTTTGGTTTCTCCTTGGTATCTAGGGAGGTAGGTTTTATGAAATATCGAAGAATTTTATTCCACATGTTCATAGGGATGTGGTTGCTCGCAGGGGGGTGGGTCCTGGATGCCCAGGCCAATTCTATTTGGACCTATGAAGGGGCGGGTATCGATACGAGTACCCAAGAAGTACATTCGGTAACGGCATGGTTGGAGTTAGACTTCGGTCCCACCGTCCCCACAGCGACTCATTTTTCCTGGGGAAATGTTATTAGATCGGCCCTGACGGTTTCTGGACCGAACTTTCAAATTGGTCCGGCATTGCCCTCAACAAATTCCTTCACATTTGACGAATCTGCCTTGGTCATTGCCAATGGTGAAGTGGTGCCTCCGAATATTCACGGGTGCACCGAATGTCTTTGGACGTATTTCGGCGTTGAGGGAGGGTTTCTTCAATCGTTGTCAGCCGCGATTCTGAATGGAAATGAGTGGGAGCTCGTAGCTCAGGTTATTCAAGTTCCGGTGTTATCATTATCTCCAGGTCCTCAGTCGTTGCAGGGTGGGGGAAATATTTTTGGCGAATTTATATTGAGAGGAACAGGGGAGTGGACGCCCTTAACTATTACTCCCCATCCTGTTCCTGAGCCGGGGACATTGCTGTTATTAGGTTCAGGTTTGGTTGGCTTCTCAGGGTGGCAGATGAGGAAGAAGAGCATGTAGGGCGAGTCGAATCCTTTTGGCAATGCGCCAGAGCCTCATGCTTGTAGTCGGCATGGGGCTCTTTTTTTGCCTGGTGGCATAGGGAGGATTGTGTTTGAGTCGAATCCGTCCATTCGATATGGTGTAGCGAATTTCACTGAAAGATTTCGTTACTTATGTCAAAAGCCTTAGCCATTCTGGGAACTGCCTCGGATGTGGGAAAAAGTCTGGTGTGCGCTGGACTTGGACGACTCTTACATCGGAAGGGCTGTGATGTTGCCCCATTTAAATCACAGAATATGTCATTGAATTCCTATGTGACGGTGGAAGGCGGGGAGATGGGGCGCGCTCAGGTCTTGCAGGCGCAGGCCTGTGGGGTCGTCCCGCATGTCGATATGAATCCCATCCTACTCAAGCCTGAGGCGGATCATCGGTCCCAAGTGGTAGTGCAAGGAAAGGTTTGGGGACGTCATGATGCCCAAGAATATTTCGGTTGCCGACCCGAACTGTTTCGTTTTGTGCGAGAGAGTTATGAGCGAATAGCGGCACGACATGAAATCTTAATCATCGAAGGCGCTGGCAGTGCTGCCGAGGTGAATTTGCGAAACCGTGATTTGGTCAATTGGCCTGTCGTGGAGATGGCAGATGCGTCTGTGATTTTGGTGGCAGATATTGACCGGGGTGGGGTCTTTGCACAAATTATTGGGACCCTGGATTTGCTAGAGCCTCATGAGCGGCAACGGGTGATTGGGGTGATTGTGAATAAATTTCGTGGGGATCGTCGGTTGTTCGATGATGGAGTCCAGATCCTAGAGGAACGGACTGGGGTGTCCGTCTTAGGTGTGGTGCCGTTCCTGCGGCAACTTGAATTGGATCAAGAAGATAGCGTGACAATTGATTCTCAGGCTGGAAAGCCTTTTTCCCCGCAGAGGATCAATGTGGCTGTGGTGTTGCTTCCTCATATGAGTAACTTCACCGATTTTAATGCGATTGCCGCCGAGGAGGATGTGGCGTTTCATTACATTAAACGCCCGGACCAATTGAAGGGAGCTGATGTCGTCATTCTCCCTGGCACGAAAAATACTTTGGGCGATCTCCAGTATTTGTATGCCCAAGGGTTTTGCGAATTTATACAAGACTATGGGCAAAAGGGAACTGGGGAGCTAGTCGGTCTTTGCGGTGGATTTCAAATGTTGGGAAAAATGGTGGCCGACCCGAGAGGAGTTGAAGAGGGTGGGGAGGTTCCTGGTTTGGGATTGTTGGATATGACGTCTGAGTTGCTGCCGATAAAGCATACATCTCAAGTGACGGCTCAGCCCTTATTCCTATCTGAAGGCCAGGGATGTGTTGTGAAAGGGTACGAAATCCACATGGGAATGTCTCATCGTTCATCCGGCTTACCGTGTTTTGAAATTATGGGAAGACAGGGCGAGTGCGATGGGGAAATATTGCTGGAAGGGATGGTCTCGAGCGATGGGTTGTTGTGGGGCACCTATATTCATGGAGTGTTTGATGAACCTGAGTTTCGGCGTGCGTGGCTGAATCGCCTTCGCAAGAGGAAAGGGCTCAAACCTCTTGATGTAGCGGTATCCGAGACTGTTTCTCGACGAATGCTTACCGCCATCGACCGTTGGGCCTCACATCTGGAGCAGCATGTGAATTTACAGCCAATTTTTTCTTACTTGAATATTAATTAACCGTAGATAAAACTAGAAAAAAATACTTAATATTTTCTTGAATTCTTTGTTCCATTGACTTCTCGTCATTCCTTGTGATATTTGCAATGTACTTGCATTAACCGATGTTGAGTCCTCCCTGTTGGTGGGGACTTTTGTAATGAGTGGGAGATCATGAATTCAAATTTGAAGGATGAATTGAAGGCAGCTGGGAAACGCATGACGCGAACCAGGCGAGCGGTGCTCAACATTCTCGAGACATCGAAGTATCCGCTTAGTCCTACTGAACTATATGCCATGTTGCAAAAGGATAATGTGGCCATTGATCTTGTGACGGTTTATCGCAATTTAACCGCATTAAAGGAACTGGGCCTAGTCACGCAGTTGGAGCTGCATCAAGAAGGGCAGTTTCGTTATGAAATCAAAGAAGGTCGGGAGCATCATCATCATATTCGATGTAAAAATTGCGGGCGTATTGTCGACTTGCTTTTGTGTCCTTTGAAAAAGCTGACTGCTCTCATTGAACAAGAAACTCGGTTTATTGTTGGAGATCATTCGCTGGAATTTAGTGGATGGTGTCCCAAATGCCAATAATGTGTGAAGGAAAAGGAGCCGCATGTCCACAATAGGTGTCAGATTATCCAAGGCCGGATCGATGATTTCATTGGTATGTGCTGTGCATTGCGCGTTGACGCCTTTAGCGTTGTTGGCGCTTCCTTTATTGGCGGCTCAATATGGCGGAGTCTTTGAGGGAGTATTTGGAACCGTGTTTTCGCATTCCTTTGAATGGGTCTTTTTGGGCGTGATTGTGGTTGTTGCGGGATTTGGGGTGTTGGCCACCTATCCTGTCCATGGAGATCGACGACCTGCCATGTTAACCATTATAGGTTTTCTCACTCTACTGTCGGTTCGGATATTAATTGAGCCTGGGAGTTCGTTGGAAATTTCAGGGGATTTGCTTGGCGCGTCAATGATCGCCTGGGGAGGATTTCTCAATCGATCATTATGTCATTGTCATGGTTGTCATGAAGATGATGAACAATCAGTATTTCACGAGGGTGGTGAAGTCCGTCCTGCTCCGGCTTCACCTATTCAGTGATTGGGCTTGTTTTCCGGATTCTTTTTTCTACAAGGAGTATAGGGTGTTTTAGGTATGCCAGAGTGGATGACGTTTATTGTTGAACTGTTTCGCAACGGTCAGGGACTTCCGATTCTTGCTGTGCTGGTGGTTGGAATCCTGTCGCTCTATCTTCTTGGTCTAATCCTCACATTGATTTTTCCTGTTTGGCGTCGCTTGCGCGATCCACATCGTTAGTGCGGTTTTGAGCCTTTCCCTTTTTTACTAATGTGCCACAGCATTATCCTGTGTTTCTTTGGCAAGTCCTTCGGCTAATTCATACAGCAACGTTTCGGTATCCTCCCAACCGATACAGGCATCGGTAATCGAGACGCCATATTCGAAGGTTTTTCCTTGGTCCCACGATTGCTTTCCGGGTTTTAAGTTACTTTCCAGCAATAATCCAAGAATCCCTTTTTGTCCTTCACAATGCTGTTTGAGTACGGAATGGGCAACAGGAATTTGTCGGGTATGGTCTTTGTCCGAATTGCCGTGCGAACAATCCACCATGATGGGACGGGTAATGACTTCATTCGTTAACCCCTCAAGTGCTTGCATGATATGTTCACGGCCGTAGTTCGTTTTACCCCCACCGCCACGTAAAACAATATGCCGATCTGGGTTCCCATTGGTCCTAATGATTGAGGTGACGCCATCAACGTTGATGCCCACAAAACTGTGAGGTTGGCTGGCTGTGGCCATGGCATTAAGTGCGACTTGAAGGCTTCCATCGGTTCCATTTTTAAAGCCAATCGGCATAGAAAGTCCGCTCGCCATTTCCCTGTGGGTCTGACTTTCCGTCGTGCGGGCGCCAATGGCTGACCAACTGAGTAGGTCAGAAATATATTGAGGGGTGACGGGATCCAGCAATTCCGTTCCGCAGGGCAGGCCCATATTATTGATGTTCAGTAAGATCGTTCTGGCCAATTCAAAGCCTGAAGCAATATCACAGGACCCATCCAAGTGTGGGTCGTTGATCAGTCCTTTCCAGCCTACGGTGGTGCGGGGCTTTTCAAAATAGGTTCGCATAATGACGAGCAAATGATCTTTGGTGGCTTCGGCGATTCTTTTCAACGATTCCGCATAGGCATAGGCCTGGCCAGGGTCATGGATGGAGCAGGGGCCTACCACAACTAAAAGGCGGTGTTGGTCCCGGCCATATAAGACGTCTTGAAGGGCCCGACGGGTTTCAATTACGACACTTTCGGCCATTTCGGTGGTGGGCAGACGCTCTTTGACCTGTCGTGGGGTGACTAATTCTTTAATATCTACGACATGGCGATTATCAATAAGTTCTTTCATGGTGATGACCTTCTTGGGGAATGTTTGAATGATGGACCAAATTCTCGATCACATATCGGGGGCACCTATTTCTTCTACCTTGTAGTGAAAGGTGAGAAAGCCGCACGATAAATTCAGGATTCGGTATTCTAAGGAATCTGCCCATGGGCCTGCAAGAGCCAGGGGGATTGCCCTTTTTCATGAAATGGTATGATGTTCTGGGATTTCTGGGTCACGGTCCGTGGGTAGTGGCCAGATTGGCAAGAAATTTGGGAGTTTGAAGGGGAACATCTATGCAATCGTATTGATCAGCTTCGCTTGCTGAGAACCGAACCAGCGTTCCAGGTCCTTGCATGCGACATCAGAAAACGAAGTAAATTGAAATTGAATACCCATCAGTAATTCCGGAATGGGTTCGATCCATTCGATGCGTCCATGAAACTTGGATGTATGGTCAAGATTTGGTAACCGGCAAGTGAGGATCACCGTTAAGGTGGCCAGGCTCGGCCATGTAGTTTCGGATGTTCGGAGCTGGCAGCCCATCGTGCATAAGTCACTTAAGGTGGCTGGGAGAACGGCGAGCACAGTCCCATCATAATTCATTGGACGAATGGTCCCGGGAATGTCTACTGGAATCCGTGGATGGACCCGAGGCGGTCGACGCGTTATTTTCCTGGGACTATTTAAAAGTATTGCAGGTTGATCTCGAAGCACTTCTTTAATCGTTGTTTCAAATTGATAAGTTTCGCCCTCAATCACTGTGTGGCCTCGGCAGGTCATGCCAGGTTTTAATTGTTGCCATGAGGGATGGGAGGGAATGCCGCAGAGCAAGGCCTGGTTTTGTCCGAGTCCGATGAGATGTCCCCGCAGCATGGCAGGAGAGTTCTCATCTTCGATGCGAAGCCAAACCGTATTGGTGGTGCTATTTGTGGTGGTCTCTGTCGTGTGATACATCTCCTCCATGTTGTCGGTCTTTTTTTTCAACGCTTCAATGTCAGTTTTTGGAGAGAGCCGTTGAAAGTAGGGTAATATCGATGGTGATAGCAATTTAGCGGGCGAAGAAAAATGCAGGAACTAGGGAAGACGGAAATTATTGATTCAAAAGAATTCGAAATGGATACGAAGATAGACTGAATCCTTTGGTCGAAAACAACATTATTCGAAGGTATTATGTCGAGAGCGGCCGTTGGGAATGCCGGGGAGATGACTTTTCTTCATTTAGAATGTCCTGGATGATTCGATTGGCGACAAGATCGGAATCAATATGGTAGGTGCCGTTTTTAAGAGCCTGCTGGATCTTTTTTAGGCGATCGGGACGGATATCAGGCACCTCATCGATCTCTTTTAATAATTGTTGATATTCGACATTTTCAGAAGAGATGTTTACGGAATCTGTAAATGGCTGATTCCCGGGGGTGTTGTTGGTAGTTTTGGAGGATGTGGGAGGCTTTTCCGAATTCTGAATGTTGTTTGGCTGTTGAGGTAGCCCTTCCAGCCTTTCGGGTCCTGCCACGATATAACCTATGTTCCACAGGGTGATACATCTTCTTTTTTCAAATCGGAATTTTACTCTCTTCTACTGCAGGGTACAAGGAAGTCGGGTGGCAGAGTGCTTCTTCTAGGTCGCAAGCTTCCTCTGCTATGATGAGGCATCACCTCGGAGACCCAACGATCCTGAGATTTTTGTAGGAGTTCCATCATCCATGCTGCCCCGCGAGCTATTTGTTCCAGCGACGATTACTCAAATTCACACCTTTGATCCAGGAGAAATTCGGAAAATTGTGTTGACGCTACCGGATACCTATGAGGTTGAAGGTCGTGTATTTTCGGTTCGTGATGGAATGCATCCCGGAAGTGCCTTTTTGGCCCGTCCCTTTGGGCAGCGGTCGGGAAAGTATCGTCGCCGAATGTATACTCGATCAAATTGTGCGATCGTGGCTCCTCGTATTTTGGAAACTATTGTGAATGATACTCATCGCGAAAAGGCTGATACTTCTCCTTGGTGGCAAACTGAGGTCATAGAGGAAATGGTGACCACTGGCGGCACCATAGATGTTCGGGTGGATATTAATCAGCAGGCTGGAGAACTGGTGGTTTATGAAAACAGCCAAAAAATTCAACCGAATAATTTAATCCTAGAGTCCGATCACGAATGGCCCACTATGCGAATACTTGCTCTGGCTTTTTCCACCGGGATTACTCCGTTTCTCGCGTATCTTCGGTATATGCAAGCAAAAGGGTTTGGCAAATCAGATACCTGTCCCGGTGTCGAGTTTATTCTAGTGTCGAGCGTGCGGAATACACGTCAATTAATGGATCATGAAGAACTATTGGATTTGGCTCGCATCGCGCCGGACCATTTTCAATATCATCCAGTGCTGACGAGAGAGTGGTCAGAGGACTGGGAGGGAACAAGGGGGCGGATTATGCATGAGAAGGAAGGCGAGGGCTCAGATTTGCCGGTTAACTTGGATCCGTTACTCGCATTGATTCCAAATCTTGATCAATACCATATTCGGTTGTGTGGAAATGTCAGTGCCCGCGACCAACTGATGCGGGGTTTGCATCAGTTGGGAATTCATTCTCGAAGCTTTCGCGCCGAAGTGTGGTAAATACACCTCTTCAGCAGGTTGTGAGAATGTCGGTTGATCCTGTGCGGGATTCAGATTTTGAGGGCTTCTTTCTGAATGTCGGCACTTTGAGGGATTTCGGGTTTTCGAATAAGGCGAACCATTGGTTTTCCGACAAAGGCATGATGTCCGCAAATAAGGCAGTGGATGGCCAGTACGGCTAAGAGTTCTTGATTAAACTGCTCCAGTCGAACAGTTCGTGATCCACATCGAGTGCAGCGTGGCACTGTCCGTGCTTGAGGAGTGGAGGCAGGAGCGGATTCCCGGACGGCTTTTTTTGTTCGACGTGCTGGTTTAGGCACTGATTTGGCTTTGGTCTTCATAGGGATCTCCTGTATGCAGAGTGGTCCTGACACCATTAGTATACAAGTCATATGCCAAATTTAGATGATGTTCATTAGGTGATGTTTGTGTGGGTTTTTTTACGATCTTTCTTGTTTCGCGGTCAGACTCGGAAAAAGATTCCTACCTGTCAGGCAGTTCTGGCTCCATTGAACAGGCTATGCCGAGTATGTTGGTTGGCGGGTCCTATTGTCGGTAAGAAGATGGAATGGGGGAAGAGTTCTGGATTTGGCGTGCCCGTTGTTCTAATTCGGTGGCTTCTTGCACCCGTTGGGCGTCACGAAGGAGCGCGGCGTATTGGTGGAGAATGATGGCGAGATCTGGATGATGCGGTCCATGGAGTTGTTCCTTTATCAATAAAGCTTCTTGATAAAGACGTTCGGCTTTTTCAAACGCGTGATGTTCACGGTAAAACGACGCCAAACTGTACATCGTACTTAGCAAGAGAGGATTGGCGGGGCCCAATTTTCGAGCCTCAGCTAACGTGTGCAACAGTTGTTGTTCCACGTCTTCCTTTTGTTCCATGGTGACCGCTGGGGACGGTCTATGTGATTGTGGTGGATCAGTTTTTGAGGGAGAGCTTCGGCAACTCACGAGTACAAAAAGAAATCCAGTAAGGATGATGCCGATGGCGATTGTTGAAAGTCTCGTGGAATGGTTCATCGATGGATGATTTTGTGAAGTCACTGATTAATGATGGACTTGTGAAATAACGCTTTTCTGGCCGATCGTCAAGCCTTAGGCAAGAGGGGTATTTTATTTTACCGAGTGTGAGGTGACAAATGCCACGTATTTGGTGTGCGATTTCCGGTCATGGGTATGGGCATGCGGCCCAAGTGGTGCCGGTTTTGAATGAATTGGGACGACGCCATCCGGAACTTACCGTGATCTTACGCACAACTGTGCCAGGAACATTTTTTGCCAGTCGATTGACTGTGCCTTGGGAACTCAGTGTGCAGGCGCAGGATGTCGGATGTGTACAGCTGGGTCCGTTGACGATTGATATCCCGGCAACTTGGCGTGCCTACCATCATTTTCATGAGACCTGGGAACAACGGGTTGCTGACGAATGTGACGTCCTGAAACGAGATGCTCCCGATCTTGTGCTTTCCAATATTTCGTATCTTGCTTTGGAAGCAGGATCGCGCACTGGGGTGCCGGCCATTGCGTATGGTTCGCTTGCTTGGGACCATATTCTTCAAGAGTTGTTAGACTCACATAATCCCGAACACGCGCACATCGTGGGCCATATTCGAGATGTCTATAAACGTGCTGAATTCGCCATTCGGCTTTCACCGGCGTTATCCATGGACGCCTTTTCTCACCATAAAGATGTCGGTCCCATTGGGTATTCACTGCCTCGGGAGGGGCAGCCGTCTAAGGCCAAAATCCTTCGAAACTCTTCTGATGGACCGATAGTGTTAGTAGCATTGGGTGGCGTGCCCATGGATTCCTTACCTTTTCATGAGATTGATCAGCTTGCTCCCTTTCAACTTATTCTTGATATGCCTCTTCCCTCTAAATTTTCGCGGCTACGGTCTTCAAGCCAGTTCGATATGAGTTTCATGGAATTATTTGGTGGTGCCGATATCATCTTGTCTAAACCGGGGTATGGAACGGTGATTGAAGCGGTGGCTGCCGGTACGCCCATTATTTATGTCCGACGGTATAACTTTGCGGATGAGGATGTACTCGTAGAATATGCTCATCGGTACGGGAGAGCTGTGGAACTTTCCAAGGATGAGTTTTATGCGGGATCGTGGCAGAAGGCATTGACCGAGATTCAAGCCTTACCTTTGCCTCGTGAGGCACCGCCAGAGTCTGGAGTATCTGCTGCTGCCGATGTGTTAGACCCCTATTTGTAAATAATTGCTAAACGGAGATGTGTGTTGGGGGCTCTGGCTTGGTCGGGGAGGAGTGGTGGATAAAATCGGATGTCCTGCGCTTCCAGATTATTTTCGAAACGATGCCCGTTCGCGAATCGTTCTTGCCAAAACAGTCCCTGTACTTCGACCATTCGGTCACTTGTTAATTGAATATCTCCTTTCGTCCTATCGTGGCGTCCAAATACCAGGAGGCGCTGTTCCCCCTCAGCTAAAAAAAAGACAAAGTCAATGAAGTGACGTGTGTCGTCAAGATGTAGCTCGAGTCGTGTGACAATTCCTCGTAGACGAATGATCATTTGGTGGTAATCTCTCGGGTGCCACAAAACCTCAGAGATAGAGACCAGATTGCCCTGATCCAAAGTGGGTTCTGGAGTCGTAGGCAAGAGGTCAGGTTGAACCTCTTGTGCCGCTAAGAATTGTCGGTTTTCGAGGGGATTGGCGTGCGAAATGCTCGAGTCAAAAATTGGCTTTTGTTCGATGAAGCCTAGCATGATGAAGGAAAGGAAAAGGTGGCGGTTCATATCTAACCTAATTAAAATGCGTGAATAGCTTCAGAGGGATTGCCATGTGACCACCTGGTCTCAGGTTTTGTAATTTAAGGTGAGTTCCGCAATCCAAGCGGATTTGCTCAATGATGAATAAATTGTATTATTTGATAATAAACTGTTATCATTTTTATGATATGACGAGACAGCAACGATATCAGCGGCGTCACAAGGAAGCGGGCTTGTGCATTTATTGTCCACGCAAAGCCGTGAGTCAATGGTTTTGTGCCATCCATCTCCAGAAACGACGGACAATGATGAGGGCCCGAAAAGGAAGCCGGCCTTGGCATCCTGGAGGGCCGGGACGCCCTCCGTTAACTCGTCGCTCTCGATAGCGAGCAGGGTTAACCTTCCTTGAGGAGCATTTTTGGATTCGGTTCACTCCGAATGGTTTTTTGCGGCTTAGTGTATCCCCCTTCTTTCTCAACAACCCAGGCACATTTATGAAGAGTGTTCGATGAGGGTGGCTGTGCCCGATTGAGCATATGAATTGAATGTTCATAAAGGCCGGGGGAGCTGTCTTTAAGAATTTGATATTTCGATCTTCATTTGTCCTTTCACCTGAAATACAGGGCCTGTGTAAGCGCCTAAAAATTATGCCTCCCCTGTTGTCGGATCGTCATTCTGCCGACAAGACAATGTAGTAGATTTTTTCGTGTAGGTCTAGTGAGGAGTTCGGTCTAGGCATCGGCGTAACAAGAGGTGGTGGCATGAGGCTCGTTGCTTCAGGGAAACTCAATATCTTTTTCCTCATTTGGTTTGGTGTTGCATTGTCAGGATGTGTCTCAGACTTCCTTAACCAGTACGCAGAATATGATTATGGGCCCAACCGTGCCGAGCGGATGTGTCACCCATATTGGGATTGCCAGCAGGGAGAATGGACACTTGTGGGAAAATCAGAAATTGATATGATTGTCGACTATGCGAATTGTGAAAGAGCTCTTGAAATCTATGGTGAATGGTTGAGTCCTACGGTGGTGTCTGGAATGGAAGCTGGGCACTGTATGGAAAAGAAAGGGTATACATTAAGGTTTCCTAACCCTCTGCGCCGTTAGTGCGGTTGGTTTTTTGTTATGGGCCTAATAAGCTGTGTGAACAGTATTTCTTTGATAGGCGAAAATCTTCCTCCCTGTTTCGTTGTCTCCGAGTCTTTCTTGTCACGCCCCTCTTGGTTATTTAATCTCTTTTGCAAAATTCATATAGCCTAAATCTAAGTAATGATAGACGTGGCAATGCCTTGCCCTGTGGGGCATCCCATCGATATGATTGAGTTCTTTGGGAAGCCCTATGGAATGTGCGAAATATGTAGAGCAAGTGAAAGATCGCTGCGGGTTACGTAGTGATTATGCATTGGCGAAATGTCTAGGGATTACCCAGCCCGAAGCGAACCTGATTCGTCGTGGTCGAAAGATTCCGAATCCAGATTTGTGTGTCAGAATTGCCAAGCTGCTGGGGATGAACCCTGTGGCATTGTTGTTGCTAGCACAAAAAGATAAAGCCCCCAAACCCGTGAAGCCATATTGGACCATGGCGTTAACAGCTGTGGACGTGATGTCCCAGGTGCCCAAGCGTCCTCGCTATCTGCCGAAAAAGATCGAAGCCATTGGATTGGAGCTTCGTCAATTGGCGAATCAAGAGTTATGTTTTGACGGGGCATTAGCCCATGCCGAGGCTGTCCGTTTGATGGAAACGACGCAACATTCCGTTGATTCCGTGATGGAACGCTGGCATTTATGGAGGAAAGGCGAACCGTTTTACCCCAATTACTTGCTTGTGAATCAGGGTGCAGTGCAACGGGATGTGGTGATCCGTCGTCTTCTCATCCTCACGAAGCGAGACCTCAAGGAAGCGAAATCCATTGCGGACAGTGTGCAGGTCTTGCAGGATCAAAAGCAGGCAGGGGTGAGGGTCTTCTACGCCTTGCGTGAGGAATTAGAGAACTCTGTGACTTTTCAACGTTTAGTCCATGCCTTCAGCACTTACGGGGGAGTCGACGAAATCAATACGGCCTTGTTTGACGAGGAGCTATTATTGTTTTCTCGGGGATATCAACAAGTGCCCTTGGGATTACCGAAGGGCGGGCAATCCTTTACACATATCGACCAATTGCACCTCACCTGGAAGGCTGAACATCTTCATCATCTTAATCCTCTCCCGTTATTTGAAATGACTCGGTTTGTGTCGCCATTTCGTGGTGAAGTGACTTTTCGTCGTCAAATTACCCGATGGCAGACCAAGAAGAATTCCAGGTCAATTAATAATTCCGCTGCCAGAGGTCGAAGGTAGGACTTATGCCGAGAATTCATCTTGATTATTATGTCACTCTGGAGGTGACGCCAGAGGCGACCGACGAAGAAATCAAGAAGTCCTATCGAAAATTGGCCTTGAAATATCATCCTGATCGGAATCAGGGCGATAAGGAGGCTGAAGAAAAAATCCGTGAATTAAATGCTGCGTATGAAATTTTAGGTGACCCTGAAACTCGGAAATCGTATGAGCGAATGCGGTTTGGGGGATTTGGCGCGAAAAGTGATCATCACGATGAAGGCCCAGACGAAGCGTTAGATCCTGGCGAAATCCTGGAAGGGATGGAAAAAAAGCTCTGGGACGAGGGGCGACTCGAAATCTTTCGAGTCTTGATGAAGGACATTCCTCGCGTCAAAGCTGCGTTGGTGAAAATTCGAGAAGGTACAGTCGCTGTCCTAGGGTATGACAAATTTCGCGAAGATATCGTGAAGCACTTTGCCAAAGCCATGATACCTTCGTTGGTCACTGAAGAGATGGAGGAACGTAAAGAGCGATTGATTGATGTGGGTCTTGCCATGATGTTATCGCAAGGGGTAGATGGACCGGGTGGAAAACAGGGTAGTGATTGGGTCCGCAAGCAATTGGTCGAAGCCTATGATCGTGGCCGTGAGGATGGGTATTGCGAAGCATGTGAACTTTTATATACCCGACAATGAACAAAAAACTGCGAGCTTCTACCCTCTATGTCGAGATAGTCCTGGTCAGTGGATCCTCACATGCCAGGGCTTTTCTTTGCGTCCACATTGGAATTTCAGGTAAAGAGTCAAGATACTCTTGATCCTGGAAGATGTGCTGGAAGCATTCCTATTAACTTTCGGATACCATCTGTTCGCTTCTTGGCGACTATTTTATTTTGAAGTAACTCGAGACGCGAGCTTTTTCCCTTCTTCGGTGAGATCTTGAACACGTTCTTTGGCGTCTACCATCCATTTGCCCAACTGTTGTGACGAGTCTTCCATGGCCTCCCCAATGCGTTTGCGTGTGTTTGTCCCCGCTTGGGGGGCGAGAAGAATTCCCGTGCCCAATCCCAAAATCAGTCCAGTTAAGAAAGAAATGCCAGCAAGGAAAATTGTCCGCGATTCAGTATCCATAAAGCTCCTTAGAAGATTGAAAATTTAAAATTACCCCACCTAAATTCACGATTACCGTTCTCCATTTCCCAAGGAATGGAATTCGGAATACAATTGCCTAAAAGTCAAAGCATAATTTGTCACTGACATCAAATTTCTTCAGAGAGTATAGCGAGGTTGTGTACTGGCGTTAACTAGAAAAAACCCTTGAAATAAGAAAGCTTTTTCGAAAACTGAGGCGAGCGATTTCGAAAGTTATTGTGAGTACAATTCCAGAAGAGTCTATCTTATTCCTAATCATTGGCCAGGACCTATTACTGTATTATGACCCACCAGGCATATAAATTATATGGTGATTCACAGATCACGAATCCCGCTGGACGATGATCATGCGATTACCTTGCAAGGATTTCAACGTTTGTTTGAAGGCAAGTGTCGCATTAACAGGGTATGCACAAAGGAAAATAATCCTAACTAACCATTCAAGACTCGAAAATAAATTGCTCGTATTTTAGGCAGATGTTAAATATGAGAAATGATTGGGCGTTTCATTTGAGGGGTCCCTATAAGGCCAGTATTCATCAAGGAAGCGAACCGTCTTTTTAAATAACGAATGATGTTGAAAAGTGCCAGGCTCTCTACCCAAAGAAGGAGCAAGCCTGGCATTTGGAGACAATGAAGAAGGTGCAAAAGATTCAAATATTTTCAAGGATTTAGGCTAATCTTTTTTTGATTGCCCGTTTGGCTTTTCCTAATGCGGAGCTCACAGTTCGCTTGGTCTTTTTTGCCGCCTTGGAAGCTTTGGTTTTTGCGATTTTTGTTTTGGCCTTAGCTGTGGATTTTGCTTGGCTCGTTTTTTTCTTTGTAACGTTTTCTGCTCGAGAGGCGGTTTTCTTTATAGATTTTTTAGCGGCCTTTCCTGCAGCCGTGAGCTTTTTCGTTTTCGCTTTGGCAGATTTCTTCGCTTTTTCAGCTGAAGATTTAAGGCTCTTTTTTGCTTGGCTCGCCTTACTTGAGGCTTTCCGAGAAACGGTTTTTGCTGTTTTTTTAATTTTTGTTGAAAGTGCCATGAAATTCCCTTTCGCCACTGTACATTTTTTAAAGAAGGTAAAAGCTTATAACCTTTTAGGAAAGAAAATGCAAAAGGAAATATTGGTGAAAACAATTTTGTGAATGATTAAGACGAGTAGAAAATTTTCCCTAAAAAGAGGAACACAAGCAAAAGAAACTATACCAGATAGTGCGAAAAAAAACGTGGCAATATTAGGGTGAGGATTCTTGTTCGAGTAAAAGAGAAATGGGCTGTCGGTTAAATGAATGGCTTGGTGAAATTCAGGAAGGTAAATGCAGGCACCGCATTCAATGCGATTCTTTAAAAGAATCTTTTGGCTTAAGAGAGCCTGCTGGGTAGCTAAACAAGGGAACCTGGTCTTGTTCCCATCCAGATTGAATGGGCTCGATTATTCGCCAAAGTTCTTCAACTTCGTCTGCTCGTATAAACAGTATTGGATCGTTCGCCAAAACATTGAGGAAAAGATCGCCATAGGGAAGAGTGTCTTGAGGGGCCAATTGGCTTTTGAGCTCAGCGGGATTTAGTTGAAAGGGGTCCCCAGCTCCATTTAAATTCAAGGATAGATTTAAGCTGTCAGGGCTGAACTGCAGTCTGAGGATGTTCCTTTGAATTTCCTTGCTTTCTCCAAAAGCTAGATATGGAACATCTTTAAAATGGATAAGGACTTCTTTTCTATCCTTGCCTAATGCTTTACCACTCCGTAACACGAAAGGAACTCCAGCCCAACGCCAACTATCAATCCAGAGCTTAATTTCAGCATAGGTTTCGGTTCCTCGATCAGCGTCGACTCCGTCTTCGTCTTTATATGCAGGGATAGCCTTACCATTGATTGTGCCTGCGTCATATTGTGCACGAACAGTCTGCTGCTTCACTTCATCTGGAGTGAGGCTTCGAACGGCTCGTAAAAGGTCGACTTTTCGATCACGAAAGTCTCGGTCGTTGAAAGAGATCGGAGGTTCCATCCCGATTAAACACATCAGTTGTAGTAAGTGGTTTTGTATCATGTCTTTGAGAGCCCCAGCCTTATCGTAATAGCCAACTCGCCCTTCCAGGGCCAAGGTCTCATCCCAGATAATCTCCACATTCTCAATATGGTGTTGGTTCCATATGGGTTCGAAGATTCGATTGCCGAATCGCAACCCTAAAATATTGCGAACGGTTTGTTTTCCTAAGAAATGGTCGATACGAAAAACCTGTTCTTCTGGAAATATTTGGTGGGCCTGATAATTCAACGTTCTCGCCGAACCAAAATTTTCCCCAAATGGCTTTTCAAAAATGATTCTGCTGCCCTGGGGAATGCCTATCTGTTTGATAGTATTCAACACCATGGAAAACGTTGACGGAGGAAGTGCCAAGTATGCCACAAAGGGTGAGGACCCTAGTGCTTCTTGTACTCGTTGAATATGAGACAAATCTTCAACTTGTGCGTACTGGATGCACGAAAATAGGTATTCAAGCTGATCGCTCTCAACATCTGTTCCCTGTTTGCGAAATGTTTCCCGCACATGTTGGTGATATTGCTCGGTCGACCATGATTTTCTTGCGATGGCGGTAATGGAAAGATTGCGAGGGAATGTACTTTCTTGTACCAATCCAACAAGTGCCGGAAGGAAAAGCCGAGAAACGACATCTCCTGTTGCACCGAATATCACTAATCGATCAACCATAAAACTTTGTGCGGAATCTGACGAATTAGGCATGTGTATCTTAGGCGTATGAATGGTTAGCTGTTATTCGATGATTGAGCACGGAGAAAAATTAACCCAGCTGCACCAGAAAGTATTGAGGCAAACAAGATGCCAATCTTAGCATACTCGGCAAGTTCTCCTTCCGTGTAGGCCAATCCAGTGATAAACAAGGAAACCGTAAACCCAATCCCGCTTAAAAACCCGATGCCGCAGATTAAGGGCCAATTGAGAGAAGGGGGCATGGTGACCAATCCCAACCGTGTGGAAATCCAGGAGAAACTGAGGATGCCGGTCACTTTGCCGATCACTAATCCAGCTCCGATCCCAAGGGCGACGGGACTGGTCATGGCAGATTCAAGAGTGTGTATTGATAAAACAACTCCGGCATTGGCTAATGCAAACAGCGGCAGAACGAGGAAAATAACCCAAGGGTGAACCAAACGTTCCAATCGTTCGACAAGAGATTCAGTGCCCATACTTAATTCTTCGAATTGTCCCAGTAAGGCACGGGCCCTGTCGGAGTCTCCTTGTTTGATCGCTTCACGATAATTATTCAGAAGCTTTGTCGCGGCAGAGTCAAAATTAGCTGTGTTGAACCATGGGTACGCGGGAGTCAACAGTCCCAAGACTACCCCAGCAATGGTCGCATGGATGCCGGACTTGAGGACTGCAAACCAAAAAAGAATTCCCACAATGATGAATAGCATGATGTTGCGAATGCCCAATCGACGAAAGAATGCCAAAAGGCCGAATAGCCCGCCAGCGATTGCCAACATGACCCAGGATATCTGTTCCGTATAAAACAGCGCGATTACGAGAATGGCACCGATATCATCCATTGTGGCTAAAGCCAACAAGAAGATTCTTGCTTCCCCGGGAATTCGATTTCCCAATAACGCCAGAATACTTAAGGCAAAGGCGATATCAGTCGCCATTGGGATTCCCCATCCTCTTATCTCGTTCCCTGATGTATGAAAGGTCAATCCCACAAAAATAAGGGCAGGTACAACCATTCCTCCCAAAGCGGCCATACCTGGAAAGAGTGCTTGTCTTGGAGACGAAAGTTCTCCATGGACGAATTCTCGCTTCACTTCCAGACCAATGACAAAGAAAAACAGTACCATGGCTCCATCATTAATCCAGTGCTTGAGCGTGTGAGAGATGGACCAATCCCAGAATCGGATGGAGATGGTTTCATGGAAGAATGCCACGTAGGTTTCGGACCACAGGGAATTGGCCCAGACCAAGGCCGCAACAGACGCCAAACAAAGCAGTGCCCCCCCGATCACTTCGTTGTGGATGTACAATTGTGCTGGAAGCAAGACTTCGCGGGACACAAATGACCGTGTTGCCCGAACCTTGGCCTCGCCTAAACTGCGTGGTGGAATGCTCATAAGGTGTATGTGTGGTATTTCTCTCTAGAACATGGAGAGGTAAGAGGCTCGTCCCATTGAGAAAAAATACGTTCCCAGGAAATGGCCGTCAACTAGGGTGACCATGAAGTTGATTTTTTCGCCACAAGAAGTCCGATCACCAACAACACAGCAAAGATCGCGAGAAAGATGAAAAAGAGAATCTGGGCAATGTCGACCGCTCCTGCAGCGATTCCCGAGAATCCAAAAACAGCTGCCACCAGCGCAATCAAAAAGAAAATAGCAGCCCATTTTATGAAAATCATGGTGTTGCCTCACTTGTTAAATGTTGAACTTATCCCCAAGCCAAGCGCAGTTGTCCAAAGTACTTCGCGAGAACACGTTCCCCGCACGGCTTAGGTCAGCGCCTTTCTTCCCATTTCGGTTATTTTGTCGATTCCAACTGGTCGATTAGGCCAAATGAGATATTATGGAACAAAACTATGTCTGAGCAGATCCTCTCATTGGCCACCAAGAGAAAGTTATATTTTATGTCGAAAGGTTAAATTTCCTATTTTGGGAACCCAGTCTTTCGCGTAGGCGGGCGTCGGCCCATCACCAAGCCTACAAGAGAAACGATCAAGAATACCACAAATAGGACCCATGCAATATTCGAGGCGGTCCCAGCAACCCCCGTTAAGCCCACGGCCCCTGCAATGAGTGCAATAATGAGGAAGGTTACAGCCCAGTTTAGCATTGTGCACCTCCGTATCCATGAACCATTCTTTATGGCAAATGGAAGTAACCATCTGAATCAGTTCAGTTTATGCTGAACTCGGAGAGAATTTGTTTTAATCATGTTTTTCCGCTCTATCTTCAATGGCTTCTCCGGCGTCTTGAATATCTTCGCCGGCACCTTCTAGTGTGTTGCATGCCGTAAGGGATCCAATGAGAATCGTAACTAGAGCCGCTATCAGGCGCACTTGGTTCATAATGTCCATCCTCCTGTGTTGGTAATTACCATTAAACATTAAATCAAGAAGTGTGAAGAGAGCATAGGGACTTCACACTAAAAGTCACACTGGTAAAAACCCTTGAAGTGTTTTAGGAATTTTTTCAAAGCCTACAGTAACCAAGCTATTGTGGGATGTTAGAAGTTGTATTTCTGGTCTTTGCTCAGGAGGGTCTCTTCCTCAATGACTTTTTTGTGGGTGTCAACTGCCTTTTGGTCCTCAGCATCCCCTTTTAGGTCTTGTTTGCGGTTGTCGAGATTTTTCAATGTGGTGACGCGCCCATACAGGAGCAACATATTGTGAGGAAGGAGTCGGCGGTGACCTTTGGGTGTTTCGAGATAAGTACCGTCTTTAGGTTGAATGACGAAAACGACAATCCATTCATCTCAGAGACGAGCTTCGGCCAATGTCTTGTGGGCGAGCCAGTCATTTTCCTGTACGTGGGATTCCACTAACCGGTACTCTCCACCAAGGGGCAAAAGGCTAGCGTAGTTTTTTTTGTCAAGCGGTGTGTAGGGCCCTAGTGCCTATTCGATCAGGGGAAACAATCTTCGATCGACCGATTGACTGCTTGATAACATCAAGTGAACAAAGACTCCAGCCAGTAAAAACAAAATATTCGGCCCTTAGGCAATAGCCTGGTTATCTTGAACAAAGGTCAGAATGAGCATAGTCATGGCCCTGACTATGCCGGCATTTCCCAGCAGCATCAAGAGCATCACGAATCGTCCTCGGACAGCGTGTGACACCACTCTTTCAGACTTTAAAGTGGTAACCCCAGCTCCGATCAAGGCAAATTTTGCCCGGAACTTTACTGATTCTCACGATAGCCCAGTATGAGTCAGGGCAATGGAGGCAACGCGCGTGACGAGTAGGGAAGCGGTAATGATTAGCAATGGTGTAATGATAAAAATCATGTTGCCAAACCCGGCTTCCCCTTCTTCTTTCCCAAAGTGAAATTGTTACTACATCGCATTAAAGGAACTTTGGGAAATATGCCAATGTAGGCGCAGTCAAGGGTTTTGTTCAGTTACCAAATTCCACCGCGAATGGTAACCTACTCATTATATTAAGAAAAACAGGAAGGTATGCCAAATATGCTAAAATTGGGGACTAGAGTAGCACCCTATGAATGAAAAATTGGAAAGGGAGTAGATCCTATAGGGGCATGGCTCCATTCGTTTCAAATTTTTAACAGGAGGACTTAATGAGTGATAAAGAAACATTTCAGATGGAGATTGAAGAGCAATTAGAGAAATGGAAGTCTCAAATCGATTCACATTCTCAAAAATTGCATGAGCTCAAACTGAGAGCGGAAAAGCTCGAAGCAGAAGCCAAACTTCAATATCTGGAGCAGATTAAGGAATTGGAAGTGAAGATCGAGGACGTGAAAAGCAAAATGGGCGAGGGCGAGCACCGTTTGGCAACAATTAAGGATGCCGGTGAAGAAGCCTGGGATGAGGTAAAAACCGGAAGCCAAAATGCCTGGGAAGACATGGTTCGTGGCGTTAACAAGGGATGGGATGAGGTTAGGAGCTCCTTTGAATTGGCATCTTCGAAAATTCGGGATGGTATTTCAAAGAAATGAAAAGAGGGTTTTTCAAATTTTTGCTTAAATAATGACAAATTCCGTCTCAATGGAGGTGCCTATGGTACAGTTGCGATTCGTCTGCCTTTTCTTTTCATTTTTGATCATGAGTGGTTGTGGAAATCAGGAGTCGGCTCAGGAAGTTCAACCCAAAACAAATGCGGATGACGTCAAAGAGGAATTTCATGAAGCCGTCGAAACCGCCGGTCAATTTACCGAAGGCAAAATGGCAGAATATCAAAAGTCTCTTGAAGCGAAGTTACAAGCCCTCAATGAAAAGCATGAAGAATTGAAGTCTCGTATGAAAGAGGCTGGAAAAGACGTCAAGGAGGATATGAATAACACTTTGGCTGAACTAAACTCCGAAAAAGAAGCTGTCAAAACTAAGTTGAACAACCTTGGAACATCAACTGGGAAAGCCTGGGAGGAAATGGGTTCTGGTGTCGAAGATGCTATTAAAGAATTGGAAGAAGGCTATGATCGGGCTCTTAAGCAATATTCAAATTAAGTAGAGCCATTGATCTGACATTTTTGTAACAGCTGAGGTGATGTATGTTCGGGTCGTTTGGTTGGATGGAATTACTGCTGGTCCTTTTTATTGTCCTGATCATTTTTGGGGCAGGAAAACTTCCCCAGCTTGGGGAAGGTATGGGTAAGGCAATCAAGGGATTTAAGAAGTCGATTCATGAAGCTGATCCATCTGAAATTGAAGTGTCATCTTCTGATCAGCCTCGACCCTCAGAGCAAAAGGATCAAGAGATCCATAATAGCGAATCGGATTCTAGCGCTGAACAAGTACCGCGGGATCATGATCCAACCATGAAATCGTAGGAAGTAAATAGTTGTTGATCGTCGGCTCAATTTTGGAGGGAGGAATGATGCCCCATGAGCATTCATTAAGCGACTATGTTGATTTAAAAATAGAAAATTCCGTATCGCAACACATTTTAATCGTCGAGGGAGACAATGAAAATACCTTTTGGTTGAAAAATTATTTCCAAGGCAAAGGGTAGTTTCAATTGTGAGTAATAGTCGTGAAGGAATTCAGGTATTGAATATTCAACCCACTAGTGCAGTGTTGCTGAGTTTGGACGATACGGAAGAGAATAGGATGGAATTTTTAATTTATACCCGCACGTACTTTCCAGATGTGACGGTATGTGCGATGTCGCAAGAACTCCATTCTGAATTGATAGAGGGATCATTTGAGGGAGGAGTTAAGGACTTCCTTCCTAGGTCGATCCTATATGATCGATCGCAAAAAGTTTTGTTTGAGTTCCAAACATCACAAGCCTAGATTCCTTCCTTCCAGGTTCCAGAATTGACTATCATGTAGTACTCCGTCTATGTTCATCGACGACCATAAAGTTTTGACATGGCCGACTTCCCCATTGCTGGCTTGGACAGTATAGCCGAACACTTCACGCGCACTGCTCGAGTCGTTCTTTCGCTAACTCAATAGGAAAATTTACCCTTGCCCAATCCGGTGGCCCCAGGGTCTTCGGCTGTCTATAGGTGAGCCACTCCGCGGTGTCTTAGTCGAGAAATCCGGATTCCTATTCTTGATCATCATAGTGCATGTATTGGACTGTGTCGAAATTGCCAGCCTGAGCTCGGAACATAAAACCCTTGAAAAAATCGAAACTTCGCCACATAGTTATGCTCCTTTCCTATTGTGAAAAACAGAAGAAATTTGGTAAAGAGCACTCACGTAATAATGGGGGCCTTTAATTATGCGCACTCAAGAAATTTCTAGTATGGCAAAAAGACACTTGCCAATGAACTTTGAACGTTTCTGAGTTGCGCTGGTGATTAAAGGCGATTCCAAACTGTCCTGTCCTTTGTCGCTTGATCCGCAAAGCCGACGGTATTTTTTACCTCATAAGGTCATCGGTCCTTTTCTTTGTCTTATCTGGTTAATGCCGGTCTGGGTCGGAGCTGAGACCCTGGTCGGGATGCCGGTAGTTGAAGACTTTGTTCACACTTGGCATTCGCTGCAAGATCAATTTTCAACCAAAGGAGTCAATTTTGAAATTATTAACACGATTGATGTCTTAACTCCCATATCAGGAGGGCTTCATCGAAAAACCGCGACAGCAGGCGTTCTCGATCTGTTGCTCACCATCAATGGTGAAAAGTTCTTTGGGTTGAAGGATAGCACGTTCTTTATGTATGGATTAGGAATCTACGGGGAGAATCCTAGCAACAACGTTGGGGATGTTCAGGCGGTCAGCAGTCTGGCGGCGCCGACTACATGGAAACTGTTTGAAGTCTGGTATCAACAAAATTTCTTCAACGAACGATTGTCGATATTGGCGGGCTTGTATGATGTCACATCGGAATTTGATGTCATTCGTTCGTCAGCAGAATTGTTTCTCAATGGTTCTTTCGGAACCGGGGCGGAATTTGCGGCGAGTGGGCGAATTGGTCCCTCTACCTTTCCCGCCACATCCTTAGCCGTGAGAGGACAAGCTATTCTCAATGATGCCATAGCCATTCGCGCGGTGATTGCGGATGGGGTGCCGGGTGATCCTAATGATCCAAATGGTACGGAAATCCATTTGAGAAGCGACGATGGGATTTTTTTTGGCACCGAGTTTTCCTATTACACCTTTCCGGAGGAAGGGATAAAAGAAGACGGAGAAGGGATATTATCCAAACGTCAGTTTCGTCTCGGTTTTTCCCGTGTAGGCAGGGCTGCGCCCATGGAATACCAGGGGAAATATGCTGTCGGTATCTGGGGGTATACGACGGAGTTGAATGATTTAAGTGAGGTGAATAATTCCGGCAATCCCATTCGCCGTGATGGGACCTATGGTCTCTATGGATTGGCCGAGCAGATGGTGTTTCATGAACACGAAGACGCAACGCAGGGACTGATACTCTTTGCCAGAGCCGGGGTTGCTGATCCTCGTGTCAATCGTTTCTCACAGTATTACGGTGGGGGATTGGTCTATCGAGGTTTACTTCGCGGGCGTCCAACTGATGAAATGGGATTCGGCATTGCTGCCGCGTTAAATGGAAGCCACTTCGAACGAGCGCAACGGCAAGTAGGGATTCGTGTGAATGATGTCGAAGTGACTGTCGAGTTCACCTATGCCATCAATTTTACACATGAGGTCCTGATTCAACCAAACATCCAATATGTCATCAATCCTAGCACTAATCCATCAATAGCAGATGCCTTGGTTCTCGGGGTCAGGCTAGGATTCGATCTAGATTGGTTCGAGAGGGAAGAATAATAGGTGTCCAAACAAAATGCGTTAATTAGAGTGGTCTTGTGGTATTGCGGCCAGGCACTCGACAATCAAATTACAATTTCCACATCATAAGAAATAGCATTAAAAACAATGAATCCATATACACAAACTGGCGTTCTGATTCTTTGTGTTGTGATTGCGACTCTTTCCTTGCAGACGAAACATTCTTTGGGTTCATCTAAAAAGCAAGACAAGGAAGCGATTCAAGGCATTGTTAGGGAGTTTGTACGTGCGTGGAATCACGATGATGCAAATGCCCTAGTGGAACTATTTGTGAAGGATGGCGAATTGGATACTCCAAGGGAGGCTGAGGCTGAATCCCGATCAGCCATTCGAAAATTGCTGACCCAAGACCGTGAGGAATTATTCCAAGAGTCCAGTCTAAAAAAAGACATTCGGAAAATACGGTTTCAGGGAGAGAATAGAGCCACGGTAGAAGGGCATTATTCTTTAGCTGGTATAGAGCCTGGCATGGGTCTCGTTGAGGTGTCAGTCCAAGGAACCTATATTTTTTTCTTGGAAAAACATCATGGTGCATGGTTCATCAAAAAGTGTGACATTCGACAATCCGATTCCTAACAGAAGGTTACAGGGACTCAGTGAAATTTTCTTCAGGAACGGGGAGTTGAAGAACTTTGTGCTTCCGAATTTATGTAATGTCTCCTTTACTGGAAGCTGCTCAAAAACCACTGGCTATGAAACCAGCGTTGCTTGGCCAAGGGTTTTTCCCAGTTCGATCTGAGGAATATGCAGGTAAAATGATTAATAACCCGGTAAACTCGAGAAAATTTCGTTTCATTAGAGGGGAGAGATCATAAGGGATGACAAAAAAGGTCAACCAGGTAATGACACCAATTTTTGAAACGTTGAGGGGTGGTGACTTGGTATCTAATGCGGCACAAACCATGAAGCGCCTTGGAGTCACCAGCATGGTGGTGATGGATCACATGCAAGTATCCGGCATTCTCACGGACAAGAATATTATCGAAAATAGTACCGCTCAAGGACTTGATCCCCAAAAAACGACTGTAAGGGATGTCATGACCTGTGGAGAAATTCGATGTGCTGAAGATCAAGATCTCGAGGAGATTGAAAAGAAAATGGACCAAATGAATACCCAATATCTTGTCGTACTTGATTCAAACGGAAAGCCATTGGGTATGATCTCTCAAGATCAGCTCGCTTAGTCGAGTAGGTTTTCTATCAGTTACTTTTCAAACAATTTTATAGACAAAAAGATCGGCGAGCGACCTTCCCTCCCACAGTACTCCTCTCTGAAAAATTCATAAGGTTTTCTGGTTCCAGGGTTTCTACCAGTTCACGCCATCAAGACATTTTTGTTACAGCTTTAGGTTGAAAAATTTTCTTATGGCACAGGAAGCGAACTTAAATCATGGATGTGCTCCTAATCGAACTTCTTCAAATCCAAATTCTTGGCCATGTCGTTGCGGCCATGGTCTTAGGTGGAATAGTTGGGTTGGACCGCGAACTTGCCAATCGTCCGGCGGGTATCCGAACCCACAGTCTTGTCGCTGGAGCCGCCGCGTTGTTCGTATCAATGGGGCAAGTCTTGGTAGAGGGTTTCCATTCGAACATCAATGTCGATGTGCTTCGCTCTGACCCTATTCGCCTCATAGAAGCAGTCATCACAGGAGTCAGTTTTCTCGGTGCCGGTACCATTATTCGTCAACAATCGGCAGATCGTGTTCATGGTCTTACCACAGCAGCATCGATTTTAATCGTTGCGGGCATTGGTGTGTGTGTGGCTCTTGGTCAATATATTTTAGCAATCGGAGTGACCGGTTTGGTCTGGGTTGTGCTGAGGGGACTTCATCACGTTGAGGCTCGCCTGGGTACCGCATCGACACGAAATCTTGGATAGGGATATCGAAAGAAGTTGCCTCGTCGATCACTCTTGCAAATCCAGCGAGGTCGATTCCTTCATGAAGAGGCACGTCTTTAGGAGAGTTTGAGAGAAAAGTATAAAGGTATATATGAATTCTCGCACAAAGATTAAACGGTATGAGAGAAACTTTAAAGATGAAACAGGGAGTGTCGCCCTGTATCAGGCGTTGGCCAAAATGGAGTCTAATGCAAAGATTGCTGAGGTGTTCCAACGCATCGCTCAACAGGAACAGCGACATGCGGACATTTGGAAACACAAATTAGAAACATTGGGTTGGGCCATCCCCCATAAACCTCTCGAATTTCGCTGGCGTTTGATTATTTGGTTGGCTAAACGATTCGGGCCGGCTTTCATTCTCCCTGCTTTGACTGAAATGGAATATAACGGCTCGAGACGCTATCAGCAGGATCCTGAAGCTCGTGATGGCGAGTTGTTTGTTCAAGAACATTCACATGCCAGAGTGTTACGGGCAATAGGTAAAGGAGCGGAAGAAGGCATCGAGGGAAGCGAACTAGCTCGGATGGAAGGGCGTCATCACGCCATTGGCGGGAATGTGTTGCGAGCCAGCGTATTAGGAGCCAACGATGGATTGGTTTCGAATGTAAGCCTAATCATGGGTGTCGTTGGCGCAAATTTCTCTGAACAAACCATTATCATCACTGGATTGGCCGGCCTTTTAGCAGGGGCCGGTTCTATGGCCATGGGAGAATGGATTTCAGTGCAAAGTTCACGAGAATTATCGCAGCGGCAAATCGACATTGAGTCAGATGAAATTGATGAAATGCCAGAAGAAGAGCAAGAAGAGATGGTGCTAATTTTTGAGGCCAAGGGACTGAAGAAGGAGGATGCACAAAATTTGGCCAAGGAACTTATGTCGGATAAACATAGAGCTCTCGATACGTTGACTCGTGAGGAATTAGGGATTGATCCCGAAAAACTCGGCGGAACGGCCTGGGAAGCCGCGATTAGCTCGTTTTTGCTTTTTGTTTTTGGAGCTTCCATTCCGCTGATTCCGTTTGCGATTTTCGATAAGCAGCTTGCGATATTTAGCGGAATTCTGTTCAGTGCCCTTATGCTTTTTGTCTTTGGTGCGGCAGTGGCCTTGATCACAGGGCGAAGCATCTTCTATTCCGGATTTAGGCAGCTCCTTCTTGGACTCGCGGCTGCGACTATCACTTACGGAACAGGTCGATTTCTAGGCATAACGGTTTTGAATTAGTTCGTCACAAACTCCCATCCATTTTTGTCTTAAATTACCTCCATGCGTATTTCACGGATTTATAGCGTTTACACAAGTTTTACTGTTGTAAGTGTTTGAATAGTACCTTGCCTCTTCGCGTAGTAGGAACCAAGGGTTCTTTGCAGCTTTCTCAATACATCATTTCCTGTAAAGTGGCATTATAACGCTTTTACGTATGGGAGGATTCATAGCTATGAATAGACCAATCAAGTCTTCATTATTTGTGTATGTGCTCATCGCCTTTCTGAGCGGCATCATGCTGAGTTGGTTAAGCCAGGCTGACCAAGCCATTGGCCAGCTAGAACCGCGCCAGTTTATTACGACAAAGGGTCTCCAAATAGTCAATGATAAAGGGGAACCCCGAGCGAGCTTGTTCCTTTGGGACGGTGAGCATCCTGCGCTCATACTCGGAGATAAAACCTGCGATCGCCGCTTGGCCTTAACCGTACGGGACCGGGAACAGGCAGCACTCACCCTCTTTGGAGAAAATTGTAAACGTCGAGCGGTTTTGGAAACGCAAACACTGGGTGGACCAGAATTTGTGCTTCGTGATCACCAGGATGTACCGCGAGCTCGCATTCAGCTTCTTGCAGATGGGACACCTACGTTGACAATGTATGGTCCGAATGGAGGTCTTCAATGGAAAGCCCCTCTTCCTAATTAGAGTAACATTTACATTTAGATGTTGTGGATATATTACCATCAAAGGAAGTTGCAAGGACGTCAAACGATTTGCAAACAAAAATTGGAATGACTTTGAAAAAGTCGAATTCTGAATGCTGGTATTCAGAAAAAGGAGGTGCATCAATGGATCACCCGCAACCAGGAGACAAGGTGAAAATTCACTACACATGCACACTCAATGATGGTTCGGTTTGCGATTCGACGCATCGTGCCGGACCTCTGGAATTGAAGTTAGGTCAGGGAGAAATTCTCCGTGAAATTGAACAGAGGCTTTTGAGAATGGAATTCGGTGAATCAGCCAGAGTGACGCTCACACCTGACCTGGCATATGGTCAGTACAGGCATGAATTAGTGACCGAGATCGACCAAAAAGAATTTCGAGATCGTGGGATTCAGCCAAAAATTGGACTTACCTTGGATATCAATCCACCAGCGGGAGAATCCATGGTGGCGAGGATCACGGAGGTGGATGATACCAAGGTTCGATTGGATGCTAACCATCCTTTGGCCGGCCAGACATTACAGTATGATCTGCAACTTGTCTCCAAGGTGTTGTAACGCGTGTATTGAGATTTTGTTCCCGGGGACGATTGTTTTGTTGCGATCTATTTCGAAGGAGCATTGATATGACCGAGAAGCGTACAGCAACCTCTCCTCTTACTCCAAAAGAGAAAACAAGACAGAAGGCCCAAACCATATCTCGCGCCAGTGCTAAAAAGCTGAAAGGTCAACAAGATGCAAAAACCAAAATATCTGCGAGAGTCGCGGTCGCGGCTCAAAAGGCCAAAAAGAAAGAAAAAGTGATTAACGCAATGAAATATTCCCATCCAGAAGCAGGTATTCCAGAAAATCCACGCCTTGTTCCCCAAGGTAAAGAAGATACAAAGAATATTTATTTCAAAGCTTTAGGCGCTCGAATTGCGAAGAGAGCTTATGAGCTTTACGAGGCCAAAGGCGGGGGGCATGGTCATGATTTAGAAGACTGGTTGGAAGCGGAGAGGCAGATTTTGTCTGTGGAGGTCGTTGGGGAACATCCTAACTAGTTTTGAGAGGAGGGCGAATTGAAAAAAATCCAATTCTCATTATTCATGTAAAGAAATCGAATGCTCCTACTTAGCCAGCCAGTACAAGCTTAGTAAGGGAATGGATAGAGCCAAGAGGAGGACAATATGCGTGCAACCACCCAAGATTTAAAAGGCTTTACCGTCAAAGCGCTCGATCAAAGGGTTGGGGTAGTCGAAGACCTACATTTTGATGATCGGACCTGGCGTATTCACCAAGTCGTTGTTGAAACCGGAAAATGGCTCGAAAGTTGCCAGGTCACGGTTGAAATGGATTACTTCAAGGCCCCTCACTGGAAGGCGAGGGTGTTGCCTGTCGGATTGACTATGAATCAGATTAATAATTGTCCGGCTGTGACCATGGAGAAACCAGTATTTCTCCAAAAGGAAAATACACGTTCATGGTATTACCGATGGCCGAGGTATTGGGGAGGGACTGATCCATTGTTTCCCGCGTCGCGAAAGATGGAACCTGTTATGGATTACGGGACTACCCAAGTTTCGCTGGCCGATTGGGAAGCCTTAACCAAAGAACAGAACAATCCGCATTTGCGAAGTTGTCATGAACTCCTCGGGTATTCTATTGAAGCTGAGGAAGGAATTGTCGGTTCTGTTGTGGATTTTGTGATTGAGGATACGGATTGGGCGATTCCCTATATTGCCGTAGAAACGCATCATTGGTTGGAAGGTAAAATCGTGTATTTTGCAACACGACGATGCGAGAAGGTCACGATAGACTGGTCAAGAAAATGTATTTCGCTAGACATGACCCAAAACGAAATTGAATACAGCCCTGATCATCTTGCACCTGATCATCTCATCAGTAAAGTCGGAGTCAAGCTTTTTTAAAGAGTGCTTGTCTCGCACACCTGAGAATCCCAAAGACTTTCTTCTGCGAAATGAAACAGTAGAGTGACAAGGAGTCTAGCTATGAGTGTGACTGCGGCGGAAGTACTCATCGATACGCTTCACGATTGGGGCGTCGATAGGATATTCGGTATGCCTGGTGATGGGATCAACGGGATTATGGAAGCCCTCAGATTCCGACAGGATCGGATCCAATTCATTCAAGTCCGACATGAGGAAGCCGCCGCATTCATGGCCTGTGCCCACGCCAAATATACAGGACAACTTGGTGTCTGTTTAGCCACATCTGGGCCAGGCGGGCTTCATCTTCTCAACGGGCTGTACGATGCGAAACTCGATGGGCAGCCCGTATTAGCCATCACTGGTATGCCGTTTCACGATCTTATAGGCACGAAAACACAACAAGATGTCGAGCTCGATAAAGTGTTTATGGATGTGGCGGTTTATAACGAACGAGTAATGGGTGCAGCGCACATCGAAAACATCGCACATTTAGCATGTCGAACAGCCCTCAGTTACCGTGGGGTCGCCCACATCACGTTTCCTGTCGATCTGCAGGATAGCGAAGTGTCTAAACCTACGACCAAACGCAATGTGCCAAACCATACATCAGATGTATTCGCCATTGAAGCGGGATTTCCCAGCAATCGAGACTTGGATTTAGCGGCGGCGGTTCTCAATGGTGGCGAAAAAGTTGTGATTCTTGCGGGTAGGGGTGCTCTGGGAGCTTCCGAAGAACTCGAGCTGCTCGCAGAGCGATTAGGAGCTCCCATTGTCAAAGCCCTATTGGGAAAAGGGTCGGTACCGGACGATAGTCCCTATACAACCGGGACCATCGGCCTTCTTGGAACCAAACCTTCACAAGAAGTCTTGGAAGAATGCGATACCTTACTTATCGCAGGATCGTCCTTTCCATACATCGAGTTCCTTCCGAAACCTGGCCAGGCTCGTGGTGTCCAGATTGATATGGATCCCATGCGTATTGGGTTGCGTTATCCCATCGAAGTTGGACTGGTAGGACAATGCCGAAAAACGCTGAATGCATTATTGCCAATGGTTCAACAGAAAGAAGACCGATCCTTCCTAGAGAAAACGCAAAAGGGAATGAAGGTTTGGTGGGCGTTGATGGAAGCTCGCGGGACTAATCAGAGTACGCCCATGAAACCGCAGGTCGTAGCATGGGAATTAGGCAAGCAACTTCGCAACTCAGCGATTGTGTCCTCTGATTCCGGCACGATCGCCACGTGGTGGGCGAGACAGGTTCCTGCCAAAGCCGACCAACTGCATTCGGTCTCCGGCAATTTAGCCTCGATGGCGAATGGCCTTCCTTATGCCATGGCGGCTCAACTCGCCTATCCTGATCGCCAATGTGTGGCATTTGTCGGAGACGGTGGATTTTCCATGCTGATGGCCGAACTAGCGACCTGCGTGAAATATCAATTGCCGGTGAAAGTCATCATTATTAAAAATAATACGTTGGGCATGATTAAATGGGAACAAATGGTTTTTCTTGGAAATCCAGAATACGGATGTGAACTCCATCCGATTAACTTTGCTCTTTTTGCTGAAGCCTGTGGAGCAAAAGGACTCACGATTGACGATCCTCAGCACTGTGCGGCGACTCTTCAGGAAGCGTTTGAAACTCCAGGCCCAGTTATTATTGAAGCCCTTGTCGATCCTTTTGAGCCTCCCATGCCTCCGAAAGTCACATTGGACCAAGCCGCAAAATTCGCCCATTCGTTGGCCAAGGGAGAACCCAATAGGGACAAGATTGCATTAACCGTCTTATCCGATAAAGTGCGTGAGTTGATCTGAGTGGATGCAGTAAGAATCGGCAACAGCAAGAATAATCTCGTTAATAATTTTTTCCAATATTCTTCCGCGCGCAAATTGTGATGCGATTCATGGATTTGCATGCATGTGTGTGGCTTTGGTTTTTCAACGATCCCCTTCTTCATCCAGCAGTCCATTTGAATTCCGTAAAGGCCCTCATCATTCCTGGCCAAGGGTTTTTTATAGCTTTCAGCTTTGTCTTAGCATGCTATTGTGACGACCTGAGTGATAGATCCGAGATCTACCAAGAGTTCAACGGTGCGTGAAACACACTGTTCACCACAACAAAGGAGAACACCATGGCTCAATTCAAAATTCCAATGACTGTGCATGAGTCCACCTCTCCGTTGCGATCTCGTGACGTATCGCGAGGGCAACCATGTCCTCGATGTGAGGGGCTACTTACTCATGAGTATTGCTTCGATCTTTTGGATGGGACTGGGGAAAATGGTTTCTGGGGATTGCGGTGCTTTCAATGTGGGGAAGTCATCGATCCCGCGATCCTTCATAACCGCCAATCTAAATTTCCTGCAGTCAAAAAGGGACGTGCCCGAATCAAATCTGTTATGGCAACCTCCGCAGGTTAGTAAAGTATGCAACCGTTCGTTGTTCCGTGGTCTGACGTAATAAGGTACGCGGGTTCATTGTTTTAAAAAGATAGGGCTTTGGTTGCCTGGAATGTCAAGTCGAATAATATTGGATAATACCGTATACTTGGGATTTATATGCACTTGTCCCACAACCATTCGTCAAAGGGTTTCTGGTGGTTGCTGCCTCTGTGTATAGTCTTGATGATTGCAACCTTTTTTGCTGATTTATGGATGCCGATAGGGGTGGCGGGTGGCGTTCCTTATGTTCTTCCGGTTCTGCTTGCTGCCTTTCTTCCAGTACGATCTTCTGTATTTGCGATAGGTTTAATGTGTTCGTTCCTGACAATAGGCGGTTTCGTCTATTCACCTCAATCTGATCCCGTGTATTGGAAAGGTTTGGCTAACCGCGGTCTGGCATTGTTTGCCATTTGGGTAACCGCCACGTTGGCTTATTATCAAAACAAGTTCCGAGACCAGCGAGAAGAAGCTTTCAAAAGAATTCAAATGCTGGAAGGTGTACTCCCCATTTGTATGTCTTGCAAAAAAATTCGAGATGAAGGTGGGAATTGGCAACAGTTAGAGTCGTATATTTCTCAGCGGTCGCAAGCAAGATTTTCGCATGGGTATTGTTCTGAATGCGGAACGAATGTCATCGCAGACATTAAGCAGAAATATCAGAAAGCGCCATAACCATGAGCACTTCAGCCCTTGTGAGTAAGCCGTTAGTCAGACTATGGGGGTGGTGGGCTCTCATTTGGCTGACGGTGTTTCCCATTGTCGGGATCCTCGTTTCCATCAAATTTCATAATCCGAATTTTTTGAGTGAGACCTCATGGTTTACCTTCGGACGGCTACGACCGGTTCATGTCAATGGCGTCATCTTTGGCTCGTTTTCCACTTCGTTCATCGCCCTCCTGTATTATGCGGTTCCCAGACTCTGCGGGGTCAGACTCTACAAAGAAGCCTGGGGGTTTTGGCTTCTCTGGTTGTGGAATGCCTTTCTTGTCTTTGGAAGCGCTTCCCTTTTATTGGGATATAACCTTGGTTTAGAAGCAGCAGAATTCGAATGGCCGTTGAATCTGTTACGATTCTTTATCTTTGCGTGTATCGGCATTCAAATTCTCGGAACTGTGTTCCGTCGAAAAGAACCACGTTTTTATGTCTCGCTGTGGTATGCCACTGCTGCTTTGGTGTGGACGCTGTTCAACCTGATCTTGGGAAATGTTGTTCTGCCGTATAGCGACGAAATTACCGGGGTCAACAGCGCGGCCATGCACGGTTTGTATATCCATTATATTGTCGGGCTGTGGCTTACACCTGCTGGCTTAGCCATCATTTACTACTTCCTGCCGTTGAGTACTAAACAACCGCTTTTTAGTCATAAGCTATCGTTACTCGGGTTTTGGTCTCTTGCATTATTCTACCCCTTTGTGGGCACGCATCATTATTTGTTCAGTCCCATTCCGTACTGGACGCAAACTATTTCCATTGTCACGAGCATGATGCTTATCATTCCGGTCTGGACAGTCACGGTCAACTTTTTCGGAACAATCAAAGGACAATGGGGAACGGTTCTTGGCGGAAATCAGGCTGATCACTATGCCGGGAAATTTTTGATGCTTGGGGCCGTGTACTATTTGCTCGGATGTTTTCAAGGGTCAGTCGAAGCGCTACGCCGTCTTCAGGAGCTCACGCATTTCAATGATTTTGTCATTGCCCATTCACATTTAACCGTGTTCGGGTCCATGGTCACGTGGGTCGTGGGCGGACTCTATTACGTGTGGCCTCGCGTCACCGGTCGTCAATTATGGAGCGCCAAACTCGCCAGTTGGCATCTTTGGCTGACCATTGTGGGATTTACAATCATGGCAGTGGGGCTGACTGCACAAGGGTTCATCCAAGGGTCTATGCTGGAGTATGGGGCGAATTTTGTGGACTCGATGGAAGAAATGAAACCGTGGTGGGTGTCCCGAACACTTGGTGGCTTGGCCATGGATATTGCTCTGGCCTTGATGGTGATTAATTTTTATCAGACCGCACGAAAGGGTGTTGCGCTCGAAGAAACCCAGACCCACATTGCCCCGGAATCGGAACATCCTGTTCGACCGTACACCAAGCCAAATTGGTTAGAAACCCCATCAACGATTGTCGTGGCCGCAGGCATTGGTTTTTTCTCTCTTGCGGTGTTGACTCAGGGCATTATTCCCTTACTGATGGCTGAAACACGAGAGACCACTGTCCAAAATGTCGTGACGGAATCGACGGTACAAGTGGCGACGTATTCTCCTGAGGAACAACGCGGTCGGGAGGTGTATATTCGAGAAGGCTGTTGGTATTGCCACTCTCAATACATCCGTCCGGTTACCGGAGAAAGATTTCGGTGGGGTCCGGTTTCTCAGGCAGGAGAATATGCGCATGATCGGCCCCATCTATTCAGTACACGACGCATTGGTCCGGATTTGACACGAGTTGGACGAAAATATGGTGATGATTGGCATATCGCTCACCATTGGAATCCTCGGGAAGTTGTTCCGAATTCAATTATGCCAAAATTTCCCTGGTTGTTTACGGAGGGCGAAGATTCATCGTTTGTACTGAATGAAGACGGCAAGGCACTCCTGACCTATATCCAACGCTTGGGCACCTCTATCGGCGATTGGCGGGAAGGGTTTGTGTCCACGCGACTCGTCAAAGGCGCGGCGTTGCAATCGAGTCCACAAGGCCAGGCCGACCTTTTCAATTTAGGCCGTCGAGTCTATGAACTCCGGTGCATAGGGTGTCATGGTGAGAAGGGTGACGGCAAGGGACCAGCAGCCAAATTTCTGAACCCGAAACCAAGAGACTTCACACGGGGGATGTTCAAATTTCATTCGACCGCAGGTCAAAATTCATTACCAACCGACGCCGATCTTTTTGTCACAATCACGCATGGGCTGTGGGGTACGGCCATGCCTCCCTGGTATTCGTTGCCGGAACGAGAACGGTGGGCGGTCATCCACTATATCAAATCATTTTCAGATCGTTGGGAAAACGAAAAAGTTCCATCGCCGATTACGGTGCCTCTTGAACCACCCGTAACTGCAACGTCTCTTCAAGAAGGGGCCACGCTCTTCGACACGCATTGCAAGCTCTGTCATGGAGCTAAGGGATTGGGTGACGGCATTTTAGCAGGACAGGTCAATGATGTGTGGGGGAGCCCTATTCAGCCAGCCAACTTTGTGTTGCCCGCAGGAGAGCCGGGTGGTGTGAAATTAGGACATGACAGCCAGCACCTGTTTACGACAATTATGACAGGAGTTGGCGGAGATCCTATGCCCGCTTTTCAAGAACAGCTTTCTGTCAAACAAGTGTGGAAGATTGTTCATTTTGTGCAATCCCTTCGGGTGAATGCCCAAATGAAAACTCTCCTGGCCTCTGACTTGCCAACTGAAAAAGTAGAAGATGCGAGAAGGCGCATTTGGGCTTCCCTTTCTACTTCTGCCAACAATGGAAAATTAGAAGATGATGTCGTGATACTCCCTGAATCACAGCCTATGTCGTCAATACAGACGATGAAGACAGGAGAACAAGAGGACTCAACGCAAAAAGAAGAGCATGCTTTATGAACAACAACGAGGCAGACAAGCAACAGATACCTTCGTCCCATGATGGAGAATATGAATATGTGTCAGCCGGAGTCAGGGAAAAACCTGGCAAAATTCCCTGGTGGCTTATCGTCGTCAGTGTTGGGCTTTGTATTTGGGGTGGGTATTATTTGCTGGTCTTTTGGCACCCTTAGTCAATTGCAGAACAGTATCTGAAAGGCAGTTACATTCCCCCTGGTGCATTCGTTAATACGAACGTCGCAATGGCAAAATAAAGGGCAAGACTCGTGACGTCTGCAGTTGAGGTCACCATGGGACTACTGGCGACAGCGGGGTCAACGCGAAAATAATTCAACACAATCGGGAACAGTACCCCAATGATATTGGAAAGCAGCACAATTGCCCCCATCGCGAGTCCTACCGTCATCCCAAGAGCCCAGTCATTCCTGGCAATACCCAACACCGCAATGCCGAGCCCCATGGTGATGCCCAAAAGGCTTCCGACTCCAATTTCTTTCAACAAAGTTTTCATCCATTGCGCGCCTGTGAAGTTTTCCGTGGCCAATGCCCGAACCATCAGCGTCGCGGCCTGAGTTCCCGTATTTCCTCCACTACCCATGAGCACGGGAATAAAGAACGCTAAGGCCAGGGCCGAGGCGAGGGTCTCTTCATAGAACGCAATCACTCCCGAAGCAACGAGATTCACTAACACCAACCCGCCAAGCCATGGGATTCGTTTTCGATACAATCCCCAGACCGATGAGTCACGATAACGGGTTTTGAGAGGCTCGACCGCAGCGCCTTTTTGCATATCTTCGGTGGCTTCCTCTTCGGCCACGTCAAGCACATCGTCTGCCGTGACAATTCCCAGTAAGTTTCCAGATGCATCGATAACCGGAAGAGCAACCAAATCATGTTTTTGTATTGTTCGCACGGCCTTTTCCTGATCGTCTTCGGGATGAAGCGCTACACACGAGGAGTCCATAATTTTGGAAATAGTCTGCGATGGACTCGCCAACACCAATTGTTCAAGGTTCAGTGCGTCAAGGAGTTTCCAATGTGTATCTCTGACATAAATTACGGCTATTGTTTCCGATTCTTTCCCTTCTTTTCGTATATGGTCAAACGCGCTCCCTATTGTCCAATCAGGCATTACGGAGACGAAATCCGGAGTCATGAGTCGGCCGACGCTTTCTTTGGGATAGTGTAGAAGCTGTTGAGCTTCTTGGAGATCCTGGTGGTTGAGTAATGTCAGAAGTTTCGAAATCGTATGGTGAGATAATCCCTCAAGAACTTTCGTGCGATCATCTGGTGGCAGCTTTGCTAACAAGACACGTACTTTGTCATCTGGCAAGGCCTTGAGTAACGGTTCCTGTACTTCAGGCATTAAATAAGAAAAGACCTCAGCAGATTGTGAAGGCGACAAGACATTGAAAAACAATGCTTGACGATCTTGAGGCAGGGTCACGAGGGCATCAGCGACTTCTGGCGCTGGTTGCGCTTCAATCTGCTTTTGCAGTTTCTCCCATTGTTGTTGATCAATCAATTCTTCAATGGGTGCGCCCATATGAATGCTCCTTCAGCCAAATCCATGACACCATGAACAATGTCTAATTGTTAGATTGTTACGTTGAAAATTAGTTACAAGGATTGTTCAAACGCAAAAAGATAAACAATGGCCCCAACATACAGCACCAAGATCAAGAAGCTTTCGAACCCGATATTTCCAATGCCACTTTTTTCCCGTCGCACTAATCCCATAATCAGAATGACGGTCATGAGAATCGTCAATGCCATCAGAAAAACTTGTTGATGTGAGATAGCCTCATAAATGGTCCCGGATTGATACACCAAGTCGGACCACGCCACCAAAAGGGTGTCAAACGCATTGCCGCCTAATATCCCGCCTACCGCTAAGGTGAGGGCTCCGTGCCGAACGGCAGCGAGTGCCGTCACCAATTCAGGAAACGATGTGGAGATCGACACAAGTACCACCCCAATGATGGTCTCCGACAGGCCGGTATGTGTCGCAATCGCAATGCCGGATTTGGCAATAAGCCATCCAGCGATTCCCACGATGAGACACACGAACAGCAATAGAGCCCAGAGCCAGAGTAGAGATGACGGACCCTCGATAGACGGGTCGGGGACATCGGTTTTTGTTTCTGACGTTTTTTGGGGTTTCCACATGGGGTAGGCCTGGGTTTTATACACAAGATGAAGCCCATACAGGTACGCGCCAATCATAAACGGTGTCGCCGGATGAATCCCAAACCAATGGATGTGACTGGTACCAAAAGCCAGAATAGTGGTGGTCAGTAAAGCAATAGCCAGTAGGCCTTGCATGATATTTGCCATTGATGCCGCAGCATGTTCAAGATTTGCCCGCTTATAGGTCATATCCGCCAGTGACAAAAATACGGTCTGGGCGGCAATCCCTCCCAACGCCGTGCTGATGGCTAAGTCTGCATGGTCGGTGATTGCGGCCGTGGTGGTGGTGGTGATTTCAGGAAGGGATGTGGCTGCTCCAAGAAACAAGGCCCCCATTAGCGCCTCTCCCAACCCGGTGCGATCAGCCAAGTGGTCAGCGAGTTTTGCCAACCAACTGCCAAATCCCACGATGAGGATCGTGGCGAATGAAAAGACAACGATACTGAACGAAAGGGACCATGTTTCAGAATCAAGCATTATGTGTATAGATTAAAGGTGGCATGCGGTTACCCATAGAGCCCCAGAATTCAAATAAGATGATCTCCCCCAAAAGTTACTCCTCAAACGCCAGATTCATGTTCAATGTAAAGCCAACGTTGTGTCTCCAACACGCAATTGGTACTGGATCATGGTCTCATTTTGAATCCAACATAACCTAAAAGACTTGCCAGGATGAGGAAACCCCCCACTTCAAACCAAAGCCGGTTGGTCAACGTGGAATGGATCGAAGATACATCTTGTTGGAGTTGAGTGACCGTATCTCCGCTCTTACCTTGTGTGGGTTTCGTACTTTTCTGCAGTTTGTTTTCCATAGCCTCCAACTGCTTCTGCATCGTTTGAAGCTCATGCCGGAGACCATTGAGGTCCGTTTTCATTTCATCAAGACGAAAAATGACTGTCTGATTCGAAAATGGTGAAGAGGCTCCATTGGCATAAACACTTTCGTTGACCCATGACCAGGTAGCCACGATAAATATGACACCTAAAAAAATGGCTATCATCTTCCTCTTCACATGAGCTTCCGTCCTTTATGTCGATTAGTCAACAAAAATTAATGACGATCACGGTGGGGGTCTAAATTATCCAGAAGGTGCCGCGCATGATTCATGCTCACAGGAACATAAACTCAGAGGGCTTCGAGAGTCTGAGCAGAACTTCGAGCAAAATTCTTTTCCAGGTTCTACAATACATGTGCATGAAGGATGCGCGCAGGTCTTTTTCTGTGGATCATTTACCATGAGGAAGTCTCCTTTCGTGTCACCAAAGAACCCATCATGTAGAACTGAGATTCGTGACCATCACACGTGATCTTAACTCGCCCAGACTTTTTCTCTCTCGAAGAAAACGGACCTGCCAGTTGACGGTAGTCTTGTGGGTGCTTGATTTATTGACTTCTTACTGAGCAAAAGCCATGCAGAAGATGGCCGTGGCCAGAAACATCCAGCCACAGCCATCAACGCGAATGAGCTACTTAAGAAATTTTAACGGAATATTTGACTTTGCAGTTCTTGTTGAATCGTTTTTCCCGTTTCAGTCCTGTAGTCAAGCAAGGCGTCTTCCCACCGTTCGCGGGCCCTTTCCATTGCCTGTCGGTCGTCTTCAAACTTTGTTTGTGTGTCCAGAAACCGATCCCTGGCAGATTCATAGCGTGCCCGTTCTCTTTCTAAATCCAAATTCGCTACACGATCGACTCCTTGATATTCCGGAGTCACAGGGCTTTTTAACGTCGGATCGTGCAGTTCCCAAAAGGCACGTACGTCATAGACGGACATTTCATTGCCAAACGCAGGCATATTCGATAATTGGTCAAATGTTGCATTGATCAAAATACTATTGCCTTTGTCCGAAACGGTGAATCCATCCCATGGCGCGGCCATTAAACTGCCCCTCGCAAGTTCCATCCCATGAGATTGAAGCGCCACCTGATCCAATGCAACTACACCATACACGATATTTCCCACCTGTGTGTCAATAATCACCTTCTTGAGATTGCCAATTTGTTTGCCATCCTCGGTTCGAACTGCAAAATCGTTGGCCGGCACTTGCTGTAATTCTCCTCGCACGACGGGAAATACGGAATATTGTTGAGGCAGACCAAGTCGTTCAGTCTGTCTCAATATGGATCCCTCGTCGTAAGACCTGACAAAACTGGCTGTGCCGATATCAGTCGTTTCGGCCTTCACGTATTGCCCGGGTTCGGGAGGGCAATCTCCAATTCGAAATCCCTTTGTTTTTGGTTTTTGCTTCATCTCCGTGCGTCCTGTGGTAATTGCTTTGGAAGGCATTTCACGGTTTGATTCACACACCATATTCGTATCGGCGGTCACTTTGATTCGGATATCTTCCCCTGTGGATTTGCGAATCCAATACTGATCCCCTTGGACATTTACAAGCTTTCCTCTTACCACGTAGCTTTTCCCTTGTATGTGGCCTCCCAGGGGCTTCGATAAGGCCAACGCTGAGGTTGTGGCGCCTATCAGAGTGGTTCCGATTACTGTCGCCAAACTGACAGCGATGGCATAGTGTATCGCTGGTTGTTGATAGTATACGCGGTTCATGTTTTCCTCCATTCGAAAAGTTTAATTGAACTTATGTGCGAAATTTGTACAAAGTTCACGATCAATTGTGGCCGTTTGTACAGACGTTGGTGCCCTTTCCCAGACCATGGACGACCTCCTTTCCCCACAAAATTTCCCATGGAAGTTTTCTCTCTGTTTTCACGTGGCCCTCTGTAAATTGTTTTTCCCTAGTGGTGCCACGTATCCGTATTCCAATACTCACAGTGACAGGTGAAGACCTTGGTCTTGTGAGTAGATCCATGGAATAGAATTGGTTAGTTCAGCATCTCTAAATGATCCTTCAGAATTTGAGATTCTTGTATGTGTGAATTATTCGTTCCTAGATCTGCCGCTTTTTGAAAATGTTGGGCGGCATCCTTGTGCTCTTCAATTTTATGTAACGTTAAGCCAAGATTGTAATGAACGACAGCAGACTGAGGGGCCTCTTGACCCGCCGAAAGGAAATGCTCCTGTGCTTTTTGCCATTCCCCTTCCTGATACGCTTTAATCCCGGACTGGTTAAGCCTTTGTGCCGGAGATCCTGAGTCGGTTTTTAATGGAACGAACGATGGACTTGTCGCGCCGATACTGGTCATCATGAAAAACAGTAGAAGCGTATAGCAAATGGTGCGATTTTGGTTCATAACCTCCTCCTTAGGTTGAGGTGTACAAAAAGCCAATGGCTCAACACGAGCATTGGGGTTTTTGAGTCGTGCGTCATTGTCCGACATCATTGCGAGCTCGAACGGTATTGGCCTGACTTCGACGGTTTCAAAAAACATTGATTTGGTTTTGTGACCGTTATCACTTCATTTCAGCTTCGAGATTATTGAATCATCGCTTGGATTCTTTTAATAATTGAACTTGTACTCAATGTGTATCGATCGAGCAGCTCTTGAGATTTTCCGCTTCGGGGAATGTTTCGCACAGCCAAATGATCACTCTCAATACTCTTTCGACCTAAGGCCCGCCGCACCGCATCACCGAATCCACCATGTTCATAATGATCTTCTACGATCAGTACGCGGCCCTCGGTTTCACTGATGTGAGCATATAAACCATGGGCGTCAATAGGTTTCACGCAGTACAAGTCGATTACGCGAACCGATATCCCTTGTCGTTCGAGCTGCTCCTGGGCATTCAAAGTTTCAAAAAGCGTAACCCCAGCTGTGACGACGGTTAAAAGATCACGAGGCGTGTGTCGTACGACTTTGAATCCTCCTAGGCAAAATGATTCGTCGTTGTCGTACAGGATAGGAGTTTCTGGTCGATTGGTTCGGATATACACCATCCCTTGGTGCGCGACGGCTTCCTGAACCGCCCAGTGAGTGCAAACAGCATCGGATGGATACAGAACGACCGTGTCTGGTTGTGTGGCCATCATGGCGATGTCTTCTAGTCCCATTTGAGAAGGGCCGTCTTCTCCGGTACTGACGCCAGCATGTGATCCCATAAGCTTGATGTTGGCTCGTCCAATGGCGCCCATTCGAATGAAGTCGTGCGCACGCGTCAGAAAAGCGGCAAAGGTTGCGGCAAAGGGGATTTTCCCGCATGAGGCTAGTCCCATGGCCGTGCCGATCATATTCTGTTCGGCAATAAATGATTCAAAAAATTGATCGGGGCATTCATCGGCAAATTGTTGCACATGTGTGGAGTTCTTGACGTCACCGTCGAGCACGACTACATGTGGATGTGCTTTTCCTACAGCCAACAGAGCTTCTCCAAACGCTTGACGGGTAGCCACCTGGTCGCCTTTCTTGTAGGCAGGAAGTGATCGACGGGTTTTGTTTCTTAACGAATTCGATACCTCCCCAGTGAGAGGAATATTTCGATTGGTAAGAGGCAAAATCTCTGGTTCTATTTGTTTTGATAATTCCTGTATTGCATTTTCAAGTTCTTCTCCTTTTAAGGCTTTCCCATGGCGTCCGCCCTGATCCTCAAGAAACGAGATGCCCTTTCCCTTTATTGTTTTTGCAAGGATGACCGTTGGCTGGGCCAAGGTCTGTTCGGCTTCTGCGAACGCCTGGAGCAGGGAGGCTGGATCATGACCGTCGACGACAATGGTGTGCCATCCAAAGCCTGACCACCGGTTGACATAGCGTTCCATACGATGTTGATGAATCGTGGGGTCGGATTGTCCTAAACGATTAACATCAATGATTGCACATAGATTATCGAGGTCGTAATAGCGGGCGATTTCCGCTGCCTCCCATACGGCTCCCTCAACTGATTCCCCATCCCCCATTAGTACATACGTGCGATAATCCAATTGATCCAGGTATTTGGCATTTAAGGCCATTCCCACCCCAGCTGATAACCCTTGCCCCAGAGAACCCGTTGGCACATGAACAAATGGCAGGCGAGGCGTCGGATGGCCCTCCAAGTCAGAGTCGATCTGTCGTAGGGTTGATAATTCCTCACGGGGGTATAAGCCGACTGCTGCCCAGGCCGCATACAGGAGTGGAGCCGCATGGCCTTTTGAAAGGATAAACCGGTCATTAGTCGTAAGTCTGGGAATCTCCGGGTGAAATCGCATGACGCCAAAAAATAAGGTGGCCACAATATCGGCTGCAGAACAACAACTTGTTGCATGTCCGCTTCCTGCGGATGATGTCGCATGCACACTATCCATGCGAAGCTGAGCCGCCTGGGACCGCAATCCCTTGATAAGCCTGTGGTCAAAACTAGAATCTTTTAAAGATGCCGACACCATGCCCAGACTCCTTCTCTTAGTCTCTACTAAAATGGTTTTAGCCACTTCTTCAACCTACTGCAGATGAGCTTGCCTTAAAACTGGAAAATACCCTGGCTATGGATGAGACATGAAATTTAAGGTGACCGGATGGCTAACGGATGGCATGGGTTGGAACCCTTCATCTTTCCTTCAAGCAATAATTGCGGGCCAGGGTTTTTGACAGTGTTTTCCGAGACATTTCCTGCGCTAACCTCTTCCCCCGTATGGCTTATGTCGAATTGGAGAGTTAGTGTTCAAATCTGAAACAATTTCAGACGGGAAGTGCCATTGAAGGGTTGAGTTTCAGCAAGGTGGACCACCAAGGTGAAGAAGACGCCCGAATCATCTTAAGTACAGGAACTCAGGGACACGAAAATGAAGTGCGAGGGTGGAGGTGTGAATTTTACCGATGGATTGTTCGTCAACGCCAAAGGAGGCGTGGAATTTTTGCAATAAACCAGCAGGCTCAAAAATGTGCATTATCAGCGGCTACATTAGGAACCCGTCAGACCGTCTCGGTACAAATATAGATGGTTCAGTCAGGCTCCTGATTCTATGAAGTTTTTGACAAACAGATGGCTAGTACCATTTGAGAAAGGAGGGTCTGTATGAAATATAATAATTACATCATGCTGGCAGGTCGCACGATGCTAGCAGCCATTTTTTTGCTTTCCGGGTTCAATAAAATATTCAATCCCGCTTCCACTCAAGAATATATGACATCAATGGGTATGCCAGCGACGGAAATTTTTCTGTTTGGCGCGATTGTGGTGGAAATCGTCGCTGGCCTCTCTCTCTTATTGGGATTTTGGACTCAGGTTGGTGCGGCCATGCTGTTCCTCTTCATGATTCCCACAACATGGATTTTTCATACCCATTTCTCCAATCAGACTCAATTCATCATGTTTCTCAAAAATATCGCGATGATGGGAGGGCTGCTCTATGTCTATGTGTTTGGTCCTGGAGCATGGAGCCTCGATGCCCTGGTTGGAAGACATTCCAGACAGTTTAGCAGGCAGACTCAACAGGCTGAATCCTACTCTTGAGTCTGCTAGGAGTTCATGGAGAAAACTTTGGGGAACATCATAGAACGATTATGAATCCCAAACCGAGGCGATCGTCTATGTGACCAGATTGTTGCTTTCGCGGTTGCATGGATGAGCGCAATTAATGGTTGATTGCGATGAGGTAAAAATAATGGACGATCATGTGTATAAGGTTCTTGAGTTGACTGGGAGTTCAACAACGACTGAAGAGGACGCCATTCGGAATGCGATTGCGAAAGCGTCCAAGACCCTACGCCATATGCGGTGGTTTCAGGTTGTGGAAACCCGAGGAGATATTGATCAGGGAAAAGTTGCCCATTGGCAGGTCACATTGAAAGTCGGTTTTACCTTAGAAGATGAAGAAGATGAGACGCCTCCCTGAACATTCGAGAGGTAAACCTGAATCAAGGGATGCTTGAATTGGCGTAAAAAAACAAACCAAGGCACAGGGAATGGCTTTTCTGGCAGCTGATTTGGTCTAAATTGTTCCTGCCAGGCTGTGGCTTCGTCCTTGGTTGGACTTTTGGGCTGTCATTTTATTTTCTGCAGGACATTTTCACCGACAACCAATGCCACGATAGTGCTGCCCCTGTCACTGGAGATTTGTTGCGACATGGTTTTCAACCTAGTCGTGCTCGTGTGTATAAAATGAATTGGAAAGGATTGGACTCAATAAGGGTTATTGCTTCTTTTTAGCATTCGTGACAGTTGACACGTTTTTCTTTGTGGAAGCCTTTCCACCTTTTTCCCCACCTTTCCGAGCCGGGTCTTTATTCAAAGGTTTTCCCCTTCCAGATCCACCCTTTTTCTTTCCACCTCCTGTGATTTTGTTCACCGTCGCCCAGGCTCTCGCTTCTGCTTCTTCCTCAGGGACGCCATGTTCTTTATAGCCCTTTTGAATATGAGCAGCCTGACGCTTCTGTTTCTCTGTATATTTGGATTTGTCGCCTCTTGGCATAGCTGGTACTCCTCCATATTTTCTGCAGACGAAAAGTTGCCACAGAATAAATATTCCTCAGTAATGATTTATTGGTCCTTTAAAGAGATCTCAAAAGACTCAGGGATGACTTTTCCAACTTTGACGTTTTTGACACCGTGAATATTTATAATATCCATAGCCAATACGTCTTTGTGAATGAGATGCGCCACCGTTCCTTCTAAGGTGACCACCCCTTGTTTCACTGACACGTTAAAGTCGGGTAGATCTGCCAGCGGTGACCACAGAAGATAATCCAGCACGTCTTTGTGAATTAACTCATCAGACCGATCTGATCCCTGAAGGCCTAGCAAATTTTCTACTTTTCGAACTCCCGGCGTGGATTCTGCGACGTGTTGTGCTTGACGCAAGGCGCTTTGGCTTGGAGCTGTGCCCATTAGTGTGACAACCCGATTTGACACCCTAATGTCGATATGATCATCCTTTATTAAGGCGCTTTCCTTAAGCCGCGTGGAGATTTCATTTCGAATGTGTTGATCTGGTTTCGGATTCGGTCGAATTTCTATGGTGTTATGAACTGATTTGACCCCTATGACCGAGCTAGCGACTTGCGTAGCTTGTCCATGCTCTTGAAGCGTGTCAACACTCCCGAACAACCTGACATGTCCATCTTTTACTGTCACACCAATCGCGTTACTTATTATTCTTGAATCCATTTCTAATCGTCTTTCAATCGCTCCTTCCATTCGACCGTCGGTGAGTTCTCCAACTTCTTTAGCTAACCCTACGCCAACACAGAGAAAAACTGTCATGATGGTGCCTACCATTATGCCATTCAGTGTTCGTCGTTGATTGAACATAAATACCTCCTTTTACGAAATTTCACGCTTTAGATAGCAGGAACAGGAAACATCCCATTGTCAGATACCGTTCCCTATGAATTCCAGTACAAGGGTAGCGACAATGGGTCATCCTTTTTTATTGGAACATGCTTTGTGACCTTTTGGCCATTCTTGTTTGTGGCAACAATCTCATAGACTCCAGGCTCCAAATCCACAAATAACCATGGGCCAGTGACATGCTTGGCTGGAATGTCTGCAGCCAGCGAACCGTCCTGGTGACGAATTTCTACAGAGATGAATGCGAGAAAAGAGCCAGTGTCATTTGCAAAAATCAGCTTAAGGGGAAATGCTGGGTATTGTGGTTTCCTTTCAGCTTTGCCTACCCCAGCGCTGAAATAACGGATTGGCCCTTGTTCATAAAGGGGAAAGTTTCGTTCCATTCCATATTCAGACTTTTCAAACTCAAGTGTGACGTTGGCTTGGTCTGGGGTGATTTGAGCCGTCGGGGTCGCAAATGTCACATGATTTACTTCGAAACTTATCAGACCCGCGACGGTACACGTAAGGAGAATATGGAATGGAACCTTTTTGATTGTCAGCATTCTACCCGTACGATTGTGTTGTTGTTCCATGTAAAACCTCCTTATGTTGACAACTGATCGATTGAGAAGAGCATCCTTCAAATACATCCGGTGATGGGCAAATTCATATGAGCATAAATTGGCAATGACATGTCTGACCATTCAGGAATATTAATTGTGCTCGTGGTTGTGTGAGCTACTCGTCATCCTCTGTTGTATTGGCCTGGGTGGTTCAGAAATCCCTTTGAGCGCATCCTTTGCAACCTGCCCATGTTGGTCTCGATAGGCTAAATCGCCAAGTGAGAGCATTCCAACAAGCTTCTGGTCTTTGTTCAGCACAAAGAGCCGACGGATTTGTTCCTGTTTCATCAAATGAGCAGCTTCTTCGACTTTTTGATCTTCAAAGCACACGGCAACTTGCGGAGACATGAAGTGCCGAACTTGGCAACTTTGAGGGGCATATTTTTGAGATACCACTCGGACAACAATGTCCCGATCAGAAATCGCGCCAATCAATTGTTGGTTATCAAGAACAGGCAAGAGCCCAACACCGTGTTTTTCCAACTTTTGAGCTGCCTGGGTGATCGAATCATCTGCTTCGATGGTCATAGCTCCAACTGTCATAATATCGCTCACCACCATTTGGCTACCTCCTCTATAGTCCTTGATTACAGTAGTTAGAAAATTTTGGTGACACTTTCTGCTTAGTTCAGCGGTGTCAATGGCCATCAGTTTTCAGTCGTGTTTTAACAGGGAATTCACTTTCCAAAAACTAAAGAAAACCCTGGCCATGGGTTTTTAAGCAGGTTCAAGGCAAAACTCATCAAGGGTTGTTGATAGTTGTGGGTTGTCGAGAGAGGTGTAAGTTGAAGTTATGCTTAATCGATAATTGAGTCGTGCAGACAATAGCTTGCTCGGCCATTTGTCGCTTTACCAAACACCAATCTAGAAGGAGGCACCATGAAACGGTTTTTAACCATCAACATACTCACCGGCGCTCTCTTGGGGACGACGCTGCTCGTTGGGACGGCCTTGGCAAACCCAGCTCTTCTGCCTGAACATCCAGGCCATCCGATGAAACCGTTGAAGAGTCCGGTCACCGGGCAATCCTTAGCGAATGATCCAGGCCGAGATTTGTGGACTGGTGAGAAAGCCATGCAGGCAGCAACAAAATCCGAGATTCGAAAGAACCCGGAATGGACCGAAAAAGATACCAATGTCAATAATAAAGGAGCGGGAGTATTACCTGAACTGGCAAAAGGATATCCAGATTATGAGATCAATCCACCTGTAAAGAATGCGATTAATCCTAATCGATAGTTGGTCATAGTCGTAAGGTCCACGCCGAGAAGGCAAAAAAAGGGGCAGAATTCTGCCCCTTTTTTATGAGCAAATGGTCCTTTCTTCGATGCAATTAGGCTGTGGTCTTGGAACCGGCATCTTCTCCCTTTAACCCGAGCCATAGGCTCACACATGCAATTAACAACACAATGGCAAACGGTACCCCCATACTGATTGAGGCGATGCGAAAGGCCATAAGCCCTCCTCCCAACAGTAAAATCGAAGCGACAACCCCTTCGGTGATCGCCCAAAATACCCGTTGTTTCACTGGCGGATTGGTATGGCCTCCAGCCGTAATCATGTCAATCACAAACGAAGCGGAATCCGAAGAAGTAACAAAAAAAATCGTCACCACCACAATGCCTAACATACTTGTGAAGAATGACCAAGGAAATTGCTCAAGCAGGACAAAGAGTGAGACGGCAACATTTTCCTGAACGGCCTCAGCGATACGGCCACTGTCGGACATTTCAATAAACAATGCAGAATTTCCAAACACGGTGATCCACGTCATCGTGACCACGGTGGGAACCAATAAGACACTCACTAAAAATTCCTTGATGGTCCGGCCCCGAGATATTCTGGCAATAAATGTCCCGACAAAAGGGGACCATGCAATCCACCATCCCCAATAAAAAATCGTCCAGTCATGTTGCCAATCCGTTTGGCTATAGGCTTCTGTCCACGTGCCATACATCACGATATGTTTTGTGTATAGACCGACGTTTTGAATCAGGGTATTCAGCAGATGGATCGTCGGTCCTATCGAAAAGATAAACAGGAGGAGCATAAGAGCAAATCCCAAATTGATCTGACTCAAACGTTGTATGCCACGGTCCAACCCAAGAACAACCGACAGGGTCGCTAATGCGGTAATAATCGCAATCAGGATCACTTGGGTCAGGGTATTGTTGGGAAACGAAAAAAGATACGCCAGACCTGCATTTACCTGTTGAGCGCCGAGTCCCAAAGAAGTCGCAACTCCAAATAAGGTGGAGATGGTCGCGATAATGTCAACAATGTTCCCAAGAGACCCATAAATCTTCTCGCCAAATAATGGATAAAATACCGATCGAAGTGATAAAGGAAGTCCCTTGTTATAGGCGAAGAACGCCAAAGCCAATCCTACTAATGCATAGATTCCCCAGGCATGGACTCCCCAATGCAGGAGAGTTAACCCTTGCGCAAGGCGTGCGGTCTCAACAGTCCTTGGCTCTCCGAATGGCGGTGAAACGTAATGGGAGATTGGCTCGGCCACGCTCCAAAATAATAGTCCAATTCCCATTCCGGCACTAAACAACATCGAGTACCAACCCCAATAGGAAAAGTCGGGTTTTGCATCCTTTCCTCCAAGCTTGATGCTCCCAAATCGACTCAAGAGTACAGTGACAACATAAATAAGAAATACATTGACTGAAAGGACAAGAAGCCAACCAGCTTTTTCTGCGATTATGGTTTCAATGGTCTGAAAAGTTTTTTGCATCTCATCAAGGCGAATGAGCGAGAGAAGAACAAACAACAGAATGAGGAACGCGGAACATCCAAAAACAATAGAATGAAGATGAAAGCCGAACCGTTTGAATAGTGATGTGGTCTGAGAGGTGTGTGTACTCACAATATTTACCATTACTTGTGAAAAAGTTCGTCCCTTATCCAGATTAGGACAAAAATCCTCCCAATGTACCCAATATACATTTCCTTGTAACTAGCGAGATCCCTTGCTTTTGCATCATGGATTTCCCCAAATCAGGGGTTTTCTACAGTTCACACAAAAACCAAAATGGCGTATGAGATAAGTATGAAACTGGTAATTGTAGTGAAATGAAGCCCGTTATGCTCCCTGACGATAGGTGCTCACATGAAATGTGACCGCATGCGCAACCAAAAGTACAAAGGACGGATGAAAACGACGATGTTAATCATGACTTACAGCCTGCTCATCGTCTGCTTCGAATTGGGGTGTGCGAGTCTTCAGCCAAAAGCAGGCAACACGGACCTGACAAAAAAGGAACAAGTTCTTGAGATTAAAATAATGGATGATCTTCGGCAAAGCCCTCATGTTGCAGGACATGCCATCACGGTGAGCGTTAAAGATGGACATGTCCAATTATCCGGGCTGGTTGAGAGTCGACTTCAGGTTGAACAAGCCGAAATTATCGCTCGTAACCAACTTGGCGTAGAAACAGTCAAAAATGATATTCGAATACGCTAAGGGGAAGTGTCATGTTACCAATTCATGTTGCTCGGCATTCATTCGGAATCAACTATGGATTGTGAGGTATCCCGAAAAATTTATTTCAGCCGAGAAGAAAGGAGATCTTATGAATACTGCTGGTGTGCCACCTGAAGGATATAAGTCAGTTGGAGATATCGTTGCTACTCATACGTTACAATTCGATTCTCAAGTCGATGGAGAATCGATTGCCATGGAGATATTGACAAACCATATCGCTGTTGTTCCGGTCGTTGATACCGACGGATACTTGGAAGGTGTTGTTGGAGAGTTGGAAATTTTGAAGGCTCTTCAAGAGGGTAAAGACCTCACGCAAATGAAAGCAAAGGATTTGATGAAAAAAGAGAAGCCCATTCACGTCACAGACTCGACTCCGATATCTGATGCCCTTAAGATTCTTCAATCGGAGCATATGCCGATTGTTCCTGTTGTAGAAGATGAACGTGTTATTAAATCCATTACTCGGCATGACCTTATTCGAGCGATGTCTGGAGCAGGATTAGGTGTAGAAACGCATTAGCGTTGACCGTGTAAAGCCCAAAGAATATCGTCACTTCACCTTGAATAAGGTCATACAATCCGATTCTGGATGAATCAGACCAAGTCAACCATGAGGAACACCTATTGAGTCTCGATACAACATTCAGGCACTCAGAACAAAAAGGGGGGAGGGCTATCTGCCCCAACAGCAATGTTGTCAACATAGCTGCAGTCGGAGATGTGCATTGTCCGTATGTCGATCCATCGTATCTGAAAGCCATGCTGCAGGAAATTGACGCTAAAGCGGATGTATTGTTGTTGTGTGGGGATTTAACCCATGAAGGTCATCCATCAGAAGCCGCCATCCTGGCTGAATTACTCGCTCCATTGCGATGTCCGACGATTGGAGTTCTCGGCAACCATGATTATGAAATGGGAGAGGCAAACATCATCACTCAGGTTCTACGGCAATCAGGGGTAATTATTCTGGATGGGGGCGTGCATACAGCATGTGGAATTGATTTTGTTGGTACAAAGGGATTCGCTGGCGGATTTGATGACTTGGCCTTGCAGCCATGGGGAGAACCATTGATTAAGGAATTTGTGGCCATGGCTAAACTCGAAGCGGAGAAACTTGAATCATCTCTTAAACAATCGACCAATCATCACCGCGTGGCAATACTTCATTATTCCCCAATTCGTGGAACGGTTGAAGGTGAGCCAGAAGCCATCATTCCTTTTCTGGGATCTAGTTATCTGGAAAACGTGCTTCTCCGCTATCCTGTCGAGGTGGTGTTTCATGGACATGCTCATCATGGCCAGCCGAAGGGGATGACGAAGAATAAGATTCCGGTGTTCAATGTCGCCCTGCCTCTTTTGCAAAAGGCCAAGAGATTTCAGACGCCGGTAGCATTCTACGCTTTAACCGTCAATAGCCCGAGCTGAAAAAAGTCGATAAAGGTTCATCTATGGCGATGTCACGTACACATCATTCGAGATCATCAAGCGGAATCTTGCCGCCACAAGAAACAGCCCAGACAGTGCCGGAACTGAGTTCCATTGCATCCTTTCGCCATTTTTATCTTCACATTCTTGAGGCATTACGCCGTTCGGGGTCGCGTTTTCTTATCGGTGGTTCCTATGCATTAGCTGCCTACACCGAAATAGCTCGCACAACTAAGGATATCGATTTATTTGTGACACCAGAGGAGTTCGGGGGCATCATGGCTGCGTTGTCACAAGCTGGATATGAAACAGAAAGAACGTTTCCCCACTGGTTGGGAAAGGTTCGTCTTGGAGAGTTTTTTGTCGATGTCATCTTTTCCTCAGGGAATGGTCTGTGTGATGTTGACGAGGATTGGTTCATTCATGCGTCACATTGGAAACTTGATGAACACGTGGTTGAACTTGTTCCTCCAGAAGAAATGATTTGGACCAAAGCCTTTGTAATGGAGCGGGAACGCTATGACGGAACTGATATCATTCACCTCATTCATGCCTGCTGGAAGCAGATTGACTGGCAACGTTTAATAAGACGATTTGGTACCTACTGGGAAGTCTTGTTCTCTCATTTGCAACTATTTGCATTTGTGTATCCAGAGGAAAGACACAAGGTTCCGCAATGGGTATGGCAAACACTTATGAAACGACTGGAACAAAGACTCATGACCCCACCGTCCAGCATCGAAAAACGACTCTGTCGTGGTCCTCTCATCTCATGGAACCAGTTCATGGTTCCGATTCAGTCATGGGGGTACAAGGACGCTCGCCTAATGCCACTTGGAAACCTTAACCAAAAACATATTGAGGAATTCACTGAAACCATGCACCATGAAACCCTGCTCAATTCTCAGTGGTGGGTCAAATCCTGATTTGCCCTAATCACTTTGCAGGTGAGACGATTCGCAAACTCATCATTGCGAACCGTCGTGAGAGGTTTTTCATGAGTCAGACGTCACACCAAGACACAATCCCACCCACCAACGATTTACGATTTGCAGGTCCGGTGTTGTTTGTTGGTGCGCTTTGGATGGCCCTACAACATGAATTCTCAGGAAACGCGGACATTTTTCATTAAATATATCAATACGTGCAATCTTGCGCTTCGTCGCCACAAAGACGGTCTTCCCTACAAGCAAATTATAGAATTGGGAAATAAAGTGCTTGGAGGAAAAAATGTTATCGCCAAGATTTATGTCGATGACTTGAACCAACCGGTTGATGCCTATACCGTTCGATTCAACGATGGGACAATTGATGTTGTGTCATATGATGAGGAAGAGGCGGAACATGAGTGGAATTTACGGGAGAGCTATATCGAAACGGTCGTGCAAAATTCAGATGACTATATTGCGCACCCAGAAAAGTTGGAATGGGATTGGCTCAAAAGTCGACTCCAGATTGGTAACGAATAAAAATTTTACCAACCTGATGAGAATGTTTGAAGAATGTCGACCCTAGCCAGGTGAGGATTTGTCTGCCATTCCTTTCATTTTTGGCAAAACCATTTCTTTCGTCAGAATTTTTAAACATGCGGTTAATGGAATAGCCAGAATAAGGCCGTATACTCCTGCAACGGCACCTCCAATGAGCACGACAAGAAGAATGGTTACTGCATGTAAGTCGGTCGACTGACTTTGAATCCAGGGAGTCAAGACCCACCCTTCAAGGATTTGTACTACGGCATACACCAGACTTGGCCAAAAGGCTACAGCCATCCAATCGACCGATGAAAGCCCTTGAGTGGTGGTCATGTCCAAGTATTTCACGAGCACAGCAATGGGCCAACCGAATGTCGCAGCATAGGGAATGAGGCTCAACACCCCTGTTCCGACTCCGAGCAAAAACCAATAGGGCACGTCGGCCAGGTACCACCCCACAGAAAACATAATGGCCATAATGAGTGCAATGAGCAACCGGCCACGAAAAAAACTGCCGACAGCTTCATCCATTTGAGCGGCAATGTTCTTGGTCCTTCTCATATAACGAGCAGGAATATATTCCTGAAGGGAAGCAAGAATTGTCGGAAATTGCCATGCAAAGAAAAAGAAATAGATAGGGATGAGGGCAAACGAAATCAGTATATAGGTCGCGGTCCCGATAAGACTTCCCATAAAATCGAATGCTCGACTTGTCCCGCTAAATACTGATTGAAAGGTCTCGAATGGGTTTTCCTGAACATGGACGGCGAGTTGCTGTAACTGACTCATTAAGGTGTCGTGCTGAAGGCCGTAGCGGTCAGCCAGCCAATTGGCATAATCGGGCAGCTTACTTGTGAGGGTGACGGCCTGATCAACAATGATGGGACCGAGAATAATCATGCCACCCCCAATGAGGAGAAGGAGAAAGATGACGAGCAAAAGGGTGGTAAACGGGCGAGGCCATTTCCATTGTTGATTGGCAAAGGTAATAAGGGGCGTAAACAAATAGGCGAACACCGCACCAATCAGGACTGGCACAAATATGCTTCGAAGATAGTAGCCAAGCCAAAGCAAAAGCAAGATCAAGCTTAACCACAACAAATCCCGAATAAACGCAATTTGCCAAAGGTGCCGGTCTGCCGGTGAAGGATGGGAAGGTTGAGACATATTCTTTAGCGGACATTAGCAGGAATGACTGCATAGGTCATATAGACAATATTCCATCTTCTCCAGAGGATTATGTCTACTGACAATCCTATCATGCAATGCCACACTCGCTCTACCGCATTGTTTATCCTCTGGCGGCCCCACACTTTTGGTAGGTGAAACTCATGCTTTTTCGTCAATTATCAAAAGGAGATGAACGAGCTCATGCGTAGGCCCAAAGTTGTGATTGTTGGAGGAGGGTTTGGAGGCCTGGCCGTTGCACGCGGATTAAAAAACGCGGATGTCGAGATTGTTCTCATCGATAAAACGAATCATCATTTGTTTCAGCCATTACTGTATCAGGTTGCCATCGCCTCGCTTTCACGTGGGGATATTGCCACGCCTTTCCGCGAAATTTTTCGTACTCAATCCAATATTCGATTCATATTAGATCGGGTTGAGGCGGTTGATTGTCAGCAACAGGTTGTCCAGCTTATCAATGAGACACTCTCATTTGATTTTCTGGTTCTGGCACCGGGATCTCGACCGTCGTTTTTCGGTCATGAAGAATGGCGTCATCATGTCTGGAGCCTGAAAAATTTACACGATGCTCTTGGGATTCGCGACCACATCCTGCATTCGTTTGAGCGGGCTGAGCGTCTGCTTCCTCATTGCGAAGCCCAACGTTATCTGACTTTTGTCATTGTGGGTGGTGGACCAACAGGTGTTGAATTCGCTGGCGCACTTGCCGAAATCGCGCGGAATACGATTCGACCAGACTTTCCGCTACTCCGTGACCACACCATTAAGATCATTTTGGTTCAGAAAGAGTCTCGATTACTCAAGGGGTTCCCTGCTCAGCTTTCAGAACATGCAAAAAAAGATCTAGAACATCTGGATGTGACAGTCAAACTCAATTGTGTAGTTACAGACATTTCTGAACACGGTGTGCAGTGTAATGATGAATTCATCCCAACAGCCAATGTCATTTGGGCTGCAGGGAATGAGGCGTCGCCCTTACTTAGAACGTTGAACATGGATTTGGATCCTGAGGGGAGAATCAGCGTTGGTCAGGATCTCTCCATACCCAAGTACCCTTCAATCTTTGTCATTGGCGATGCTGCATGCTGTTTGGATGAAAACGGAGATCCCTTACCAGGACTTGCAGCCGTGGCCATGCAACAAGGCCGGTACGTGGCTCATCTTATTCGGCACAATCCGTCTCCCCGATCAAGGGTGCCATTCCACTATAAGGACAGAGGGCAAATGGCCACTATTGGAAAAGCCAGGGCCGTGGCGAATATTAAAGGGTGGAACGTATCTGGTCTGCCAGCTTGGTTGCTTTGGAGTGTGGTTCATGTCTCATTTCTCATTGGGTTTGACAAAATTAGAGTCATCATGGAGTGGATCTGGTTCTATCTCACCTATAAGTCGAGCGAGCGTTTAATAGATATAGATTTCCAACCCAAGAAAAAAGACAAGACGTAGAATCTGGAGCCAACAACTCAAGGGTGTGCCTGACGTCGGCAAAGAATCGGCGCGCAACCGCACCCTCATTATGTTTGATTATATGTTATCCATGATTGGACATCCGACTCCATTATCTATTGATTTTGTCTATTTTGTCTTGGCTGCCACTTTTGGTAATGGTATTGGTAAAGAATTAATCATTGGAAATCTCATATGATCGAGGGGTTCTAGGTAAGGAGAAGCAAATGACCCATGAATTCAAAGCAATGAAAAAACCGAGGACACAAATAAAATTTCATCCTACATTACGGATTCTACTGATCGCACTTGCTGTCGTGATGTGTCAAGTCCCAGTCAATAATGCGCTCGCCGAGAGAATGGAGCAGTTGGATGATAATAAAATCACCAAAGCGGTAGAAAAGGCGTTTTCAGTTGATCCGAGTGTCCCAGGTCATCTCATTGACGTTACGACCAAAAAGGGGGTTGTCGCTCTGAGCGGGAAAGCCCCTCATTTACGAGGAAAAATGCGAGCGACCTCCGTGGCTGAAACCATCCGTGGTGTTCAAGCGGTGGTCAATACCGTGACGATAAAAAATCTTGGCTTGTCTGATGAGCACATTCGTCAAAATGTTGAAGAGGTTCTCTCTCACGATCCTGCAACTGAAAAATACGATCTCGAAGTTCAGGTTCAAAACAAGACAGCAACCCTGTCTGGATCCGTCAATTCATGGGCGGCAGGAAACCTGGCAGAAAAGATTGCCTCGGGAGCTCGAGGTGTCCATGAGGTTGTCAATAACATCGAGGTTTCCTACGAGGGGAAGCGGAGCGACGGACAAATCGCGGATGAGATTCAAAAACGATTACAGACGGATGTGTGGATCAATGCGGATGGTCTTGATGTGTCAGTTCGTGACGGACGTGTGTGGTTATCTGGTGTGGTGGGCAGCGCTTCAGAAAAACGCCGAGCTCGGAATAACGCATACGTGATGGGTGTGAAGAGCGTCGATGATAGCCAACTGTTTGTCAAATGGTGGGCCAAAGGTAACATGCGTCGGACAAAAACCTTTGATATGTTGTCAGACGACACCATTAAAGAACATGTCCAGCTTGCCTTGGCTTATGATCCTCGGGTGTTTTGGTTTTCGATTGACATCGCAGTTGAAGATGGAGTTGTCACATTACAGGGGACGGTTGATAACCTCAACGCAAAACACTCCGCACAAGAAACAGCCAGGCATACTAGGGGAGTCTTATGGGTAAACAACTATTTAAAAGTCAGGCTCCCAGAATATCCCGATGATGAAGAAATCAAAAGGAGAATTGAGACGTTGATTGCCATCGATCCGGATCTTGAGCCTTTTACGATTGATCCTTTGGTGCATGATGGCAAAGTTACTTTGAGGGGAACCGTGGGCTCGTATTATGAACGACGATTAGCGGAGCATCTGGCGGCTCGCGTGAAAGGCGTTTTGGAGGTGAAAAACAATCTAGTAATCCCGGATTCCTGGGAATGGACACCAGATGCCGTGATTCAACAAGACATCGAAGATGAATTGTGGTGGAGTCCCTTCGTTGACAGCGATGATATCACCGTGACTGTTGAACACGGCATTGCGACGTTAAGAGGGACGGTGAATAGTTGGTTTGAGTATGAGGCCGCCCTAGAGAATGCGAAAGAGGGAGGAGCGAGATTGGTCGAAAGTCAATTGACTGTTAGAAAATACTTGGATTTTGACTGGCCGCCGCCCAAGCCCAATCCATAAAACGAAACCCCAGTCTTTGAGTGCGTGAGAGAGGGTCGGTGAGGACAGTCTGATCATATGAAGTTGAATGTGCAAGGGCTTAAATAGAAGAGCTTAAAAATATTGACGAAACCATGAAAGGAACGAAGAATGAGGAATTTAGTCGTTGTCAGTTTTTTAAGTGAAACCAAAGCACATGAGGTTCGCCAGAAATTGGTTGAATTGGAAAAAAAGTATCTCGTGAGCCTTGAGGATGCGGTCGTAGTCGTTCGAAATAAGGAAGGCAAAATAGCAGTCAATCAGCAGTATAACCTGGTCGCGAGCGGAGCAATTGAAGGGACCTTTTTTGGAACACTGTGGGGATTGCTCTTAGGGTTGCTCTTTTTTAATCCCTTGGTCGGCCTTGCCGCGGGAAGCGTGACGGGTGCCGCCCTTGGTGGAACGGCAGGGTGGTTGTCCGATATTGGAATTGATGATGATTTTATCAAACAATTGGGTCAAACGATCCAACCAAGCTCGTCGGCCTTGTTTTTGTTGATTAAGGATATTACGCCTGACAAAGTCGTTGAGGAGTTGCAGAGCCTTGATCTTGAGGGCAAGGTTTTACATACCTCTTTGTCGATTGACGACGAAGCCAAATTAAAGGAATTACTTCAAGCGAAATCGGATGCCCTGCGAGAGGTGAAGGCCTAAATAAACGCTTAGGGATAAAATCAAGGCATGGATGCTCAATAATAAAAACAAAAAAGATAGCGAGGTCGAAGTGAATAAATTTTGGCGAAACCAAGAACAAAGTTCTCAAGATTCCCCCAAACGAAAACCTCCCGATCCTCTGACCGACGATCCGCCGGTTCGGGAACCACCAATGCCCGACGGTCCCCCGCCTAAGGATATTCCTCCAATTGGCGACCCACCGGACACAAAAGAAAAAGAGAGGGTCGACACTTCGTCCTGACTTGGGCCAAATCAGAATGGCTCTCTGTCGCTGAAACGGGGTGTGAATGCCACTCTAAATTCAAGACGGGTAATCCATTCCACTCCTCTCTTCCACGCTTCATAAATTCTGCATTTAATTATCAATCAATACAAACCCAGGGTTCTTTCCAGTTCAGAAGTCAAATGCGGCCTGCTAAGGTGTGCTTAAGAACTTGGCGTACGTTTGACACAAGAAGAAAGGAACGAAAATGAACGCTGGAATTTCCCTTCCAAACAATGACTTTGATGCGGTTATGCTATCTGCTCAGGAACACCAACATGTGGATCGACTGACAGTGGCCACCATTATACCTGATGAGGCCAGTTATGATCGATTTCTCAAAACATCATCCCAAGATCTTCTTGAACACGCCACACAATATGTGATTCATCGGCTTAAAGAAACCAAAAGATGGGATAATACGGTGGCGTATGAAAAACTCGCGCTACGTTTAGGTTATGAACTGACTGAACGATTCATCGATTACGCGCGAACAAAACTCCCTATGCGACCGGTGTTGCTCCTAGACAGTTTCATTGCTCAATCCTTTAGTCAATTGGACCTCATATCTCCGGATTGGCCCACCCTGTCAACGCCTCTCGGACAGTATCTAGATGCTCTAATTTCTCGAGCTGTGGTGAGTCGCGATGGCTTGGTGACCTTATTTTGGCATCTCTATAGTATGACCCCTTCACATGTGATGAAGGTTCTGGCTATCCCGGAAGACCAGCAGGCCCGTATTTTCAAGAACTATGCGCGATGGAGAAAAGGGGGATGGCAGCAAACCATGATAGTCGGTGGACTATCAGAGCAGGTGTTGTTGGAGTTGGAAAAAGATGTGGATCAGGACTGGAGAACGGTCAATAATACTGTGTGTCACATCTTGGATCGTATCCAACCCTACTATCGAAAAAGTGAGCCATCTCACTATCTCTGTCGGGACAAAGAAGCCTGGTTGGACCTGTATGCTAATAATTACGATCAGGAATACCGGCTGTGGCACTTGGCGATGTGCCAAGGCTGCTTTAAATCTTTATGCGAAAGTCAAATGAATGGTCTGGCGGATGAGTTGCAACCGTTGACCCATTTTCAGGTGCGTCCCTATGGAAATCATGTCTCCATAGACGGAAAACACAAGCGTTCACAAAATTTTGTGTTGGATCTGGTGAAATAAATTCCTGTAACAAGAAATATATTTCCCTGGCGCCGCATTAATCGGACTGTTTTCATTAAGTAGAAATATATACGTAATAAGAAATCCAATGCGTGCGCTCACAATGACCCTTAAATGTTGTGGGCTCAGTAAAATATCCAACGGAAGTTCCTTCTGGAGAAGGTCTCCCAGGAACCGGAGGTAGACTTAGTAGTCGTGCAAATCTGCTGACGGAATTATATTAGTCAATCATGGTGTTTCCTATGAAGGCTGTGAAAATAAAATTCTCACAGCCTTCATAGGCTTTTATTCCTTACAACCGCTGTTCTTCCAAATCATAAACATCGAACCAACTGTAAAATTGACGTCCCTTTGGAATGTAGTTTTCAATATAATCTTCCAGGAACTCCTGGGCATCGTCTGGTAATTCAGAAATGCGCATGCCGCGCAACCGATTGTTCCATTTTACGATTTCCACTCTGGGACGATCGGTGGCATGTTCATGGATCCATGCGGCCACTTCATGGTCCGTGGCGCCTGAAGCTACACATTCTTTAAATTGGTTGGCATTGATTTTACTAAAGTCGAAAAATTCCCTATCCAAAGGACAGTTAAATTTATATTCACCTTCTTTGCCAAGTAACACGGCTCGGCATTTGTCTAAAGTTCGTCCTGCAATGACATAATCACCCAATTTTTCCCTTGGGCTTCTCGGAAAGTCTTTTGTTAAATCCTTTGTGATAGTATCGAGTTTGGTGGCATCCATACTCTGTCTCCTTCTCTATGGTTCCTGGTCGGAACAATGGTCAAGAAAAGATCGTGGCATCTCAGTAAACATAGGCGTTCAATGTAAAGGCGGCGTTTCTAATTTATTTCTTACAGAACGAGCGCCCATTTCTAAGGCTATGTGTTTGGCCAATTGGGATTGCTCCTTATTCTGCACGGTACCTCGCAATGTCACTTGACCGTTTTCAACATGTACCTGGATGCTGGCAGGGGCGAGGTGAGAATCCCACTGTAAGGCATTGCGGATGTCTCGTTTAATCTCCCAATCCGATTTCCATAACCATCGAAACGGATGATGAACCCGATTTATCACCTCGACCACACCTTTCACGCGAGAGGCTAAGAATTCTGCTCGGGATTTCCGAAAGGTCGTCGGGACTTTCCCTTCAAGGTAGACTCGCCCTTCATGGACAGACACGTCGAGAGCTTCTTGATTTAAAAAAGGATCACGCTGCATTGCCGCCTTGACTTGATTTTCAATGGAAGCATCAGTCGCTGGCGGTGAAGGGCGTACCTTCAAAAAATTCATCACCCGATACACGCCGACCGTATTCTTGGCATTGTGTTCGGCAACGGCCTTGGCGGCAAGGTTTGAGACGATCCCAGTCAAGGTAATCGTGCCATGGTTGACCTCTATTTCAATGTTTGAGGATGACAACCGAGGGTCGTAAGTCAATGCCTGGTCAATGGCTTGACGAATATCATCGTCAGGGACCTGAGTCAGACCGGATTTCTGCATAGGATCTTGCTTCTCCCAATTGACTTGCAGTCCATCCGTATTGACAGAGGTAATACCAAAAACCCAAGCCAACCTCCCAGCACGATTTTTTTCTTCTACACTGTGGACCACACCCGAAAGGGTTGCTTTTCCATTGCGAACGTGGACATTGATCGAATCATGCGGAATCCACACGTCATATCTCAATCGCTGAGCAATTTCATGGGTGAGAGCCCGATCTGACCGGTTTGGTATTGTGGCAAGTTGGACACGTTCTATGGTATCCCGAACTCCTTGAACCCCTTTGGCCACCGTAAGTGACAGTTGCTGTTCCTGCCATGACTGGACGGTTCCTTGAAGTGTGACAATTCCGTCTTGCACGGATACATGAAGATCGAGCAATTCTGTGGCAGGGTTATCTAGCAGTGCCTGCTCAACGTGATCCTTGATTTCCGAGTCTGTGCTTGAGCGCCTCGGAGCTACCTGTATTCGATTGACGACTGCACGGACACCCTTGAAGGTTGAAGCGAGTTGGGTGATACGTTCTTTTGCAAGTAGGTTGTCAACCGTTCCTGTTGCCATCACGATACCATTTTTAACGATGACATCAATGTGATGGGCTGCTACTCCCTCATCTTTCGACAATCGTTCCTCGATCGCAAACATGATATCCTGATCGGCAATGTCAGAAGACTGATTGCCACTCACGACACTGGCCTGACAAATGATGCAGACCCATGCAGCGAGAAAAATCGGTAGCAGCCGAGAGAGGCGATATTTGTTCTTTCTGCCCCAAGCTAGAATAGGTTCGTGTTGGTGATAGGGAGGGTAAAACGTTCGCATGGTCATTCTTCCTTTTGCCCAATCGTACGAATCAACTTATTATACAAGCCCATTTGTTACGTTAGGCCGGAAAAAAGTCTGGCGCATGTTGGATACGTAACCGACTTGTTACTTTTTTCGCTCCGGTATCTTTGGAAATTTGAATGGCTTTTTTTGAGGCATGGACCGTGGGTACGGTACCGGTCAATGTTACATGTCCATCCTCAATGGAAACCCGAATATCTTGATCATAAAGATGAGGGTCCCACCAAAAAGCCTGCCTAAGTTCTTGCCATAAAGCCTCATCACTCTTGTGCTGATGGTGAGGGGTGTAGATTAATTGATTGATGACTTCCACAACACCGGAAACTTTCTCGGCTGTCTTGACGGCTTGCGAGATTTCAAAAACGGAATCCATATAGCCGTCAAGAAATATTTGGCCATGACGTCCCGTCACGTTAATGTCGTAGCGATCGACCAATGCATTGTTGGCCAGAGCCTGGCGAACCTGAGATTCCAGTTCCGAATCGGATAGCTGCTCAGGAGGGCGTACTTTAATCAAGTTTTTCACTAAAAACACACCGACGGTGTTTTCTGCATCCATTTGGGCTGCGCTTTTGCTTTGGGCGTTCCGCAGGATCCCTCGCAAGGTGACAATGCCATTTTTAACATCAACTTCTATGCTGTTTTGATTGATGCGGGGATCATACGATAATGCTAACTCAATGGCCTGTTTAATGCCTTCGTTTGAACGAATTACATCACCTGGTTCCCGACGCATTCTATCTTTGGCCCACCACTCGACCTTCAGTGGTTCGGTATTAACTGAAATGACACCGCTCACCCACGCATCGGTAAATGCGCTATTTTTTTCGGCCAAACTTCCCACGACACCAGTCAGTGTCACATGCCCATTCCGAATCATGACACCAATGAGTTGATCATCGAGAAATACGTCCGCCTGAAGCATTCGCATAATTTCCGCTTTGATCTCTGAATCGCGGCGAATTGCTGCCGGCCTGATCTTCAGTTGATTGGAAATTTCCTTGACCCCTTTGACTGATTTGGCAACTTGCGCACTGAGTTGTTTTTCCTGCCATGAATCAACTACCCCATGAAGAGTGACAGTGCCATTATGACTAGCGACAGTTACCTCATAGGAATCCGTCGCTGGATCTTTGGCCAATGCCGCTTCCACATCTAGTACTATTGCCGGATCGTCTTTTTGAACAAGAGGGACGACTTTCATGCGATTGACGATAGCTCGTACGCCACGAATATTCTCCGTAATTCGAGTGGCCCGGTCTTTTGCCAGAATCGTGTTGACTTTGCCAGTAAGCGTGACGATGCCATTTTTCGTGGAAACATCAATGGCATTAACTGGAACGCTCTTATCGACAATAAAACGGGACTCGGTCGCAATCGTGATGTCTTTATCGGTGATGGTGTCGTCTTGAGAATTTGCAAATATGACGTTTGTCCCAGTGATTGCGAATACTCCCAGGAACAAGAGGCTAAACAATGTGAGTGGCATGGCCTTCTGTTGATAGGTTTGGGGACATTTCATCTTGGATTTCCTTATAAGGTGAAATAATTGTGTTTGTGGTCCTCGCTACAATGCATGAAGCAACAATTAATTCGGAGCCCGCTTGATCTGGATTTCAAATGTCTTTGGTTTAGCCAATTGTTTTTCGAATAATGAATCAGCAACCAGTCAGATTTGAAAAGTTCGAGAGATCTACAAAGCAAAAATATGACCAGCCGTCAATGTCTCTTCATTGTTTTCATTCTATCGTGAGTTAGAAACCTTCATCTAGTAGACAAAAAAAGTAATCTATTGAAAAATTGTCTGGTATATGGGGTATGGCCAATTCTGAAAAATTCCTGTTAAAGATGCGCTACCGAGGACTTCGGAAAAACACAAAATAAGTCAACTTTTTCTCTGTGTTCTCCCCAATCACCTCTTTTCTGAGGTGCTATGCCCTTTGATCAATCTTTTTCGTCGTTCGGTAGCGATTTTGGTTGACTTCAAGGTTTGTGGCTTACTTCAAAAAGATACACGATCAAGGGAAATTTACAGTTTTACTCATCGGTGTATTGATATAGAAATTATTTAAAGATTCGGCTCCCGATCATTCCCATTGATATTCCGGAGCGAAGGTTTTTGGGTATGAGTCATCAGGGAATTGAAAGGGTGGCACAATCCGAACTCATGAATGATCTCCAAATGAGTATCCCAGCTCACGTTCTATCTAGTGGTGCTCTAAAATGAAAGGAGGAACAATAATGCGCCAATCATTTAAGAATATGTGGATATTGCTGATTTTAATTCTCGCGGTGCCGTGTGCGGCAAGCGCGGAAAATCTTAGAAACAAACCAGATCGGAGCTGGGTCAGTGTGAGTGGAGTGGTAGCATCCGCGAAAGATCACAGTTTCATGCTCGACTATGGCAAGGGACAGATCATTGTTGAGATGGATGACTGGGACTGGTATGGCGAAGGCAAGTCTTTGCTCGATGGCGACAAAGTGACCGTCTATGGCCGGATAGATGATGATCTGTTTGAAACCGCCTCCATTGAGGCGAGCAGTGTGTATGTTGAAAATCTGAACACATTTTTCTACGCCAATGATGCGGATGAGGAGGATTTGGCCTTTGGAATTTACCCCACACCTATTGTGGTGTCGTGGCTTGACCTAACAGGAACGGTGACTGAAGTGGATGGCCGAGAGTTTACCTTGGATACGGGGAAGCGGAAGATTCAGATTGACACGATCAATATGCCGTACAATCCCATGGACGACCAGGGGTTTCAGAAAATCCGCAAAGGTGACCGTGTGAAGGCTTTTGGCCACATGGACTATGACCTTTTCGAAAAAAAAGAACTGATGGCCGATTCTGTCATAACTCTTGCCAAGGATAAAAAAAAGAAGTCGAGCTCATGACAACCGGTCTTTATCTAGAAGCTGGATGGAGGGCAGTTCACCATTTTAGCCCTTCGATGGATTAACCAGAACCTGAAACATGGAGGACACAATGCGAAAAGTTAAAACCACTTGTACGATTGCGGTATTAATGAGTTTGGGGCTCACGTCTTATGCGATGGCAGAATCCCCGAAAAATAACCAAGTAAGAGGAGCCGACTGGGATCCTGGGCGAGCAATTACCCAAAACTTGCCGGTAGCAAACCACCCTTCTGTTCCTCAAAACCCCTATGGGTCTATTGATATTGAAAGATACCTGGGCGAGGATGAGTTTCCCCCCTACACACGTGACCGGTACAGAGAGAGGGACGAACCTGATGTCTTTTCCGAAGATGACACGCTGTACTATGATAATCGGGCTTTCGCGCGTGATCGTTTTGGTTACGCCAAGCAACGCTTCAAAAAAGCGGCCCAACGATATAGAAATGCCAAGAGAAACTTTAGCAAAGAACAGCTTCAGTTTTTTGAAGAACTCGATCGTTTTCAAGCAGAAAAGGAACAATTTGCTTCTGTAAGCGGAGGTTTCGCTAAGACGATGTTAGGAACTTTGCAAAAAAGAAACGGAAACATTTTTGTCCTGGAAAACTCGGATGGGCGCACACGACGAGTGCATGTGGGGGAAGATACGCTTGTGGACGGAAGTGTCGAGCAAGGAGATGAGGTAATTGCTAAGGTGTTACCTAATGGTCATGCCATTGCCTTAATGAAAGACCGGGGAGAAAAGGGAATCAGTGCCCAACCCCGATCTGACATGAAGTAACGTCGAGTCTGTTTTACTGGAGGTCTCGCGAAGTAGTCATGAGGATGGGCAGCCATTGAAGTTAAAATTGATTGAAATGGCTGCCCGTACCTTCACGGGAAGATTCGGTGATTAGAATGTGGGGGACTGTCATATGGAAAACAGTGTGAGAGGGACGACGGATTTTCCGATGAGTAGCAAAATAAGTTTCGCAAAACCATTCTGCAATGCCTGGGTTGAGAAACGGTTGGTTGTTACATCCAATCTCGGCCTTCCAAATCCTCAACCTGACCCATCCCCAGATCCGTTTCCTCATCCTAAACCCCCGCTTCCGAATCCAAAGCCGCCGCTTCCAGATCCTCCGCCACAACCGGTTCCGCCTATTCCGCATGTAGGTGGTAATTAGGAAAATAAAAAAATCGTACCCCAAAGTTCCATTGTGGATTGAGACAAACTTTTGCTCCTGCATTAAGGAATTAAAGTAAGTTTCGTGGTTAAGTCGGAAGGTCCATAATTGAATCGATTACGTGGAAAACCCGTAAGAATGTGTCCGGGAATTACAAGGGTAGGTGCAATGCCTTCCAGGGTTTTTGGTAGTTCACTTCACCGCTTTCTCCTCGTAATTTAGAATCTTGAGAACTCGTGAAGGCTAGTGCAACCTGCCCCTTCGGTTTCAACAAGAAGGTTTTCAGGAAGCCTCCATAAGAATGAGGACAGTGGGTAACCGGAATATACAAGGGCTAAAGTTCGAGTCTCCTAACAATGTGGACTACGATGGTGCGCATTGTTTTAAAATGGAGGACAGGACATGGTATTCCCTGATGTATTATTTGTTTTGGAACAAGAATGAGAGTTTTCCATGTCTGACAATCCCTCTCACAAGAAACGAGAGAAAAATCGGGGAGGAGAACTCAAAGATTACTGGTCTCTTTTCTCCCTTATCTTGATCACTGCGGCCGCCGGTACTGCAATTACCTGGAACGTGCAGGGCGGCTGGTTGCAGTGGATGCATTACTTTATGGGATTCTTTTTGTGCTGTTTCGCCATGTTGAAAATCTTCAACCTTTCAGCATTTGCTGATGGATTTCAAATGTATGATTTAATTGCCAAGCACAGTCGAGCCTATGCGTATATCTATCCATTCATCGAACTGGGGTTAGGATTAAGCTTTCTCTCGTTTCTTGCGCCTGCCGTGACCTATAGTGTCACAATCATTGTCATGATCATCGGTACACTGGGTGTGGTGTCCGCGTTACGAAAAGATCTGGATATCAATTGTCCGTGCATGGGCTCTGTCCTTGACGTGCCATTATCGACCGTCACCTTGACAGAAGATGTTGGCATGGGAGTTATGGCAGTTGTGATGCTCACCCTGACTCCGGGTATAATGTGACGGATAACTATTCGTTCATCAAACCATGGGAAAGCGTGCAAATGCGGGTACCTGTCGTGACAATCCTATTCATGAATTCGAGACATATCTATCTCCGAGATCCAGAAGAGACCAATTCCGTGTACATACACTATGATCTGGTCGAGGAAGTTTAAGTTTTGTGCACGAACCATTCGAGCGGATTTAAAATATGACCACGAAATATACGCGGGTACTCATCGTCGATGATCATGTCCTGGTATTACAAGGACTACAACAGCTTCTTGACGCAGAATGTGATGTTGTGGGTACGTCCACAAATGGACGGGACTTCCTACGGAAAGCTCAGGAACTGCAACCGGATATTGTGTTGCTAGATAAGCAAATGCCTGATGGAGACGGATTTGCATTCGCTCGTGAATTGAAGGCTCAACAGCCATTGGTCAAAATTGTTTTCGTCACGATGCACGAAGACCCAACGATTATTACAGAAGCCTTTCAGTTGGGTGCGATGGGTTATGTGCTGAAACAATCCGTGGGAAGTGAACTTGTTCGCGCCATACAAGAAGTGTCGAGGAGCCGTTACTATATGTCTCCACAGATTTCCGAAGAAGTCAGAGAAACCATTCTTGCGAAAACCGAAGGCATACCACTTGAGGAACTCAGCGGCCGATTGACTCAAAAACAGAGGAGGGTTCTTGGACTCATTGCTGAGGGGTACACGGCAAAGGAAATTGGGTCCACCCTAAAGATTTCGGCTAGTACTGTGGCCTTTCATAAAAGCAATATCATGCAGGCCTTAGGTGTGAAGACAGCGGCCGAGCTCACGAAGTATGCCGTCACTCATGGAATCACCTCTTTGAATTCTTAGTATTCACGAGTGAATTTTTCCGACTTCCGGTTGCCACGCATCAACATCATGTGGCTCATGCACTAGCCGCGTCTCGAGCATACTTCGGTGAGTGACGGATCCAAACTCTGTCCGGTTTAAACAGCACCGCATAGGCTTTGTCCTCGACCGAGGCATTATCATCGGATTCGATAAGTGCAAAGTTTCTGATTACGTATATTCAATGCCTTTGTGAGAGCGGATACACCGATTGGTGCATTCTTTTCTTTCATTACCCCACCGTGCTTCAGTGGTCTTATTTCTACCTTTATTTTTTTTGGCAGGCTTGACATATCGCCTGATAGAGTTCTTCCGCAGGACAGTCTTTTTTTAGATGCTCCATGGCTCCTGCCTGTAACATGAGGTCGCGTTGCTCTTTATCTTCATTGATGGATAGCCCAATTACTTTGAGGTGAGGAGCTTCGTTGAGAATGTGCCGCGTCGCATCGATGCCATTGACCTTGGGCATATTAATGTCCATGACGATTACATCAAGTTGAACGGCGCGAGCCAATTCAATGGCTTCTTGCCCATTTTCTGCTTCGGCCACCACTTTTAGGTTGGTATAATTCTGTAGAAGACTCCGTAGACCTTCTCGGACCATGGCCATATCATCAACCAACAGAATTCTCACGATTTCTGATGAAGGAAGGTGATTCTTCTGGACCGGAGTTCTGATGTCTGAAGGGATGAGTGGTTTTGATTGGTTTTTGTGCAAGGGCACGATGAGAGTGGCGCGTGTCCCTTTTCCCGGTTGCGAGTCAAGATCGAAACACCCCTGGAGTGCCTCGAGCCGTTCCCGAATGCTAAGTAATCCGAATTTCTTCAAATTGTCTATGGTGTTCAGTTTAAACCCCTTGCCGTGATCCTCTACGGTGATGTTTAGGTGGTCTCCGGGGCCTTTCGATAGTGACACAGTAGCATGTTTGATCTCAGCATGCTTCGCCACGTTTATTAACAATTCCCGCACAGTTTGATACAAAAGAATGGCGACATCATCGTCAAAATCTACAGACTCCACCGTGTCATGAATTTCAACCGTGAGGCCATATTTTTTCATTTGTTCGCCTAGCCATCTCACTGCTTTTGGCAGTCCGAATTGATACAGCACTTGAGGACTGAGCTCGGCGATGAGCGACCGCGTATACATTAACGATTCATCAAGCATCTGGTCCGAACTCTTAAGCAATTCCACGACTTCCGGGCTTGGTTTCAAGGTCGTCGCCTGTCCAAGCTTTATGCGGGACACGACTAGTAATTGGGCCAGATAGTCGTGCAGTTCTGTGGCAAGACGGCGGCGTTCACGATGTTCGGTCACCGTCAATTCTGCCGCCAGTCTTCGTAGGTTCTCGTGGGATCGGCGCACCTCCAGTGTTCGCTCTTCCACGTCCGCTTCGAGGTTGGTTGTAAGCCGCTTCAATTCCTGTTCGACTTCTTTTTGCTCGGTAATATCTCGCATGATGCCGTCGTAACGAATGAGTTCGTTCTTCTCATTGATGATTGGCATCCCATGGTCTTTCACATGGCGAATGCGCTTAGAATCCTCATGCAGGATTCGATATTCACATATAAACTCTGCCCGATTCGCAATGGCCGACCGAAAAGTCTGCAAGGTCCGTTCGCGATCATCAGGGTGGATCGTACTCGACCAGTTTTCAGGATTGTCATAGAACGCTGATGGGTCGAGGCCTGTCCATTCTTTTACTCTCTGAGAGATGAATGTCGTAGTGGCTGTCTGATCCGATAAGGCCGAGTACACCACGTCGGGAAGATGCTCAATCAAACTTTCGTATTTTTTGCGACTTGCTTGGATCGTTTGTTCTGCCTGATTTCGTTGAATTGCATTTGCGAGAATAGTGCTTATGGTTTGTAAAAAATTGACCTCATCGTCAGAGAACACGAGCGATCGCGTCGAATGTACCCCGAGGACCCCAAACGGGCGTTCCCTCATTCCTGGAATGATGCAGCTAATCCCACTCTTTACCCCGTGATCGTGCAATAAAGTTGGACCGTCAAAGCGGCTGTCGGTGCGTAAATCATTGACTATCACTGGACCTGTACTCGCTAATGTAAATCCAGCTTGAGTCCGTGCATCCACCGCCACTCTGGCATGACCAACCAGACCTTCATTCCAGCCCATTCCTGCTCGCAGAAAAAATGTTTGCTTGTTTGGTTGCAATTCAAGAATCATACAATACTCCACCTGAAGCGTCTCAGTAATGAGCGTTACCAGGCCCTTCATAAGGGCATCAATATTACGCTCTATGAGGGCTCGCTGACCGAAATCAGCGATTGCTGCCTCTTGGCGAACGCGTGCGGCCAAGATTGTCTCGAGCTTTATCCTTTCAGACATATCAACAATGGAGGCAAGGACCATTTTCCCACTCGGGGTGTTAATGGGCGTCATTCTGATGTCGATTGGTACTTCCTCGCCATGTTTATTCCAGGCGTAGACATTTCGTCCGGTCCCCAATGGTTTGGTGCGAAGTGAATCAGCGCGTTCTTTTTTGTCAAAAGAAAATAACGCTCTCATTGGCTCAGGCAGAACCGTTTCAACTGGTCGCCCAATCAATTCATCCCGACTATATCCGAGCAGTTCTTCAATTTGCGTATTCACCAGGGCGATGTTTCCTTGTTGATCGACTACGAGTTTTCCGATTGGACTTCCATCTACGATGGATTCTAAAGTTTGCTTCTCATGGGCTTGTTGGCCAATCCACTTGGCTGTGATCCAAATCGTTAAAATACTAAATCCGCGATTAACCACAGCCTTCCACCATTCTCCGGCAAAAGGCGAAAGGAATAGCCCAACGAGTACCAAAGTCGTACCTACTCCTGCGGCAATCAGTGGCGCTCGAGGATCCGGCAATCGGCCCGCTATAAATACGACAACGGCGTAAAACAACCCAATGGAGATGCCGAGTTCAGTCAACCAATCAATAGAGGCAATCACCAGGGTCATGATGGTGCAGAGGGTGAAGAGCACAACCGGCTGTTGAAAAAGACCAGATAAGCGAGATTGAGATGAAACTGTAGGCGGTGTGCTCTTAGAAGTTACACGGGTTTGATTCTGTTGGTTCTTAAGTTCCATAGAATCCAGTGTTAGTGAAGTCTGTCACCGAAACGTTAAATGATTTTTGGGAACACATGGATCTAGAATTCTAAATGAGAAGTGTTAACCAACACAATGGGTATGCTCCAAGGTGTCGGTGGGTTAGTTCTATAAAAGTTAGACTCAAGGGTTATGACCAGTTTGGATGGCAAAAAATCCCTGTATAGTTGAATGCATACAGTTGTCCGGAAGGGTCGGCTTGGTTTGCAGCCCCAAGCCGTTATAAGAAAATTACTGTTTTGAAGAGACTAGGGCAGTATGAGGAAAGTATGGGAGTCCCGCGTGGGTGCTTGGGAACACTTTTTTTTGATTGTGAGGGATTTGGTTGCCGATGTATTGGTTAGAGCGATCATTAGATTTCCTCCGAGTCAGGATCGGTTGTTCTGTTGAGAACTCTCAGCCAACAATTTGTGAATACATTCGATGCGTTAATTGAAAGTCCGAATGCTCATCTATACACGAGAACCACGCTGTCTCATTTCACCAAAGTAGGTTCAGCGATGTTCGGCACTTTTACACGAGATTTAGATGAGCCGCATGTTTTTCCGTTTTTTTGTCCGGGAGCAGCTGACTCATGGCGTTAATTCTCCTTGTCGATGATGACCCTGACGTCCGAGAGGTCTTGCGAAAGGATTTACAACAGGAAGGACACGAAGTTGAGGAAGCCGCAAACGGGCAGGAGGCACTTGTGGCCTATCGTCAAAATCCCGCTGACCTCGTGATTACCGATATTTTTATGCCAGAAAAAGGCGGGCTTGAATTGATCACGGAACTACGCAGTGAATTTCCTAATTCGAAAATTTTTGCCATGTCTGCGGAATTACCTCAACGAAAAGCCAACCCGCTCAAAATAGCTGAAGTGTTGGGGGCAATACGTACCTTTGAGAAACCCATGTCTTTGAGGGCTTTGCGTGGTGCTATTCGTGGGGAAATTAAGTAAGAAAGGAAACAATATAGAAAAGGTTAGGATTCTACAGAGTCACCAGACCATGGGCGATGGCATATTTGGTCAATTCGGCCGTTGTCTGCACATGGAGGCATCGCATGAGACGAGTTTTATGAAATTCTACGGTTTTGAGAGCAATGCTCAGGATTTGGGAAATTTCCTTGTTCGACCGTCCTTCCGCTACAAGCTGGAGAATCTCCCGCTGACGTTGGGTCAGGGAGTCTGGTGATAGACCATGCTGTGGGGAAGAGGCCTTGCCTGCTTGGGTCGCCGGCTCCTGTGCCAAAGATGGGGTCACATAGTTACGTCCAGCGGTGATTTCGTGTAGTGCAAACACGAGTTCTGAAATAGCAGATTCTTTGAGAATATATCCACAGGCTCCGACTCGGAACGCTTCTTCAACGAATGTTTTGTCATCATGCATGGTCAAGAAAACAATCTTGATGTTTGGTGAAATTTTCTTGACTTGGCGTACCGCGTCGAATCCATTGAGCAGCGGAAGCGAAATGTCGACTAAGGCAATGTCTGGTTGAAGTTCCTGAATCATATCCAAGAGAGCCCGTCCATCTCCCACTAACCCCACAAGGTCAAACTCGGATGCCAGTAATTGCTGAATGCCTTCAGCAACGAGAACATGATCGTCTGCTAGTACGATGCGAGGGGGGGGCATGCGGGCTACTCCTTTCATCGGCATCGAAGAGAATCAACGTTGCATCCCTCCAACCGTTCAAATAGGTAGAATCTCGGATGAATAATACCAAAAAATTGGAATCGGTCTCCAGGCTGCGAGATTTTCAATAGTAATTCCTCGCCGAACGATGAAAGCCATTGAGGCGAAGGAGCTAGTCAGATCCCCTCCCTAGGGATGTTTCCAGTTGTTTAGACGTATCGATCATCTAGAATGAGACTGCATGGTGGATGTTACTGATTCACAGCCTAATCTAGGAAAGGACCGTGGCCAGCTTTCCACATTCACCTACACTCAAACAATGGGAGGTTATATGATGTTGTCAGCTGATCCTTACAAAGCCAAAGAGTACAATCTCAGTGGTCTGAATGGCATTTCCGATGAATCATTGGAAAAGCATTTCTCCCTCTATGAAGGATACGTCAAGGCGACAAATAAGCTCAACGACCAGCTTGCTACATTTCTTCAGGATGGAACCATTGATCAAGAGGAAATGCCTGCCTATTCCGAACTGACCCGACGTCTCGGATTTGAATATAACGGCATGATTCTCCATGAATATTACTTTGGAAATTTGACTCGCTATGAAACCGGGGATCCCGCACCGTCTTCCGTTTTTCTTGAAGCGGCCACGGCTAGCTTTGGAAGTTATCAATTATGGAAAACCCACTTTACCGGAGTTGCAAAGATGCGTGGGGTGGGATGGGCCGTCTGTTACCAAAATCCGGCCAATGGGATGCTGTCCAATCATTGGATTACCCTCCATGAAACCGGAAATGTCTCGGGATTTATTCCGGTCTTGGTGCTTGATGTCTGGGAGCATGCCTATATATGGGATTATGCTCTTGCAGACCGTCCGAAATACATCGATGCCTTTTTCTCAAATATCGATTGGGATACGGTTGAACAGCGGATGAAATCCAACGTGTCATCCCTTGTCGAGGCATAATCTGGCACCTGCTGACGATCACGCTACATGATCGAAACATGTGAGGTATAACGGCAAGCTATAAGGGTCAGACTCCATGGTCGGTACAATCATAGAGGCGGATCGACATGACACCAACGGGGAATTCTGCCGAAGTGTTGATTGTGGGGGCTGGCCCAACCGGACTGACCTTAGCTTGCGATCTCGCTAGACGAGGCGTCCCGTTCCGGATCATCGATCAGCAGGAACAGCCTTCTCAACATTCTAAAGCGCTTGCCATCCATGCGCGAACGTTAGAATGCTTCGAGCAGCTTGAACTCACCGACGACCTATGCCGGCGTGGACGTAGAATTCACGCACTCAACTTGTATGCAGATGGCCAATGCATCGCTCGTTTCGATTTTCAACACTTAGACACGCCCTATCCGTTTGCTTTGGTGTTGCCCCAAAATGAAACGGAACAATTTCTTATTGAGCGACTCACCTTACTGGGCGAGAGGGTCGAACGACCGAACCAGTTGGAGACCCTGGAATTCCTTCGGGAAAACATCATGGCCATTATTCAAGATCCAAGGTCGAATCAGCGACGAGATCCTCAGGCAGTCTCGTGGGTAGTTGGATGCGGTGGTGCGCGTAGCGCGGTCAGGACATGTCTGGAGATCCCGTTTGAAGGAGAACGCTATGATGAGTCTTTTCTCCTTGGAGATCTCACGGTAAACGGAGACCTTCCTTCAGATGAAGCCCATGTCTTTTTATCGCCCAACGGTGTACTGCTGGCTATTCCTTTGCCTTGGGAGGATTGCTATCGATTAGTCGTAGATGAAACTCATCAGTCTTTGCGAAAGGTTGATGCGGATATTACTATCCAAGACTTTCAAGACTATTGGAGGCAACGTGTGGGGAGGGAATCTGGAAGTCGCAATGTTCTCAGTCAACTCTGCTGGCATTCACAGTTCCGCATCGCTCGACGTCTTGTCAGGTCTTACCGCAAAGGGCATGTGCTCCTCGCTGGGGATGCCGCGCATGTTCACAGCCCTGTCGGTGGCCAGGGGATGAATACTGGCATACAAGATGCGTTTAACCTCGGATGGAAACTGGCATTGGTGAGTGGGGGATATTCACGTGAGTCGCTGCTTGACACGTATGAGCAGGAACGGCGACCTGTGGCTGCCTCACTCTTGTCGGGGACCCATTGGGGAACGAAATTGATTACCTTGCGACATCCTGTTTCGCGGTGGGTCCGAAATCATCTAGTGACGCTCGTAAGTCAATCTCAAGTCTTCCAACAAAGAATGGTTCATGCCCTTGCGGAACTCGACACTCAATATCCGCAGAGCCCGATTGTCCGTGCTCAACAGATCAATACTACGGTCAAACAAAAATGGAAGACGCGCATTTTTTCCGGTCGTGGAGCGTTGAATGCAACAGCTCCTCCCGATGTTGGCGAACGTGCTCCGGACGTATCTTTCCGACAGGCAGACATGAAGGTCTGTCGGTTATCTCAATTCCTACGGAGCCCTCACCATACGATGCTAATCTTCATTGGTCGAACACTACCTCGAGAATCCCAACCCATGTTGGAAAATCTTCATGACCTCATAGGGAAGGCCTTTGTCCCTAACGTCCGTATTCTCGTTGTGCAAACAGCAAACGATCAATCTAACCTGCATCCTGAATGTTCCATTATTCGGGATAGCGATGGAACGCTTCACCTTCGAAATGGTGCGGATCTAGAGCAGTGTTGTGTCTATGTGATTCGTCCTGATGGGTACGTGGGATACAAAAGTCAACCAATTGAGGTCACACAACTTCAACAATATTTTTCCAAGATCATTCTTTCGCCTAGCAGTTGATTGGCTTTCAGTCTTCCCTGTTTAAGTATTGTTCCATTTCCCGATCCATTCCTTCCTGACATTTTTCAAAATCCGCATCAGCCAACAGGCTATATAATGTGTCCAGTGCCAGCTTCTGGGTGAGTGGGGCGTCAAGATCGGGAATCTTCCCCCGCCGCATTTCCGACCATTCGCTTTCTGTGGGGGCATAGAACACATCTTTGAACCCGGCTGCTTCAAAACGTCGGACCAGTTGGTCACCATCTTCGAGATTCTGATACTCGGTAGTTTTTCGATATTCGAGTAGGAATTCCACGAACTCCGGTTCAATGGTATAGAGGCGCGCGATGTAATCGGCTCCAAGTTTGGAGACAATGGTTTCCGGAATCTTCAGTCGATCCTCATAGGATGTGTCGAGCTGACTCTTGATGTCTGCGGGAGATACCTCTTGCTGTTGCAGGAAATCTCGAATGACTTGACATGGAATCGTATACACATCGCACCCAGCCGTCTGAACAACACTGTGCCAATCCCGTAGGCTGGCGACGATGAGCTGAGTGTGGGTTTGGTGTTTGCTCCTGAGGCGGATGAGTTGCCGTTGTGCCTCAAGAGTCACGTGGGCACCCAGAAGTTTCGCGTGAAGCCCTTGATCCAACCGGCCCATAAAAACGTTGGTTCTGGTCGCATTGCTTAGAAGTGCGGCAGCGACAACTTGTCGCGCAGAAAATGTCGACGTGAAGTTTACGGGAACCCCTTTCTGTTCGAGGTCCCGTGCCACAAGGAAACATACGGGCGCATGAGGGGTAAACGGGACCTTGACCAGCGCACTGGGGACCACGGTTCGCAGAATGCGCCCAATGTAGTGGGCCCTATCGGGACTTGCCATCAGCCCCATGTGCAATTGCAGGCTGACTTCCCATGAACGACTGCTTGCAAACGCGCGAATCATATCGTTGCCGATTCGGCCGCACACAACCGCGTACAGCCATTCGACCATTTCATGGTTGGTCTTCGCAGGATTTTGTCCACGAAACTCTCGAACCCATTCAATCAAATCATCCTGTTCAAGGTATCGATGGATGACCTTCGCTGCTAGTGGCTGATTGACCGTGTTTCCATCAATTTCTTCAATAATCGTGTCTTGTTCAATCTCAATAATTTTTCGTAATTCTTCACTGTCAGCCGTATCTGCATACACGTGGGATGTGCCGGCAGATTTGAGTGCGCCTAACAGTGGAGCGCTGATGATTTTTGGTTTTGCTGCAAATCCCGTAGTGTGTTCCAAGGCCATTAATTGGTCTCGAAACGAATCCAGCATCAATTGGCTTTTCATCATACGACTCCTTTACATGTGGCATAGGGTGGTGCCTTGATTCTGATACCGATTATGGGTCTACTCACTCCCGAATACTCCATCCGCAAAAGACTGATTTAGGGGAAATTTCGTTGCTAAGCTCTCCCCACTTGGGTCTCAATAGTCTACGCTACTTACCCCCTTACTTTGTCTGGGTCCCCTTCGTTTTTTGCCTTATAACAAAACCGCTTGGTGATCACTACTGTTAAAAACCCTTAATCGGTAGATTTCCACTACCAGGGTGACATGGTCTCGAGAAGGTTCGTTGCTCCGGCTGAAATCGTCCTTACAGCGGCCCTCGGAAGGCAAAGAGTCCAAGTAGTGGACCGAATCTTCTTTAAAAGCTGCCTCCAGGGTTTTTTCCAGGTGTTCGGTGGGAGGTGATTGGTTAGAATCTTTCTAGAAGGTACCATTCATCACACGGCTTATTCGCAAAAGGAGGATTTATGAAACGATCGATATTAATTGTGAGCATGGTCTTACTGTGGGTCAATCCCTCTTGGGCGTTGTTCGATATGTTCACGGACGACGAACAGAACAAACGAGATCTTTCCGCCACAGCAGAAATTACCCTTCAAAAAGCCGTCATTCATGCTGTGAACGAAAAACCCGGGAAAGTAGTAGAAGCTGAGCTAGAAAAAGAAGGGGACCGACTCGTCTATGAAGTGGAGATTTTAGGGGATGACGGAAAATTTTATGAAGTGTACATCGACGCAAAATCAGGCAAAACGGTTAAAATGGAAAAAGATTAATTCTGTTTCTCTATAGGGATTGTGCAATCATAAAGGTGGGTATGACGCCGACGGTTCAGCGACCTTAGCAGAGAATGGGGAGCTGTGGGAGGTTAAAACCATTAAACTGGAATGTGAGAGCACGCACTATAAATAATAAGACAATGCTCCCTCTCTTTCGATTTATCCTGACCGCATGAACAGCTATTTTCTACGCGACTTTTTAGTTAATGGGGGATCTTAAGCTCTTCGAGCCTCAAGCCCAAAGGTAAGGAGTTTTCTTTATGGCAAATATCAATGCATCCTTCTCACCGCTTTCACGAACCGACCAGTTCCATGCGTTACTCAACCAATTGGAAATCCTTAGTCAGGGGGAGATTGAAGAAGACGCCCTTGCCCAGTTCGACCGAGAGACAGAAACTCTTTTGGCTAAAACTTTTGGAAAAGCCAACCCGCACATGGAAACGTATCAATATGCCGTCATGGGCGAAGCGGAAGCGGTCGTCAATTTGCCCGAATCGGCTCAAGAACCATTGTCACAGGATCTATTTATGAAAGCCGTTCAACAACGGCGGCAGTTGCTTCAGGGTATTCTCCCCCAGTTAGAGGAATTGGAAGCTGTTGAGGAAGAGGCCTTGGCCGGGGAGGATCATGAAGATCCGCCCGGGATGCCCACTTAGGGGGAAGTTTTTGATTCATGCGAGAAAATACATCGTACTATATCGAAATCAGGAAGGATAAATGATTATGGCTGATTCGTCTGTACAAAAAGTGAGTGCTCACCATTCACCCAAAGGCCCCTTGGGACAAACATATCTCGCTTCTGGCAAGACCATCGCGATGCGGTTATGGGAACATGAGCCATGTGGACAGCCTCAATCACCCACACAGCGGGATTATGAAACCGTGGGTTATGTGCTTCAAGGTCGAGCAGAGCTACAGCTCGAAGGTCAAACTATTCTGCTCGATCCTGGCGATTGTTGGGTGGTCCCAAAAGGTTCAAGTCATAGCTATACGGTTTTGGAAACCTTTACAGCAGTCGAGGCCACGCATCCACCTGCTCAGGTTCATGGTCGGGATGAGATCCAAATTCCTTCTTAAGCGCGCAACCTGCTGATTTTTGTGAAGGTTTGGAAAGTATTTCCTGTTTGAACTATTAATAGATGTTCCCTCATTCATCTCATGCGGCCGGCTTTGTGAACTATGGTAGTCTGGAAAAGGCATATTTAGGAAAGGAGAGAAAAAGTATGCAACACCGATTTTTGGAAGATGAGAGCAGCATGAAACCGACACGAAAGCTTCGGCAAGTCGTCGATTCCCCTAACGGGCACAAGTACAAAGTCGTGCTAGGAAAAGACCGTGGGTTCTTCCATCGTCAGCTTCATCATGATCAAAAACCTGTGGGGCCATGGCGTGCTGGAGCTCCGCCAGAATGGACATCTCATATGCTTCAGGAGGTGTTTGATGGGCTTGAAGCTCTAGCCATAAAAACCTAATTGCTCAACTCAGGTTATCAAATTCAAGCTGAGGGCATGACCGAGGAACTGCCATAGAGAATAGTAGTGTGCCCATAATGTCTGTGGCTGACGGACACTAAAAGACTCGGTAGCCTGCGGAATTATACATTATCGTGCGTTTCATACGAGGTGTGCCAAGGAGTCAGTGGTACTTCGCTCTAGGGTAAAACTTTGCCTTGTGTCAGTGGACAAAAGCTTTTCATGGTTTTGAAAAAAGTCTGTTGTGGCGCAGGCAAGAACAGGTCAAGATCAATCCTCGATAGTATAGATTATCAACAAACTAATTAATAAAAGTTGAAAGGAGAGCACCATGAGACGAAAAAATCGTTGTAGGGTCAAGCCAGGCGTCATTGCGCTTTCTGCTTGCTCGTTAATGTTGTTACTCTTCGGCATGTTTCCCGCCTACGGTGGGACAATGCAAGACCAAAATTCTGATGCAGCGGTGGCCTCGGGAGTCAAGGAAGGTAAAATTGTCGAAGTTGAGGAACAAACATTGGTGATCAAGAGCAGAAACACCGGAAAAATTCTACGAATTCCCATGCCATTGAACAGCCATAAAAATGCCAATGATTTTAAGGTCGGCGAACACATCGAGGCCGTGGTATCACCTGAGGGCATTACCACGTCTGTTGTCCATTTGGAAGGGCAACTGCGGCGGTAATCTCATCGCTGTTTTAGCACAACGGGATGTCCAGAAAAATGGAATGGCTACGTTAGGCATAAAACAATGAGGTGTCACTTGCCATTCCTTTTTTCTGAGCGGCCATGGATCCTTCACCTGTAGTAATTGTATCTCACCGAAAAGCCTCCAAATCTTGAAACTCTTTGTTCATCAGGTCCGGCACCTGATTTTTAAAAACTTTTTCACTTCCTTTTATGTCATTTTCTTCCATTGGCGTCTATGACAAATTGGTACTCGCAAGGCCTGTGGTGACCTTGCTGGTCGTTGGCTTGCTTGCCGCCGTTTTCGGGAATTTCGCCTTTGACTTTAAACTGGATGCCTCTGCGGACTCCTTGGTGTTGGAAAATGATGAGGCTCTTCGCGACTACCGATCAATTCGCGCTCGATATGGATCTGATGATTATTTGATTCTGACATACTCGCCTGAACAGTCCCTTTTTCAGTCCTCGGTGTTAGACGACCTGACTCAATTACGAGATTCCCTTGATGCCTTACCGCGAATTGCTTCTGTCACCAGCATTCTGGATGTCCCACTGATTCAAAGTCCTCCATTGACCCTTTCGGAACTGAGCGAAGGTGCCCCAACTTTGGAAGATCCAACGACCGATCCGACTCTCGCCCGTCGCGAATTCCTCTCGAGTCCTTTGTACCGAAATCTGTTGATCAGTCCTGATGGAAGCACGACGGCACTTCAAATCAGTTTTGATCGGGACAAAATCTATTATGACCTCCTCAATAAACGGAACCAGTTACGCGAAAAACGGCTTCAGTTGAAACTTTCAGAGAAGGAGACTAGAGAGCTGGCAACGGTCTCCAGGAGGTTCAACGCCTATACCTCAGAACGGTTAGATCAACAAGCTGAGGATATTGCGACGATCCGTTCAATCATGGATCGTCATAAAGGCATGGCTGAGTTGCATTTGGGAGGTGTCCCAATGATCGTGGCAGACTCAATAGCCTTTATCCGCCACGACCTGAAAGTGTTTGGCGCCGGTGTGTTGGGGTTTATCATTATTATCTTGACTATAGCCTTTCGGAACCCCCGTTGGGTTATCCTCTCCCTGATGATTTGCTTGGTGACAGGGCTCATCATGATTGGCTTTTTAGGGTTTCTCGATTGGCGAGTTACAGTCGTCTCTTCAAACTTCCTTTCTTTATTGCTCATCATTACCCTGTCTCTCTTGGTTCATCTGATTGTCCGCTATCGTGAATTGCACGAAGAGCATCCTCATAAGGATCAACGGTTCTTGGTCAAAGAAACCATCCGTACGAAGGTGATGCCCTGTGTGTATACAGCGCTCACGACCATGGTGGCGTTCGGCTCGTTGGTCTTCAGCGATATTCGTCCGGTGATCGACTTTGGGTGGATGATGGTCATTGGTATTATGATCGCCTTTGTTTTGGCCTTTACAGCGTTTCCCGCGGCCTTAATGCTGTTCTCTCCTGGCAAGGCCGCTTCACGTCGAGATTTTACTGAAACCTTTACAGGATTTCTTGCCCAAGGCATTCGAACCTATAGTAAATCGACGTTGCTCATCTGCGCTATGTTGGCCGTGGTCTGTGTTGTTGGCATGAGTCGCTTGAGCGTACAAAACCGTTTCATCGACTACTACAAGGAATCCACGGAAATTTACCAGGGGATGGAATTAATCGATCAAAAACTCGGGGGAACGACACCCCTCGATGTCATCATTGATGCACCTAACGATTGGCAAGCAGAGCAGGAACCGGATATCACGAACGATCCATTTGCGGATGAAACCACAGGCAATGCGGGCATTACCAATTCCAGCTATTGGTTCAATTCATTCAAGCTCGACGATATCGCCAACATGCATGCATATTTGGACAACTTATCGGATACGGGAAAGGTGCTGTCACTGCATACCGCATTCACGATGTTGCAACGATTGAAACGCGACGGGCCTCTTGATGATTTGTTCCTCTCCGTATTGTATAACCGCCTACCCCAAAATATGAATGAAACTCTCATCGAACCGTACTTTTCGGAGGAAGGCGATCAACTTCGTTTCAGTGTGCGAGTGTATGAATCGGACACATCCTTGAATCGACAGGAATTATTAAAAAAAATCCGTAACCATTTCGTTGAAGAATTCGGTTTGAACAATAACCAGGTGCAGCTTACTGGGATGATGGTGTTATATAACAATATGCTCCAGAGTCTGTTTCGTTCTCAAATTGTTACGCTTGGGTTCGTCTTTATCGCTATATTTGTCATGTTTATGATCTTGTTCCGATCGGTCAAAGTGGCGACTATTGCCATTATTCCGAACTCGCTGGCGGCTGCATTAGTCCTGGGTATCATGGGCTGGTTTAAGATTCCTTTAGACATTATGACGATTACAATTGCTGCCATCAGCGTGGGTATTGCGGTGGATGATACGATACATTATGTCCATCGATATAAGACCGAGTTTCAAAAAGACGGAGATTATTGGGCTTCGGTTCGGCGGGCTCATAAAAGTATCGGTCGCGCCATGCATTATACGTCGCTCACGATTACTCTTGGGTTTTCTATCCTGGCTTTGTCAGAGTTTGTTCCGACGGTTTACTTTGGCCTCTTGACGGGATTTGCTATGGTCTCCGCGTTATTGGTTGATCTGACTCTCCTTCCTCTCCTCTTTGTCCTGTTTCGACCTCTAGGGTATAAAACCTCGACATCTGTGTAGAATCAACCTTTGCGTGAAAATGGGCACTTCACCAAAGGCGGCACAGAGGGGTAAACAATGGGGGAGGGGTGTTAAATATCGCTATTCTCGATTTCTTGTGGCGGATATCTTTTTTCAATTCCTGATCTTACTGCGTTCCTGTTGAATCTGCTGAGGAGTGAGAGGGGTGTACCCTCTCTGCAAAAGCACTTCTTGTCCTTGTCGGCTCAATATGAAGTCTAGAAGTTCTTGGACTGTTGGGTCGAGAGGCTCATTGGAATTGGCATCACTATAGAGTGAAAGTGTCACCAGAAGAGGGTAGTGATCTCCCTGAACCTGTTGAAAAGTAGGAACAATAAAATCCGAATTCATGCGAGACTTCAAAGGGACAATCTTAACTTTTGTTGTCAGTGCGCTCTTGCTTGTATAACCAATCGCATATTTGTCGCGGCTTACCTCCTTCACCACGGAAGCTGAATTTGGAAGGCGTATGACCTGGTGTTTGAAGTCTCCTTCTTTCAGCGCATGTCGTATGAAATTCCGAAAATAACTGGATGACGCATCCTGCCCAATGATATTAATCGGACGCTGCTTCCAAGCACCGTTCAAGTCAATGTCTCTCCATAAATGTACGGGACTGTGGCCGCGGTTTCGAGTCATTGAAAATATGGCATCGATCTGAGCCAGTGTCAGGCCACGTTCGGAAATCGGGTTGGTCTTGTGTGTCACGATGATCATGGCGTCAATGCCAATACTGAGGTGAAGGGGAAAGGCATGTCGCTGTCTTTGAAACGTCGCTAGGTGTTCATCGGCTATGGGTCCCGAGAAGATTGCTATTGTGGGGAAATCAGTGAGGTTCCACCATTCTGGGGTGACGGCAACATTCACACTGCGTACTTTTATCAGTAGCCCTGGCTGCGAATTTTGTGCCGATTCGACAAGGTCTTCTACCAAATGGATTGTGCTGGTGCTCCCGATTGCTGTAATAGGCACGTTGGGAACAAATGATCTGGTAGGTTGAAATGTTGGAAGGGATAAGAGAGGTTGGTCGTTTTCTGATAAAAGATCGTTTCCAACCGATGAGCTGATTTGTGCTAAAGTGAGGGGGCCACTAAAACTTCCCGCCATCGCAATGAAGCTAAGACCAAAAACAATCCAACGGAAAACACTCGACATAAAAAATACGCAAAGCATCCATCATTTAAATTTCGATGAGGCAGTTTTTACAGCCTCACCCAGATCATTCCATGTCTTTTCCGCTTCTCCTTTAAGTTTTTCCCATACCTCATCCCCAGCTTGGCGTAACTCGTTCAGCTTTGTCTTTGCTGTCTCTTGTCTGCCTCGTAAATCGTTCACCTGTTTTTCCAATTCGACCTTTGCATCGGCACTAGCTTGCTCTGCTTTTGCCTTGAGTTTGTCAATGTCGGCTTTCCACTCGTCGAGCTTTCCTTCTAGTTTTTGTTGATAGGCTTCTTTTTCACTCATTAGAATCTCCCTTTCTCTCTAAGCTAAAGGTTATTGGAAAGAACAACTGTGACCTGGATAAATGAAATTTCAACTTTTCAGTTCCTTGGCTGGGCGTAATGTTCAGCCAGTCTGTTCTCATACTCTTGGGTAATGGGAATGGTTGGATCGAACTCTGGACAAGTTTTGATTTGGTCAACTGAAAGATTTACTTGAACGTCGTTTTCTGCCCAAGCAATAGAATCGACCCGAACTGGTGCCACGAGAGCCTTGGGGCCAGGTAAAAATTTTCGAGTGTCTACAACCAACCAGCGGATGGTCCAGGACAGATCATCAATGATAAAATCCTTAACCTCCCCCACTTGACTGTCTTGAGCTTGAATGCCATACCCAATGACCTCCAACACCGAGCGCAGCGAATTTTCCTTGGCATGTTGATAATCCGCTGCCATGTCTTCACTCCAGTGTGGTTCTTGAAGGCTCGGTCCAAGGCTCATACCGGGATAAGACCCTCCGAATAATGGCATTTCCCAATAATTGGGATAGCCATAATATTTATGAAAGAGTATTTCATATTCGCGAGACACCGGTGCATGTTCATCGAGCGGGGGACTGTCCTTGATTTGTTGCTTGGTGAGTTCCACGGGAAAGCACTTTTGGTCCCAGTCTGGTTCCATGAGCGCCGACGAGGCAATCAGCACCTTTCTCCCCGGAAGCCATTTCTGAGTATCGGCAACCATATATCGGATCACCCAGTCTCGGTCGTCGAACAAAAAGTCCGAGCTGCAGCCGATATTTCCATCTGACGCTTCGAGGCTGTGACCGATCATGGCATTGATATTCCGTAACATTTGCCCAACTACTCCTTGTGTGTCTCGGTTGTTAAGAAGTTTACATTTGGTGCGTCGACATAGATTTCGAGTATTTGATCGTGCTTGCCTATTTTTTTGAATCGTTGCTTCGTATACCCAAAGCGGTCATGAGCGAAGTCCTGATGATCATAGTAAAGCGTTTCATCTTTGGAAAAGACATCAGGCTCATCTCTTTCGGTATATTGGTAATGTTGCTTGGTTTTTATGACTATGGACGTTTGTTGTTTGCCTAGATTATTTACTCGTCACAACCCAATAATCTGTGACAATATTATGATTGCTCACCTTCATTTTGATTCTATCTCCTTTTTGTAAGACCTCATTTTTTTTCACTTCACTCAAGTCGATGTATCGAGGTGTAATGCCCTCCGTTTTGTCTTTGTTTACTTTTACGAGATTTCTTGCAACATCATCCACTGTTCCAAAGACAATCCTACTTGCTGACGATTCTGAGTGTGCCTGAGGGAGGGTATCTCCGTGTCCTGCAAAGGATGCATCCAATCCAATCAGGCCTAGAAAGGCAATTCCCATGCAGATGGTTTTTGCACTGTTCTTTATTTTTCTGATCATCTCAGTTTCCTCCTCTTACGATCTAATCGATATTGTGATTGTTTGGCCTCAAGAACAACCGGGCCTCATTTTTAAACGAACCCTCATACGTTGAGGTTATATCTGTGTAGGTTTAAGTCCCTTCTTTAAGCTAAAGGCCATTAGCGTTTCAAATTCTCCTTCATTCAAAATGCATATTTTTATCATACGAGAAGTACAAGATCGTTTCGATAGACAAAAACGTGATGTCTATTCTTTAAATGTCCACCAACGTTTTTATTCGATGAATTTTCATTGAAAAAAATGCTCAAAATCTTTGTATGGTGGGTTCCCGCGAATGAGAAGAGCGCTGATGGTTGCGACAGATAGTAGATGGCCTTCGGTTTTCACCGACGGCAGAAATCTTCAAGTCCGATGCTTCGTTTTGTTCGAATCAATTGTCGGGCTATGTTGGGGAGAAAAAATATAAAGTTCAGGTGCATTTTCGCATATCTACTGTAGGTGTGTTGAAAGGTGTCGTTGATGATTCATGACATTATCAATTGCCATGTGGAGTTCCGAAGGAGCACTCTGTTTAAGCACATATCCATCCACGCCAATTTGAAATGCTTCGCGCACAAAAGTTGGCTCTTCATGCATCGTCACAAAGATAACTTTGGTGTGATGCCGTTATTGTTTTAATTGTCGAGCAATGTCAAAACCACTTGCTTCACCCATTGAAATGTCAAGAAGGAGGCAGTCAGGTTTAAGACGAGAGACTTCCTGTATGACCAAATGACCTTGGGAGCAGGTCGCGACGATATGATATTGGTTTTTCAATAACTCCTGGAGACTTTCCAGTATCATTGTATGATCATCAACAAGAAGAATTCTTGGCTGATAAGGAATGGTGTAGGAACTGTCCATATCCTTAGTATGGGTTATATCTAATCCGTTAAGAATGAGGAAAAGAACAAGAAAATACACTGGTGAAAACCCTTGTTGGGTTTATCCGCTCATTACTGATTATGGAAATCAAAGGACTTGTCGATTCTTCGATGAAAATTTTCAAGCATGAGTGGACGAATTTGAATCGTACCTTAGTCAAAGATCGCTGAGGTACTTAATTGCCTCTTAATTCCACGGTTGGACCCAATACGTGTCCAGGGTTTTTCCTAGTTCAATGAACGACGCAACTTGATAGAATTCTTTAAAAGGGTGGGGTTGTTCAGAAATAAGGAATTAGAATGGCTAAAAAATGAGCAAGATATCTTAGTTCTGCAGTGGTGGGGTTATACCCTAAGATTTTTGGCTAATGAGGAATCAAAAAACGGAGGTGCATTCAAAATGGACAAAAAACGGCCAATCAACAAACTTCTTGTATTTCTAATGGGGACGCTTCTTTGTGGCTTAACATTTCATGGCACTGGAATGGCAACGCCTATCACTGATTATGACAATAATGCTCCGACCGACACTGGACTCAAGATTGCGAGCGGGGGACTCACGCTCATATATTTTCCCGTTAAAGCAGCTTACGCAGGTCTTGGAGGGATTGTTGGTGGTATTGCCTATGTCCTTGGGGGCGGTGATGAAGAAACCGCACAGGTTATATGGACACCCACAATTAAGGGAACATACCAGATCACGCCAGATCATCTGAAGGGGGAAAGGCCTGTTCGATTTTTTGGTCAAGCTGACTTTGGAACTATGTACTAAAATTGAGTTGCCCATGTATCGCCATGAAATTTTGGTCATGCCTCGGTAATGCATAATGAATACCTCCTGTCATGACGCGATAACACTGTCATGCGAACCGTACCAGAGTTTCGACCAAACAATTTTTGGGACTCGTGTGACATTGGCGTTGTAACTAACCGCCTTACGAATGGCCCTCTCCTATTAACTAGGCATGCCCAAATAATTTCAACAAAATACCCGTGACCCCAGCCAGACTTTCACCGGCAACTAGCCCGGCTGCCAAGGCCATAACAAATCGTTCCGCCCATGTTTTGGCGAATTTCATCAAGACGACGCCAAGAAGGGCACCGATAAATAGGGAGAGGGAGTTCCAGGCAGGAATCACAAAGGCGAGTCCCATCGTCGAGGCGCTTGGAATCCATCGGCTGATGTGTCCTGGCAATCTGTGAGAGAGAAGGACCATGCCCATGCCCAAGGGACCGGCGATGCCCATGGCCCATAGACTACCCGGAGGGATGGCCTCAATCCCCTGTTGGAACACTTCAGCAACAGCCTTCCATGTCGCGACGGCAGGAGCCGGCCATTCCGCGGTGAGCAGCATAGCTTGAGGGTCGGGAATTAAGATGAGGTAGACCGCGCTTCCCACAAGTGATCCCGTCAGGACTCCGAAAATCTGGGCTAAGGTTTGAAGGCGAGGGGAAGCGCCAATGAGTATACCGGTCTTGAGATCATGAAGCAGGTCTGCACATTGTCCGGCTGCCCCTCCCGTGACATTCGCGGCCATCAGGTTGGTGGTAAAATTCCCAGGAATAAGGAAACCAAAGGTCAGTTGAGTAACTTTTCCCATGGCTCCGATAGGGGTGATGCCCGTTTCTCCCGAAACCCGTCCGGCGACGATCGCAAGGACAAACGAGAGCAGAACCGCCAGGACAGCGACGAAGATTGAGATGCTGAAAAAGGCCACTTGGGTCCATACGGCAAATCCCAGTGCTCCACAAAGTCCGATGACAAACCAGCGACGTGGGACCTCATGGGGATCTTGGGAAACTGAAGGATTGGAAAGAGAGGTTGGTCGAGCGAGCAAAATCCGTCTCAAAACCGGTCTGAGGGACAAGGCAAACGAGGTAAGAGAAGCCATGACCATCATCGTCACCCCGGGCCAAAGCAACCATTCCACCATCGCTCCAAACCAATAGTCCTCCGGCTTGAGGTGTTCCATCGGAATCCACCCTTGGGTCAAGACCCATGGACCAATCACTCCCCAGGCCAGAATTGTCCCAAGCAAGAGGGAAAGCCCTGCACGAATCCCAATAATCGCACCAAATCCGATCATCAGAAGAGAGGGGTCAAGGATAAACCCGAGATTGGACAACGAGACCGAGGAGATTCCTGTGGGCCTAAGTGTTTCCCTGATGGTCCATGTCCAGTTCAGTGCCAGTTTGGGAATGGTCACGAATGCGTCGTTGAAAAGTTTTAAAAATCCGGCCACTCCAGCCGCGGTGAGGAGAACTTTGACGCGAGCCAGAGCTTCCCCGCCTTTTCCATAGATTTCTTTCACGGTTTCCGCCGTGGCGATTCCTGCGGGAAAGGGTAACTGGTCGCGCACCAGCATCTGCTGCCGAAGTCCGACTGCCACCACAATGCCAATAAGACTGACGGAAAAGACCCAGACCGTGAGAAGCGACCAGGACAATTTCTCACCCGTCAACATCGCTAACGCGGGAATGGGAGCGACCAATCCTGACGAAATGATTGATGCTGCTGAGGAAGCCGTAGTTTGATTGATGTTATTTTCTAAAAGACCCCACGGATGACTGTGGGACGTTGTCTCCAGTACCTTCCAAAAGGCAAAGCTGAGCAAGGCTGCCGTGATGGACATGTTAAAGGTCCATCCAATTTTCAGACCGCTGTAGATGTTACATGGGGTAAGGATGGCCCCTAAAACCATTCCCGTGGCAATGGCACGGAGCGTGAATTGTGGATCGGTCGTGTTGGGTGGGGAAAAAGAGGACATGTAACGAAACACACGAATTGACCAACAATTCGTGCTGGTTTATGTGGTGCTTTGATTCATGAACGAATTCTGATGTTCTAAAAAACGCCGCTGCCGTTAGTCATGAGAGAAAACCATCTTGGATTAAGGTGCTCTGAATTCACCCTCCTTCGTCGGAAATGAATTTCAAGTGGCCTGTTAACGGTCCTGTTGGTGAAGGATTACTCCCTTATCAGAATCGGGAAAATTAGATTCTTCAATCGGTTGAGTGGGAAAATCACTGTCCGATCCCAAGGTGTCTCGATCTCTCCAAAATACGGGATCACTTTTCATGTAGATAGCCAATAATCTTGCGATAGCATCCAACGCACTCAGATGTGTGCGTTCATACCCATGGGAGGAGTCCACACCAAAGGTAATTAGGGCGGTGCGAATGTCGTTTCCAGCTTCCACTGCCGAAGCACTGTCACTTCGATAGTCACAGAATATGTCTCGTTGAAATGGGATGTCATGGTCGACGCATAAGCCAATCAACCGTCTCACCAAGTGGAAATCAAAGGGGCCTGCGGAATCGGCCATGGCAATGGTCACGCCAAATTCGCTGGATGCTTGAAAAGGGGCGGGTGTGCCGTTATCGATGGTGACCATTTCGGCAACGTCACCGTGTAAAACGGCTGAGGCGCCGGAACCGACTTCTTCGGAAATAGTAAACAATAAATGGCAATCCATCGGAAGATTGGCTCCCGAATCTATAATGGATTTTGCCGCGGCGAGAATGGTGGAAACTCCTGCCTTATCATCTAAATGCCGCGAATTAATAAATCCATTGGGATGAATTTCCGGTGATGGATCAATAGCGATAAAATCGCCGATATTGACGCCGAGTCTCTGGAGATCATGCACTTTCGATAATGGCTGGATGAAGGCTTTATTGTCAGAGACAGCCTCATCGAGCCGAACCTCAAGATTCTCCCAGGACACCGGTTGTGTATCGATTTCATCCCCATATGTATGGCCGGAGGCTTTTAGGGGCAGAATCGTGCCGCGATACATACCGTTATCCGTGAAGAGGGTGATCCGACACCCTTCGGCAAACCGACTGGACCAACTTCCGATCGGAATGATGGCCAATCTTCCGTTATTTTTCAGCCACTTGACCATGGCACCCAACGTATCCAAATGGGCGACAATGGCCCGATCGGGGGACTGGACTTTTCCTTGCATCGTGGCACGAATCGCGCCTCGTCGTGTCAGCTCAAACGGAATCCCCAATTGTTTCAGTTCATCCGACACGGCATGAACAATTTGATCGGTGTAGCCTGTGGGGCTGGGGATCGCCAACAGTTTTTGCAAGACGTGCAGGAGATAATGGGTGTCAATGTGTGTTTCGGTCATACAATCCTCTATTTCGCCGGAAGCTTACATGGAATGTGTCGGTGTTTTAGTTTGAGGAAACAACAGGTCGATGAAGCGTTCTGCTGTTGGTTGTGGTTCATGGTTGGCAAGCCCCGGTCGTTCGTTGGCTTCAATGATGACATAGTCAGATTTCGAAATCGTCGGGACGATAAAGTCGAAACCGACGACGGGAATCGCCAGGGCTTTGGCTCCCACTATGGCGGCGGAGATTAATCCGGGATGAATTTTTTCTGTGACATCGTGAATGGTTCCCCCGGTATGGAGGTTGGCTGTTTTTCGAATAGTGAGGGACTTGCCCTTGGGAAGCCAGTCTGTGAGTTGATATCCACTTTCTTTGACACACCTCTTCGTTTCGCTGTCCATGGGAATGCGACTTTCTCCACCAGTCATTCGTGCCCGACGCTGACTTTGCCGTTCGATTAACTCGGCAATGGTATGGCGTCCCGTTCCAGTGATTCTTGCGGGTCGTCGAATGGCCGCAGCTACGACTTCATAGTTGATGAGTACGATGCGTAAGTCCTCGCCTTTGACGTATTGTTCCAGAATCACCTGATCTCCAAATTTTCCGGCATGGGCAATGGCAGACTCCATCGCCTTCACGGTGTGCACATCCACACTCACACCCTTTCCTTGTTCGCCAGTCGCCGGCTTAACGACGATCGACTTGCATCGTCGAAGAAAATCACGATTGCTTTTTCCTCCTTGAGCCACGACCTGGGCCGGAACGGATAACCCGGCATCCTTGAGTAACCGTCGGGTCAAAGTTTTATCCGCACATCGGCTCATCGCAATGGCGGTAGTGAATTCTGATAAGGATTCCCGGCAGGTGATCGCCCGTCCTCCAAACGTCAATCGAAAATACCCTGCTTCGGCATCCAGTACATCGACATCTATGCCTCGACGTCTGGCCTCATTGACGATAATCGTGGCATACGGGTTCAGGCGCTGGTCGGGAGACGGACCAGAGAATAACCGTTCATTAATTGTATTCCGCAATTTGACCGCAAACACGGGAATACGGTCAAACCCGAGTTTCTGGTACAGGGCAATCGCTTCATGATTGTCATGTAACACGGAGAGGTCCAGGTAGCTGCACCCGCGGGCTTTCATGCGTTTCGCGACCTGCCGAACCAACGCTTCTCCTACCCCGGGATGGGATGTTTGGGGATCTACGGCCAGGCTCCAAATACTACTGCCTTTTTCGGGGTCGTTAAAAGTCAGACGATGATTGACTCCCATAATCACACCAATGACCTCATGGGTTGCCTGATCCTTGGCTAGCAAATAGAGGATTTTTCGTGATCGACGATGTTTCTTCAGAAAATCGGGATCGACCGTCACCATACCCCGGGCCGTATAGATTCGATTCAGAGACAGAATATCGGCTTCCGATTGGATTGTGGTGATTTTAAATCCCGGGGTTCTATTCGGATCGGATGGATACTCTGTCAACCATAGTCGAAACGTGTGAGAAGGATCCAGGAAGAGTTTGTGGGGGTGAATGGACAATAACACATGAGGATCGCGTAAATAAAAAGCGATGTCTCGTTGTCCGGGACGTTCTTTCAGAAGGGTCGAGGCGACCTCTTCGGCCCCTGGAAAGGTGTGAGCAAAGATTAGGCGACCCCAACCACAGTCCTGAACGACTTTGGGTTTGACCTGTTGTCCTTGGTACGTCGCCGGGCCGATTTCCCAGCTTTTCACCGTTGGCCCACTGGGTCGTCGATCCGCGGCTGCAAGGAGAGGCACAGGCTTGGTTCTCAATAAATTCTATCTCCTTATTCTCTCTAAATGTCGTGTGCTTGAAGCCACAGTTCCAAGAGCCCGAGTTGCCAGAGTTTTGATCCCCGTAAAGGCGTAAGATGGTCGTCCGGGCTATGAAGTAATTTATCAACGTATGCTTGTTGGAATAGGCCACGTTCCTGACTGGCCTTGGATACCAAGGCGTCTTGCACCATTTCTAAATAAGGCCCTCGAAGATATTTTAGAGCAGGAACGGGAAAGTACCCTTTGGGACGATCGATCACTTCAGCGGGAATGACCCGTCGAGCAACATCTTTAAGAATACCTTTTCCGCCTTGGGCGATTTTCATCTCCGCGGGGATTCGTGCGGCCAACTCGACGACCTCATGATCCAAAAACGGGACTCGGGCTTCCAGGCTCCAAGCCATCGTCATGTTGTCGACGCGTTTGACCGGATCATCCACCAACATAATAGTGGTATCCAGCCGTAGAGCCTTATCAATGGCGCTGGAGGCGCCTGGTTGTGAAAAATGACGTTCGACAAAATCGTGACTATGATCCTGTTCATGAAATCGGGGATGAACGGTGCGGCAGAATTCTTCCTGATCACGATCAAAAAATTCTTTGCGATAATCCTCGACTGGATACTGACTCTTCAACAGCGGGGGATACCAGTAATACCCCGCGAATATTTCGTCGGCCCCTTGCCCACTTTGGACGACCGTGACATGCTTGGACACTTCCTGGGAGAGCAGATAGAACCCGATGGCATCGTGACTTACCATGGGTTCGGACATGGCTTGTATGCACCCTGGCAGGTTCGGGAGAACCTGGGCGGAATCTACTGGGAGTTTGTGGTGTTGGGTGGAAAACTCTTTGGCAATGATGTCCGAATAGAAAAATTCGTCCCCCCTTTCCTCCGCGACCGTTTCAAATCCAATGGAAAACGTATTGAGGCCTTGGGCGCCTTCAGTGGCTAACAGGCCAACGATGAGGCTAGAATCCAGTCCCCCCGACAGTAAAACACCGACCGGCACATCAGCAATCAGCCGACGCCGTACAGCCGTACGAAGGACATCATACAGTCGATCTTCCCAGGAGCGTGCATCCAGGGACTTTTCATCCTCACGTTGATCGAAGGAAAGGTTCCAATAGCGATGAGGTCGGCGTGACCCAGTCGGTTCAATAACCAACATGGTGCCGGGCTCAAGTTTCCTGATCCCTTTGAGTAAGGTGTGGGGTGCCGGGACCACGGCGTGAAACATCAAATAGTGATGAAGGGCCACAGGGTCAATCTCTGTGTCGATTTGTCCTCCTGCTAATAAGGCAGGAAGGGTCGAGGCAAAACGAAATTGTTGAGGCGATTCCGTATAGTAGAGCGGTTTAATTCCCAAACGGTCTCGTGCCAAAATCACCCGTTCCGAATCTCTTTCCCATATTGCAAACGCAAACATGCCGTTTAGGCGGTGAATGCATTCTTCCCCCCATGCATGATAGGCCTTGAGAATGGTTTCTGTGTCCCCATGGGAAAAAAAGGTATAGCCTTTCCCTTCCAGCTCTTTTCTTAATTCCTTGTAGTTGTAGATGGCACCATTGAACACAATTCCCAGACCCAATGCGGAATCCATCATGGGTTGTTGTGACGCGTCAGACAGGTCAATCACTTTGAGCCGTCGGTGGCCGAACCCCAGTCGTCCTTGAACATATAGACCCGTTCCATCAGGGCCCCGGTTGATCATCGTGGCACTCATGGCCCTCAATCCTTCGGGGTTGACTGGGTCACCTGAGAAATTTATTTGCCCGAGAATTCCGCACATAGTTCCTGGGACCTACACTGGAGGAAATAATCTTCGCGGAGCCTGGTTCGTCTTGTGGAATTCCATAAAATACAAAAGCAATGTTCCTAAGCCTTCATAATATCCGGAAAAGAAGGCCATCCTGAAGAATTGTCATTCTTTAAAATGGCCTATGTTTAAAAGAGATGATGATGTTGGTTGGGAGTTTTTAACCTAGTAACTTAGCTTGATTTTGTCAAACCATTCATGAAGTAAAGATTTCTCACACCAGCGAAACATACGCCAGACGAGTTTAATGAAGAGAACGGAATCAATTGCGGCTGTGGTGAGATTGGTATCCATAGGTATACTCTGACACGCCATGCAATATGCACTGGTTGTGAAAAGTGTCTGGGGTTTCGCATCTAAAAGTGGACATACACACGAAAGAGGTTGCAGTTGTGGAGGGCGCCCGAAGCCACCTTCATGATATTCGAATGCTTACTTAGCGGAACAGATTTTCGTTCACAATGTGTCAGGCTCCGGCCAAGGTCCTACGATACGAAGGTTTGTAATGAATTCTTTGCAAGCACGTGGCGAAAGTTATGATTCCTTCTCGGCGTAACGTGGAGCGATTGAGGTGTGAATATTCCCTTGCGAAGTTTGCCACCGGAAGTGCCATTCTTTCTCAATTTCAGCAAAACCTGTGGTAGGTCAGGAAGGTAGCCAGTCAGTCAGTGTTCACGAAGGAGCTTAGCGCAGAATGCTATGTTTCTGCTCAAATTTATTTTTGGTCTCCCGCTCGGGAGCGACTTTAAAATTAGAAGGGTGAAGTGAGGATTTATTGTAGATGATATTCTGGCGGTGGAGGGAGTCTGCAGCAGCACTCTCTCTGTTGATCCCGAATTCCCGCACGAAGGACCGCTGGTTCGAATGTGACTCCCCGAGATGTGGGTAGTCAGCAGCCAATTTTTCTCTCCAGTTTCCTAACTCTACCTTAGAATATATCAATTTACTACTGACTCACCGGTAAGATAGTAGTCACTAGCGGCAATCTTCATTTCCGTCTTTAACAGGGAAAGTACAGGGAAATTTCTCAATATGTAAGGAAGAAATCAAGCCTCCACGTGTAAATCCTTCGGCAATTCAATGGGTTTTGAGCATGGGTTAAGGGATATGACTATCCCAAACAGGGAATTAACAGGGAATTTGTCAGTTTCGTGATTCTACGAGTTATTTTACCCTATGACTTTCTGATTACAGGACTCCGGTTTTCTCAACCAGTGCTTCACTAGGTAATAACAAACAAATTTAATTTCTAAATTTTATCTTCCAGAACCTTTCAGCCTTAGAGAAACCATTTGTTTATTGAATAAGAGGTCGTGGGCTCCAAAGTATAATGGCGGCTCCGGCCAAACAAATACTGGCTCCTGCGACATCCCATCGATCAGGACTCACGCCTTCAACAGCCCATAACCATAACAGCGAGGATACAATATAAATCCCGCCATAGGCCGCATAGGTTCGTCCGGCAAAAGCGGCTTCTGAGCGGGTCAATATGACCGCAAAGATCACCAGGGATATGATGCCTGCTGTTGCCCACCAAGGCGAGCGGTCCAATCGGAGCCACATCCAGAAGGCAAAACAGCCTC